>NZ_JCAHRB010000003.1:0-910185 GCF_059429395.1 Agrobacterium sp. K11 | reverse complement strand
GCTCGTCAGGCTCATAACCTGAAGGCCGCAGGTTCAAATCCTGCCCCCGCAACCATCTTCACAAAAACCCCGTAGCTTAAGCTGCGGGGTTTTCCTTTTGCGAAATACCTCAAATAACATCCAAACCTATATAAGTTCGCATCGTTCACAATTGGCGCTCTTTTTTCTGCGACTCATTCAGCCTTTCTGCGTTGCGATAGCCCCTGATTTGACCATGATGCGTAAACCGTCCAGCTCATAAGAAAGCCAACGTGACCGCCGATCCCTTGCAGATTCTCAAGACCGTCTATGGCTACGATACGTTTCGTGGACAGCAGGCCGAAATCATCCGGCATGTGATGGCAGGCAACAATGCATTTGTATTGATGCCAACAGGGGGCGGGAAGTCGCTTTGTTACCAGATTCCGGCGCTCGCCCGTCAGGGAATGGGGCTGGTTGTTTCGCCCCTGATCGCGCTGATGGTCGATCAGGTCGCCGCCTTGCGTCAGGCAGGTGTGCGCGCAGAAGCTCTCAACTCCGATCTTTCCCCAGAAGAGCGGCGGGCACTCTGGCAGGATATGCGGGCTGGCAAGGTCGATATTCTCTATGCTGCGCCGGAGACCCTTCTTAAGCCGGATGTTCTGAATGCGCTTCAACCTATCAGCCTGTCGCTGATCGCGATCGACGAAGCCCATTGTCTATCGCAGTGGGGGCACGATTTCCGTCCCCCGTACCGCCAGCTAGACACGTTGATCGAGCGCTTTCCGGATACGCCACGCATGGCGCTGACGGCGACTGCGGACGAGCCAACCCGCGCCGAAATTCTGGGTCATCTCGGGATCAACGGAAGCGACGCCTTCATAGCCGGATTCGATCGGCCAAATATCCGCTATGCGATCATGGAAAAGGATAATCCACGTACACAGCTGAAGCGCTTCCTGACGGGTCGCGAGGACGAAAGCGGCATCGTCTATTGCCTTTCCAAACGCAAGGTCGATGAGACGGCAGCCTGGCTGCGCGAGGAGGGGCGTGATGCGCTGCCCTATCACGCCGGCATGGACAAGGCCGCCCGCGAGGCGAACCAGACCCACTTCCAGCATGGTGAAGCGGTCATCATGGTTGCAACCGTGGCTTTCGGTATGGGCATCGACAAACCGGATGTGCGCTTCGTCGTGCATATCGATCTGCCCAGCAGCATCGAAGCCTATTATCAGGAAACCGGCCGTGCCGGCCGTGATGGTCTGCCGTCCGACGTGCTTATGCTTTACGGTTATGAAGACATCGCATTGCGCAACCGCTTTATCGAAGAGTCGGATGCGGGCGACCAGCGCAAAAACATGGAGCGCCGGAAGCTCGATGCGTTGCTTGGCCTCGCGGAAACCGCCGGTTGCCGTCGGCGGGTGCTTTTGTCTTATTTCGGCGACCATTGCGAGCCCTGCGGCAATTGCGACACCTGTGCGGAACCGCCGGACCTGTTTGATGGTGCCATTGCCGCGCAAAAGTTGCTGTCCTGCATTTACCGCACGGGAGAACGTTTCGGCCAGGCCTATGTCATCCGCGTATTGCTGGGCATGGAAGATGAACGGATATCGAGCTTTGGTCACGATCGGATCACGACCTACGGCATCGGCAAAGAGCACGACAATCGCACCTGGCGGGCCATCCTGCGCCAGATGGTTGCGCTGCGCCTGATCGAGGTTGATCTGGCCGGTCACGGGGGATTGTCCATTTCCGAAGAAGGGAGGCGGTTCCTGCGCGAAAAGCCGTCCCTGATGTTGAGGATACCGTCCGCTCCCCGTTCGGCGCGACAACAGGCGACTCGCAAGCCCGCCGCCACTGTTTTACCGGAGGCCGATCGCAGCCTCTTTGAGGCGCTGCGTGCGAAGCGCATGGAAATTGCCCGCGCACAGAACGTTCCGCCCTATGTGATTTTTCACGACAAGACACTCATTGAGCTTGCGGCAGCAAGACCGGCTTCTGTGGGAGAAATGGCGCGGATACCCGGAGTGGGAGACACAAAGCTGGAACGATACGGCCCTGCTTTTCTGGCGGCTATCATGGAACATGCCGCCAGCGAGTGACCATTTGAATCCGGCAAAGAGTCCCGCCAGGAAATTTCGGCAGGGCCTGAAACCTCAACCTGTCGTGTCCTTGAACAGAACATTCTGGTCGATGAGATAACGGGAAAACAGGGGCAGGCTCGCTCCCCCGATAGCCCGGGCCTGGCTGCCGACTGCTCCCTCAATGATTTCCGGCAGCGTAACACCCTGAAGATCGTGATGTTTGAGGGCAAGACGGGTGGCGGAGACTATTCTTGCTCTGACCCAATCCGGAAAACCGCCGTCGATGATGACGCTGGAAAAATCGATGATGGAGGCTGCAGCGATGACGGCTTGCGCAAGGGCCGCGGCCGTTTTTCCAATCCAGTTTTCCAGCGGCTCTCCGAAATCGATCCATTCATCCGGCGAGAACCACAGGGGACGTGGATCGATGCCGCGTTCGCGCAACATGTTTTCCAGAACGAAGATGGAGGCGATTTTCAGAAGCTGGACCGTGTTGCCGTCCTGCCCCTGGACCGGCAAGGGGCCGATTGCACCGGCGGTGCCCGTCTTTCCGGAAAACAGTGCGGAGTTTAAAACGACACCGCCACCGATGAAGGATCCGATGAAGATATAGAGAAAATCGGGGTAGTTCTGGCCTGCACCAAAAACCAGTTCTGCACCGCAGGCACTGGTCGCATCGTTCTGCAGGAAAACCGGATAGCTGACGCCATCCGCAATTTCGGAACGGATATCGACGTCGCGCCAGCGCTCCATCTCATTCTGCGGCGCGCCCACCTCCTGCGCCCAGTTCCACAATTCGAACGGCGCGGCAATGCCGACACCGGCAATTTTTTGCCGTTCGGCCGGAGAGAGCTTGGATTCGAGTTCCGTGATACCCTCGATGACGAATGGCAAAATCCATTCCGGCATAGGATAGGGGTAAGTTCTGCGGAGCTTCAGCTTGATCCGGCCGACGAAATCCATCAGCACCAGATCGACGCTGCGACGGCCGATTTTTACGCCAAACGAGAAGACGGCATCGGGATTGAGGCGCATCGGCGTCGAAGGCTGCCCGACTTTGCCGCGCAGTCTTTCGCCACGAATAAGAAGACCGTCACTTTCGAGCGAGCGCATGATGACCGAGACAGTCTGCGCCGAGAGACCGCAAAGCCTGGATATTTCGGCTTTCGACAAGCCGCCGTGGCGGCGAACCAGCGACAGCACAAGCCGCTCGTTATAAGCACGCACCCCAATCTGGTTGGCGCCGCCGCTCATATCCATGTTGGTGGACGGCGCGGGCGGCGCCGTCTCGACAGATTGTCTCATAGTTTCATCCTCCCGCCCGCCATATCCGCCGCGACCGATACATGCAGGCTTTATGGCAATCTTGCTATCGCAACGTTAAACGACGCGGCGATATTCCTCCCTGCCGCTTGTTAGAATGCCATACGGAATTAATAATTCAATCGGATTTATTTATTGACAGCCGTTTCCTTTGGTGGTTCCATCTGTGTCAACGGTCGCTGTTCTCGGAGGAGACGAGATCGTCGGGTAACCGTCACGGTACTCAAACATTCAATGGGAGGATTACAATGAAGACGACTGTTTCCGCTCTTCTGGGCGCGCTTGCGCTCGGCGTTTCTTTCGCGTCCGTCGCGTCCGCCGCCGATACTTCGGTTTGTCTTATTACCAAAACCGACACCAATCCCTTTTTCGTCAAGATGAAGGAAGGCGCTACCGCCAAGGCTAAAGAACTTGGCGTGACGCTGAAGTCCTATGCCGGCAAGATCGATGGCGATTCCGAAAGCCAGGTGGCCGCGATCGAGACATGCATTGCCGATGGCTCCAAGGGTATCCTGATTACCGCATCGGACACCAAGGGCATCGTTCCGGCCGTGCAGAAGGCGCGCGATGCCGGTCTTCTGGTCATCGCCCTCGATACACCTCTCGAACCCGTTGATGCCGCTGACTCCACTTTCGCTACCGACAATCTTCTGGCCGGCGAGCTGATCGGCAAATGGGCTGCCGGCACCCTCGGCGACAAGGCCAAGGACGCGAAAATCGCCTTCCTCAACCTCACGCCTTCCCAGCCAACCGTTGATGTTTTGCGCAACCAGGGCTTCATGAAGGGCTTCGGCATCGACGTGAAGGACATCAACAAGATTGGTGATGAAGACGACAAGCGTATCGTTGGTCATGATGTTACCAACGGTAACGAAGAAGGCGGCCGCTCTGCGATGGAAAATCTGCTGCAGAAGGATCCGACCATCAACGTCGTTCACACCATCAACGAACCTGCAGCTGCCGGTGCTTACGAAGCGCTGAAAGCCGTCGGACGCGAAAAGGATGTTCTGATCGTTTCCGTCGATGGCGGTTGCCCTGGTGTCAAGAACGTTGCGGAAGGCGTGATCGGCGCGACGTCTCAGCAATACCCGCTGCTGATGGCGGCACTCGGCGTGGAAGCCGTCAAGAAGTTTGCCGACACCGGTGAAAAGCCGAAGCCGACGGCAGGCAAGAACTTCTTCGACACCGGCGTAACGCTGGTAACCGACAAGCCGGTCAAGGGTCTCGATTCGATCGACACCAAGGAAGGCCTGAAGAAGTGCTGGGGCTGATACTACACCGTTGAAATCGGCGGGGGGCAATTTGCCCCCGCCCTTGAACCGGAATGGTTAAAAAGAACGATCTGGGTGATCGGACAGGAACAAACGAGCGCGCCCGGCGTCCGTGGACGTAACTGAGGCACGCTTCTCAACAGTTTGAATCTACGCATTGTCCCCTCTGGAAAATAATCCCGGGTTCGGGGCTGATGCGATGGAGCGATCGGGAGGAAAATCCATGAGCGATCAGCCAGTGCGGGCTCAACCGCATAATGAATTTGAAAAAGCGCTGTCGGGAAGTTCGACCCAGGTCGCTGCTTTCGATACGCACAACAAGAGTTTGCTTGAAAAATTCCAGCACTTTCTGCATTCCAGCCCGGCGGCCGTACCGCTGATCGTTCTGGTGTTGTCGCTGGCTGTCTTCGGCATGACCCTGGGCGGCAAGTTTTTCTCGGCCTTTTCGCTGACCCTTATCCTTCAGCAGGTGGCAATCGTCGGCATCGTCGGCGCGGCACAGTCGCTGGTCATTCTGACTGCGGGTATCGATCTTTCGGTCGGTGCGATCATGGTCCTGTCCTCCGTCGTCATGGGACAGTTTACGTTCCGCTATGGTTTGCCTGCCGAACTCTCGATTATCTGCGGTCTCGCAGTCGGCGCATTTTGTGGCTTTATCAATGGCGTGCTGGTTTCGCGCATGCGGCTGCCGCCCTTCATCGTTACACTGGGCATGTGGCAGATCGTGTTGGCCACCAATTTCCTCTATTCGGCCAACGAAACGATCCGCTCACAGGATATCGTCCAACAGGCGCCCATTCTCCAGTTTTTCGGCAACAATATCCGCATCGGCAGCGCCGTCTTCACCTATGGCGTCATTGCGATGGTTCTGCTGGTTGCCCTGCTCTGGTATGTGCTGAACCGCACCGCCTGGGGTCGACATCTCTATGCAGTGGGTGATGATCCTGACGCAGCCGAACTTGCCGGCGTTAACGTCAAGCGCATGCTGACGACCGTCTACACACTTTCCGGGCTTATCTGCGCCTTCGCGGGCTGGGCTCTCATCGGCCGCATCGGCTCGGTATCGCCGACCGCCGGTCAGTTCGCCAACATCGAATCCATCACCGCAGTGGTCATCGGCGGCATATCGCTGTTTGGCGGACGCGGCTCGATCATGGGCATGATCTTCGGCGCGCTGATCGTCGGTGTCTTCTCTCTCGGCCTGCGACTTATCGGAACAGACCCACAATGGACCTATCTGTTGATCGGCGTCCTTATCATCTTGGCTGTCGCAATCGACCAGTGGATCAGAAAGGTAGCAGGCTGATGGCAAAAGAACCTATCCTCACAGCACGCAATCTCGTTAAACGCTACGGTCGTGTGACTGCGCTCGACAATGCCGATTTTGACCTTTATCCGGGCGAAATCCTCGCCGTCATCGGTGATAACGGTGCTGGAAAATCCTCTCTCATCAAGGCGATTTCCGGTGCGGTGACACCTGATGAAGGGGAGATCAGGCTGGAAGGCAAGCCGGTACAGTTCCGCTCGCCGATCGAGGCGCGCAAGGCTGGTATCGAAACCGTTTATCAGAACCTTGCGCTGTCTCCCGCATTGTCCATAGCCGACAATATGTTTCTCGGCCGTGAAATCCGCAAACCCGGTATTCAGGGAAGCCTGTTCAGGGCACTGGACCGTCCGGCGATGGAAAAGTTTGCCCGTGAGAAACTCTCTGAACTCGGCCTGATGACGATCCAGAACATCAATCAGGCGGTGGAAACCCTCTCCGGCGGCCAGCGCCAGGGTGTTGCGGTGGCGCGTGCAGCCGCCTTCGGCTCCAAGGTCGTCATCCTTGACGAACCGACGGCGGCGCTCGGCGTCAAGGAAAGCCGCCGCGTTCTCGAGCTTATTCTGGATGTGCGCGCGCGAGGGCTACCGATCGTTCTCATCTCGCACAACATGCCGCATGTTTTCGAGGTTGCTGACCGGATTCATATTCATCGGCTGGGCAAGCGTTTGTGCGTCATCAATCCGAAGGACTATACCATGTCCGACGCCGTCGCCTTCATGACGGGCGCCAAGGAAGCGCCAAAGGAAACGCTGGCCGCATGACGTTGAAGCTTGAAACGATCGTCGAAGACGTTCTTCGGCGGGCAGAGGATAAATCTCGTTTTATCATTGCCATTGCCGGTCCCCCTGGGGCCGGCAAATCCACGCTGGCGGATGCCCTGTGCGGTGCCCTCGTGGCGCGCGGCGAGGCTGCGGCTGTCCTGCCCATGGACGGCTTCCATATGGATAACGGTATTCTCGAAGAACGGGGGCTCTTGCCGCGAAAAGGCGCACCGGAGACCTTCGACGTGCGCGGCTTTCTTGATATCGTCTCCGCAGTTCGTCAGGGCGGGCAGGAAGTTCTTGTCCCGGTTTTTGACCGCTCCCGCGAAATAGCCATTGCCTCCGCTCGCGCCATGGCGCCAGAAACACGCTTCATCCTTGCCGAAGGCAACTATCTGCTGTTGAACGAGGCGCCGTGGACGAAGCTTTCCGGCAGCTTCGATCTTACCGTCTTCGTAGGCCCATCCGTTGCGGTGCTCGAGGAACGCTTGCGGGATAGATGGCAGGGCTATGGTCTCGATGCGACCGAGATTCACGCCAAACTGTTCGAAAATGATCTTCCCAACGGAAAGCGGGTGATTGAGAACTCCCGCCCCGCCGATATTCGCATCGATATCTGGGAATAACCCGCCGCTTCCGTCCGTAGGCGGCATCGAGCATTCACCGTTAAGCCTTTGTTGACCATGTGTTGAATCTTTTTGATCCACAGGGTGGGGCTTTCGCATGTCTAATTATTGACGAAAAAAATTCCTCATATACTATATGTGGTGTTCAAGGTTCTTTCGATTCGCAAGCGTCGGGAGCTAAGACGGGAATTCGGTGCGCAACACCATTATGGTGAAGCAATGCCGAAACTGCCCCCGCAACTGTAAGCGGTGAGCGTCGTTCCGATTTGAGCCACTGGCGCTAAAAGCTCCGGGAAGGTGGGAATGGATGTTTTGACCCGCAAGTCAGGAGACCTGCCTTGAGCGAAAACGTCCACCGGCGGGGTGTCCGGAAGGAAGGTGTATGACGCAAATGAATTGCGTGCGCCCTTTTCTGCCCCCTCCAGAACAAGCTTCGGGGTGAAGTCATGCCAGTGCATTTTTATAAGTTTCTACGCTCGTCGGCGTAGACAGCGATCTTGCGCCGACTGAGCCGCGCGCCTCGCCAGAATGACAGAACCATCGCCACCCGCTTGCGATTGCAGGCGGGCAATGTTGAGCCGTGCGTAAAAGCGGCTTCGAAAGAGGAAACAATGACCGTCACCGTTTACAGCAAACCCGCCTGCGTCCAGTGCACTGCCACCTATCGTGCGCTTGACCGCATCGGTGTCAGCTACGAGATCGTCGATATCTCCGAAGATGCGGATGCCCTCGATCGCGTTCGCGGCCTTGGTTACATGCAGGTTCCCGTGGTCGTTGCCGGCGAGCGCCATTGGGCGGGTTTCCGTCCGGACATGATTGGCTCGATCAGCTGAGGAGGCGATGCGATGGGGCTGATCGTCTATTATTCCAGCCGGTCTGAGAACACTCATCGCTTCCTTCAGAAACTGGGGCGACGATTGCTTCGCCTGCCGCTCGGCGCCGAGGAAGACGTTCCTCACGTGTCGGAGCCCTATGTTCTCGTCACCCCCACCTATGGGGGCGGCGGCATGAAAGGAGCGGTACCGAAACCGGTTATCCGGTTTTTGAACGAGCCCTCAAACCGAAATCTCATTCGCGGCGTCATCGCGGCGGGAAATACGAATTTTGGCGCAGCTTTCGCATCCGCCGGAGATATCGTGTCGCGTAAATGCGCGGTGCCGTTTCTCTACCGCTTCGAGCTTCTCGGCACGGAGGAAGATGTCGCCAACGTCAATCATGGATTGGAACGATTTTGGACACGCTGACCTCGAGCGCGGTGCGCAACACGGATGCCAAACAACAAGTAACCGCCGCGCAGAAACACCTGGACGCGGGACTGGACTATCACGCGCTGAACGCGATGCTGAACCTCTACGATGAAAACGGGAAGATCCAGCTCGACAAGGACCGCCTTGCGGCACGGCAATATTTCCTTCAGCACGTCAACCAGAACACGGTGTTTTTCCATAATCTCAGGGAAAAGCTCGATTATCTCGTGACCGAGGGATATTACGAACAGGAGGTGCTGGACCAGTATTCCTTCAATTTCGTCCGTGACCTCTACGACGAGGCCTATGCCAGAAAGTTCCGTTTTCCGACATTTCTCGGCGCCTTCAAATATTATACGTCCTATACGCTGAAGACCTTCGACGGAAAGCGTTACCTGGAGCGTTATGAGGACCGCGTCTGTATGGTGGCGCTGGCTCTGGCGCGTGGCGACGAGCAGCTTGCCCGCGATCTGATGGATGAAATCATTTCCGGCCGCTTCCAGCCGGCAACCCCGACCTTTCTCAACGCGGGCAAGAAAAGCCGCGGTGAACTGGTTTCTTGTTTTCTGCTGCGTGTGGAAGACAATATGGAAAGCATCGGCCGGTCCATCAATTCAGCATTGCAGCTTTCCAAGCGTGGCGGTGGCGTAGCACTGTCCCTGACCAATATTCGCGAAGCCGGCGCGCCGATCAAACAGATCGAAAACCAGTCCTCCGGCGTCATTCCTGTCATGAAGCTGCTGGAAGATTCGTTCTCCTACGCCAACCAGCTTGGCGCGCGCCAGGGCGCTGGCGCGGTCTATCTGCATGCCCATCACCCCGACATCATGCGTTTCCTCGATACCAAGCGCGAAAACGCCGACGAAAAAATCCGGATCAAAACCCTTTCGCTCGGCGTGGTGATCCCTGATATCACCTTCGAACTCGCGAGAAACAACGAGGATATGTACCTGTTCTCGCCGTATGATGTTGAGCGGGTCTATGGCGTGCCGTTCACCGAGATTTCCGTCAGCGAAAAATATCAGGAAATGGTCGCCGACAGTCGCATCCGCAAGAAGAAGATCAAGGCACGCGAGTTCTTCCAAGTCATCGCAGAAATTCAGTTCGAAAGCGGTTATCCATATATCATGTTCGAGGATACGGTTAACCGCGCCAATCCGATCGCCGGCCGTATCAGCATGAGCAATCTCTGCTCGGAAATCCTACAGGTCAGCGAGGCGAGCGAGTTCAACGACGATCTCTCTTACAGCCATATGGGCAAGGATATTTCCTGCAATCTCGGCTCGCTCAACATTGCTTCAGCAATGGATTCGGCTGATTTCGGCAAGACGATCGAAACCTCCATCCGGGCGCTGACGGCCGTTTCGGACATGAGCCACATCTCGTCTGTCCCTTCCGTGGAAAAGGGCAATGATGCGAGCCACGCCATCGGGCTTGGTCAGATGAACCTGCATGGCTATCTGGCGCGCGAGCGCATCTTCTACGGCTCCGAAGAGGGCATCGATTTCACCAATATCTATTTCTACACGGTGACCTATCACGCCATCCGCGCCAGCAATCGCCTTGCCACTGAAAGGGGCCAGAGCTTCAAGGGCTTTGAAAACTCCAAATATGCCTCGGGCGACTACTTCGATAAATATACCGACCGGGAATGGCTGCCCGCGACGGAAAAGGTCCGCGACCTTTTTGAGAAAGCCGGCATTTCCATTCCGACACAGGAGGACTGGAAAGCGTTGAAGCAGGCCGTCATGGAGACCGGCCTCTATAACCAGAACCTTCAGGCCGTGCCGCCCACAGGCTCGATCTCCTATATCAACCACTCGACCTCCTCGATCCATCCCATCGTCTCGAAGATTGAAATTCGCAAGGAAGGCAAGATCGGCCGTGTTTATTATCCGGCTTCCTACCTTTCGAACGACAATCTCGAATATTATCAGGATGCCTACGAAATCGGTCCGGAAAAGATCATAGATACCTATGCGGCGGCCACCCAGCATGTCGATCAGGGCCTGTCGCTGACATTGTTCTTCCGCGATACGGCAACGACGCGCGATATCAACCGGGCGCAGATCTACGCCTGGAAAAAAGGCATCAAGACCATCTACTACATCCGTTTGCGCCAGATGGCGCTGGAAGGCACGCAGGTTCAGGGCTGCGTATCCTGCACGCTCTGAATTGAGGGACAAGACAATGAATATTGCCGTAAAACCCGCGTCCCGTATTCGCGCGGTCAACTGGAACCGCATCGAGGATGACAAGGATCTCGAAGTCTGGAATCGCCTGACATCGAATTTCTGGCTACCGGAAAAGGTGCCGCTCTCCAACGATATCCCGTCTTGGGGAACGCTGAAGCCGGAAGAGCAGACCCTGACGATCCGCGTCTTCACCGGGCTGACATTGCTGGACACGATCCAGAACGGCGTCGGTTCCGTGCGCCTGATGGCGGATTCGGCGACGCCGCACGAGGAGGCGGTGCTTTCCAACATCTCCTTCATGGAGGCGGTCCACGCCCGCTCCTATTCCTCGATCTTCTCGACGCTCTGCTCCACGCCTGACGTCGATGACGCCTATCGCTGGTCGGAGGAGAACGAATTCCTGCAACGCAAATCCGCGCTCATCATGCGCGAATATGATAGCGGAAATCCGTTGAAAATGAAGGTCGCCAGCGTGTTTCTGGAGAGCTTCCTGTTCTATTCCGGCTTCTACCTGCCAATGTTCTGGTCAAGTCGCGCCAAGCTTACCAACACGGCCGATTTGATCCGTCTCATCATTCGCGATGAGGCCGTGCATGGCTATTACATCGGCTACAAGTTCCAGCGCGCGCTCGAACGTCTGGGCGAAGCGGAAAAACAGGAGATCAAGGATTTCGCCTTCGATCTTTTGCTTGAGCTTTACGACAACGAAGCCAAATATACCCAAGACCTCTATGACGGCGTTGGCCTGACGGAAGACGTCAAGCAGTTCCTGCATTACAACGCCAACAAGGCCTTGATGAATCTGGGTTACGAGGCGCTGTTTCCACCCGAGGCTTGCCGGGTCAATCCTGCGATCCTCTCGGCGCTGTCTCCCAATGCCGACGAGAACCACGACTTCTTCTCCGGCTCCGGCTCTTCCTATGTCATCGGCAAGGCGGTCGCCACAGAAGACGAAGACTGGGATTTCTGAACCGGTTGTCGCCAAGAACCCGCAAAAGTTATTGCGGGTTCACGACCTGGCTCGCAAGCCGGAAGGGGCTGGATACCGTTGCCCCGATAGCATCGAACACAAAGGCACCCGCGCGGCCTATGCCGTTTTCGCCGTTGCCGTTCCGGCTCGCCTCCAGTTGTGGCACCAGCGACGCGAGTGCCGCATAGCGGTCGTGGTTGAGCGGATCCGATGCCTTGAGCTTGGAGATGTCAACGAACTGAACGCCCTCTTTCAGGGCGGCTTCCTGCACTTGAGGATCGGTCACATCCAGCGCGCCGATGCGGGTGACATCGGCCCCCAGGATGGAGGAAGCCTTCAGGGCGCGGTCGTCCTTGGAGACGAGAATGGTGAGCGGCGGATTGAGCCTTCCCACCACCTCGATCTGCTTGCGGAAAACATCGGCGTCGATATCCGGCGCGGCCAGCACTACCTGTAGTTTGGAGAGCACATCGTTCCTGCCTTCGAAGCGCAATTGTCGCAGCGCTTCCATGACCAGCCAGCCGCCCATGCTGTGACCGAACACGACAATGCTTTTTTTCGGTGTCTGCTTGGTAAGGTCGGTCAGCACCATGGCCAGCGCGTCTCGCGAATAGGTCGCTGATTCCTTGTCGGCCACGTAACCGGTGACGCTCGCCTGTGACGGCCAGGAAAAGACCAGCGGCACACCATCCATATTGGCATCGGCTGCCATTTGTGCCGCACGGAACAAGGCTTCCTGATAGCTGTAATTATAGCCATGCACGAAAAGCGCAATCTGCTTGCCGGAGCGGGTGACGTCGCCAAGATCGGAATTGAAGCGCGTTTTCGTCAGCATATCGGCTTTGGTGACGACAAAATCCTTGCTCGGGTTCGGCTTACCTTTGGACCATTCGATATTTCCGCTTTTATGGCTGGGAGGAATGGAAATGTCGAAGCGCGCATAATTCAGCTCAGCCGCCCGCCCAGCGCTAAAGCCCTTTTTGGCCTCGTTGTTTTTCTCCCGCGTGCTCGCCACATAGGCTGTCACGATTTTCGTATCGGTGGTCTTGGTGTTTATGGCCTGCAACACATCCGCCCCCGGTCTGCCCGCGCAGGATGAAAGAAGGCTGAAAGCGAGGAGGAGCGAAAAAATCAGGCGCATGGATGGGGTTACCGATAATGAGGGACCACGCATAAATAACCGGCCGCTCAAAAAGTTGCTACTGGAGACTGGATTGCGGTGTGGTGGCATTATGTTCAATGCGGACGACGCATTCCCCACCTTGCTATCCAGCTATGTTCGTTTTAGGCCGTACAGATGACGAATAAGGTGTCGCTTTTACGGCTGAAACTCACGGACTTCCGCAACTATGCGGCGGCGTCGCTTGCGCTGGATGACCGCCACGTGGTGCTGACGGGTGACAACGGTTCCGGCAAGACCAATCTCCTGGAGGCCGTTTCGTTTCTTTCGCCCGGAAGGGGCCTGCGCCGCGCCACCCTGTCCGATGTGACGCGAGTGGGGGCGGAGGCCGCCGGTTTTTCGATTTTTGCGGATGTCGACGGCATGGACGGCGAGGTCGCTATCGGAACCGGGATCGAGGGTGACGGCGAGGTAGTGTCGCGCCGCCTGAGGCTGAACGGGACATCGGTGAAGTCTGTCGATGAATTGACGGATCATCTGCGGGTGCTGTGGCTGACGCCTGCCATGGATGGGCTTTTTACCGGTTCATCCTCGGATCGCCGGCGTTTTCTCGATCGGTTAGTGCTCTCGCTCGATCCCGCGCATGGACGGCGGGCAAGCGACTTCGAAAAGGCCATGCGCGGCCGCAACCGTCTGCTTTCGGAAGGCCGTTTCGATCCGGTCTGGCTGGACGGTATCGAGAAGCAGATGGCGGAACTCGGCATTTCCATGGCGCTCGCGCGCTATGAAATGTTGGGTCTTTTGAAGAGCCTCATCGAAGGCCGTTCCGGCAATGCTGCCTTCCCCTCTGCAGCGCTGGCGCTCTCGGGTTTCATGGACGACACGCTCAACCGGCCGGCTGTCGATCTGGAAGACGAGTATAGGCTTATGCTGCGCGAAGGCCGGTATCGAGACGCGGCGGCAGGCCGCACGCTTGATGGACCGCACCGTGTCGATCTGTTCGTGCGCCATGCGGAAAAGAACATGGAGGCAGAGCGTTGCTCGACCGGAGAACAGAAGGCGCTGCTGGTGGGATTGGTGCTTGCGCATGCCCAGCTCACCGCCAATATGACCGGCCATGCGCCGGTTCTGCTGCTCGACGAAATTGCCGCGCATCTGGATGAGGGCAGGCGGGCGGCTCTGTTCGATCTCATTCACGCGCTCGGTGGTCAGAGTTTCATGACCGGAACGGATGCGGCAATGTTCTCCGCCCTTGGCAACAGGGCGCAATTCTTCAATGTTTCCCACGGGGGCATCACGGCATGACAGCGAAAAAATGGAGTGCGACATGGACCCGCTGAGCCCGGACGAAATCGAACGCTACAAGCGCCATATTCTCTTGCCGGAAATCGGCGGTTCCGGGCAGCAGCGTCTGAAGGCCGCGCGGGTGCTGGTAATCGGGGCTGGTGGCCTCGGCGCGCCTGTCCTTCATTATCTTGCTGCAGCCGGTGTTGGCACGCTTGGCCTGATCGATGACGACGTGGTCTCCCTTTCCAATCTCCAGCGGCAGGTGATTCACGATACCGGCACGATCGGTGAGCTGAAAACGGCAAGCGCCCGCGCAGCCATCGCCCGGCTCAACCCGCATGTGCGTACCCTTGTTTTTGAGGAGCGTTTTTCGCAGATCTGGGCGCACACCCATCTGCCATCCTTCGATCTCCTTATCGACGGTTCTGATAATTTCGACACACGTTATGCCGCTGCCGATGCCGCAGAAGCTGCGAAAAGGCCGCTGGTAACGGGCGCTGTCGGCCGTTTCGATGGTTCGGTAACGGTGCTGAAACCCTATGAGGCGGGTGCCGATGGTAATCTGCTGCCGGGGTATCGCGATCTGTTTCCCGAGCCACCGCCGCAGGGGCTTATTCCGAATTGCGCGGAAACGGGCATCGTCGGCGCTTTGACCGGCGTGATCGGCACGATCATGGCCATGGAGGCCATCAAGGTGATCACCGCAGCCGGCGAGCCATTGGTCGGCCGCCTGCTTCTCTATGACGCCCTGTCGGCCCGCTTCGAAACCGTGCGTTACAAGCGCCGCCCTGCTGGAAAAAAACATGACTGAGATCACAAGGATTGGCGAAGAATTCGAGCGCTGGCAGGAGCTGCTTGCGCTTATCATGTTGTCCTTCGCCTATATGGACGGCGTCATCGACCCACCATCGTCCGCTCACCGTTTGACGCTCGAAAATCTCGCGGAGAAGGCGAGGGCGGAGACCGCTTTCGTGGCGCTGGATGGTGATGAGATTGTTGGCTGCCTGTTTTGCCGGCAGGAACCACCGGCCTGCCTTTACGTCGGCAAGCTGTGCGTCTCTCTGAAAGCGCAGGGCAAAGGCATCGGCAAAATGCTTCTGGAACGGGCCGAAGCATTGGCCCGCGAATTGGCGTTACCGGCGCTGCGGCTGGAAACGCGCATCGAGCTTGTCGGCAACCATGCGAAATTCGCCGCCTGGGGTTTCATCAAAACCGCTGAAAACGCCCATCCGGGTTATGACCGCACGACTTCGATTGAAATGACTAAATTCCTCGGCTGAGACGGCTCAATTTTTGATCCGCTTAAAGGCCTGCTTCTCCGTCCCATGTCACGAGCAGACACGGCTTGTCTGAACCGGTTCAGTTCCGCCCCGGCAGCACCCGGTTCGGCGGTCGATGTCCGTCGAAAAGCGTGCGGATGTTGATGATGACCTTGTCACCCATCTCGATCCGGCCCTCAATCGTTGCCGAGCCCATATGGGGAAGCAGCACGACCTTGCCTTCTCTCGCGAGCTTGATGAGCTTGGGATTGATTGCCGGCTCGTTCTCGTAGACATCGAGACCGGCTCCGGCGATCTTTCCGTCGCGCAGGCACTGGATCATTGCCGCCTCATCGATGATATCGCCGCGCGCCGTGTTGACGATGTAGCTTGTCGGCTGCATCAGAGCGAGCCGTCGTGCCGAGATCAGGTGATAGGTCGCAGGTGTGGAGGGGCAATTGACGGAAACAATATCCACCCGCGCCAGCATCTGGTCGAGGCTGTCCCAATAGGTTGCCTCAAGCTCCGCTTCCGTCGCCGGGTTGACGCGTTTGCGGTTGTGATAGTGTATGGAGAGGCCGAAAGCCTTGGCGCGCCGCGCAACTGCCGTACCGATGCGGCCCATGCCGACAATGCCGATGCGTTTGCCGGAAATGCGCCGTCCCAGCATCCAGGTCGGCGACCAGCCCAGCCATTCGTCGGCGCCATTGGCAAGTACGCGCGTGCCTTCGATCAGGCGGCGCGGCACGGCCAGTACCAGCGCCATGGTGATATCGGCGCTGTCTTCGGTCAGCACGTTGGGCGTGTTGGTCACTGTGATGCCCTTTCGGGCGGCCGCGTCCACATCCACATGGTCTATGCCGTTGGAGAAGCTGGCGATCAGCTTCAGTTGCGGCCCTGCTTTCTCGATCATGGCGGCGGTGATGCGGTCCGTGACGGTCGGCACCAGAACGTCGACCCGCTGCATGGCGGCCACAAGCTCTTCCTCGCGGCGCTGCGTATCGTCGATATTCAGTTCGGCATCGAAGAGTTCCCGCATTCTGGTTTCGACGACGTCAGGCAATTTGCGGGTGATATAGACTGTCGGTCTCTTCTTGTGGGTCATCGTTTGCCGCTGCCTTGTTCAGAAGTCATTAACCAGAAAGAGCGATAATTTCTTTCAATCAGGGCGTTTCTACCAGACCCACCGGCGAAGACAAATAAAACTCGCCGAAGCTTGAGGCGTGTGGAAACGAGCCTCCTCGAATTTAATCCGGTTTGCAGAAGGCAGGAAACGGAAATGGGCATGCGCAGTGTGGTTTCTATGGTTTGCATTGCATTGTCTCTGGGCCTCTTTGGTGTGGCGAACGAGGCCATGGCGCAAGGCGCTGCCAAAGGCGCAAGCGGCCTGCCTTTGCCGCGTTTTGTCAGCCTGAAATCCAAGCGCGTCAACATGCGCATCGGACCCAGCACGGATTATGCCGTTTCCTGGATGTATATGAAATCGGGAATGCCGGTTGAAATCATTCAGGAATATGAGAACTGGCGGCGCATCCGCGATGCCGATGGCACGGAAGGCTGGGTTAACCAGGCGCTGCTCTCCGGCGAGCGCACGGCCGTCGCCGCGCCGTGGATGCGCGGCAAGGGCAAGGATGTCTACGTGAACATGCGCCGCGACGCACAGTCGGGCGCCTCCGTCATCGCCCGGCTGGAGCCGGGTGTCGTCTTCAGGATCGGTGAATGCAACGGCGACTGGTGCCGCGCCGAGGCCGGTCAGGCCTCAGGCTGGGTGTCGCAGGGTGAAATCTGGGGTGCTTATCCCGGCGAGGCCTTTAAATAAGGCCGTTTTTCTCGCCCAGCGCCTTGAGCGATGACATCGGACGCGGCCCGACCTGCTGAATGACGGCTGCAGCAGCAAGGCAGCCGAGTTTGCCGCAGTCTTCCAGAGACCGATCCTGCGTGTAACCGAAAAGGAAGCCGGCGGCGAAAAGATCGCCGGCACCCGTTGTGTCGACCACGTCATACACCGGATAGGCTTCTACCTTCACGCGTTCCGTGCCGCGCAGGATAACGGCGCCTTCTTCGCTCATCGTCACCGCTGCGATCTTGCAATCGGCAGCGATTTTCGTCAGCGCCAGCTCGAAATCGTCGGTTTCATAGAGCGAGAGAGCTTCCTGCTTGTTGGCGAAAACGATGTCCACGGTGCCGGAACGCATCAGGTCGAGAAATTCTTCGCGGTATCGGCCTACGCAGAAACTGTCTGAAAGCGTCATGGAGACTTCACGGCCGTTCTCATGCGCAATGCGGGCGCAATCGCGAATGGCATCCTTGGCGCGCGGCGGATCCCACAGGTAACCTTCGAAATAGGTGACCTTCGTGTTCGCCACGACGTCTTCTTCTACATCTTCCGGACCGAGATCGACGCAGGCGCCGAGATAGGTGTTCATAGAGCGCTCACCGTCTTCCGTGACGAAGATCATCGAGCGGGCAGTCGGCGGAAACGTGCCTTCCGGCTTCGTTTCGAAATAGACGCCCTGCGCGCGGATATCGTGCTGGAAGATTTCGCCGAGCTGATCTTCGGCCACCTTGCCGAAATAAGCCGCCCTGCCACCGAAATTCGCCACGCCCGCCGCCGTGTTGCCCGCACTTCCGCCGGAGGCCTCGAGCGCGGGTCCCATCAGCGAATAGAGCAGTTCGGCCCGCTCCGCGTCGATGAGGTTCATCGCGCCCTTGGTGATGGCGTTATCATTGAGGAAGCGATCATCACAACGGGAAATGATGTCGACGATGGCATTGCCGACAGTCAGTACGTCGAATTTCGTCATAGGCCCTATCCGGTTTGCAGGGTGCACATTTTTGAATGGTCTTAAACAATTCTGGCGGCAAGAAAAGCCCAAAGGGAAAATATGCGGTTCTCCACCAGAGACAGAAACGCGTCATGTGCCTGTAATGTGGTTAAGCTATCACTCCGATCAGAGCAAACGGTGCGTGAATACGTACCAGAATAGAAGACATGACGTCTTCTGGCTCACCCGTTATCCCCGTCACGGATGTACTGACGGCGTATAACGGATATGACAAAAGGCGGGGGAAACCCCGCTTTTTCTTTTGGTCCACCTTTGCGGCGACCCTTTTTAAATGCCGCAAGCGGGTTTTCATTAGACGGTGCTCGACAAGCCGACCGCAGCGCCGTTTGATCCAGTGACCGGTTTTGAGGGGCTTTCTGCAAAAATACCTGACGGAGCTACGTCGCGTATTGAATGAAACATCGGGGTGCAGCGTTTTCGCGATTCCATTCCCTTGGAAAAGGCTCTAAAGCGGAGTATCTCCCGCAAAAGCCGCGAAAGCTCTCCCTCCATGTCTGCCGTTGCCGCGAACGTCGCTCCGATTTTCATTCTTATCCTGATCGGCTGGCTAACCGTCAAGGCCGGCTTGTTCAGAGCTGATGCCGGTGAGATTCTCAGCGATTTCGTGTTCAAGATCGCCGTGCCGACGTTGATCTTCCGCACCCTTGCGGAGGCGAATTTTCATGGCGCGTCGCCCTTCCGGCTGTGGCTGACCTATTTCGCCGGCGTGGCCGTAACCTGGACGGTTGGGCATATCGTCACGCGGTACATCTTCAAGCAGGATAGTCGCATCGCCGTCATAGCCGGTATATCCTCGGCCTTTGCCAACAATATCTTCATCGGCCTGCCGCTCGTCGGGCGGTCCATCGGGGATGAGGGGCTGGTCGCCCTCTCCATTCTGCTGGCCATCCATCTGCCGGTCATGATGATTGCCGGTACCATCCTGATGGAGAACGCCACTCATAAGGCGGTGGGCGGCGAAAAGCGCAGCATGGCTTCTGTCTTCAGGCAGGTCGGCCGCAACCTCATCACAAATCCGCTGGTGATCGGACTTTTCATCGGGCTTTCGACCAATGTTTCAGGCGTGACGCTCACGCCCATCCTCAAGACCGTGGTTGACCAGATCGCGTCCATGGCGGGACCGGCAGCGCTCATCTCGCTCGGTATGGCGCTGACGAAATACACCATTCGCGGTAATCTGGGGATTGCCGTCACCATGACGGTTTTCAAACTGCTGCTTCTGCCCGCCTGCGTGTGGGCCATGGGCCATGCTCTCGGCCTCAGCCGGGAATGGACAGCTGCCCTCGTGCTCACCTCGTCGGTGCCGACAGGGGTGAATGCATGGCTGATCGCCAACCGCTTCGGCATCGGCCACAGCGTTGCGGCCTCCACAATCAGCATTTCCACGGCGACCGGTGTTCTTTCCGTGTCGCTGTGGGCATGGCTTTTGAGCTGATGATGCTCGAATTGCTTACTTCTGGGCGCTCAGGATCTTGAAGCGCGCGTTGCGGCATACCTCGGCGCTGGTGCGGAATTCCGCCGCCAGCACCGGCTCATAGGGCATGCCGCGATTGGCGACCATCAGCAGCTTTCCACCGTTGCGAAGCGCGCCGGCAGCCGTCTTGATAAAGGCCTGACCGAGAGCGGGTTCTGCCGCCTGTCCTGCCGCGTGGAAAGGCGGGTTCATGATGATGAGGTCGTATTTTTCTTTCGGCGGCTCGTTTGCAAGGTCCTGCCAGAAGAAGCGCGCCGTGAGTCGCGGATTGTTTTCAAGAAGATTGGTTTTGGCGAATTCGAGCGCGTTCCAGTCCGCTTCGAAAAGATCGATACGCGCCGTGCGCGGCGATTTTTCCGCCAGCATGACCGAGAGATAACCCCAGCCTGCGCCGAAATCGGCGGCGTTGCCGTCGAAGTCGGTCGGCAGGCGCGACGCGAGCAGCTCCGAGCCATCGTCCACGCGGTCATGCGAGAACATGCCGGGCATGGCGGTGAAACGGCCAGCAACCGTAACGGAATGTTGCGCGAGTTTCGACACGGCAGATGCAACGTCTTCCGGCCGTTTGAACCAGAGGGCGACGCCGTGGTACTTCGGCGTCGATTCCGCCTCGATGCCAAGCTTTGCCAGCGTCTTGCGCAGCGTCAGGATGCCGTCTTCCTTCGATCCCGCCGCCACGATCAACCCACCCGCCTTGACGCGAGAGAGCGCTTCAGCGACGCGGTTTTCGTTTTCGCCGCGATGTTTGCCGCAAAGCAGCAACGCCGCATCGTAGTCCTCGCCGGAAATATCCGGCGTGACCTCTGCGTTCTGCGCCTGAAGAGCCCGGTAAAGCGGTCGAAAATTCTGAACCGAGACGATGTCAGCGTTAAAACCGTCTAGCCGCGGGCCGGCTTCCGCTCCCAGAAACAGAACGCGCTCGCCCTCTTTCGGCAAGTCGAGCATCTCTGCGGCAAAGGGATGGAAAAGGGTTTTAACAGCATCACGGCTCATTGGAGCGTCCTCAAGATGGAATAGAAAAAAGGCGCGGGCAAAACCCGCGCCTCGATAGGGTCTGGCGAGGCTGCCTTACTCGGCAGCGGCTTCGCCATCTTCCTTCTTCTTGTCTGCGGCAACTTCCTTGCCGGTTGCCTGGTCGACAACCTTCATGGACAGGCGAACCTTGCCACGCTCGTCGAAGCCCATCAGCTTGACCCAGACCTTGTCGCCTTCCTTGACGACGTCGGAGGTCTTGGCGACACGCTCGGAAGCGAGCTGCGAGATGTGAACGAGGCCGTCGCGGGCGCCGAAGAAGTTGACGAAAGCGCCGAAGTCAGCGGTCTTGACGACCGTACCTTCGTAGATCTGGCCGACTTCCGGTTCTGCAACGATCGAATGGATCCACTTGCGGGCCGCTTCGATTTCCTTGCCGGAAGCAGAAGCGATCTTGACGGTGCCGTCGTCTTCGATGTTGATCTTGGCGCCGGTCTTTTCGACGATTTCGCGGATGACCTTGCCGCCCGAACCGATGACTTCACGGATCTTGTCGACCGGAATGTTCATCACTTCGATGCGCGGTGCGAATTCGCCAAGCTGGCCGCGGCTCTCGGTGATGGCATTCGCCATCTCGCCGAGGATGTGCTTGCGGCCACCCTGTGCCTGCTCCAGAGCGATCTTCATGATCTCTTCGGTGATACCGGCGATCTTGATGTCCATCTGCAGCGAGGTGATGCCGTCGGCAGTACCTGCAACCTTGAAGTCCATATCGCCGAGGTGATCTTCGTCACCCAGGATGTCGGAGAGAACCGCAAAGCGCTCGCCTTCGAGGATAAGGCCCATGGCGATACCGGCAACTGGCTTGGCCAGCGGTACGCCAGCGTCCATCAGTGCAAGCGAGGTGCCGCAAACCGTTGCCATCGACGAAGAGCCGTTGGACTCGGTGATTTCGGATACGACGCGCAGCGTGTAGGGGAACTGTTCCGCAGTCGGCAGCATCGGACGGATAGCGCGCCATGCGAGCTTGCCGTGACCGATTTCGCGACGGCCCGGGGAGCCCATACGGCCCGTTTCACCGACCGAGTAGGGCGGGAAGTTGTAATGCAGAAGGAAACGTTCCTTGTACATGCCGGTCAGGCTGTCGACATACTGTTCGTCTTCGCCGGTGCCGAGCGTCGCAACAACGATCGCCTGGGTTTCACCACGGGTGAACAGCGCCGAGCCGTGCGTACGCGGCAGGATGCCAACTTCCGAAACGATCGGACGAACGGTCGAGAGGTCGCGGCCATCGATGCGGCTCTTGGTGTCGAGAACGTTCCAGCGAACGATCTTCGCCTGAAGGTGCTTGAAGACAGCGCCGATTTCTTCAGGGCTATACTTCGCTTCGCCTTCTTCCGGCAGGAAGTGAGCCTTGACCTTCGCCTTTACGGCGTCGACGGCGGCGTAACGGGCAGCCTTTTCGGTGATCTTGTAGGCGGTGCGCAGTTCGGTTTCGGCAAGGCCGAGCATTTCGTTTTCGAGCGCGGAGAAATCTTCCGGTTCGAACTCGCGCGGTTCCTTGGCGGCAACTTCAGCGAGCTTGATGATCGCGTCGATAACCGGCTGGAAGCCGCGATGGCCGAACATGACGGCGCCGAGCATGACGTCTTCGTTGAGTTCCTTGGCTTCCGACTCCACCATCAGGACGGCGTCCTGCGTGCCGGCAACAACCAGATCCAGAACCGATTCATCCATCTCATCAAGATGCGGGTTCAGAACATATTCGCCGTTGATATAGCCAACGCGCGCGCCGCCGACCGGGCCCATGAAAGGAATGCCAGACAGTGTGAGCGCAGCGGATGCGGCAACCATCGACAGAACGTCGGGGTCATTTTCGAGGTCGTGCTGAATGACCGTTACGACAACCTGCGTGTCGTTCTTGTAGCCTTCAGGAAACAGCGGGCGGATCGGACGGTCGATCAGGCGGGAAACCAGCGTTTCCTTTTCCGACGGACGGCCTTCGCGCTTGAAATAGCCGCCGGGGATCTTGCCGGCTGCGTAGGTCTTTTCCTGGTAGTTCACGGTGAGCGGGAAGAAGTCCTGTCCCGGCTTCGGAGACTTTGCGGAAACCACCGTCGCAAGAACCATCGTCTCGCCGTAGGTTGCGATGACGGCGCCGTCAGCCTGACGGGCAACCTTGCCTGTCTCGAGCTTCAGCGGGCGGCCAGCCCATTCGATTTCCACGGAGTGTTTATTGAACATATCTTGTCCTTGTTTGTGTATGCCCGCCTTGCGAGGGGGCAACGAACGACGCAATCACGGGCAAGACAGCCGGAGGCTTTTCAAGGTGCAAGCATCCGGCAATCCTGCCCCATGACAGGTCTGCGGTTGAAAAGGCTGCACCGGCCCATCCGGGGCTGCCTTATCGTCCGGGGGCCACATCTATGGCGAACGCCCGGAAATTGAAGATGACCTTCAAAAGGCCAGATATAAAAACCGGCGGGTATCGTTGCGAAACCCGCCGGATAAGGTTTTAGCGGCGAATGCCGAGAGCACCGATCAGCTTGCTGTAACGGGCTTCGTCCTTCTTCTTCAGATAGTCGAGAAGCGAACGGCGGCTCGAAACCAGCGTCAGAAGGCCACGACGGGAGTGGTTGTCCTTCTTGTGGTCCTTGAAGTGACCGGTCAGGTTGTTGATCCGCTCGGTCAGAATAGCGACCTGAACTTCCGGAGAACCGGTGTCGCCTTCGTTCGTTGCATATTCCTTGATGAGGGCGGCTTTGCGCTCTGCAGTAATCGACATCGGACGATCCTTTCTATTTTAAGGAAAAATGGGACGCCTAGAGCCGGGATGTCGTCCAGCTCTGGCCATTCGGCAGCATAGGCAAAGCCCAAGCTGGCGCTGCCTATAAACTATTCCGGGTACAATTGAAAGAGGCGATTGACGGCGCCCCTCAAGGCTCGTCTCAACCGAAAACGCGCTTCGGCCGGAATTCACCCTCGCCGATCTCGCCGATGGCAATGAGCTTGCCATGCGCAGTGGCATAGGCCTCCGGGTGATTGGCCGGCGCATCACGCCCGCGCAGCAGGATCGGATTGCCCATCTTCAGCCGGTGTGCCTGATCATCATTGATGATGAGGTGGGGAAGGGATGAAAGCGCTTCCGCCGTGTCGATCAGAAAAGCATCGAGCGCTTCAAGCCGCTCGTCGCGGTCTTCGATGGCTTCGAGCGCCGTCAAGGTTTCGAGCGGTACCATCATGTCCTCGCCGAATGGCGCGACCATGGTACGGCGCAATTGCGAAATATGACCGAAACAACCGAGATCCCGGCCCATGTCGCGCGCAAGCGCCCGCACATAGGTACCCTTGCCGCATTCCACTTCGAAATGAGCGGTGTCAGCGTCGGGGCAGGCGAGCAGCGTCAGACGGTGAATTTCCACCTCGCGCGCGGGAATCTCCACCGTTTCGCCTTCACGCGCCAGATCATAGGCCCGCTCGCCGGCGATCTTGATGGCGGAAAACTGCGGCGGCGTCTGCATGATCACGCCGGTATAATTGGGCAGAATATCGCGGATCGCCTGTTCGTCCGGGCGCTGGTCGGAGGAGTTGACTACCTCGCCTTCCAGATCGTCGGTTGCGCGTTCTTCACCCCAGGTGACGGTAAACTCGTAGATTTTCCGGCCGTCCATGACGTAAGGAACGGTCTTTGTGGCGTCACCGAGGGCAATCGGCAGCATGCCGGACGCCAAGGGGTCGAGCGTTCCGGCGTGACCTGCCTTCTGGGCGTTGAACAGCCATTTGATCTTGGAAACGGCTTCGGTTGAGCCGAAATCGAGCGGCTTGTCGAGAATGAGCCAGCCCGAAATCGGGCGGCCCTTGGGTTTGCGGTTCTGCTGTTTGCGTGGTTTGGACATGCTTCAGTTCTGTTCGTCGTCTTTTTCGTTCGAAGGTCCCAGATCGCGCTGCACCTCCGGTGACCGCAGGAGTGCGTCGATCTTCTGGTAGTTGTCGAAACTCGTATCGTCGCGGAAACGCAGTTCCGGCATGTATTTCATCTGCCGCAGCTGCGGGCCGAGGCGGCCGCGCATGAACTTGGCATGGCGGTTGAGCGCCGTGATGATGTCGGTATGATCCGCAACGCCAAGCGGCGTCACGTAAGCGGTTGCGATCTTGAGATCGGGAGACATGCGCACTTCCGAAATGGAAATGACGGTTCCTTCGATCAGATCGTCGCGGACTTCGCCGCGCTGGAGAATCTGGGTCAGTGCGGCGCGCACCTGTTCGCCAACACGGAGCATGCGTTGCGAAGGGACCGATGATGTAGCTTTTGCCATGGGTAATGCCTCAAACGGAGCGAGCGCCGGTGAAGCCGGCGCCCGACAGAAAAGTCCTGTTTTGCGGCGAGACGCTTAGAGCGTTCTCGTGATGTGTTCGACGCGGAAGCACTCGATGGTGTCGCCGGCGCGAATGTCTTCGTAATTCTCGAAGGCCATACCGCACTCCTGACCAACAGGCACTTCGTTGACTTCGTCCTTGAAGCGCTTGAGGGTCTTGAGCTTGCCTTCGTGGATAACGACGTTGTCGCGCACCAGACGCACACCCGCACCACGTTCCACCTTGCCCTCGACGACGCGGCAACCCGCGACCTTACCGACCTTGGTGATGTTGAACACCTCGAGGATTTCGGCATTGCCGAGGAAGGTCTCGCGACGTTCCGGCGAAAGCAGACCCGACATCGCCGCCTTCACGTCATCCACCAGATCGTAGATGATGTTGTAGTAGCGGATTTCGATACCGGCGCGTTCGGACGCCGTACGTGCCTGTGCGTTGGCGCGAACGTTGAAGCCGATGATCGCGGCGTTCGATGCCTCGGCAAGCGAGATATCCGATTCCGTGATGGCACCAGCACCAGAGTGAACGACACGAGCGCGGACTTCGTCTGTGCCGAGCTTGTCGAGCGAAGCGATAATGGCTTCGACCGAACCTTGCACGTCCGCCTTGATGACCAGCGGGAATTCCTTCAATCCCGAAGTCTGCAACTGGCTCATCATCTGTTCCAGCGAGCCACGCTGACCGGTCTGACGGGCAACAGCCTTGTCGCGAGCCAGACGCTGGCGGTATTCGGAGATCTCGCGAGCACGACCTTCGTTTTCGACAACCGCAAAACGGTCACCGGCCGACGGCGTACCGGAAAGGCCGAGGATTTCGACCGGCATGGCCGGACCGGCTTCCTTCACGTGGTCGCCCTTGTCGTTGACGAGCGCGCGCACACGGCCCCACTGATCGCCGGCAACGATGATCTGGCCGGGCTTCAGTGTACCCTTCTGCACGAGAACGGTCGCGACGGCACCACGTCCACGGTCCAGCTCGGCTTCGATGACCGTGCCTTCCGCAGTGCGGCTTGGATCCGCCTTGAGATCGAGGATTTCTGCCTGAAGCAGGATCGCTTCGAGCAGCTTGTCGAGGTTGAGCTTGTTCTTGGCCGACACTTCGACATCAAGAACTTCACCACCCATCGATTCCACGAACACTTCGTGCTGCAGCAGCTGCTGGCGAACCTTTTCAGGGTTTGCCTCGTGCTTGTCGATCTTGTTGATCGCAACGACGATCGGAACACCGGCCGCCTTCGCATGGTTAATCGACTCGATCGTCTGCGGCATCACGCTGTCGTCGGCTGCAACAACCAGCACGGCGATGTCGGTTGCCTGCGCACCACGGGCACGCATTGCCGTAAAGGCGGCGTGGCCGGGGGTGTCGATGAAGGTGATCTTCTGACCGTTCTTTTCGACCTGATAGGCGCCGATATGCTGGGTGATGCCACCGGCCTCGCCAGCAACGACATTCGCCTGACGGATAGCGTCGAGCAGCGAGGTCTTGCCGTGGTCGACGTGGCCCATGATGGTCACGACCGGCGGACGGGAAACCATCTCGCCTTCATCGTCAGCCTTGTTGAAGAGACCCTCTTCAACGTCGGATTCGGAAACGCGCTTGACCGTATGGCCGAATTCGACCGCGATCAGTTCCGCCAGATCGGCGTCGATCACGTCGCCCGGCTTCAGCATCTGGCCTTCCTTCATCAGGAACTTGATGACGTCAACGGCGCGCTCGGACATACGCTGCGACAGTTCCTGAATGGTGATGGTTTCCGGCAGGATGACTTCGCGCAGAACCTTTTCGCGGGTTTCCTGCATCTGGCTGCGACGGAATTTCTCCTGGCGGCGGCGCATGGATGCCATCGAGCGGCCACGCGGCGTACCATCTTCTTCCAGATTGGCGGCGGTCACGGTCAGCTTGCCACGACGGCGCTCTTCTTCGGTCTTCAGGCGGGCTGCAGGCTTGGCCGGAACCGGAGCCACGACCTTGCCACGAGCCGGAAGGCTGCTGCCACGACGGACTGCGCCGCGATCGTCCTCGTCGTCGCCACCGGTGCGGCGTCCACGGGGAGCGGCGGCATCGGGCGTGGCGGGAGCGGAACGGGGAGCAACAGGCTGGGGACGGGCGTCAGCGCGTGGCGCCGGCGCAGCGGCCGCAGCCGGCTTTTCGCCGGACAGATCGGATTTCGCTTCCGTAACAGGCTGGCTCGCAGCGATCTTTGCCGCAGCAGCCTCTTCGGCAGCGCGGTTTTCGGCTTCGATCTTTTCAGCGGCGATGCGTTGTTCTTCTTCCACCTTGCGGCGGGCTTCGTCTTCGGCGCGCTGCTTGGCTTCGATAACATCGCGAGCCTGCGCTTCTATCAGCGCACGGCGGCGGGCTTCCATCTCGCCTGCGGACAGGTCGTGCAGAACGTTGCCACGCGGACGGTCAGGCTGGCGCTGCTGCGGTGCGGACGAGCCGGGGCGCTGCTGCGAATGGGAAGAACCCGGACGCTGCTGTTGGTTGCTCGGCTGTTGAATGCGTTGCTGTGGGGCCTGCGGACGCGGTGCCGAAGGGGCAGGCGCTGCCGGCTTCGGCGCCGGTGCTGCCGCCACGACAGGCTGAACCGGCTTCTCGTCTTCGGGACGCAGGGGGCGGCGCTTGCGTGTTTCCACGACAACCGCGTTGGTGCGACCTCGACCCATGTCCTGCCGCACGGTGCCCTGATTCATCCCGCCCGGTTTCAGGGTAAGAGTCTTCTTGGCCGGCGCATTGAGTGTCTTGTCGTCGTTGTTGTCGGTCATTCCGTTCCCGTTCCTACGGACGAGAACCGGATGACATCCATCAGGTCTCGTCGTTCAATTGCTGCATCGGAACGCGGCGGCCGTTCATGTTTGGCAACCGCGTCATTGTACTGTCCGGGCAGCGTCGCGTTCCGCCTCAGGCTGACCGCCAAGGCGGTACTGCTTAAGCATCTTTGCGCGCTTCACTACACCCTCACCCGCCTGCCCCGCAAGCGCGCAAGCATGGATAAAAGCATTCTGGCCCATCAACTCGTCCATTTCGGCTTCGCTAAAGAGCCGGAAGGACGGAATTTCATTGCCGGCATCGCTGCCGAGCTCCCAGGCCTTGCGGGCCTGGTCCAGTTTTCGCACGCCGTCTGCTGCGGCATCGGTTGCGTGGAACACGGCAATCGCATTCCCCGAACGGACGGCGGCATCGACTTTCGTCGCGCCGCTGATGAACTGACCCGCCTTGCGCGCCATGTTCATCATTCCGGCAAGCTGCTGCGACATCAGCCGGTCGAGAAGAGCGAGAAGCTCCGGCCCGGCCTTGACGTCGCGTTTGAGTGCCCGTGCGAAGATCTTCTTCGCGATGGCTTTCTCTATCAGGGCGCGCTCCGGCTTTACCCAGCATCCGCGCCCCGGCAATTGGCGTTTCAGGTCCGGAACGACGTTGCCGTCCGGCCCTGCGACGAAGCGGATCAACTCGTCTGGAGATCCGCTCTGCCTTGTCACAATGCACATACGTCCATTGACGTTGCCTTCCAGCCGCCCGTCCTCATCGGTTTCGGGCAGCTCGTCCGGCTCATGCACCTGCGATGTCATTCCTGTTCGGCGGTATCCGCCTCCTCAGTAGCTTCCGCATCGACTTCTTCTTCGGAAGCCAGATCCTCAGCCGTGATCCAGCCTGCCAGAAGACGGGCCTGCACAACCATGTTCTCAGCTTCGACGCGCGATACGTCGAGCTTGGAGAAGATGCCTTCGAACTTCTTCGTCTCGCCGTCCTTGCGTTCGCTCCAGCCGACCAGATCGTCTGCGGCGCAACCGGCAAAGTCCTCGATGGTCTTGATACCGTCTTCACCAAGGGCAACCATCATCTGCGAGGTCAGGCCTTCGATCTGGCGCAGCTCGTCGGCAACGCCGAGTTCCTTGCGCTTGGCGTCCATTTCGGCTTCCAGGCGTTCCAGATATTCGCGGGCGCGGGTCTGGATTTCATCGGCGGTGTCATCGTCGAAGCCGTCGATCGAGGAAATTTCGCCAAGATCGACATAGGCAAGTTCTTCAACCTGCGCGAAGCCTTCGGAAGCCAGAACCTGACCAACCATCTCGTCAACGTCGAGGGCGTCCATGAAGAGTGCCGTGCGCTCGTTGAATTCCTTCTGGCGACGCTCGGATTCTTCCTGCTCGGTCATGATGTCGATATCCCAGCCGGTCAGCTGCGATGCCAGACGCACGTTCTGGCCGCGGCGGCCGATGGCGAGCGAAAGCTGCTCGTCGGGAACCACAACTTCGATGCGTTCGGATTCTTCATCCAGAACGACCTTGGCCACTTCAGCGGGCTGCAGAGCGTTGACGATGAAGGATGCCGGCTCCTGGCTCCACGGAATGATGTCGATCTTTTCGCCCTGCAATTCGCCGACAACGGCCTGAACGCGCGAACCGCGCATACCGACGCAGGCGCCGACCGGATCGATCGACGAGTCGTTCGAAATGACGGCGATCTTGGCGCGCGAACCGGGGTCACGGGCAACCGACTTGATCTGGATGATGCCGTCGTATATTTCAGGAACTTCCATGGTGAACAGCTTCACCATGAACTGCGGATGTGTACGCGACAGGAAAATCTGCGGGCCACGCTGCTCGCGGCGAACGTCGTAGACATAAGCGCGTACACGATCGCCATAACGCATGTTTTCCCGCGGAATCATCTCGTCGCGACGGATGATGCCTTCGCCACGGCCCAGATCGACGATGACATTGCCGTATTCAACGCGCTTGACGGTGCCGTTGACGATTTCGCCGATGCGATCCTTGAACTCGTCATACTGACGGTCGCGTTCTGCTTCGCGCACCTTCTGAACGATGACCTGCTTGGCGGACTGTGCGGCGATACGGCCGAAATCCATCGGCGGCAGCGGATCGGCGATGAAATCGCCGAGCTTGGCGTCCGGGTTGCGGTCGCGGGCAAGTTCGAGCGGAATCTGGGTCGAATAGTCTTCGGCCGTCTCTACCACTTCCAGAAGACGCTGCAGGCGGATTTCGCCGGTCTTGGAGTTGATGTCGGCGCGAATGTTGGTTTCCGAACCATAGCGCGAGCGGGCGGCTTTCTGGATAGCGTCGGCCATTGCGGCAAGCACGATTTCGCGGTCGATGACCTTTTCGCGCGCCACAGCATCGGCGATCTGCAGAAGCTCAAGCCGGTTAGCACTCACTGCCATTTTTTTGTCTCCGTAAGTCGCATAATTGCGGGGATCACCCGTTTTCCGGGCTTTTACGTTGGAATTAGTCTTCGTCTGCTTCGTTTTCGTCGTTCTGGTTTGCGGCGGCGGCCTTTGCCGCCTTGTCTGCCCGCAGCGCATCACGAATAAGGTCGTCCGTCAGAATGAGCTTCGCATCGGAAAGCGCGCTGAACGGAATGGTGACTGTCGGTTCGTCGCCATAGGCGATCTGGTCGCGTTCCAGCTTGAAGCCGTCCGCATCCACCTCGACGATCTTGCCGCGAAACCGCTTGCGGTTTTCGACCAGAATGGAGGTTTCGGCCTTCACCAGATGGCCCTGCCAACGGGTGAAATCCGACTTGCGAACCATCGGCCGGTCGATGCCGGGCGAGGAAACTTCGAGATGATACGCCTTATCGACCGGATCTTCCACATCAAGAACCGGTGAAATCGCCATTGACACGGCTTCGCAGCCCTCGACGGTCATGGTGCCGTCTTCCCGCTCGGCCATCACCTGCAGGGTCATGCCGTTCTGGTTGGAGAGCCGCACGCGCACCAGAAGATATCCCATGCCCGTCAAAACAGGCTCGATGATTTCGGCGATGCGCTGGTCGATTCCCGTTTCGGTTATCAGTCGCGGTTCATGTACGGTGTCTGCCATCTGGCCTTCCGGTCTTTAGATTTTCACCGGGCGCTCAGCCCGTGGTTTCCGGTTCGCCTAACGAAAAAGAGCGGAGCCTTGCGGCCCCACTCTTCATCAAGCGATCAAGAATTTCAAAGGTCATATAGACCCATCAGGGCAGGATTGCAAGGTTTTCGCGGGCAGGGCGCTTCAGTCACGGCTTCGGCCACATTTTCACCGTCACCGTGTCGGAAAGGGTGGCATGATTTCCGGCACTGTCTATAGTTGCCGTTTGACAAATCGCAGTTGCATCAAGTGGACTGATCGTGCCTGACCGTAAATCGCCACTCGCGCCTTTAAGGCATTTGACTTACAGACGAATCTGGATCGCGAGCCTTGCCTCGAATTTCGGCGGTCTGATCCAGGCGGTTGGCGCCGCGTGGATGATGACCTCGCTGTCGAGTTCCGAAAACATGATCGCGCTGGTACAGGCCTCCACCTCGCTGCCGATCATGATGTTTTCGTTGATTTCAGGCGCACTGGCCGATAGTTTCGACCGCCGCCGCATCATGATTTCCGCTCAGATCCTGATGCTGACGGCTTCCGTGCTGCTGACGGTTTTTGCCTGGTTCGGCTGGCTCACTCCGTGGTTGCTGCTCTTCTTCACCTTCATGATCGGCTGTGGCACGGCGCTCAACAATCCGTCTTGGCAGGCGTCCGTCGGCGAAATGGTGCCGCGTGAGGATCTGCCCGCTGCCGTGACACTGAACAGCGTGGGCTTCAACATCACCCGCAGCGTCGGTCCTGCCATCGGCGGCATCATCGTCGCTGCCGCTGGTGCCGCGGCTGCGTTTTTCGTGAACGCGCTGAGCTATTTCGCCCTGATCTACGCGCTGGTTCGCTGGCAGCCGCCCAAATATGCCTCGACCTTGCCGCGCGAGCAGCTTCTTGCCGCCATATCGGCCGGGATGCGTTATGTGGCGATGTCGCCGAATATCGGCAAGGTTCTGGTGCGTGGCTTTCTCTTCGGCCTTTCCGCCAGCGCCATCCTGGCGCTGATGCCGATCGTTGCCCGCGATCTGGTCGAGGGTGGCCCGCTGACCTACGGCGTCATGCTCGGTGCGTTCGGTGTCGGCGCTATCGGCGGCGCGCTCGTCAGCGCCAGACTTCGCGAGGTTCTGTCCAGCGAATGGATCGTGCGTGTCGCCTTTTTGGGCTTCGCCTTCAGTTCCGGCGTGACGGCGGTCAGCACGAACGCGATCGTAACCTCGCTTGTTTTGACTATTGCCGGTGCCTGCTGGGTTCTGGCGCTTTCCCTGTTCAATACCATCGTCCAGCTTTCTGCCCCGCGCTGGGTGGTGGGCCGGGCGCTGTCGCTTTACCAGACGCTGACCTTCGGCGGCATCGCCGTCGGCAGTTGGCTGTGGGGCGAGCTGGCGGAAGATTACGGTATTTCCTATTCCCTTCTCGGTTCGTGCGTGCTGATGCTGCTGGGCGTCGTCGTCGGCCTCAAACTCGCCATGCCCGCTTTTGCTTCACTCAATCTCGATCCGCTCAACCGTTTCGTCGAACCGCCGCTAAGGCTCGATATCAAGCCGCGCAGCGGGCCGATTGCCATTCTCATAGACTATGAAATTCATGACGAGGATCTCGGCGAATTCCTGCCGTTGATGGCCGAGCGTCGCCGCATCCGTCTGCGCGACGGCGCGCGCAACTGGAACCTGATGCGTGATCTGGAAAATCCAGATATCTGGACGGAAAGCTACCATGTACTGACATGGGTGGAATATGTCCGCCACAACCACCGCCGCACCCAGGCGGATGCGGAAGCCTGGGACCGGCTGCTGGCCCTTCATCGCGGCAAGACACGGCCCCGCGTACACCGGATGATCGAGCGGCAGACCATTCCGCCGACCGACGATATCTTCCACAAGCCGCATACGGACCAGCATTGAGAGACGATAGGGCTAAGTAGTGGCGACGTCATGCTCGGGACAAGCCCGCGCATGACGGAGGAGTGGTTTCACACGTCGCCAGTAAGCTGCTATTTCAGCTTCGCTTTCAGCGTAGCATCGGGAAAGCAGGTCGGTGACATTCCGTTTTTCGCCTGCCAGTCGCCCAGTGACCGGCGTGTCTTGAAGCCGGCCAGCCCGTCCGCCTTGCCGACATCATAGCCCTTGGCGACCAGTGCCTTCTGCATGGCAAGAACGTCGGAGCGCAACATCGATCCGACATTGCCCCATTCGCCCTTGAACGGCCCCGCCCCATGGGAGATGCGGTCGGCGAGATTGCCGATGAACAGCGCGTAGAGATCGGAATTATTGTATTCCTTGATGACGTAGAAATTCGGCGTCACCACGAATTCCGGCCCGTGCCTCCCGGCCGGCACAAGCATCATGCCGTCGGCGGAGAGGTCATTGGATGGAAAGGCCTTTCCGGAAATGCGGGTGATCCCCATCTTCGCCCACGCACTCACCGGCCGGGCAAGATCCGGGCCTTCCTGGGCGCAGGAGACGTTGCCGGGTATAGACACTTCGAAGCCCCAGTCGCGATCCCTCTGCCAGCCGCGCTGCGAAAGATAGTTTGCTATGGATGCCAATGCGTCCGGCACGGAGTTCCAGATATCGCGGTGGCCGTCGCCATCGAAATCAACGGCATATTTGAGATAGCTCGACGGCATGAATTGCGGCTGACCGAGCGCGCCTGCCCAGGACCCCATCATGCGCGAGGCCGCAATATCGCCGCTTTCGACGATCTTCAGCGCATCGATCAGCTCAGTGCGGAACATCTCCTTGCGGGTCGACATATAGGCTTTCGTCGCCAGCACATCGACAACCGAATGCGGCAGTTTCGCACGGCCGAAACCGGATTCGCGGCCCCAGATCGCCACGACGACATCGCCGGGCACGCCATATTTGGCTTCGATCCGGCGAAGGGTGGCGGCATGCGTCGCGGCCAGAGAGCGGCCGGTGGCGGCAAGCCCCTGCAATCGTTTTTCGGAGAAATAAGCGCCGGGCGATGAAAATTCGGCCTGGCTCTGGCTCTGTTCCTTCGGCGGCTTCTGGCCGGGGATGACGAGATCAGGCAGACTCCAGTTGATGGAAAGGCCGCTCAGCGCAGCCTCCAGCGTCTTTTGCGAAATTCCCGCCTTGCGCGCTTCCGGCCAGATTTCCTTTTTCAGCCACGCATTGAAATCGGCATCGTACCGGGCAGCAGCGGCACCTGTCGGCGCGGATTGCGCCAGAGCGTCCGTTGCTGAAAAAACGGAAAGAATGGCGGCCAATGCCTTGAGGCTTTTCCAGGAAATGTGGAGGCCGGTTTTCCGTCTGGAAATGCGCCAAAACAAAGAATCAAATCGGTTTCGCATTCGGTCTCCTCTTCGAGTGACGGACAGGGAAAGAAGGCGTCAGATCGTTGTGCGAGCGCGCAGCGCCGCCGTCAATGTGCCCTCATCGAGATAGTCCAGCTCGCCGCCAACAGGCACGCCATGCGCAAGCCGGGTGATCTTGATGCCGAGATCGGCCAGGCGGTCGGTGATGTAATGGGCTGTTGCCTGTCCCTCCACCGTCGCATTGACGGCGATGATGAGCTCGCGAATACCGCCGGCGCTGACGCGATCGATCAGTCGCTTAATGTTCAGATCTTCCGGCCCGACGCCATCGAGCGGCGACAGCGTGCCACCAAGCACATGATAGGCGGTATTCATTGCGCCTGCTCGCTCCAGCGCCCACAGATCCGACACGTCTTCCACCACGATGATGACCGACTGGTCGCGTCTATCATCGGCGCAGACCGTGCAGGGATCGATGGTATCGACATTGCCGCAGCACGAGCAGATCTTCACCTTGTCATAGGCTTCACCCATCGCGTGGCCCAGCGGTCCAAGAAGCTGTTCCTTCTTCTTGATGAGATGCAGCGCCGCCCGCCGCGCCGAGCGGGGCCCAAGCCCCGGCACTTTTGCAAGCAGCTGGATCAGTTTTTCGATTTCGGGACCTGTGACTCGTTTTGCCATGAGCGCTTTCTACTGCATAAATCGGGAAACGGGAATCATGAAGCGCGAAGGGCAGTCCATGAAAATACGGGCAGTGTGCCGGGGCGAGGCGAAGGCCTTGCCGGGAAAGACGGCGAAGACGGGTATTTTCAAACATGCCATGCAGGGCGCGGTGATGGTGGATGCGCAAGGCATCGTCAGCGACGCTGTCTGCAATCGTAAACATCACGGCGGGCCGGATCAGGCGATCTACGCCATGGGCTCCGCGGATCTCGATTTCTGGTCGCGTACGCTGGGTTTTGTGGTTGAGCCCGGATTTTTCGGGGAAAATCTGGTTCTGGAAGGTGTCGATAGTGCAAAACTGCATGTCGGCGACAGGTTTTCAGCCGAGGAAGTGGTGCTGGAAGTGACCGCCGCCCGCATTCCCTGCGCCACCCTGTCAACCCGGCTCGGCGATCCCGGCTTCGCGCCGCGTTTTCGGCAGGCGGGTCAGCCGGGCTTTTATTGCCGGGTTCTGAAAGGTGGAATGCTCAGCGCCGGTGAAGGCATTGCTTTCGAACCCTATCAGGGAACGAAGCTGCCCATACCGGTCATTCTCCAGCGCTTCCGCCCCATGCAGCTTACCAGGGACGAACGTGCCGTATATCTCGGCACCCCGCTTGCGAGCCGGTTCCGCGCCATGCTGGAAGTCTGAATTCGTAAGAATATCAGAACGGCAGCTTCATGCCGGGCGGGATCGGCAGGCCAGCCGTGATTTCCTTGGTCTTTTCAGCGGTGATGGCCTCGGCGCGCTCCTTGGCGTCATTGTGGGCGGCGACGATCAGGTCTTCGAGAATTTCGACGTCGTCTTCCTTGAAGAGAGACGGATCGATCTTCAGGCCCAGCAGGCTGCCCTTGCCATTCAGCTTCACGGTGACGAGACCGCCACCGGACTTGCCTTCGACTTCAAGCGCGGCGATATCCGCCTGCATCTTTTCCATCTTGGCCTGCATTTCCTTGACCTTGCCCATCATGCCCATGATGTCGCGCATGTGCCAAACTCCTGTTTTTGTTATGTATTAAAATTCGATATCGTCGCCGGGAAGGATGTCGCCCTCGCTCGATTCGGCAACCGAAGGCGGCGGGGCGATCTCGTCCGGCTCGTCCTGCTGGGTGACGCGAATGCGCACGTCGGTGATTTTTGCACCTGGAAACTGTTGAAGAATGGCTGCCACGTCAGGATCCTGCCTCGCATCCACGAGGCGGGCGTCGCGCGCACTGCCCTCGGCTTCAACCAGCGTCGGCTGACCCTGTTCCTTGCTAAGGCTGACGATCCAGTGGATACCGGTCCACTCTTTCAGCTTCACACCAAGCTCGCCGGGGAGCGATCCGGGTGCGCCATCGCCGAGGCGCATGTCGAGCCGGCCCGGCTCCAGCCGCACCAGCCGCACGAAGTTGCGAACCTTCGCCCGCATGACGGGATCGCGATTTTTCTGGCACAGGTCGGCAATGTCCTGAAGAGAGTTGACGGGAACCTTCGGCTCCGGCCGTTCTTCGGTTTTCGGTGCCGCGACCTGCATTTCCTGCGGGCGGCTGTCAGGCACGGCGCGCAGCATGGTCGAAGGCTGCGAGCTTGCCGGCCTCTGGGCGGAAAGCTCCACAGGTCTTCCAGCGGCCACTGTCTGTCCTGAGGAATAGGCGCGAGTGCCGCCGCCATTGCCGCCACCCGAAGGCGCGCCATTGGAATAGCCGCCATCGCTGTTGGAAAGTTCGAGCAGGCGTCGCGCCGCGTCTTCCGGTGCCGGAAGATTGGCGGCGTGCGAAAGGCGGATCAACACCATTTCGGCCGCACCCGCAGGACGTGAGGCATTTTCAGTTTCCGGAATACCCTTGAGCAGCATCTGCCAGATACGCGACAGCGCAGTCACGGCGATTGTCTCGGCAAATTCCGCGCCACGCACGCGTTCGATCTCGGACAGCGAGGGATCTTCCGCCGCATCCGGCACATATTTCATGCGGGTGACGAGGTGAGTGAAATCGGCAAGGTCGTTCAGCACGACGACGGGGTTGGCGCCTGCCTCGTATTGACCGTTGAATTCCGAAAGTGCCGCCGCGACATCGCCTTTGATGATGTGCTGGAAAAGATCGACGATGCGCGCCCGGTCGGCAAGACCCAGCATGCCGCGCACCGCCTCGGCTTCCACGCGTCCGCCGCCATGGGCGATCGCCTGATCGAGCAGGGAAAGACCGTCACGGGCGGAACCCTCAGCCGCGCGGGCAATCATTGAGAGCGCCTGCGGTTCGGCCTCGAAACCTTCCTTGCCGGCAATTGCAGTGAACAGGCCGACGAGATCGGCGGCGCTGATGCGGCGCAGGTCGAAGCGCTGGCACCGCGACAGCACGGTGATCGGAACCTTGCGGATTTCAGTGGTTGCGAAGATGAATTTCACATGCTCCGGCGGCTCTTCCAACGTCTTCAGAAGACCGTTGAAGGCCTGCGTCGAGAGCATGTGCACTTCGTCGATGATATAGACTTTATAGCGCGCCGAAACCGGGCGGTAACGCACCTGCTCGATGATCTCGCGAATGTCGTCAATACCGGTATGGGAGGCAGCGTCCATCTCGATCACGTCGACATGACGGCCTTCCATGATCGCCTGACAATGTTCGCCGGGGATACGCAGGTCGATGGTCGGTTTGTCGATGGTGTCGGTCTTATAGTTCAGCGCGCGTGCAAGAATACGCGCGGTGGTCGTCTTGCCCACACCGCGAACGCCGGTCAGCATATAGGCCTGCGCGATGCGGCCGGTCTCGAACGCATTCGTCAGCGTGCGGACCATCGGCTCCTGGCCGACCATCAGATCGGAAAAATCCTTCGGACGATATTTGCGTGCCAGTACCCGGTAGCCGGTCCCGCCCTGGGATTCGCTTGATGTGGTGGGTAAGGTGTCGCTCATCGCCTCGCCAGTTTATTTTGCCAGTTTGTCCTAGAGCGCCGTGCGTCCCATTGGACGCATCAGGCACGCTCTATTCCTCTAAAGTCTGCACATCATGCCGATACGCAGGGGCCGCTTTCAGGCTGAACCGGCCCGGCGAAAGCTGAGCGGAATTTAAAAAGGGTGGGAGGCTGGCACGGCGACCCGTGCCTGGCTCGTTAGGGCTGCTTCCTTCCGGACCTGACCCGGTTGGCGAGTGGCTCGTCCACCACCAACCTCCCGGGGCCACATATCGGCAATATCGAAAGCAAATGCAAGCCAAGCCTTCAAAAAACTGCTATCACAATGAAAACAAACATGGAGGACGCCTTGGAGACATTCCGGCTGGACGACAGGCTGGCGCGCGACAGTGCGCTTGTAATGCGTTTGGGACTATGCGAGCTGCGTTTGCAGAACGACAGCCGCTGGCCCTGGCTGGTGCTGGTGCCACAGAGAGGCGGCGCCAGCGAGCTGTTCGATCTTACTCCGCTCGATCAGGCCGTGCTGACGTTCGAGACCAATCTCGTCGCCTCCGCGTTGAAGGAAGTTACCGGGGCCACCAAGATCAATGTCGGCGCGCTGGGCAATATCGTCCGGCAACTTCACGTCCATATTATCGCCCGCAACGAAGGCGACACCTGCTGGCCCGGCCCAATCTGGGGTCACGGGACGCCAGTGCCCTATGGCCCGGGCGAAAAGGAATCCTTGATGAAAAAAATATCCGGCGCGCTCTGATGATATCAATGACTATTTTCGAAACCACTGCTCCCCATCCCGAAGCAAGCCTGCTGACAGCCTTTTCCAAGAACGCCCTCAACCGATTCGCCGAAAAGCGGACGGAAGACTGCGTTGCCGATGCGCTGAAAGTCGATGGCACCCATATTTTTGCCTTCTCCGGCAACCGGCTTGTCCTGAAACATGACGAACAGGTCATAGATCCCCTGTTTTCCGCCTATGAGCTGGCGGAATTGCAGCCGGATTTCGACAATGCCGTTCTGCTTGGATACCGCGAAACCGGCGAACCGAGAATTGCGGTGCCGGTGGCCGTCACGGAAGACACGCTAGCGAGCCACTATAAGCTGGCCGATGCCCGCACCCTTTATCGCGATCATCTTCTCGATGAGGAATTGCTGAGCGAGGTTGCCCAGGCTGTCAGCCTTACGCACTGGAATGCGGATAACCGCTTCTGCGGACGTTGCGGCGGCACGATGGAATTGCGTATCGGCGGCTACAAGCGCATATGCGCCGCCTGCAATCACACTATTTTTCCCCGAACCGATCCCGTTGTCATCATGATGACGATCGATATCGAGCGCGATCTTTGCCTGCTCGGACGCGGCGCGCATTTTGCGCCGGGCATGTATTCCTGCCTCGCCGGTTTCGTGGAGCCGGGCGAAACGATCGAGCAGGCCGTGCGCCGCGAGACGCATGAAGAATCCGGCGTCGAAATCGGCCGCGTGCGCTATCACGCTTCCCAGCCCTGGCCGATGCCGCACACGCTGATGATCGGCTGTTATGCCGAGGCTCTCTCGTTCGATATTTCCCGCGATGAGATCGAGCTGGAGGATTGCCGCTGGTTCACGCGGGCGGAGGTGGCCACGATGCTGGAGGCTGCTGCGGGCGAGGGCTTTTCCGCGCCTCCGGGCGGTGCCATCGCGCACCGGCTGATGCGCGACTGGGTGGAATGGACGAAATGAAGATTTGCGGCAGGCTCAGCTCTGGTTGAGCTTGCCGCGCATCGCATGACCCTTGTAGACGCCGAGAATTCGGACCTTCTCGGAAAAGAAGCGCAGCTCGTCCAGCGCGTGCCGCACCGGCTCGTCATCCGGATGGCCTTCGATATCGGCATAGAACTGCGTTGCCACGAACCTTCCGCCGAGCTGGTAGCTTTCCAGCTTCGTCATGTTGATGCCATTCGTCGCGAAACCGCCCATTGCCTTATAAAGCGCCGCCGGAATGTTGCGGACATTGAACACGAAGGTCGTGACGATGGTTTCATCTGGTGCTTCGCCTTGGGACTGGCGTTTGGCCCAGTTCTCATCACGCGAAAGAATTACGAAACGGGTGATGTTGTTTTCTGAATCCTCGACATTTTCAGCCATGATATCAAGGCCGTAGAGACCGGCGGCAAGACGCGGTGCAAGCGCTGCCATGCTGCGATCACCCTTTTCAGAAACCAGTCTCGCCGCTCCGGCCGTATCGCCGGCAACGACGGGCTTCCAGCCGTTGGAACGGATGATCTTGCGGCACTGGCCAAGCGCGTGGATGTGGCTGTGAACGGTGCGGATCTCGTCTTTTTTCACGCCCGGTATAACCATCAGCTGGAAGCGGATCGGCATGAAATATTCACCGATGATGTGAAGGCGTGATTCCGGCAGCAGATGATGGATATCGGCAACGCGACCGGCCAGCGTGTTCTCGATCGGGATCATGCCGAGATCGGCTTCGCCGTTTTCGACGGCATTGAAAGCATCCTCGAATGTCGGGCACGGCAAAGGCTCCATATCCGGGAACATGTCGCGGCATGCCATGTCGGAATTCGCGCCAAATTCGCCCTGAAAGGCAATGCGGTTTGTGCTCAAGGTCATGGAATTATCCATCAGAGGGTTCGGTTTGCGAGAATAGTGCGGGCTTTTTCGAGATCGTGCGGCGTATCAACGCCAAGCGGCACGGAGTGAACGATTTCGGCATCAATACGCATGCCCGCTTCCAGCGCGCGCAATTGTTCCAGCCTTTCGCGCTTCTCGAGTGGCGAAGGCTGAAGCCTCACGAACGTTTCGAGGGCGGCGCGGCGATAGGTATAAAGGCCGATGTGATGATAAAGCGGTCCGTCGCCATAGGGCGCAGTCGCGCGGGTAAAATAAAGCGCGCGCAATCGCGTCTCGGAAAGCGGGCTGCCAACCACTTTCACCACGTTCGGATTGGTCTTTTCTTCCTCGTCGGTGATCTCAACCGTCAGCGTGGCAATGTCGACGGCGGCATTTTCCAACGGGCGCAACGAGGCGCGGATCGTTTCCGCTTCGATGGTCGGAAGGTCGCCCTGAACATTGATGATATATTCGGCGTTGCCATAGGGGTCGGCCTTCTGCAGCGCCTCGAAAATGCGGTCCGAACCGGATTGGTGATCATCTCGCGTCATCATTACGTCGAAACCGGCATTTTTTACGGCTGAAAATACCTGTTCGTCATCGACTGCAACGACGATGCGCGTCGCGCCAGCTTCACGCGCCCTGAGTGCAACCTGCACAATCATCGGTTTGCCGCCAATATCCGCGAGAGGCTTGCCCGGAAGCCGTGTCGATGCCATCCGCGCCGGTATAAGGACGACAGCTTTCTCGAATTCCCGATTCTTCATCCGACACCCTTCAAATCCCAACCGAAAAGTGTCAAAACGTCACGGAGTGGGGAATATTATTCAAGTTGCGCAGGCTGTGCAAAAGCCATAGCTTTTGAATAATTTCAAGATGCCCGGTTATATGGAGCGGATGCGAGGGAGCGCATATAGATGAATTCTTATGTAAATATGGGCGTTGGGGCGTTGCTGGGCACGGTTTTCGTTCTGATGTCGGTGTCAATTGCGTCTGAGGGCATTTTTCATGCGCCCACCCCGGAAAAGGAAGGTTACGCCATCGTCGCGGAAGCGAGCGGCGGTGAGGCTGCAGGCGAACCCGCTGCAGCGGCAACCCCGATCGCGAAATTGCTCGCCAGCGCGGATGCTGCCAAGGGTGAGGCGGTCTTCAAGAAGTGTACGAGCTGTCATACCGGAGAGAGTGGTGGTGCAAACAAGGTCGGCCCCAATCTCTTCGATATCGTCAACCGGCCGATCGCCAGCCATGCGGGTTTCAGCTACTCCGCAGCAATGAAGGATTTCTCCAAGGGCGGTTCCGTGCACTGGGATTACGATCATCTCAGCTACTTCATCGAAGCTCCCAAGAAACACGTTCCCGGCACGGCCATGGGCTTTGCGGGTGTCAAGAAGGAGACGGAACGCGCCGATCTCATCGCTTATCTGCGCACGCTGTCGGCAAACCCGGCGCCGCTGCCGGATCCGGCTGCGGCTCCCGTGCCGATAAACTGACGGAATATGGTGATTTCATAAGAAAAGCCCGGCATCGCTGCCGGGCTTTTTTGATTCTATCTGTCTGATTTCTGAAAGATCAGAAACCCTTGCCGCCGCGCAATTCGGAAATGACCGTTCCGATCATGATCTTGATATCCAGCCAGACGGAAAAATTGTCGACGTAATAAAGATCGGACACGATGCGGGCACGCGCCTTGTCACTGCGATCCGTCGGGCCGCGCAAACCCCGCATCTGGGCAAGACCGGTAATGCCTGGCCGCATCCGGTGCCGCAGGTGGTAGTGGGGAACAAGTTCCTCATAAAGACGGCCGGCGGCCAGCATGCCGATCGCATGGCAGCGCGGACCCACCAGCGACATGTCGCCTTTCAAGACGTTGATGAGCTGTGGCAGTTCGTCGACATTTGTGCGGCGAAGCACGGCGCCGATCCGGGTTATCCTCGGATCGTTCTTTACCGTTTGCGCCACGCCGGTGGCATCGCCCAGTTCGGTCCGCATCGAGCGAAATTTATAGACCCTTATCTTTCGCCCGTTCATGCCCCAACGGACTTGTGAGAACAGGACCGGCCCTTTGCTGTCGAGTTTGACCAGCGCCGCGACGGTCAGCAATACGGGCGCGAGTGCGACAAGGGCGATGGACGCCCCTGCAATGTCGATCGTTCTCTTGAGCACAAACTGGCTGCGCAGGAACACCGACGTGTTGGTTTCTGAAATGGAAGGTTGTGTTTCCGCCGCGTCGAAAGTGACAGCCGCAGGATAAGGGGCGCCGTAAAACACGGCATGCGATGAGCTTTTAGTACCCAGCATAATATGAAGCCCTGAAAAGTTATTTTGAAACAAGAAAATTAATTTATATGAACGATTAATAATTCATTTACCGTAAAAAGTCATCCGAAATGTAATCGTTTTTGCGCAAATAGCAATCTACGGTTAACGTGGATGCACGCATATGTTGCAAACACAAGTGCGGTCTCCGCTCTTGGCTGCGTTGGTTGCCCATTCGGTGTAATCAAGTCTTTGGAAAATTGAGTATTTGCGGGAAAGGCGACAGGATCGTTGCCGGCCCTTCGCTTGCCGGGTAACCGGCGAGCCGATTACCCAAAAGGCAATTAATTTCCCATCAGAATATCAAGAAGGGTCGTCTGCTTCGGCCCGGAAGTTGCCGGCGCCCGGCCGCCGATATCGGCTGGCGGCACAGGTCCATTGTCGGCTGAATAGCCGGGTTCGATATCGCGGGAAGGGATGTTTCCAGGCGGCATGGGGACCCCCGGCTGACCAGCGTTTGGCGAGACGGGCGCTTCGGGATAGGCTCGGGTGTTTGTCGTTCCGCCGCCGCCGAGAGCATTGGAAATGATGTCACCGATGGAGGAAGGCGCGCTCTCGGGCGCCGGTTGCTGTATTTCCCCAAGCGGCGGCACGCCGCCTGCGCCGAGACCAAAGAGCGGCGAGGGCGAGAGCCCGGAATGGGCGGCGGTCATGAAATCTTTCCAGGCCCTCGCAGGTAAGCCGCCGCCGGTGACCTTTTTCATCGATGTGCCATCGTCATTGCCGAACCAGACGCCCGTTGTCAGGTTGCTTGTGTAGCCGACAAAAAGCGCGTCGCGGAAAGACTGTGTCGTGCCGGATTTTCCCGCTGCCTGCCAACCCTGAAGGCGAGCAGCTTTTCCTGTTCCTTCGGTGATGACGCGCGACAACATGCCGTTCATCGTCGCGGCGATTTCCTCGCTCAGCACGCGCGGCGGGTTGTCGTATCTGTTTTCATAAAGCACCTTGCCGTCAGCATCGGAGATGCGTTTGACGATATGCGGCGTCGCCTTGTAGCCGCCATTCATAAAGGGAGCGTAGGAGGCGGTCAGCTCCATCAGCGACACTTCCGAGGTGCCGAGTGCGATGGAAGCGTTGTTCTGCAGCTCCGATTCTATGCCCATGCGATGCGCCACCTGCGTCACCCGCTCAGGACCGACTTCCATCACCAGCTGCGCAGCGATCGTGTTCAGAGAATTGGCAAGCGCAGTGGCAAGCGTAACTTCGCCACGATATTTCTTCTCATAATTTTCCGGTGTCCAGTTTCCGATGCGGACCGGCCCGTCATTGCGAATTGTACTGGGGGTCAGACCCGATTCGAGCGCCGCGACGTATACGAAGGGTTTGAACGCCGATCCGGGTTGCCGTTTCGCCTTGGCAGCCCGGTTGAACTGGCTTTCGGCATAATCCGCACCGCCGACCACGGCCCGGATTGCGCCTGTGCCATCGATGGAAACGAGAGCCGCTTGCGAGGCGCCCTGCTTTTTACCATCACCCTGGAGAACATGGGTCAGTGCTTTTTCGGCGTCGCGTTCAAGATTGGGGTCGATGGTCGTATCGACGACGATGTCCTGCTTGACGTCGCCAATCAGGCCACGAACTTCCTCCATCACCATATCGGCAGCGTAATGTTCGGCACCGGACCAGAAACGTTTGGCCTTGGTCGGCGGCTGCGACATCGCGGTCTTGATCTCGTCATCGGTGATGAACCCGACATCGCGCATGGATCTCAGAACGACCTGCGCCCGCTCCTCCGCCGCCTGCGGGTCGCGCGCCGGTGAAAGGCGCGAGGGGGCCTTGAGAAGTCCGGCAAGCGTTGCCGCCTCGCCAAGATTGACGTCGCGCGCGGATTTGTTGAAGTAGCGTCTGGAAGCGGCTTCGACGCCAAAGGCGTTGGAACCGAAATAAACGCGGTTGAGATACATCGCGAGGATCTGGTCCTTGGTGTATTTATGCTCCAGCCAGAAGGCCAGCAGCACTTCCTGCACCTTGCGCTCCAGCGTCCGGTCCTGTGAGAGGAACAGGTTTTTTGCCAGCTGCTGCGTCAGCGTCGAGCCGCCCTGCACTGTTCGTCCCGTCATCACATTGGTCACGATGGCGCGGGCCAGGCCGAGCGGATCCACACCGAAATGCGAATAGAACCGCCGGTCTTCGATCGCCATGACCGCTTGTGGAAGGTAGGGCGACATGTCTTCAAGCGCGAGAGCCTCGCCACCCGTGGTGCCGCGATTGGCAAGCACGCTGCCGTTCACCGAAACGATCTTCACATTCGGAGGGCGTTCGGGAATGGTCCAACTGCTGGCACTCGGCATGCGCGCGCCGTAATAAAGGACAAGACCGGCAACGCCGATACCGCCCCAGATGCCGAGCACAATGCACCAGTAAACGAGGGACCGGATAAAGCCTGTTGCGCCACCGCCGGAACTGCGTGTGCGCTTTTCCTTTTTTTGCGGTTTGGCGCGGCCGGATGTGGACTTCGGTTTTCTGGCGGGCTGCTTTGCGGTTCCGCCAATGCGCTCGCTGGCATCAAGACGCAGATCGTCACCGGATTCGTGGAAATCCCCGAAGGAAGGCTCTACCCGATCGCGTGATTTACCCTTGCCTGCCATCCAGCCGAAGTCGCTCCTTATATTCGCGAAACCGTTCGCACTTCAGGCTTCTATGCCTGCGCGATCCTTAATCCAGGATGAAGAGTTTAAATGCGGCAATTTAAGGCGGGGTTAAGTCCTCGCCGGATCAAATCGGCGTCATTGGCAGACGTCGACCCATTCCGCTCCCGTCAGTCGCGCCATCATGTCAGGCGAAATCCTCACCGCCGCATTGGTGGCACCCGCTGCCGGAACCACCTCGGGATAGTTTTTCAGGGATATGTCGCAAAACACCGGAAGGGGAGAAGGCAATCCGAAAGGACACACGCCGCCGACGGGATGGCTGGTAACCGCAACGACTTCTTCCACTCCCAGCATGCGCGGCTTGGCGCCGAAATGATCGCGAAATTTACGATTGTCGAGCCGTTTCGTGCCGGCGGCAACGACGAGAAGAATTGTGTCGCCCGCCTTCAGGCAGATCGTTTTGGCAATCTGGTCGGGATCGACGCCGTGCGCTTCGGCAGCCAAAGCGACTGTCGCCGAACTCGTTTCCGTTTCGATAACGGTCACTTCGGGGGAATTCTCGGTGAAAAACGCTCTGACGGATTCGATGGTCATGCGTATTTATTAGGCGGTATGCCAAGAGGCTTCAAGGTGTCGCGAAATAGCTATGCATTTTATGCAATGCTGCGCTGCGATGAAACGTCTGTTTTTTGAGCGGAGATCCTGTATCTTCAAATCATCGAAGCGACGCACTCCTCCTCCCAGCGTCGCCCGATTGGACTGACAATACTCCTCCTCCCAATTGTCAGTCAGTTTCAAGAACCCGGCGCACCTCCTCCCGCGCCGGGTTTTTGCTGTTTAAGGCCTTGTTTCCGGCGACTTTCATTTGCCGACGCTTCACAAAAATCGCCGGGCTTTTTCAAAGAAACTTGACTTTCAGGCCCTTCCAACCTAGGTGTTCGCGCATCGATATTTGTTTGACGACCAGAGCTTCGGCGCCTTTTTTAGGTGCACACGACGATCTTTCCTTCAAATTCGACCCAAGACCGCACTGCGCGCAGTGCAAATACAATTTGCCAACGGAAGGAAATCGTTATGGCGACTGGTACAGTAAAGTGGTTCAACGCAACCAAGGGCTACGGCTTCATTCAGCCTGACGACGGTTCGCAGGACGTATTCGTTCACATCTCCGCCGTTGAGCGCGCTGGTATGACCTCCCTCAACGACGGTCAGAAGCTCTCCTACGAGCTGACGCAGGACCGTCGCTCGGGCAAGATGTCTGCAGGCGAGCTCGTCGCTTCCTGATAAGCGGCTTGGCCTGAATGGGTCATTCGCATGAATATGAAAGGCCGGATTTTTCCGGCCTTTTTCTTTTGGAAGGTGTACCGGGTCCGGCCGCTCTTGAAAAAGCTGGAGTGCATACCAATATAGGGTTCAACAGTGCTCCGCACGGAATTGTCAGGCTGGTGCTTTCAAAGTGCCGCTGTTGTTGCGTTAACCAAAGATTAACCAAAGCAGCCGATCCTGATCGTGAAAAGCAGCGTCGACTTTGTTGGCGCGCTCTGGAGCATCGGACCGTTTGAACGCTTTGACCACGGATGTACTGGCACTGACGAAAAACGGATGGAAAGGTCGGGCTTGCCCGGCCTTTTTGTTTTGAACCACCAAAATATAAGAGAACGAGGAGGCATCGGGTAACCGGCGCCTCCTTTCTTTTTGACTACTCTGCGGCCAGGGCGTCTAGAATGCGGATCCAGGAGCGGATGCCCTTGTGGAACGACTGCAGGTCATATTTTTCATTCGGCGAATGAATGCGGTCATCGGTAAGGCCGAAACCGACGAGCAGCGAATCCATGCCCAGCATCTTCTGGAAATCGCCGACGATGGGGATCGAGCCCCCCATGCCGATCACGACGGCAGGTTTGGGCCACTCTTCCGAAAGCGCGTTTTTCGCCTTCGTCAGCACTGGCGAATCATAGGAAAGCTGGATAGCCGGCGATGCACCATGCTCGTGAAATTCCACCGAGCAATCGGCTGGAATTTTGGAGCGGACATAGTTCCGGAAGCTCTCGCGAACCGCTTTCGGGTCTTGCTCTCCGACGAGACGGAAGGACACTTTAGCAGAGGCCTTTGCGGCGATAACCGTCTTGAAGCCGTCGCCGGTATAGCCGCCGATGATGCCGTTGACTTCCGCCGTTGGCCGCGCCCAGGTCTGCTCCAGCACGGAGCGGCCCTTTTCGCCCGATGGAATCGAGAGGCCGACTTCGCCGAGGAAGGCTTCGGCGGTGCGGCCCAACGTTTCCCAGGAAGCCTTGATGTTGGCGGGGGTTTCTTCCACGCCGTCATAGAAGCCGGCAAGTGTCACGCGGCCGGTCTCGTCATGCAGGCCGGCGAGAATATCGGTCAGGATGTGAATGGGATTTGCGGCCGCACCACCGAAAAGGCCCGAATGCAGGTCGCGGTCGGCCGCTGTGATTGTGATTTCCTCGCCGACCAGGCCGCGAAGGGCGGCGGCGATGGCGGGCGTATCGCGGTCCCACATGCTGGTATCGCATACCAGTGCATAATCGGCCTTCAGCTCATCGGCATTGGCGTCAAGGAACGGCTTCAGCGAGGGCGAACCGGATTCTTCCTCGCCCTCGAAAAGAATGGTGACGCGCACGGGCAGACTGCCATTGACCGCCTTATAGGCCCGGCAGGCTTCCACGAAGGTCATCAGCTGGCCCTTGTCATCAGCCGTTCCACGCCCGGTGATCACCTGCCGGCCGCCGCCGATATCTTTCACGGCGGGTTCGAACGGATCGTTTTCCCAGAGATTGAGCGGATCGACCGGCTGCACGTCGTAATGGCCGTAGAAAAGCACATGCGGCGCGTCTTTTGTCGCGGCGTCATGATGCGCCACCACCATTGGATGACCGGCCGTATCGCGAACGGAAGCCGCAAAGCCCAGTGATTCAAGCGTTCTGACCAGCCATTCCGCCGCCTTGCGGCACTCCGCCTTGTAGGCGGGGTCCGTAGAAATGGACGGGATGCGCACCAGTTCGAACAATCGCTCGAGGCTGGAGGTGAGGTTGTCGTCGGCCGTGGAAAGAATGGGGGAAACGTCTGTCATCGCTGATCCTGTCATGTCTGTCGTAACCTGGCGATGGACGAAACATCCTGGTATCGCGCATCGCGTGGGAACAAGGGGCTGACGTGTCGTTGAATCGGCAAGCGCGCAGCCGCCGGAACGATAGAGCAGTTCAGGAAAAGTGCGAAGTGATTTTCCGTCCTAAACTGCGCGGAAACAAAACCTTGGAAGCTGCGGGCGATAGAAGGCCAGGAGCAAAGAAAGCGTTTCGAGTTGTAAACGCTATTTCGCTTTTTTGGCGCGGTCGATCGCCCGGCGCATATATTCCAGCAGAAGCTGCTTTTCGAAACGGCGGAAATCCGCCAGCAGCGTATCTTCCGTGGCTTCGGAAGCGGCAATGGCGTTGGCCTCGATATCCCTGCCGCGCTGGGTCAGTTCGATGATCTGCGCGCGGCGGTCGCTTGGGTGGGATTTGCGAACGATCAGCCCGTCGCGCTCCATGCGGGACAGCGTATTGGCAAGCGTCGCCTGCTCCACGTCGATTCTATCCAGCAATTGCCGTTGCGTCAGTCCTTCCTCATGCCACAGTTCGATGAGGATGGGGAATTGTCCAGGAGAAAACCCCAGCGCGGCGGATCTCTTCTGGAGCGCCATGGTGAATTCCCTCGCCATTTTTGCGGCGAGATAGATCGCCGATTCGTCCCGGGAAAAACCCATTCATCAATCCGTCTGGCATCTGGTCGGCGCAATCGCGCGATTTCGATAGTGGAATATATATCGCATGATATGTTTATGCCAGTTAGAAACCCGGCACAAATAAAAACCGCCATGGCCGGGAGGGGACGGCCATGGCGGTCATATAAGAGGACAAAGGCCCGGAGAGGGGGGAAAGGCCTTTGTCCGGTCTGATGCGGCGGGGGACGAGCCTACAATCAGACTACGGCGTGATCAGGCGCCGTCCCCTAAGAAATGTGTGTGCAAATGCGGCTTTTCAAGGGAAAATCTATTACAAATTCGTAAGGTTCACGCGAATTTTGCCGGTGCCTCCAGCGGCTTAGCCCCGTGCGCTTTGCGGTGCGTTGTTTGAACTTTCTGTGGACGTCAAAACGGCCCCGCGCTATCCATATCGCCATGAAAAAAGGCGATCATCTCTTCCTCGTTGACGGCTCCGGTTTCATTTTCCGGGCGTTCCATGCCATTCCCCCGCTGAACCGCAAGTCGGACGGGCTGCCGGTCAACGCCGTTTCCGGCTTCTGCAACATGTTGTGGAAGCTCCTGAAGGATGCGCGCAATACCGATGTCGGCGTCACGCCCACGCATTTCGCCGTGATTTTCGACTATTCGTCGAAAACCTTCCGCAACGAGCTGTACGATCTATACAAGGCCAACCGCACCGCACCGCCGGAAGATCTGGTGCCGCAGTTTGGCCTGATCCGCGAGGCGACACGGGCCTTCAACCTTCCCTGCATTGAGACGGAAGGCTTCGAGGCGGATGATATCATCGCCACTTACGCCCGTCAGGCGGAGGCGATTGGCGCCGATGTCACCATCATTTCTTCCGACAAGGATCTGATGCAGCTCGTCACGGCCAATGTGCATATGTACGACGCCATGAAGGACAAGCAGATCGGCGTTCCCGATGTCGTCGAAAAATGGGGTGTAGCCCCGGAAAAGATGATCGACCTTCAGGCGATGACCGGCGATTCCACCGATAATGTTCCGGGTATTCCTGGTATCGGGCCGAAAACGGCCGCGCAATTGCTGGAAGAATACGGCGATCTCGACACGCTGCTGGCGCGGGCAGAAGAAATCAAGCAGCAGAAACGCCGCGAAAACATCATCGCCAATGCGGAGCTTGCCCGCCTTTCCAGACAGCTCGTGGCGCTCAGAACCGATGTGCCGCTGGAGCAGTCTCTGGAAGAACTGGTGCTCGAACCGCAGAACGGCCCGAAACTCATCGCTTTCCTGAAGGCGATGGAGTTCACGACGCTGACGCGCCGGGTAGCTGAAGCCACCGATAGCGATGCCTCTGCCATCGAAGCCGCCAATGTGCCGGTGCAATGGGGCGCTGATGCCCATGGACCAGACCTCGACGCCGCGCCTCCAGTTGCCGCAGCTGATGACAAGACCGCTGTGCCGGCGTCAACCACCGCTCCGGCACGGAAGGTGACATGGGAGGGCAGTGCGCCCACCGATCTCGCCACGGCACGGCAGACGGTTTTCTCCGCCGCCAAGATCGACACGACCGCCTATACGACGATCAGGGATCTGGCGGAGCTGGATCGTTGGGTTGCCGCTGCCCGCGAAACAGGTGTCGTCGCCTTCGACACGGAAACGACCTCGCTCGACCCCATGCAGGCGGAACTCGTCGGTTTTTCGCTGGCGATTGCCGATAACGGCAAGGATGCCTCAGGCACCGATATCCGCGCTGCCTATGTGCCTTTGACGCACAAGACCGGCTCCGGTGGCGATCTTTTCAGCGATGGCATCAGGCTTGCTGAAGGACAGGTGCCGTTTGCCGAGGCGCTGGCACGTTTGAAGGATCTTCTTGAGGATGAAGCCGTTCTGAAAATCGCGCAGAACCTCAAATATGACTACCTGCTGATGAAGCGCCACGGCGTCGTCATGCAGAGTTTCGACGATACCATGCTGATTTCCTACGTTCTTGAGGCGGGAAAAACCACGCATGGCATGGATACGCTTTCCGAACGCTGGCTCGGCCACACGCCGATCGCCTACAAGGACGTGGCGGGATCGGGCAAGTCGAGCATCACCTTCGATTTCGTCGATATTGACAAGGCGACCGCTTACGCCGCCGAAGACGCGGATGTCACCCTGCGGCTGTGGATGGTGCTGAAGCCCCGGCTTGCCGCAGAGCGGCTGACCAGTGTGTATGAGCGGCTAGAGCGCCCTCTGGTGCCTGTACTGGCGCATATGGAGGAGCGTGGCATCACCGTGGACCGACAGATCCTGTCGCGTCTCTCCGGTGAACTCGCCCAGAAGGCGGCTGCTTTCGAAGAGGAAGTCTACCAACTGGCAGGCGAGCGTTTCAACATCGGATCGCCGAAGCAGCTCGGCGATATCCTGTTCGGCAGGATGGGCCTGCCTGGCGGCTCCAAGACCAAGACGGGCCAATGGTCGACATCGGCGCAGGTTCTCGAAGATCTGGCGGCGGAAGGTGCCGAATTACCGCGAAAGATCGTCGACTGGCGGCAGCTGACCAAGCTGAAATCGACCTATACGGATGCGCTTCCCGGATATGTCCATCCGCAGACGAAACGGGTTCACACGTCCTACGCGCTGGCCTCCACCACCACGGGGCGCCTGTCGTCCTCGGAGCCGAACCTTCAGAACATTCCGGTGCGCACGGCGGAAGGCCGCAAGATCCGCACGGCCTTCATCTCCACCCCCGGACACAAGCTTCTTTCCGCCGATTACAGCCAGATCGAGCTACGTGTGCTTGCCCATGTCGCCGATATTCCGCAGCTTCGCAGCGCATTCGAAAACGGCATCGACATTCATGCGATGACCGCATCGGAAATGTTCGGGGTGCCGGTGGAAGGCATGCCGTCTGAAGTGCGCCGACGTGCCAAGGCCATCAACTTCGGCATCATCTACGGTATTTCCGCTTTCGGCCTTGCCAACCAGCTCAGCATCGCGCGCTCCGAAGCGGGCGAATATATCAAGAAATATTTCGAGCGTTTTCCTGGCATTCGCGATTACATGGAAGCGACCAAGGCTTTCGCCCGCGAGAACGGCTATGTCGAGACGATTTTCGGCCGCCGCGCGCATTATCCGGAAATCCGCTCCTCCAACCCTTCCATGAAGGCCTTCAACGAGCGTGCAGCCATCAACGCACCTATCCAGGGGTCTGCAGCCGATATCATTCGCCGTGCGATGGTCCGTATCGAGCCGGTGCTGGAGGCGGAAAAGCTTTCTGCCCGCATGCTGCTGCAGGTACATGACGAACTCATCTTCGAAGTCGAGGAAGGGGAAATCGAAAAGACCCTGCCCATCGTCGTCTCGGTGATGGAAAATGCAGCCATGCCGGCTATTTCCATGAGGGTTCCGCTCAAGGTGGATGCCCGCGCGGCCGACAACTGGGACGAGGCGCATTGACGGGAATTGACCGGCCATTGACCGATTGGTGTCATTGGTTTGTTGCGTGCGCAGATTAGGGGAAACGTCTCAAAAGGAGTTCCCCATGCACGCCCCGCTCGTTTCAAAAGATCTGGAATCTTTTTCCGCTGCCAGCCATGATCAGCCGCCGCGCCATCTGGGTCGCCGCTATAATACGGATGGTGAATTCCTGCTCGAGCCGGGCAATACCGTGGTCTGCCATCTCGTTGAAGGGTCGAAAGCCGAAAGCGCAATCATCGGGACACGCCAGCGTTTTCTGGATATGCCCGAGGCATCGCAGCTGGCCTTCACACCGGTTTCCAGCCTGCATATGACGGTATTTCAGGGCATTATCGAATATCGCCGTGCATTTCCCTACTGGCCGGAAGACATGCCACTCGATACTCCGATCGACACGATGACGGAGTATTATTGCGATCGTCTGGCGGATTTTCCGGGCCTGCCTGGTTTCAATATGCAGGTGACTGGTCTCAAGCCGACGGGGCTGGTGCTGAAGGGGGCCAGCGCCGAAGACGACCGGATCATTGCGCTGTGGCGGGATACATTTGCCGGAGCTTTCGGTTATCGGCATCCCGATCACGACACCTACCAATTCCATATTACGCTGGCTTATGTCACGCGCTGGTTCGATCCGGAGTGCCTGCCTCGATGGCAGGCGATGCTGGATGAAGAGCTGGAAAAACTGCGTGCGGCAGCGCCGATAATCGAGATGCGCGCGCCAGCTTTCTGTGAATTCAGGGACATGAACCACTTTAGGGAACTTATGGTTTTTGATAGGAAGTGAAGCATGATTTGCAAAGGCCTGCCGCCCGCCCGTCGCAGCAAACCGCCTTAATCGGAAAAAATGCGCGTCAGGGCTGGTCAAAGCCCGTTTGGGCATGTATAAGCGCGCCAAATTTCCGATATCGAGACACCCGACATTCGGCCTTTGGTTATGGCCGGTTACGTTGTTTCGCCGCTAAAGTGGAGTAACAAAAATGGCTGTACCAAAAAGAAAAACAAGCCCGTCCAAGCGCGGCATGCGCCGCTCGGCTGACGGTCTCAAGGCTTCGACCTACGTTGAAGACAAGAACTCCGGCGAACTGCGCCGTCCGCACCATATCGATCTGAAGACCGGTATGTATCGCGGTCGTCAGGTTCTGACGCCGAAGGAAAGCGCATAAGCTTTCTGAAATAATCTTTACGGAAAACCGGCCCTCGTGGCCGGTTTTTTGTTTTTGGGCCGTTTAGCTGCTTTTTTCGGTTACTTGGAAAATCCGATCACTCCTCCTACACTCTGTTCGGGAGAGCAGGTCTGGTGCCTGCAACGGGGAGGGGCGCTTCGGTGAAATATCGCTGGATTTTATTGACGCTGCTCAGCCTCGGCCTCGGTTACGGCGCCGTGACCAAGGGCAGCGGCATCATTGCGGAAAGCTATTTCGGCGAAGTCTCCGATCAGGGCCGCACCACCCTCAGGCTGGCCGTCTCGGCTCTTGGCGGGCTTTTGAGCCGTTTCGAGCCGCTACCCGCCCTGATCGCCGATCACGACGACATTGAGGAGCTTGTCGCGCATCCGCAGGATGAGGCGATGCGCCAGCGCGCCAATATCTATCTCAAATCCATCAATACATTGCTGGAATCCTCCGACATCTACATCATCACGCTGGACGGAGTGACCATCGCCGCCAGTAACTATGATGGACCCACGAGCTTCGTCGGTGAGAATTTCAGCTACCGTCCCTATTTTCAGGATGCCGCCAAGGGCTTCCCGTCGCGTTTCTTTGCGCTAGGCACCACCTCCCACAAGCGCGGTTATTATTTTTCCGCGCCTATTCTCTTCAACGAGGAGATCAAGGGCGTCATCGTCTTCAAGGTCGACATTGAAGGCATAGAGGCGTCGTTCGGCGATGGTGAAAACCGCATTCTCGTATCGGACCCGGAAGGCATCATCTTCATGACCGGAACGCCGCAGTGGCTTTATTCCGGCCTGATGCCGCTGACACCGGAAAGGCTTGCGCGCACGGCGGCATCCCGGCGTTACGCCAATGCCGACCTGAAGGAACTGCCGCTGAAAAACGGCAATTTCGGCTCTCATCAGTTGATGACGATCAGCCAGAACGACGGTGACCGGGAATATCTCGTCCTGTCGCAGCCGATGCCCGACGCGGGCTGGACGGTCAGCGTGCTGATGGATACCGGCTCACTCAGGACGCAGGTCAAGACGGCGATGATCGCGATCATCCTCTGCCTGTGTCTTGCCGCTGCCGTGGTCGCCGCCATGCTGCAAAGACGGCGGCGCCTGCGTGAACGCCTGACCCACCAGGCCGAAGCTCAGGCGGAGCTGGAGCGGCGTGTGGAGGAGCGCACAGCCGATCTGGCGCGGGTGAACCGTGAAATCGAACACGAAATCGCCGAGCGCCGCCAGACGGAGAAACAATTGCGCAAGATGCAGAATGACCTGGTTCAGGCGGGCAAGCTTGCAGCGCTCGGGCAAATGTCGGCAGCACTTTCGCACGAGTTCAACCAGCCGCTCGCAGCCGCCAAGAATTATGCGGAAAACGCCTCTCTTCTCGTGGAACGTGGACGTCTGGAAGAGGTGACGGAAAACCTCAGGCGTATTTCGGGCCTTATCGATCGCATGGCTTCTATCAGCAGGCATCTGAGAAATTTTGCCCGCAAACCCAATGAGAAAATGGCTGCGGTCGCGCTCGATGCTGTCCTTCGCGATACGCTGGAAATTGTTGGAGCACGGCTGAAGGTCGCCAATGCGGTGTTGGATGTTGATCTTGGTCCGGTGCCGCTTGCGGTGAAGGCCGGGCCGGTGCGGCTGCAGCAGGTGCTGGTCAACATCATCTCCAATGCCGCCGATGCGGTGGAAGGGCGCGAGGATCGTCGCATCGCTTTGAAAGCCGTGCTGCACGGTCAGACGGTTTCGATTTTCATTCGTGACCGAGGTCCGGGCGTTCCTCCGGCGATTTCGGAGCGCATCTTCGATCCCTTCTTCACCACCAAGGGCGTGGGGCGTGGCCTCGGTCTCGGCCTTTCCATCACCTACAACATCATCAAGGATTTTGGCGGCCAGCTGCGTGTCAGAAACCATGAAGACGGCGGCGCGGAATTCGAGATCGAATTACCGGCAGCAGCCTATCGTGTGGAGGTGGCGGCGGAATGACCATGTCGCGGGTTCTGTTGATTGATGACGAGGAGGAACTGCGCTTTTCCACCGCGCAGGCGCTGGAACTTTCCGGTTTTGCGGTCACCATGCTGGCAAGCGCCGAACATGCGCTTGAGCTCATCGGCTACAGCTTCGATGGCGTCGTGGTCAGCGATATCAGGATGCCCGGCATGGATGGCATGACGCTGCTGCAGAAGGTGCGGGAGCTTGACCCGGAAATACCTGTCATCCTGATGACGGGCCATGGCGATGTGCAGCTTGCCGTCAATGCCATGCGCAACGGTGCTTATGACTTCATCGAAAAGCCCTTCACCCCGCAATATCTCGCCGGCATCATAAAAAGAGCCAACGACCGGCGGGCACTGGTGCTGGAAAACCGCCGCCTGAAGGCGGTGGCGGGCAAGCATGACGATCTCGAAACGCGTCTGCCCGGCAGAACCCAGGTCATGGTCGATCTGCGTTACCGCATTCGCGCCATCGGTGCGACCGATGCCGATACGCTCATTGTCGGCGATACCGGTGCGGGCAAGGAAGTGGTGGCGCGCGCACTTCATGATATCAGCGCCAGAGCCAACCGGCCTTTTGTCGCCATCAATTGTGCCGCCCTTCCGCAAACGCTGATCGAAAGCGAGCTGTTCGGCCACGAGGCTGGCGCTTTTCCTGGCGCGCTGCGCCCGCGCTACGGCAAGTTCGAGCATGCCCGCGGCGGCACCATATTGCTGGACGAGATCGGCTCCATGCCCTTTGAATTGCAGGGCCGGTTCCTGCGCGTGTTGCAGGAACGGGTGATCACCCGTCTTGGCTCCAATGAAACAGTCGAGCTCGACGTCCGCTTCATCGCCACCAGCAAGGTCGATCTGGAGCAGGAAGTCGCGGCAGGACGGTTCCGTGCCGATCTTCTCTACCGCCTGAACGTGGCGACGATTCTCGTGCCGTCCCTCTCGCAGCGCAGTGCCGACATACCGCTGCTTTTCCTGCATCTGGTGCGGGAGGCTGCTGCCCGTTACGGTCGGGAAGATATGGACGTTCCGCAGCATCTACTCTCAGTCATTTCCCTGCGTGAGTGGCCGGGCAATGTGCGGGAATTGCGCAATGCGGCGGACCGTTTCGTTCTCGGTCTGGAAAGCGATGTCTCCGAAACCTCGCTGCCGTTTGAGGGCGATGGCAAGGCGGCGCTTGCCGCAAGGGTCGCCGCTTATGAAAAAAGCCTTATTGCGCGCGCGATCGCCGCCCACGGCGGAAATCTGAAATCCGTCTATGAGAGCCTCGGCATTTCACGCAAAACGCTTTACGAAAAAATGCAGAAATATGAGCTGCACCGGCACATGACCGAGGTGTGATGGGTGGATTTCCACCCATGGATGAGCCCGTATGGGTAGAAATCCACCCATTGCTGCCCATGATGGCGATAAAAGCGCGCCTTGCCGCAAGACCGCCGTTGCTGAACGGCAATCCCGGATCGCAAATGGCTCACCCCGGTCGCCATGGAGGAGCATGCGCGGCTGAAGTGGCGAACATTTTCATCCGGGAGGAATCGATGAAAATACTGAAGACAGTTACCGGCCTTGCTGCCGCCGCTGCCGTTTCCCTTTTTGCGCTTTCTGCATCCGCTCAGAACTACCCCGAGCGCAACATCACCATGGTCGTGCCCTTTGCCGCCGGTGGCCCGACAGATACGGTCGCGCGTCTTGTCGCTGAATCCATGTCGAAGGATCTCGGCCAGCAGATCATCGTCGAAAATGTCGGCGGCGCTGGTGGCACGCTGGGCGCTGGCCGCGTGGCGGCGTCGGATCCGGACGGTTACACCGTTCTGCTGCATCACATCGGCATGGCGACGAGCGCCACGCTTTATCGCAAGCTCGCCTATGATACCCTGAACGCTTTCGAATATGTCGGTCTGGTCACGGAAGTGCCGATGACCATTCTGTCGCGCAAGACGCTCGAGACCAAGGATCTCAAGGGTCTGATCGACTACGCCAAGGCGAACAAGGACAAGGTCACCGTTGCCAATGCCGGCATCGGTGCTGCTTCGCATCTGTGCGGCATGTTGTTCATGAGCGCGATCGAGACACCGCTGGTCACTGTTCCCTACAAGGGCACAGGCCCGGCCATGACCGACCTGCTCGGCGGACAGGTCGATATCATGTGCGACCAGACTACCAACACCACCAAGCAAATCCAGGGCGGGACCGTTAAAGCCTATGCCGTAACCTCGGCCAAACGGCTCGACGTGCTGCCGGACGTACCGACAGTTGCCGAATCGGGCCTGCCGAAGCTTGAGGTGGGTATCTGGCACGGTATCTACACGCCGAAGGGTACACCGGCCGAGATCAACGAAAAGCTCTCCAAGTCGCTGCAGGTCGCGCTGAAGGACAAGAACGTGGCGGCCCGTTTTGCCGAACTCGGCACCACGCCTTCCCCGGAAGCCGATGCGACGCCCGCAGCGCTCAAGACCAAGCTTGAAAGCGAAATCGCCCGCTGGAAGCCTGTGATCGAGGGCGCCGGCCAATATGCCGACTGATGGTTGGAGCAATTGCCGGCGGCACCCTGCCGCCGGCTTCTTGCCGTCAATTTAACGCGCGGAACGGTGTGTGACCGGCCGCAGTGGAGGGGCATCTTTCATGAAGTCGTTTTTCATTGACCCTGCCGAGGCAGCCTGTGGGGCAATTTTCATCGGTTTTGGCGCTTTTTTCGCGTTGCAGTCTTTCGGGCTGGATATCGGAACCGCCTTCCGCATGGGGCCGGGTTATTTTCCGCTTGTTCTGGCAATCGTGCTGATCCTGCTTGGCGGGGTGATATTCATTCGCGCCACCCGTGTGCAGGGCGATGCCCTCGGTGCAATTGCCTGGCGGGGGATTTTTTTCATCCTGCCCGCGCCGATCTTTTTCGGTTTTACGGTCCGGGGGCTTGGTTTCGTACCGGCGCTTTTTTTCAGCGCCCTTATCGCAGCCTTCGCCTCGCACAAGATGAGCCCGCTCATGGCCGTCATTATTTCCGCCGCCATCACGGTCTTTTCCGTTGCTGTGTTCAATTATGGTCTCGGCCTGCCATTCCAGCGCTTCGGCCCCTGGCTTAAATTTTGAGGTGCCGTAATGGAATTGCTTGATAATCTTGCTCTCGGTTTCGTCACGGCCACGTCGCTGGCAAACCTGTTCTTCTGCCTGATTGGCGTGCTGCTCGGCACGCTGATCGGCGTGCTGCCGGGCATCGGCGCAACCGCAACCATCGCCATGCTGTTGCCGATCACCTTTCAGCTTGAGCCCGTCTCATCGCTCATCATGCTCGCAGGCATCTATTACGGCGCGCAATATGGCGGCTCCACCACGGCGATCCTCATCAACATGCCGGGGGAGTCCTCATCCGCCGTGACCGCCATTGACGGCTACCAGATGGCGCGCAAGGGCAAGGCGGGTGCCGCACTTGCGATTGCCGCCATCGGCTCGTTTTTTGCCGGCACGGTTTCCACCTTTCTCGTGGCAGTCTTTGCACCGCCTTTGACGGCGATTGCGCTGGAATTCGGCGCGGCGGAATATTTCTCGCTGATGGTCGTCGGCCTTGTCTCATCCATCGCGCTTGCCCATGGTTCCATCGTCAAGGCGCTGGCCATGGTCGTGCTTGGCCTGCTGCTCGGTCTGGTCGGCACGGATATCTACAGCGGCGCGCCACGCTTCACTCTCGGCATCCGTGAATATGCCGATGGGCTGAATTTCGTTGCGGTGGCGGTGGGTGTATTCGGTATCGCCGAAATCCTGCGCAATCTCGAAAACGAGCGCACGCGCTCGGTGCTGATCGCCAAGGTCAGCAGCCTGATGCCGTCGAAGGAAGACTTCAAGGCGATGGTCGGCCCGGTGCTGCGCGGTACGGTCATCGGTTCGGCACTGGGCATCCTGCCCGGCGGCGGTGCAATTCTCGCTGCCTTCGCATCCTACACCGTCGAGAAACGCGTCTCCAAGCATCCTGAGGAGTTTGGACACGGTGCGGTCGCCGGTGTTGCCGGTCCGGAATCCGCCAATAATGCCGGTGCCCAGACCTCGTTCATCCCGCTTCTGACGCTCGGCATTCCCGCAAACCCGGTGATGGCGCTGATGATCGGTGCGATGATCATTCAGGGCATCGTGCCCGGTCCGAACGTTGCGACCGAGCAGCCGGCGCTGTTCTGGGGCATCATCGCCTCGATGTGGATTGGCAATCTGATGCTCGTCATCCTCAACCTGCCCCTGATCGGGCTTTGGGTGAAGCTGCTGACGGTGCCTTATTACGTGCTTTTCCCCATCATCATGGCCTTCTGCGCCATCGGGGTTTACAGCGTCAATTCCAACGTCTTCGATCTCTACGCCGTCGCCTTCTTCGGCTTCATTGGTTATGTGCTCGTGAAGCTGCGCTGCGAGCCGGCGCCGCTGCTGCTGGGCTTCGTGCTTGGGCCGCTGCTGGAGGAAAACCTGCGACGCGCCATGATCCTGTCACGTGGCGATCCGACGACCTTCGTCACCCGACCGATCAGCGCTACCCTGCTGTTTATTGCTCTGGCGGTGCTGATCATCGTCTTCCTGCCCAGCGTGAAGAAAAAGCGCGAAGAGGTTTTCGTAGAAGAAGACTGAGCAGGTCTCGAAATATTCGGAACGCCGGTGATGGAAATGTCGCCGGCGTTTCTGCGTTGATGGGATCGCTGTGAGGAATCCGGTTCACCGAAGCGGCATATGGTTGACTTGAAGCTTTTTAGGGCCAAGGAAGGGCGGGAAAGAGAGGTCGATATGACGTCGGAAACCGAAAAACGGATCATTGCGCTTGAGGAAACGATCGCGCATCAGGCCAAGACTATAGAGGAACTGTCCGACCAGCTGACGGAACAGTGGAAGGTGGTGGAACAGACCCGCGCCAAGCTCGACCGGTTGACGGAAAGGTTCCTGAGCCTTGAGGAGCAGTCGCTGGACGCGCCCGCAATTACCCGGCCGCCGCATTATTGATGAGGGAGACCCGATGAGGAGCGATACAGCCGCACTTGCCGCCGAAATTGTGGATTTCTGGAAGCAGGCAGGACCGGACAAGTGGTTCGACAAGGACGCCGCCTTCGACGATCACTTTCATGACCGTTTCCGCGATGCCCATTTTGCTGCTGCAAGGCGCGAATTGGATGGCTGGCTGGACGGTGCGGAAAGCAGCCTCGCGCTGATGCTTCTGCTGGATCAGTTCCCGCGTAACTGCTTTCGCGAGACAGCGCATATGTATGCGACCGATCCGCTGGCACGCATGTTCGCCAGCGAGGCCATCCGTCGCGGCCACGATCAGGCGGTGACCGAGGATTTGCGGGTCTTTTTCTATCTGCCCTTTTCCCATTCGGAAAGCATCGAGGATCAGGAGCGTGCCTGCACGCTCAACCGGCCGCTTGGCGGGCTTTATCTCCACCATGCCGAAGAGCATCACGATATCGTCGCGCGTTTTGGCCGCTTTCCGCATCGCAACGACATATTGCTGCGGGAAACGACGCCGGAGGAACGGCAATATCTTGATGCGGGCGGTTTTACTGGCTGATTTCAACGAAAAACGCCGCCAGTCCCGAAAGACGGCGGCGCTTTTTTTGGTGGGTAACGGCCGCAGATCAGCCGTCGAAGAATTCCTTCATCCGGGCAAAGAAGCCGGTCGATTCCGGATTATTCTCCTGGGACGAGAGTTGCTCGAACTCCTGCAACAGCTCGCGCTGGCGCTTGCTGAGCTTCTGCGGTGTCTCGATCTGGATCTGGATGTAGAGATCGCCAGTCTGCGCCGAACGCAGCACCGGCATGCCCTTGCCCTTCAGGCGGAACTGCTTGCCTGGCTGGGTGCCTTCCGGAACCGTCACGCGAGACTTCGTGCCGTCGAGCGTCGTCACATCGAAGGTGCCGCCAAGAGCGGCCGTCGTCATGGAGATCGGCACGGTGCAATAGAGATCGGCACCGTCGCGCTGGAAGAACTCATGCGGACGCACGGACAGGAAGATGTAGAGATCGCCCGCCGGGCCGCCACGCATGCCGGCTTCGCCTTCGCCCTGCAGGCGAATGCGGGTGCCATCCTCGATACCCGAGGGAATGTTGACCGAAAGCGAACGCTCTTCCGTCACGCGGCCCTGGCCGTGGCACTTGCTGCACGGATCGGAAATCGTCTGTCCACGCCCGTGGCAGGTGGGGCAGGTGCGTTCTACCGAGAAGAAGCCCTGGGCTGCGCGCACGCGGCCGGAACCCTGACAGGTGCCGCAGGTTTTGGGTTGCGTGCCGGGTTTTGCGCCGGAACCGGAACAGACATCGCAGGTTATCGAGGTTGGAACCCTGATCTGCGCCGTCTTGCCGGCAAAGGCTTCTTCCAGCGTGATTTCCATGTTGTAGCGAAGGTCGGCGCCGCGCTCGCGACCGCCGGAAGAGCGGCGTGCGCGTCCGCCGCCCATCATCTCGCCGAAGATGTCTTCGAAGATATCCGAGAAGCCGCCATTGGCGAAACCGCCGCCGCCCATACCACCGCCGCCCATGCCGCCATTTTCAAAGGCGGCGTGGCCAAAACGGTCATAGGCCGCGCGTTTTTGCGGGTCCTTCAGCGTTTCATAGGCTTCGTTGATTTCCTTGAACTTCCGTTCGGAATCAGCATCATCCGGGTTCTTGTCCGGATGGTATTTCATCGCGAGTTTGCGGAAGGCGCTTTTCAGCTCTTTTTCGTCCGCGGTCTTGCTGACGCCGAGTGTTTCGTAAAAGTCTGCTTTCGCCATTAAGATAACAAGCCTCGCAAATGGATTTCCGGCTGCACTTCGGCAGCCGGATGTCTTGCATGTATCGACAGGAGACGGGAAGTCACGCGATTATGCGGACTTCTTGTCGTCCTTGATTTCCTCATAGTCGGCGTCGACGACGTCGTCCTTGCCGCCTTCTCCGTTAGCGCCGGCTTCAGCCTGCTGCGCTTCGTAGATGGCCTGACCGAGCTTCATGGAAACTTCCATGAGGGTCTGGGTCTTTGCCTGAATGTCGTCGGCATCCGGTTCGGAAGCCTCAACGGCCGTCTTCAGGCTGGCAATGGCGTCTTCGATGGCCTTGCGGTCGGTTTCGGAAACCTTGTCGCCATATTCCTTCACCGATTTCTCGGTGGAGTGAACGAGGCTTTCGGCTTGGTTCTTGGCTTCCACACCCGCACGACGCTTCTTGTCGGCTTCGGCGTTGGCTTCAGCGTCCTTGACCATCTTCTCGATGTCGGCGTCGGAAAGACCACCGGAAGCCTGGATACGGATCTGCTGTTCCTTGCCGGTGCCCTTGTCTTTCGCCGAAACCTGCACGATGCCGTTGGCGTCGATATCGAAGGTCACTTCGATCTGCGGAACGCCGCGGGGTGCCGGCGGCAGGCCGACGAGGTCGAACTGGCCGAGCAGCTTGTTATCCTGTGCCATTTCGCGCTCGCCCTGCGAGACACGGATCGTCACAGCCGACTGGCTGTCTTCGGCGGTCGAGAAGGTCTGGCTCTTCTTCGTCGGGATCGTCGTGTTGCGATCGATCAGACGGGTGAAGACGCCACCCAGCGTTTCGATGCCGAGCGACAGCGGCGTCACGTCGAGAAGCAGAACGTCCTTGACGTCGCCCTGCAGAACGCCGGCCTGAATGGCGGCGCCCATGGCAACCACTTCATCAGGGTTCACGCCCTTGTGCGGCTCCTTGCCGAACAGCTGCTTGACGACTTCCTGCACCTTCGGCATGCGGCTCATGCCACCAACGAGAACGACTTCGTCGATCTCGGCAGCGGTAACGCCGGCATCCTTGAGGGCAGCCTTGCAAGGGGCGACGGTGCGCTGCACCAGATCGTCCACCAGGCTTTCGAACTTGGCGCGGGTCAGCTTCAGCGTCAGGTGCTTCGGACCGGAAGCATCAGCCGTGATGAACGGCAGGTTGATTTCGGTCTGCTGCGAGGACGAAAGTTCGATCTTGGCCTTTTCGGCAGCTTCCTTGAGGCGCTGCAGAGCGAGCTTGTCGTTCTTCAGGTCGATGCCCTGATCCTTCTTGAACTCGCCGGCCAGATATTCGACCAGACGCATGTCGAAGTCTTCACCGCCGAGGAAGGTATCGCCGTTGGTGGACTTCACTTCGAAAACGCCGTCGCCGATTTCCAGAACGGAAATATCGAAGGTGCCGCCGCCAAGGTCGTAAACGGCGATGGTCTTGCCGTCCTTCTTGTCGAGGCCGTAAGCGAGGGCTGCCGCGGTCGGCTCGTTGATGATGCGCAGGACGTCCAGACCGGCGATGCGGCCGGCATCCTTGGTTGCCTGGCGCTGGGCGTCGTTGAAGTATGCCGGAACAGTGATGACGGCCTTCTCGACCTTTTCGCCGAGGTAGGATTCAGCCGTTTCCTTCATCTTCTGAAGGATCATCGCGGAAATCTGCGAAGGGGAATAGTTCTTGTCCTGAGCCTTCACCCATGCGTCGCCATTGTCGCCCTTGACGATTTCGAAGGGAACGAGAGCCTTGTCCTTTTCGACGGTCGGGTCTTCATAACGGCGACCGATGAGGCGCTTGACCGCAAACAGGGTGTTGGTCGGGTTGGTGACCGCCTGGCGCTTGGCCGGCTGGCCGACAAGGCGTTCGCCATCGTCGGAAAATGCCACCATGGATGGCGTAGTGCGCGCGCCTTCCGCGTTTTCAATAACTTTCGTGTCCTTGCCGTCCATCACTGCAACGCAGGAATTGGTTGTGCCAAGGTCGATACCGATTACTTTTGCCATGCTCTTCTCTCCTTGAAGCGAGCTGTCGGAACCCCGTGAGGCATTCCATGGACAACTCCTTGACTTGGATTTGCAGTATTCGCTGCTGTTATGCGGCGTATATAAGGAGCGATTTTTCCTGCTGCAAGGCGCAAGAGAGGGTGAAGCGCTGCAAAAAAGCGGATGAAACCCCTGTCTGTGCAGAAGCATAGCCATCAAGGCTTGCAGAAGGGCAAAAACGTGACTTTGACTGCCACGGTCATGCCGATGCGGAGGCGCGTTTATAAAGTCATTGAGGTGAGGTGAAATGGCGGACAGGGTGGGATTCGAACCCACGGTACGCTTTCACGCACACACGCGTTCCAGGCGTGCGCCTTAAACCACTCGGCCACCTGTCCTTTTTTCAAATCTGCATGTTTTGAGGAATGCAAATCACTGGAACGGCGCGATATATACCGATGAATTCGCTGGGATCAACACGAATCTGACAGTTTTTTGAATTGTCGGCAATTTCCTGCCTTCCGATGCGATTGCAAACCGGTTTTCCCGCCTTTATCGATGCAATATATCTTTCAAAACATGGCTGTCGAAACGACGAGCCGCAACCGAGGTATCCTGATGAAAGCTTTTTTGCGGTTTTTGAGCTTTCTTCTTCTCATTGCAGCTGTTTTTCTTGGCGTACTCGATTCGATCCGCTCGGTTTCCACATCCTCGGTCAATATCACCGGCATCCTGTCCGTCTGGAACTATCTTCTTCCTGCCTCGCGCACCATGGTGGAAACGGCCTTGGCTCACTATATTCACCCTGAAGCGTGGCGCTTCATTGAAAATGCCCTGTCGGGACTGCCGGCATTTGCTTTTTTCCTCGCGCTATCCCTGCTTTGCTGGATGGCCGGTTACAGGAAGCGCAAAGTGATGAGGCGTTCGTCAGTCTGAATTTATCAACTGACAGCGCGCGCGCCCCGCAGATGTGAACCCTGAGAAGCGGCATAATCGGCCGCACGGAGGACCGAATGTTCCTGTTCGATACGCTTTCAAAAAAGACGACGATGCCGACCGAAGAGACGGCTTTGCCCGGCCGTGAAGAGGCGCTTGCCGTGCCCGAGACCCATTTCGTCAATGGCCGGCCCTTGAAGGGGCCTTATCCCGATGGTTTGGAAATCATCTATCTGGGTATGGGTTGCTTCTGGGGTGCGGAGCGCCTGTTCTGGCAGACACCGGGTGTGTGGGTGACGGCGGTGGGTTATGCCGGCGGCTTTACCCGCAATCCCACCTATCAGGAGACGACGACGGGCCAGACGGGCCACGCCGAAGTGGTCAAGGTCGTCTACGATCCGGCCGTCATCTCGCTGTCAGGCCTGCTTAAGATATTCTTCGAGGAGCATGATCCGACGCAAGGGATGCGGCAGGGCAACGACGTCGGCACGACCTATCGTTCCGCCATCTATGCCAATACCGAAGGCCAGTTGCAGCAGGCGCAGAAGGCGCACGACGCTTTTCAGCAGGCTTTGGACGAGGCGGGGCATGGCCGCGCCATCACCACCGAAATTGGACCGCTTGAAACATTTTATTACGCGGAAGACTATCACCAGCAATATCTTGCCAAGAATCCGGGCGGCTACTGCGGGCTCAGGGGAACCGGCGTAAGCTGCAATATCGACTAGATTTTTTGCACGTTGCCCAGGTGGAAAGACCAAAAAAACGCCAGAATAAAGTTTTTCCACCGGGTCAAAAAAACCGGATGAATTTTTCATTGAGCCATGCAAGGATATGAGCCAAGCACAGCCGGGATAACGGCTGGCGGTTCCGCAGACATTCCCGGTCAACGGGTTTGCGGGAGGACCCTTAAAATATCAATTGCAACAACAGGGCTGCACAATGAAAAAATCCCTTCTGACGCTTTTTGCGCTCGCCGCCATGTCGGCTTCCGCGCTTGCTGCCGATATCAAGCCGGCATTGGTTTATGGTACGGGCGGCAAGTTCGACAAGTCGTTCAACGAAGCCGCCGCGGCTGGCGCTGAGAAGTTCAAGGCAGAAACGGGCATCGAGTTCCGCGATTTTGAACCGACCAGCGATACGCAGGGCGAGCAGGCTATCCGCAACTTCGCCAGCAAGGGCTTTAACCCGGTTGTTGCCGTGTCCTTCGCCTGGACGTCGGCCATGGAAAAGGTTGCAGCCGAATTCCCTGACACCAAGTTCGTCATCGTCGATTCCGTCGTCGAACTGCCGAATGTCCGCTCGGTCGTCTACAAGGAGCACGAAGGCTCTTATCTCGTCGGTCTTCTGGCAGGCATGGCCTCCAAGACCGGTAAGGTCGGCTTCATCGGCGGCATGGATATTCCGCTTATCCGTAAATTCGCCTGTGGTTATGCGCAGGGCGCCAAGGCTGCCAACGACAAGATCGAAGTCTTCCAGAACATGACCGGCACCACGGGTGCGGCTTGGAATGATCCGGTGCGCGGTGGCGAACTGACCAAGAACCAGATCGACCAGGGCGCTGACGTGATCTACGCGGCAGCCGGTGCGACCGGTATCGGCGTGTTGCAGACCGCTGCCGACAACAAGAAATTCTCGATCGGCGTCGATTCCAACCAGAACCACCTGCACCCCGGCTCGGTTCTGACCTCGATGGTCAAGCGCGTCGATCTGGCTGTCTACAACGCCTACAAGGATGCCAAGGACGACAAGTTCACCCCCGGCATCGTTGCTCTCGGCGTCAAGGAAGACGGCGTTGCCTATGCTCTCGATGACAACAACAAGGCCCTGATCACGCCGGAAATGACCGCCGCCGTGGACAAGGCGAAGGCCGACATCATTGCCGGCACCATCAAGGTTCATGACTATATGGCGGACAATTCCTGCCCGAAATGATATGATATGTGTCTGGGGCGCATGGTGATTTTTCACCTTGCGCCCTTTTCATATCCAGCCTTCGGAGAGGTTTCGGTTTGAGTATGGACCCAGCAATCGAACTCGTGGGCATCGATAAAAAATTCGGTGCCGTTCACGCCAATAAGAATATCAACCTGACCGTTGCCAAGGGTACGATCCACGGCATCATCGGGGAAAACGGTGCCGGAAAATCGACCCTGATGTCGATCCTCTACGGTTTTTACCAGGCTGATGCCGGTGAAATCCGGGTAAACGGCGCGCCGGTATCGATCCGCGACAGCCAGGCTGCGATCAGTGCTGGCATCGGCATGGTCCATCAGCATTTCATGCTGGTGGAAAATTTCACCGTGCTGGAAAACGTCATGCTGGGCGCGGAAGGCGGCGCATCGCTTGCCAAGGGCAGGGCGGCTGCGCGCAAGGAGTTGAAGCGCCTTGAAGACGACTACGGGCTGGAAGTCGATCCGGATGCTGTGATCGAGGAACTGCCGGTCGGCCTGCAACAGCGCGTCGAAATCCTGAAAGCCATGTATCGTGGCGCCGAAATCCTGATCCTCGATGAGCCGACCGGCGTTCTCACGCCTGCGGAAGCCGATCATCTTTTCAAGATCCTCGGTGTCCTGCGTGAGCAGGGCAAAACCGTCATCCTCATCACCCACAAGCTGCGCGAGATCATGGCGATCACGGATTCCGTCTCCGTCATGCGCCGCGGCGAAATGGTGGCGACCCGCAAAACCTCCGAAACCAGCGTTGAGGAACTGGCCGAACTGATGGTCGGCCGTCGCGTGCTGCTACGGGTGGAAAAAGGCGAGACGACGCCGGGCGAGGTTCTCCTTTCCATCCGTAATCTGACCGTCAAGGACAGCCGCGGCGTCACCATGGTCGACGATGTCTCGCTGGATGTCCGCGCCGGTGAAATCGTCGGCATCGCCGGTGTGGCCGGCAATGGCCAGTCTGAGCTCCTCGAAGCGATCGCAGGCATCCGCAAGCCTTACTCGGGCGAGATATGGGTGGCCGGGCAGAAGGTTGATCGGCCCGATCCGTCCATTCTGCGCGAACTCGGTCTCGCACATATTCCGGAAGACCGGCACCATATGGGGCTGGTGCTGAAATTCGAGGAATATGAAAATTCCATCCTCGGCTATCACCATGACGAGCGATACGGCAAAGGCCCTTTCCTCAACCCCGAGGCCATCCGCAAGGATGCGGTCGAAAAGATCGAGAAATACGATATTCGCCCGCCGAACCCGCAGCTGAAGACCGCCAATTTTTCCGGCGGCAACCAGCAGAAGATCGTCGTTGCCCGCGAAATCGAGCGTGACCCCAAGATGCTGATCATCGGCCAGCCGACCCGCGGTGTGGATATCGGCGCCATCGAATTCATCCATCGCCGCATCATCGAAATGCGCGATGCCGGCAAGGCGATCTTGCTGGTTTCGGTCGAACTCGATGAAATCCGTTCCCTTTCGGACCGGATCATGGTCATGTTCGCCGGGCGTGTCGTTGGAGAAAAAACGGCGGAAGCCGAAGAACAGACGCTGGGCCTGATGATGGCCGGCATCGCCGCATGAGGCATGAATGAGCACCGCTTCCGTACCCCTGCCAAACTGGATCACCTACGGCCTCCTGCCGTTTTTAAATGTAGTTACCGCATTTCTGATTTCCGGCCTCGTCGTCTGGTCGATCGGTGAAAATCCGCTCGCGGCGCTTCGCCTGCTCATCGAAGGTGCGTTAGGTCGTGGCGATGCCATCGGCTTCACGCTGTTTTATACGACGAGTTTCATCTTCACCGGCCTCTCTGTGGCGGTCGCCTTCCATGCCGGTCTGTTCAACATCGGTTCTGAAGGCCAGGCCTATATTGGCGGACTGGGCGCGGCGCTGGTGGCGCTGGCGCTCGACCGTTATGTGCCGTGGTATGTGACGATGCCCTTCGCCATCATCGGCGCTGCGGTTTTCGGCGCGGCCTGGGCGTTTATTCCGGCATGGCTGCAGGCAAAACGCGGTAGCCACGTCGTCATAACCACTATCATGTTCAACTTCATCGCTGCGGCGTTGATGGTCTATCTGCTGGTGAACGTGCTGATCGTGCCGGGCAAGATGGCGCCGGAAACGCGCACCTTTCTGCCGGGTGGGCAATTGCCGAAGCTCGACTGGCTGATGGCGCTGTTCGGCCTGAAGCTCGGGCCGGCGCCGTTCAACGTCTCCTTCATCATCGCACTGGTCATGTGTTTTCTCGTCTGGGTGCTGATCTGGCGCACCAAGCTCGGTTATGAGATGCGCACGCTCGGCGTCAGCCCCTCGGCCGCCGTCTATGCCGGCATTCCCTATGCGCGCACCGTCATCATTGCCATGCTCATTTCCGGCGGTTTGGCAGGTATGATGGCGCTGAACCCGGTCATGGGGGCTTCCGCCCGCTTGCAGGTGGAATTTGTCGGCGGTGCGGGTTTCGTCGGCATCGCCGTGTCTCTGATGGGGCGAAGCCACCCGCTCGGCATCCTGTTTTCGGCGCTGCTGTTCGGCATTCTCTATCAGGGTGGTGCAGACCTCTCTTTCGAGATGCCGAATATTACCCGTGAGATGATCGTCGTCATCCAGGGTCTGGTTATCCTGTTTGCCGGCGCGCTCGAATACATGTACCGGCCGGCGATCGTCCGCATCTACCAGCGCTTGGCAAAGGGGTGAGCTGATATGGATTTCTTCGATATGCTGGTCAGCATTCTCGGCTCGACCGTCCGTCTCACCATCCCGCTTCTGTTCACGGCGCTTGCCGGGCTGTTTTCCGAACGCGCGGGCGTGTTCGATATCGGCCTTGAAGGCAAGATGCTGGCGGCAGCCTTTGCTTCGGCTTGTGTCGCCTATCTCACCGCAAATCCTTGGGCCGGCCTGCTTGCGGGCATTGCCGTCTCCATCCTGTTTTCGCTGATCCACGGCTTTGCCGTCATCACAAATCGCGGCAACCAGATCGTTTCGGGCGTGGCGCTCAACTTCATTGCCGCCGGTCTGACGGTGGTTCTGGGGCAGGCGTGGTTCGGGCAGGGCGGGCGCACGCCGCAATTGCCGGGCGAAGGCCGTTTCGCACCGATCATCCTGCCCGGTGCGGATGCGATGCGCGAAGTGCCTTTCATCGGCCCGCTCTACGCCAATGTCATTTCCGGCAACAACATCCTGACCTATCTCGCCTTTCTGGCGGTGCCGCTGTCCTGGTGGGTGCTTTACCGCACCCGTTTCGGCCTTCGCCTGCGCGCGGTGGGTGAAAATCCGGGCGCGGTCGATACGGCGGGCATTTCGGTGACATGGATGCGTTACCGCGCCGTCATCGTTGCCGGCTTCCTCTGCGGTTTTTCGGGCGCCTATCTCGCCGTTGCGCAATCGGCGGCCTTCATCGCCAACATGTCGGCCGGTAAGGGCTATATTGCACTCGCGGCGCTGATCTTCGCGAAATGGAAGCCGGTGCCGGTCATGTTCGCATGCCTGCTCTTCGGTTTCCTGGATGCTTTCGCCAACTTCATGCAGGGCAAATCCGTGCCGGGTATCGGTGAAGTGCCGGTGCAGATTTTCCAGGCCATGCCCTACATTCTGACCTGCATCCTGCTTGCCGGTTTCATCGGCGTCGCCAAGCCCCCTAAGGCCGGTGGCGTTGCCTATGCGAAGGAGCGTTAAATCCATGTCCCGTGAACCAATGTCCCATCAGTTGTTCGAGGCAGCGGTGGAGGCCATGGCCTTTGCCCATGCGCCCTATTCGAAATTCCCTGTCGGTGCGGCAATCCGCGCTGAAGACGGTAAGATCTACAAGGGCGCCAATATCGAGAACCTCTCCTTCCCTCAAGGCTGGTGCGCCGAGCCTTCGGCCATCAGCGCCATGATCATGGGTGGAGCAAAGAAGATAAGCGAGATCGCCGTCATCGCGGAAAAGCTTGCTCTTTGCCCGCCCTGCGGCGGCTGCCGGCAGAAGATCGCCGAATTCGCCTCGCCAGACACCAAGGTCTATCTCTGTGACGAAACCGGTGTTCAGAAGGTCATGACCATGGATGAACTTTTGCCATTCAGCTTCAAGACCGAGCTGCCCTGATGCCGGATACGCTGATCGATATTCTGGTGGAGCGTCTGAATGGCCTGATGCCGCGCATCGCCATCGTGCTGGGCTCAGGCCTGGGGTCGCTGGTGGACGAGGTCAGCGATGCGATCCGCGTGCCCTACACCGAACTTCCCGGTTTCCCTGCAAGCGGCGTTTCTGGCCATGCGGGCGAGTTGGTGGCCGGATATCTCGGTGGCGAGCCGGTGATGATGCTGTCCGGCCGGGTGCACTATTACGAAAAAGGCGATCCGGCCGCCATGCGCGCGGTCATTGAGGCGCTCGCCGGTCTTGGCGTGCAGTCGCTCATCCTCACCAATTCTGCAGGCTCGGTCAGGCAGGACATACCGCCCGGCTCGGTCATGCAGATCACCGATCATATCAATTATTCCGGCATGAACCCGCTGATTGGCGAAGAGAGCGACAACCGCTTCGTCGGCATGACCACGGCTTATGATCCGGACCTGATGCTCGCGATGCGTAATGCCGCGATCCGCGCGACGGTGCCCTTGTTCGGCGGCGTCTATATGTGGTTTTCCGGCCCGAGCTTCGAAACGCCGGCGGAAATCCGCATGGCGCGGCTGCTGGGTGCGGATGCCGTCGGCATGTCCACCGTGCCGGAAGTCATCCTCGCCCGCTTTTTCGGGATGCGCGTTGCCGCCGCATCGGTTATTACCAATTACGGTGCCGGCATGACTGGCGCTGAACTGAGCCATGAGGAAACCAAGGACATGGCTCCGGTAGGCGGCAAGAGGCTTGCCGCCATCTTGAAAGAAATGATCGCAGGAGGAGCGTGACCATGGAACTCCAGCGTCCGCGCGAAGCGGCTGCCCTGACACTATCCTTGCTGGACCTGACCAACCTCAAGGAAGACTGCACGCCCGAGCAGATTGCTGCTTTGTGCCAGAGGGCTCATACCGAATACGGCAATACCGCCGCGATCTGCATCTGGCCGCGTTTCGTCGCGCAGGCGCGTGCCGCTTTCGGAAAAGACCATGCGATCCGTATCGCCACGGTCGTCAATTTTCCTTCGGGCGATCTGGATGTTGCGACCGTGGTGGCGGAGACCGAGGCAGCTATCCGCGACGGTGCCGACGAAATCGATCTGGTCATCCCCTATCGTAAGTTCATAGCAGGCGATGAAACGGCTGTTTCCGAGATGGTGGCTGCCGTACGCAAGGTCTGCGTCGCACCCGTTCTTCTCAAGGTCATTCTCGAAACCGGCGAGCTGAAGGACAAGGCTCTCATTCGTCGTGCTTCCGAACTCGCCATTGCCGAAGGGGCCGATTTCATCAAGACCTCAACAGGCAAGGTCGCCATCAACGCCACGCTGGAAGCCGCCGATATCATGTTGCAGGCGATCCGCGACAGCAGGCAGAAGGTGGGCTTCAAGCCTGCCGGCGGTGTCGGCACGGTGGAAGACGCCACGCTTTATCTGCGGCTGGCGGAAACAATCATGGCGCCCGACTGGGCCATGCCGTCCACGTTCCGCTTCGGCGCTTCCGGCGTTCTCGATGATGTCCTGAACGTGCTGGCCGGTGGCGAACCGGCCAAGGCCGCCAGCGGGTATTGAGCTTGATCCCGCAGGAAATCATCCGCCGCAAACGTGATGGCCTGTCTCTTGCGCCGCAGGAGATTGCCGCTTTTATCGAGGCGCTGTCCAAGGACGGCATATCGGAAGGCCAGGCAGCTGCTTTTGCCATGGCGGTGTTTTTCCGGGGTATGAACCGCGACGAGATGGTGGCGCTGACACTCGCCATGCGCGACAGCGGCGATGTCCTGTCCTGGAACGATATTGGCAGGACGGTGGCGGACAAGCACTCGACCGGCGGCGTCGGCGACAATGTCTCCCTGATGCTCGCCCCGATCGTTGCCGCCTGCGGTCTTGCCGTGCCGATGATTTCCGGCAGGGGCCTTGGCCATACCGGCGGCACGCTCGACAAGCTGGAAGCGATCCCCGGTTACGATGTGATGCCGGACGAAGCCCTGTTCCGCCAGACGGTCAAGACGGTAGGCTGTGCCATCATCGGCCAGACGGGCGATCTCGCCCCCGCAGACAAGCGCCTCTATGCTATCAGGGACGTGACCGCGACGGTGGATTCCATCCCGTTGATCACCGCCTCCATTCTGTCGAAGAAGCTTGCGGCCGGACTTCAGACGCTGGTTCTGGATGTGAAGGTCGGCAACGGCGCTTTCATGCAGAGTGTGGAGGATGCCCGTAATCTCGCCGTCGCGCTGGTCGATGTGGCAAATGGCGCAGGCTTGCCGACGACGGCTCTTATAACCGACATGAACCAGCCGCTTGGCGATGCCGCAGGCAATGCGGTCGAAATCGTCAATTGCCTGGACTTTCTGGCTGGCCGCAAGGCGGGAACGCGTCTCGAAAAGGTGGTTCTTGCCTTTGCTGCGGAAATGCTGGTGCAAGCGGGCAGCGCGGCCACTCTGGATGAAGGCGAGGCGCTGGCTGAGGCCGCCCTTTCCTCCGGGCGTGCCATGGAAGTCTTTGCGAAAATGGTCGCAGCACTTGGCGGGCCTGCGGACTTTGTCGATCATCCATCGCGTTACCTGCCATCGGCGCCGGTCATTCTCCCGGTTTCGGCTGAGCGCAGCGGCTGGCTGGCATCCTGTGCTACGCGCGATCTCGGCATGGTCGTTGTCGAGCTTGGCGGCGGCAGAAGAATGCCGTCAGACAAGATCGACCCCTCGGTCGGGATCTCCGATATCCTGCCGCTTGGCACAAAAGTGGAAAAAGGCGAACCAATCGCCTGCGTCCATGCGGCCTCTAAGCAAGAAGCGGAACTTGCCGTCAAAAGGATTACGGCCTGCTATGGGGTTGCTGACACTGCGATGGAAACCAGCACTGTGGTCCTCGAGCGAATTACCTGACCAGCCTCATTTCGCCACCCGATACCTTGAATGACGATAGTTGTTTCAGGAAGCTCATGCCAACAAGCATGTTGCTCAACGCATTATCTTTCAGCACCATGGCGTCGACATTCTGAACGCGGATCGTGCCGATTTCCACCCGGTCGAGCTTCAGATAGGCCGCCATGGTCTGGCCGTTGGCGGTTGAGATCGGATATTTGAAATCGAGGCTGTTGACGCCGAAACCGAGCCGCCGGGCGATCGTCTCATTGATGGCAACCATGGAGGCGCCGGTATCGACAAGCCCGTCGAAAGATTTGCCGTTGATACGGAAGGCGGCGTTGAAGTGGCCGCGTGCGTCCGCTTTCAGATTGACGCCACCAAGCGAAACGGGTTCCGGTTTGACGGCTTCCGATTTGACTTCGGCTTTTTCCACCTTGGCTTCCGGGCGCGGCTGAAATTTTTCCACCAGCGCCGGAATCTGCGTGGCGCTGACCGAAAGACCGATAAGCAGAAAAATCGTACGCGCCAGCAAGTCGTCGCTCCTGAGAAGGCAGGGTTATCCCTATGCAGAATAGACGCAAAACATGCTGAAATCTTAAAAGAAAAAGCCATTCGTCGCTTGTTGGTCGGCGAATGGCTCAAACGGTTAAGCGATGATGAACGGTGTTATTTCGTGCCGTACATGCGGTCGCCGGCATCGCCGAGGCCGGGAACGATATAACCCTTTTCATTCAGTTGCTTGTCGATTGCGGCAGTATAGATCGGCACGTCGGGATGCGCTTCACGGAAATTCTTGATGCCTTCGGGTGCAGCCAGCAGACACAGGAAGCGGATGTTCTTCGCGCCCCGCTCCTTCAGCTTTTCAACCGCAGCGATGGAGGAATTGCCGGTCGCCAGCATTGGATCGACGACGATGATAAGGCGGGCATCGAGGCTTTCAGGAGCCTTGAAGTAATATTCGACCGCCTCCAGCGTATCGTGATCGCGATACACGCCGATATGCGCAACACGCGCCGAAGGCACGAGCTCGAGCATGCCTTCCAGAAGGCCGTTGCCGGCACGCAGGATGGAGGCGAAAACCAGCTTCTTGCCCTCCAGCACCGGAGCCTCGATGGTTTCGAGCGGCGTATCGATGGTTTCCATCGTCATTTCAAGGTCGCGCGTCACTTCATAGCAGAGCAGCGTCGAGATTTCCCTGAGCAGGCGGCGGAAGCCGGCTGTCGAGGTTTCCTTCTTGCGCATGATGGTAAGTTTGTGCCGCACCAGCGGATGTTCGATGACTGTGACGCCGTCCATGAAACTGGCCTTCCTTTTTAATCCTGTGCCCCTGTAATTCACCGAAAGCAGGCTTTTCGCAAGCCTTCTTCGCGGTTTTACCCCGCCAACCGATGCCTAGTGGCTATCGAGTTTCGCAAGCAGCCGGGCGCGTGTGACTTCATCCACAAAGGCGCTTTCCAGTGCGGTTCGGGTCATGCGGTTGATCTCGGCATCGCTGAAACCGAAAGCATCCGCAGCCAGCGCATATTCACGGGCAAGCGAGGTAAAGAAGAATGGCGGATCGTCGGAACTGATGCAGACGCGCACCCCGGCATCGCGCAACGCCCTCAGCGGATGGCTGCCGAAATCGGGATAAACGTTGAGCGCGATATTTGATCCGGGGCAGACCTCAAGCACTGTTCCCGCCTCAACCAGCCGGGCGACGAGAGCGGCGTCTTCGATGGCGCGCACGCCATGGCCGATGCGCGACGGCTTCACGAGATCGAGCGCATCGACGACGCTTTCCGGTCCGCAGACCTCGCCCGCATGGATGGTCAGCCCAAGGCCGGCATCGCGGGCAATGTCGAAGGCGCGTGCATAATCGGCGACGCGGCCCATGCGCTCCTCGCCCGCCATGTTGAAACCGGTCACCAGCGGGTGTTTCGTCCGTGCTGCATATTCAGCCGCCGCGATGACCCGTTCAGGACCGAAATGCCGCTCGCCGGTCACGATGATGCGGGTTTCGATACCGGTCTTTTCTTTCGCGATCCGGATGCCCTCGGCGATACCGGAGAGATAGGCGTCAGCGCCGAGCCCGATGCGGTCGCCATGATCGGGCGAGATGATGAGCTCGCTATAGATCGTATTGGCCTCGGCAAGTTCGGTCAGATAGGTTTGCGTCAGAACCGCATAGTCCTCATCGGTCTTGAACACCTGCGCCACCGCATCGTAGCACTGGATGAATTGCGCAAAATCCGACCAGACGTACTGGCCGTCGCGCAGAAAGCTGCTGGTGTCTATGCCGTATTTCTCAGCCTGTTTTGCGACGAGGGCAGGGGGTGCCGCACCTTCCAGGTGGCAGTGAATTTCCGCTTTCAGCAAATGCGATGTCAAATGAAGCTCCTGCCGTGCGAACCGGCCTCGATACCTAGATGGTGGGCGATGCTTTCGCCGATGTCGGCGTAGCTTGAACGAATGCCGACATCGCGTGAGCGGATGCCAGGCCCGAATGCCATGATCGGCACTCTTTCCCGCGTATGGTCCGTGCCCCGCCATGTGGGATCGCAACCATGGTCAGCGGTAAGAATGGCGATGTCGCCCGGCGCCATTTTGCGATGGATTTCCGGAATGCGCGCATCGAAGGCTTCAAGCGCCGCCGCATAACCGGCAACATCGCGGCGATGGCCGTAGAGCATGTCGAAATCGACGAAATTGGTGAAGACAAGATCGCCGTTTTCGGCTTCGTCAATAGCGTGCAGCGTTGCATCCATCAGGGCGCTGTTGCCATTTGCCTTGATGATGCGCGACACACCCTTGTGAGCATAGATATCGCCAATCTTGCCGATCGCGTGCACTTTCCTGCCAGCCTCCACAAGGCGGTCGAGCAACGTCGGTTCGGGCGGCGGAACGGAGAAATCGCGGCGGTTGCCGGTGCGTTCGAAGGTTGCTACCGTCTCGCCGATGAAGGGACGGGCAATGACACGGCCGATATTCAGCGGATCGAGCAGCTTGCGCACCGTCTCGCAGAGCGTGACGAGCCGCTGCAATCCGAAATGGGCCTCGTGCGCGGCGATCTGGAACACGGAATCGGATGAGGTGTAGCAGATCGGCTTGCCGCTCCTGATATGCTCTTCGCCAAACTCCGCGATGATCTCGGTGCCGGAAGCGTGGCAATTGCCGAGAATGCCTGGAATATCCGCTTGCGTGCAGATGGCTTCCACCAGTTCGGGAGAAAAGGCGTCGCCTTCTGTCGGGAAGTAGCCCCAGTCGAAGGTGACGGGCGTGCCCGCGATCTCCCAATGGCCTGAGGGCGTATCCTTGCCCTTCGATATTTCGCTGGCGGAGCCATGCAGGCCGAAAATACGTTCCGGCGGCTCCATGCCGGCGGGAATGTCGCCGCTTGCTTGTCGTGCAATCTCCAGAAGACCAAGCGAAGACATGTTGGGCAGCTTCAGCGGACCCGCCCGAAGGCCCGGCCTGTCGGCAGCACCTGCCGCACAGAATTCGGCGATATGACCGAGCGTATTGGCGCCGAGGTCGCCATAATGCTCCGCGTCAGGCGCACCGCCGACACCGAAGGAATCCAGAACGAGAAGAAATGCTCTTGCCATAACTCACCGAAACGAAAATGCGCCGACGGGCAATGTCAGGCCGAACTGTCGTTATAGATCAGCAAAACGTGAAGAAGGAAGTGATTTTATGAACCATCCGGTAAAACCGGCTGTTCAATCCTCTTCCCGTTTCGATTTCGGCGCGTTGAGATTGCGCAGCACGTACCATCCAGCGGCAATTACCATGGCCGCCAGAATATACCATGTGATGGCGTAGGACAGGTGGTTGTTGGGGAAGGTGAGCATGGTCTTGCCGCCGACCGGTAGGCCACCCGGATTGGGCGTCGCATCGGCATCGACATAAAAGGGCGCCACGCCGGAAAGGCCGGATGCCTGCGATATCTGCGGGATATTGCGGGAGTACCAGCGCCGATTTGCCGGATCGTTGGTTCGAAGGAAAAGCCCGCCGGTTTCTGGCGCGCGCATCAGCCCGACGATCTCGACCTGCCCGGTTGGTTCCCCTTCGCGGCGCGAGGATGGATCGCGTTTGTCGGAAGGCACGAAGCCACGATTGACGATGATATTCGATCCGTCATCGCGTCTCAGCGGCGTCATCACCCAGTAGCCGGGCCCGAGATCGCTGACCGTATAGACCTGGACCTCCTTGTCGTTGAGGAAGGTGCCGGACAGTTTCACGCGGCGATATTCATACTCTGCGGGATCGGCAAGGGCCGGCCATTCGCGGGCTGCCGGTGCATCCACAGGTGCGGCATGGGCGCGAGCTTCGACGCGTTCGATGAGATCGAGCTTCCAGAAGAGGCGTTGAACCTGCCATGTTCCAAGCGCCAGCAGGAAGCCTGTCAGTACAATAGTCAGAAGCAGCACGACGATTGCTGCGGGGCGGACGCGTCGCGTGTGCGGGGCGGTTGTCGACGGATCGGTCATGGTTTCACAGTCCTTGCAAGGCCATGCGGTTTGCTGCGGCAACACTGTCGGCTGTCGGCATCCGGGTCTTCCAGCAAATAACCCCATAAATCGCGCCGACGATTCATGGGGTTATGCGCTGCGGGGTCGTGTGCTGGCGCAGAAAGCGGCCTGCCGGAAATCCGGCAGGCCGTTGATCTATGGCTGCTCAGGGCAGATTTTTCACATCCTCGATGTGCAGCGGCATCATGTTCTTGTTCATGTTGTACATGACCCAGAGTGAGCCGGAGAGCGTGATCAGCAGCACCACGACGGTGAAGATCAGCGCCATGAAGGTCCAGCCGCCTTCGGACTTGGTGTCCATGTGCAGGAAGTAGATCATGTGCACGAAGATCTGGATGACGCCGAGACCCATGATCGCGATGACCAGCAGCGTCTTGTTTTCAAGAACGTCGCCCATGACCAGCCAGAACGGGATCGCCGTCAGGATGACCGACAGGACGAAGCCGATCATGTAGCTTTTGAACGTACCGTGGCTGGCGCCATCATGGTGATGATGGTCGTCGCCATGCGCGTCGTGGTGTGCGTGTGCTTCGGAACTCATCAAAGAACTCCCATGAGATAAACGAAGGAGAAGACGCCGATCCAGATGACGTCAAGGAAGTGCCAGAACATCGATAGGCACATCAGGCGACGCTTGTTTGCGGCGATCAGACCATGCTTTGCGACCTGGAACATCAGTGTGACGAGCCAGATCACGCCGAAGGTGACGTGCAGACCGTGCGTTCCAACCAGCGCGAAGAAGGCGGAAAGGAACGCTGAACGCTGTGGACCTGCACCTTCTTCGATCAGGTGATGGAACTCGTAAAGTTCCACGGCGAGGAAGGCGAGACCGAAGAGACCGGTGATGCCGAGCCAGATCAGCGTTGTCTTCACCTTCTGCTTTTCCATTTCCAGCATGGCGAAGCCATAGGTGATGGAAGAGAAAAGCAGGAAGGCGGTGTTGATCGCCACAAGCTTCAGATCGAACAGATCTGCGCCCGAAGGGCCGGCCGCGTAGTTGCGGCCGACAACGGCATAGGTGGCAAACAGCGTTGCGAAGATGAGGCAGTCGCTCATCAGATAGAGCCAGAAGCCCAGCGAGGTGCCGTTCTCCGGATGGTGGTCTTCTTTCAGGTAGAAGACCGGTGTTTCCGCGCCCGCGGCGCTTTGTGCAGGTGTATGAGCCATATTCGTTACGCCTGTTCCGCAAGCAGCTTCGTACGTTCCGCCTCGACTGTCGAAACATCGGAGGCAGGAATGTAGTATTCGCGGTTGTAGTTGAAGGTATGGGCGATCGAGACCGCGATGATGGCGAGCATGGACAGAGCCGCCAGCCACCAGATGTGCCACACCAATGCAAAGCCAAGCACGACGCTGATGGCGCTGATGATTACGCCCGCACCTGTGTTCTTCGGCATATGGATCGGTATGAAGCCTTCCTTGGGACGGTCGTAACCGCGCTTCTTCATATCCGCCCAGGCGTCGACGTCATGCACAACCGGCGTGAAAGCGAAGTTGTAGGCAGGCGGAGGCGACGAGGTCGACCACTCCAGCGTACGCCCATGATAGGGATCGCCGGTCACGTCACGGAGCTGATCGCGCTTCAAGAAGCTGACGATGAGCTGGATGACGAAGGAAGCGATGCCGAGCGCGATCAGGAAGGCGCCGAAGGCTGCGATCAGGAACCAGATCTGGAGCGAATTGTCTTCGAACTGGCTGATACGGCGGGTCACACCCATCAGGCCGAGAATGTAGAGCGGCATGAAGGCGAAGTAGAAGCCGATGAACCAGAACCAGAAGGACAGCTTGCCCCAGAACGGATCCAGGCGGTAGCCGAAGGCCTTCGGGAACCAGTAGACGATACCCGCAAGCACACCGAACACCACGCCACCGATGATGGTGTTGTGGAAGTGGGCGATGAGGAACAGCGAGTTGTGGAGCACGAAGTCCGCCGGCGGAACAGCGAGAAGAACGCCGGTCATGCCGCCGATGACGAAGGTGATCATGAAACCGATCGTCCACAGCATCGGAACGTCGAACTTGATGCGGCCCTTGTACATGGTGAAGAGCCAGTTGAAGATCTTCGCACCGGTCGGGATCGATATGATCATCGTGGTGATGCCGAAGAAAGCGTTGACGCTTGCGCCGGAACCCATGGTGAAGAAGTGGTGCAGCCAAACGATGTAGGCGAGGATGGTGATGACACCCGTCGCATAGACCATCGAGGCATAACCGAAAAGACGCTTGTTGGAGAAGGTCGAGACGATTTCCGAGAAGACGCCGAAGGCCGGCAGCACCAGGATGTAAACTTCGGGATGGCCCCAGATCCAGATGAGGTTGACATACATCATCGGGTTGCCGCCGAGATCGTTGGTGAAGAAATTCGTGCCAACGTAACGGTCAAGGGTCAGAAGGGCGAGCGTGCCGGTGAGGATCGGGAAGGATGCCACGATCAGGATGTTCGAACACAGCGACGTCCAGACGAAGATCGGCAGGCGCATCATTGTCATGCCAGGTGCGCGCATCTTGATGATCGTGACTATCAGGTTGATACCAGAGAGCGTCGTGCCCACACCGGCGATCTGCAGACCCCAGATGTAATAATCCACACCCACGCCCGGACTTCCGTCGATGCCGGAAAGCGGCGGATAGGCAAGCCAGCCAGTCTGCGCATATTCACCGATGAATAGCGAGATCATGGTGATGACGGCGCCGGCCGTGGTCATCCAGAACGAGAAGTTGTTGAGGAAGGGGAACGAAACGTCGCGGGCGCCGATTTGCAGCGGCACGACGAAGTTCATGAGACCGGTGATCATCGGCATGGCCATGAAGAAGATCATGATGACGCCATGGGCCGTGAAAATCTGGTCGTAATGGTGCGGCGGAAGATAGCCTTCCGATCCGCCGGAGGCGATCGCCTGCTGGACGCGCATCATGATGGCATCTGCGAAACCGCGCAGCAGCATGACGAGTGCCAGAATGATGTACATGATACCGATCTTCTTGTGATCGATGCTCGTGAACCACTCATTCCAGAGATAACCCCACAGCCGGAAATAGGTGAGGGCGCCGACGACGGCGATGCCGCCCAGAGCCACTGCCGCGAAGGTCGCGACGAGAATGGGCTCGTGAAGCGGGATGGACTCCCATGTCAGCTTCCCGAACAGGAATGACGTTTGATCGGAATTGACGATCATTTTTAGCCTCTTGCGATTCTAAGACATAAGATCGGCGCAGCCATTGGCCGCGCCGCATAATGCCGGGACTTATCCGTCAGCCAGCGACTTGTTTCGTTTCCGGCAGCGCCGCGGGTTCGAAAGTCTGTCCTTCGATCGCAGCCGGAGTGGATTGGGGTCCGCTGGCGACACCGTAAGGTGAAAGCGGTGTACAGACGACGGAGTTCAGCGCCTTGGCGATATCGATGCCTTCCTTGCCGCCGCCGCCCTTGGCGTCGATATGCATCATGTCACGCATGCAGAGCTTGTTGGGCTCGACACAGCGGTTGAGGATGGCATCGTAAAGCTGCGGATCGACGGAGGCGAAATATTGCACCGGCTCACGTTCCGAAGGCTTGGCAAAGTCGAGATATTCCTGGCGGCCGAAGCCTTTGCCGCCATCCTTGATCTTCGCAACCCACTGATCGAAGCCTTGCTGGCTGAGACCATGGAACTTGAAGCGCATATGCGAGAAGCCAGGGCCGGAGAAGTTGGCCGAGAAGCCGTCATAAACGCCTTCCTTGTTGATGACCGCGTGCAGCTTGGTCTGCATGCCACCCATGGCGTAGATCTGGCCGGCGAGTGCGGGAACGAAGAACGAATTCATCGCGGTCGTGCCGGTGATCTTGAAGTTGATCGGAACATCGACCGGAGCTGCGAATTCATTGACGCTGCCAATGCCGAGCTCGGGGTAGAAGAACAGCCACTTCCAGTCCATGGCCACCACTTCCACCGTAAGCGGCTTGGTTTCGGCGGTAACCTGACGGTTTTCGTCGATACGCTCCAGCGGGCGGTAGGGGTCGAGACGGTGGGTGGAAATCCAGGTCACCGTGCCTAGCATCAGGATGATGGCGACCGGGGCGGACCAGATCACCATTTCAAGGCGCGTCGAGTGATGCCATTCGGGATCGTAATCCTCGGCCTTCGCCGATTCGCGATACTTCCATGCGAAGAACAGCGTCAGGGCGATAACCGGGACGATGATGAGCAGCATCAGAACCGTGGACGTGATGATGAGGTCGCGCTGCTGGATGGCGACGTCGCCCGAAGGGTTCATCACCACGAGGTTACAGCCGCTAAGCAGCAGCAGTGCGGGGATTGCCAGAAGGGCAGATGTGATTTTCTTGATCATGCGCACGTTCTTTGAACTCGTACAGTTTGGATTATGCCGCGATTAATTGCCGAACATCATTTTTGAAATGAGGTATATTGTCGCGGTGCAGCGAAACCTTCGCGATGCACCATAGGCTTAGCGGAGCCGCGTTTGAAGGCGGAGCGGCTGCATTATCGCATAGGGAGCTTGCGGGGCAAGCCTTTCTTATCAAACTTCAATTGACGTTACGTAGGGTGCGTGTGACAATCCGTCGCATCGTAACGCTAAGGAAGAGGAGCCGGCGCGTTACAGGAAATGGTTCGTCCATGACGCAGGAGGGATATTATGAGTTATACTGATGCTGCTCCATCTTTTGGGCAGGCGCCGGAAGCGAAGGGACATGGGACCGATCCGGTCAAGGTCGATCCGGATCGCATTACAATTGCTGTCATTCTTGCGAGAATGACGGAGTTTTTCGACTTTTTCATCTACGCCATCGCCTCCGCGCTCGTTTTTCCGCATGTCTTCTTTTCCTTCGTCGATCCGCTGACGGCGACGCTTTATTCCTTCGCGGTCTTCTCGCTGGCCTTCATCGCAAGGCCGATCGGTTCATTGATCTTCCTCCAGATCGACCGAAAGTTCGGCCGTGCCGTCAAGCTGATGGCGGCCCTGTTCACGCTTTGCGGTTCCACCATGGCGATCAGCTTTCTTCCGTCCTATGCGGAAGCCGGCATGCTTGCCCCCTGTCTTCTGGCGGTATTCCGTATCGGTCAGGGACTTGGTCTTGGCGGTGCCTGGGATGGTCTTGTCTCGCTCCTCGCCATGAACGCACCGCCGAAGCAGCGCGGCTGGTACGCCATGATGCCGCAAATTGGTGCGGCGATGGGCTTTGGTCTTGCCAGCGCATTCTTCATCGTGTTCGTGACGCAGCTCTCCAGCGCGGAATTCCTGGCCTGGGGCTGGCGTTTCCCGTTCTTCGTTGCACTGGCGCTCAATGTTCTCGCGCTCTTTGCCCGCCTGCGCATGATTGTCACGCCGGAATTCCAGTCCATGCTGGCACAGCATGAGCTGGAGCCGCGCCCCGTGTTCAAGATGCTGCGCTCGCAGTTTCCGGTCGTGCTGACGGGCGCTTTCGTGCCGCTGGCAAGCTTCGCGCTCTTCCATCTTGTCACGGTCTTCCCGCTGAGCTGGGTTTCCCTCAATACCACCCAGCGGGTTTCGGACTTTCTGTTCGTGCAATTCGTCAGCGCCATCATCGCCGGCGGCATGATCGTCGTGTCTGGTATTCTCGCCGACAAAATCGGCCGGCGGAAGCTGCTGGCTTTCGCCGCAGTGCTGATCGGTCTTTTCAGCCTCGTGGCACCGCTCCTGCTGAGTTCGGGCGATATAGGGCGTTATCTTTTCGTCTTGGTCGGCTTTGCATTGCTTGGCCTGTCCTTCGGCCAGGCGGGCGGTGCGCTCGCCTCCCGCTTCAGCCGCGAATACCGTTATACCGGCGCTTCGCTCACCTCGGATATTTCCTGGCTGATCGGCGCTGGTTTTGCACCGCTCGTGGCGCTCGGATTTTCGTCCAAATTCGGACTGTTTGCGGTCGGCATTTACCTGATGTCGGGTGCAGTCTGTACACTGGTCGCACTGTGGTTCAGCCGAACGCTGGACATGCCCTCGGAGTGAGCAGGGCAATATAAACATCTCTGCAGCCATCGCGCCGCGGAATCCTGTCGGATTTCGCGGCGTTTTTGTTTTTTTATTGCGTGGGACCGATTTTAATCTTGACTCGGTCCATCATGAAATATTATGTAAGCAATACTGACGTAATTCAATGTGTCTCACTGCCGGAAATGCCGGCCATCAGGGAACGCAATGCGAACGATGACGATCATTATTTGCGAGAAAGCGGCCAATGCCGCCACGCCGTTTGGCGGCCGCAAAACGACCGTTCGCGCCATTAAACGCCGATAAGCAGAAAAGAAGAGGAGCAGCCAGGTCGTCTGCGGCTCCGCCCGCAGAGTGCCGGCTGACGCGCCGGGTTTCGGGAAAAGGGCGATGCCGCGCGGAATGCGCAACGAGAGGAGAGAACCTTGAGCGTGACGGAGCAAAAATTCGGCCTTTACGATGCGGCTTTTGAGAAAAGCAGCTGTGGCGTCGGTTTCATCACCCGCAAGGACGGCGTGCAGACGCATGATGTGCTGAAGCGCGGTCACGAGGCGCTCTGTGCCGTGCCGCATCGCGGCGGCATGTCGGCGGAGGGCGTGGGTGATGGTGCTGGCGTGTCGCTCGATCTTTCACTCTCATTTTTCCGGAAGCTGACTGACAACGATTCCTTGCAAGCCGGCCGGTTCGGCGTCGGCAATTTTTTCCTGCCGCAGAACCCTGCTTTTCATGACCAGGCGATCGGCATCATCGGCAGTGCTCTGGAGGAACAGGGCTTCTCGATCCTGCTCGTCCGCAATGTACCGGTGAATGACGCGGCCATCCGCGCGGCCGCCATTTCCTATCAATTGCCGATCCGGCAATGGCTCTTTTCGGCGCCAGCGGAATGCGCAACCCTTGCCGAGTTCGACTGGCGTATTCACAAGGCGCTGCTCGCTATCGAGGCGCTTGCCTATACCGCGCCGGAACTTGCCGGTTTTTATCCGCTGTCGCTCAGCGCACGCACGCAGGTTCTGAAAGGGCGTTTGAACTCGCATGAGGTCATGCCCTATTTCTGCGACCTGACCGATCCGCGCCATGAAGTGCATACGATGTATTTCCACACGCGGTTTTCCACCAATACAGATCCGCACCCCTCCATGGCGCAGCCCTTCAGGCTAATGGCGCATAATGGCGAACTCAACACCGACAAGAAGAACCGGCTATCGGAAGCGGCCGTGGCGTTGGCGAAAAATGCCAGCATCATCCGGCCGAAGGGCCAGTCTGATAGCTGCCGTCTGGACCAGACATTGCAGACGCGGGTGATGGAAGACGGTCTCGACCTCGTCACCGCCGTCGTCTCGATGATGCCGCCTGCCTGGGAAAACGACGACACGCTCTCTCCCGGCGTCAAGGCGATGCTGGAATATTTCTCGCTCTACGAGGAGAAGAATGACGGCCCGGCTGCGCTGATTTTCGGCGACGGCACCATCGTCGGCGCACGGCTTGATCGCCTCGGCCTGCGCCCGCTGCGGACCATCGAGACAGACGATTATCTCTGCGTCATGTCGGAGGCGGGGCAGATCGCCTTTCCGGCCGAAAGCGTCATTCGTCGCGGTCGCATCGAGGCCGGCGGCATGCTTTACTACGACCACGCCGAACGGCGCGCCTTTTCCACCGTCGAGGCGCTGGAGCTTCTGGCGGCGCGGCGGGACTACCCGTCGCTATTGTCTGAAGCGCGCGTCATGCTTGCGGATTTGCCGGAGGTGCCCGCCGAAAAGCAGGGATCGCCGCTTCGATACAATGGCGATCTGGAACGGCATCAGCGTTATGTCGCCTATTCGCACAATCAGGAAAGCTTCAAGTTCCTGATGGATCCGATGCTGGCGTCGGGTGCTGAAAAAATCTCGGCCATGGGTTATGGCAATGCCATCAACGCGCTCTCCGATCAGGAAGGCGGGGTTGCCAAATATTTCTCGCAACGCTTTGCGCAGGTCACCAACCCCCCGCTCGACAGCATTCGTGAGGCCGATGGCATGACGCTGCGCGTGGCGCTCGGCGCAAAGCCGAATAGCGGTGCGAAAGCGGCCCGCCAGATTGTCGTGCGCTCCCCGATCCTGACCCATCTCGACATGCTGCGCATTCGCGAGCAGTCGGAGACGCCAGTTCGTCGTTTCGAGATGCTTTATACGCCGATCTTTGATGCTGCGAGTGCCAACGAAGCGGCCTTGCGTCAGGCGATAGATGGCCTCTGCGGTGAGGTTGTGGCTTTCGCGGCCGGGGAGGGCGGTATTGCCGTCGTCACTGACCGGCACGTTTCGGCAGGTCGTGCGGCCTTGCCTATGATCATGGTCCTCTCCGCCATCAACCAGCGGCTGATCGAGGAGGGTCTGCGGCTACGCGTGTCCCTGATCGTTGAAAGTGGGCAATTTTCCTCCTCGCATCACATCGCAGCGGGTCTTGGTTTCGGGGCTTCGGCTGTCTACCCACTCGGCGTGCAGTTCCGTGCCGAGGAGAAATTTGGTGCCGATGCTGACAAGGCCTTCAAGCGTTTTGCCAAGGCGGCTGAAAAGTCGCTGATGAAGACCATGGGCAAGGTCGGGCTGTGCACGGCGGAAAGCTATATTGGCGGCGAGTTCTTCGAACCGAACTTCCTCGACACCAACGATCCTGTGCTGAAGCGTTATTTCCCCAATGTTAAGACCCCGGTCGGTGGCGTTACCTTCGCTGTCATCGCGCAGGCGGTAGTGGACTGGCATCGCAAGGCGCTGTCGGTAAAGGGTGAAAACGACATTCCGCTGCTCGGTCTCTTCAAGGAGCGCGCCGAAGGTGCTGGCCATTCCTATGGCACGACGGCGGTTCGCGGTTTCGTCGATATGACGGAGGAAAAGATCGGTTTCGACAAGGGAACCGACAACGAAGAGGCGCTACGTCTCCTGCCGCTCAACCGGCTGGAGGATGCTTTCGGCCTCAACGATGCGGCCTATTATCACAACAGCTTCGACCGGCTGACGCCCGAAGCAATCGACGCTTTCGAGGTAACGCCGGGTTACCGCGCCTTCGCACGCATGATGGCCGAAGAAAGGGCCCGCCGTCCGGCAGCCCTGCGTGATGTTCTGGAATTGCCGGCTGATGTGACCTTTGCCGGTTCGGCCGAAGAATTCCGCCGCGACATGGGGCGCTTTTCCAGACGTGGCAACAACAGCTTCATGGTGCGCGGATTGCTCTGCGAAAGTGGCGGGGAAGGCGCGTTCCGGCTGCAATTGACCGGCCCGCACGGTCATGAGCTTTCCCGGCTTGCCGCACTCGGACAGTCGCTGCTCGATCGTTTCGGTGAGGATATTGCCGGCCATTGGCTGGAGGGCGGCGCGCTTCTGGTTCAGGCGAAGGGTGAAGCATTCACCTATCTGTCGCTGATCCGCACCGCACCTGACAGCATTGCGCTCGACGCTGTGCAAAAGGCGAGTGAGATCACCAAGACCCTCGCTTCGGGTGCGATGAGCCATGGCGCGCTGGTCGCAGCCGCCCATGAGGCGGTGGCGCATGGCACCAATATGGTTGGCGGCATGTCGAATTCTGGGGAGGGCGGCGAGCATATTTCCCGTTACGGCACCATCCGCGCCTCGCGCATCAAGCAGTTCGCCTCTGGCCGTTTTGGTGTCTGGGCGGGTTATCTTGCCGACCCGATGCTGGAGGAAATAGAGATCAAGATCGGCCAGGGTGCAAAGCCCGGCGAGGGCGGGCAATTGCCGTCTCCAAAGGTAACGGTGGAAATAGCCGCGGCCCGTGGTGGCACCCCAGGCGTCGAGCTGGTTTCGCCGCCGCCGCACCATGATACCTATTCGATCGAGGATCTGGCCCAGCTTATCCACGACGCCAAGGCGGCGCGCGTGCGCGTCATCGTCAAGCTCGTTTCGTCGGAAGGCATCGGCACGATTGCAGTCGGTGTTGCGAAAGCGGGTGCGGATGTCATCAATGTCGCCGGCAATACCGGTGGCACGGGTGCGGCCGCTGTCACCAGCCTCAAATATACCGGCCGCGCGGCGGAAATCGGCATCGCCGAGGTGCATCAGGCGCTTTGCGCCACGGGCCTTCGTGCCAAGGTGCTGCTACGCTGCTCCGGCGCACACCAGACGGCGAGCGACGTGGTGAAATCGGCCCTTCTCGGCGGCGACAGCTTCGAGTTCGGCACCACGGCGCTGATGATGCTGAAATGCGTCATGGCGAAGAACTGCAACATCAAGTGCCCCGCCGGCCTCACCACCAATCAGGAAGCCTTCAACGGCGATCCACGCGCGCTGGCGCAATATCTCATGAACATCGCCCATGAAACCCGCGAGATCTTGGCCGCACTCGGGCTGCGCTCGCTGCGCGAAGCTCGGGGCCGCTCCGATCTTCTTCACCTCCTCGATCATCCGGCGAGCGTCGGCCAGCTTGACCTGCGGGCGATGCTTTCGGTGGTGGAGGAAGTGAAGATCGACAGCCCGGTCTATATGGAAAAGGACTTCGCGCTGGACGATGCCTTCATTGAACTCGTGCGCTCGGCTCTGATCGACAGCAAACGGGAAAATATCGAGCTTGGCGGCAACCGCTTCCTCAACAATTGCAACAAGAGTGTTGGCGGCCAGCTCGCCGTCGATATCGAGCGCATGCTGAACCACGAACTTTCCGACGAAGAGGCGGATGCGCTTCCGGCTGTGAAGCGGGATAGCCGTGGTCGCCGTTTTCTGGAGGCGGGTTCGGTGCGCATCGACACATCAGGTTCAGCAGGGCAGTCCTTCGGCGCTTTCTGCAATGACGGCATGGTCATGGTCCATACCGGTACCTGCAATGATGGCGTCGGCAAAAGCGCCTGCGGCGGCACCATTGTAGTGCGCTCCCCCGGTGGCGGTTCGCAAGATGCTGATGGCAATGTGCTGGTCGGCAATTTTGCATTGTTCGGCGCCACCGGCGGTCGCACTTTCGTGGAAGGGCAGGCGGGCGACCGTTTCGCGGTGCGCAATTCGGGTGCGACAGCCGTTGTCGAAGGTGTGGGCGACTTCGCCTGCGAATATATGACCAATGGCGCTGTGCTTAACCTCGGCAGTTTCGGCAAGGGTTTCGGCAACGGCATGAGCGGCGGCTTCGTCTATCAATATGACCCTTACGGCGATCTGCCGAAGAAGGTGAGCCATGATTCCATCCTGCTCGGCTCCATCACCGGCGAGGACGAACAGGCATCTATCCACAATCAGGCCGTTCACCAGCTTTTGACCTGGCATGTCGACGAAACAGGGTCGGCCAAGGCCGCATGGATTCTGGAAAACTGGGAAAGCGAACAGCACAATTTCGTCTACGGCATGCCGCGCGCCCTGCTGCTTTATCAGGACAGCGACGAAATTCTGAAAGCCAAGCCCCGCAAGGAGCTGCTGGAGGAACTGGCGTCCGCGCTTGCCGCCCATCAGGTGCGGAAGTTCAAGCTGGCCTATCGCGACCGCAAGGCCGTGTTGAACGGAACCGTGCCTGGTTATGGTGAGACGGATACGGAAGACATGTATGCGCTCATCAACAACTACACGGTTTTGAGCATGGCGCAGGCCATTGCTCTCCAACGGTTGCCGATGGCATCCGGTCCTTCCGATCCCGCCATCGAAAAAGCCGTGCGCAATCTCGTCCTCACGGAGGACTATGCGCTGATGCAGCGGCTGCTGAAATATGCGCGCGAGGCGCTTTCCGATCATGATGACGAGCAGCTTGCGGTGATGATCGCCGCCAAGCGGCTCGACGATTACAAGCAGGCGCTCGCGCGCCGCAACATCTGGTCGGTGGATAGTCCCGGCACCTATGGCTGGATCATTCAGCAGGACCGCAAAAACATCGAGAAGATCGGTCGTCTGCCGGGCTTTGAGGAGCTTTTCGCGGCGCGTGCCATTCCCGACCTTGCCACCGCATCCAGCCAGAACAGGGCAGCATGATGAAGATACCTTACATTCCTCAAGATGCCCCTTTCAATGGCGACCAGCGCGCCTGGCTATCCGGCTTCCTGGCCGGGCTTCATTCCCGCGCAGCAATGGGTATGGACACATCGGTTGCCGCTGCCGCTCCCAAGGCGGCGGCCAGCGTGCTGAACATTCTCTTCGGCACCCAGACCGGCAATGCCGAGGCGCTGGCGATGGATATAGCCGACGCCGCCCGTGCCCAGGGCATGCAGCCTGTGGTGACGGCCTTGGATGATGTTTCCATGGATAGTCTGGGCGCCATGAAGCGCGTCATTGTCGTCACCTCCACCTACGGCGAAGGTGAAATGCCTGACAATGCCCAGCTTTTCTGGGAGGCCCTTTCCAAGGAGGCCGCACCCCGGCTGGATGAGATGAACTTTGCCGTGCTTGCGCTTGGCGACACCGGTTACGATGGCTTCTGCCAGGCGGGCAAGCTCATCGATACCCGCTTCGAGCAGCTTGGCGGCAAACGGATGAAGACGCGTATCGATTGCGATATCGATTTCGAAGATGTCGCCGCCAACTGGATTGGCGAGACCCTGCCACTCGCGCTCGCCATCGATGGTGGCAATAAGGCGGCGGTTGTGCCGGCGATCGCCGAGGCGCCCGCGCGGGCAAAACAGGGCTGGAGCCGCAAGAACCCCTATGCTGCGCAGGTGAGCGTCAATCGCCTTCTTTCCGGGCCTGCTTCGTCCAAGGAAATTCGCCACTACGAATTTGATCTCGGCGAAAGTGGTCTCGACTATGAGGCGGGGGATGCTCTGGGCGTCGTTCCCCTAAACGACCCGAAACTGGTGGGCGCGCTGCTCGAACGCTTCGGAGTGAGCGCGGATGGTGAAGTCGCCGGACTCGACCGTCCGGTCGGCGATGCGCTTCTCAATATGTTCGAGATATCGACACCGTCGCGTGAGTTGGTCGCGGAGATCGGCAAGCGCGCAGGTCACGATGAACTCAGCCACATCCTTGCGAATGGAGACAGGGAACAGCTTGCCGCCTTTCTCTGGAGCAAGGATATTCTCGACCTGCTTAGTCTCGGTGAAAAACCCGTATTCGACCTTGCTGAATTCGTGACGTTCCTGAAGCCGTTACAGCACCGCGCCTATTCGATCTCTTCCAGCCCTCTGGCCGCGCACAACAGCGTGCATCTGACAGTCGCCAGCGTGCGTTATCGCGCCGAAGGTCGCGAGCGTGGCGGCGTGTGCTCCACCTATCTCGCGGACCGGGTAGAAGCGGGGCAGAGTGCCGGGATTTTCGTCTCTCCGAACAAGGCGTTTCGCGTGCCTCAGGACAATGACGCACCTGTTATCATGGTGGGACCCGGCACGGGTATTGCGCCATTCCGGGCTTTTTTGCAGGAACGGCAGGCGCGGGGCGCAAAGGGCCGGAACTGGCTGTTTTTCGGCGATCAGCACCGGCAGTCGGATTTCGTCTACGAAGACGAACTTGGAAAGATGAGTCGCGATGGCGTGCTGACCCGTCTCGATCTCGCTTTCTCGAGGGATCAGGCCGAAAAGATCTATGTTCAGACCCGTATGCGCCAAAACGGCAAGGCACTCTATCAATGGCTCGAAGAGGGCGGCCATTTCTATGTTTGCGGCGACGCGACCCGCATGGCGAAGGATGTTGACGATGCCCTGCACCAGATCGTTATTGACGAGGCGGGCATCTCTGCGGAAGCGGCAAGCGACTATGTAAACCGGCTGAAGCGCGAAAAACGTTATCTGCGCGATGTTTATTAGAGCAAAGCGCTGAGGCGAATCAGCAATTGGAGCAGGTTATCTCAGCGTCGCGCTGTTTGAAGAAATAATCGCGTGCGATCGTGATCGATCTTACGCCGGACGAAGAAATATCTGGCATGAACATCAACAACTCATGCGGCACGGAAAGCTCGACGTGGATGAGGAAACTGTCCGCTACAAGCAAACGTGTGGGAACGGAGACTCGCGATCCCACCACATAGGGCCTCGCGTTTTTCTCGTTCCAGGACCAGGCGATAGTCGCCTGTTTCTGCTTGTCGATCTTGATGCCGCTGATCTTCAGCTGCAGACCCTTGGTGCTGTAAGGCGCAAAGACGGCAGCCGTTACGTCCTGCATGCTTGTCAGATAAGCCTTGTCGACGGAATTTGTTTTGGAGATCAGGTCGTTGATCGTTGCGGAGGCGCTGCTTGCCCGCTTGTAGGTGTTATAGCCGATGGTGAGTTCGAAGGACGTCAGATAAAGCGCAAGCAATATCGGGAAGACGATCGCAAATTCTACCGCACCCACGCCACGGCGATCCCTTGCGAAGCGTGCAACGAGCGCGATAAAACGAAGTCGGCCGTTCGTGATGGTGGAAACAAGCCCTGCCATCATGAGCCCCCGCTCGTGGTGTACTTCTCATTCATGAAAGCGTCGGTCGCGACAATGAGGAAATGCGACGGCATTGACCCGTCGGCTGGGCGTATTTTGGTAAGATATGGTCGGATGATATCTGCGACTACACGCCAGCGATAATAGACGCGCAGCATATTGATCGTGTCAGGTCCACCCGGCTTGAAGCCGAATTGCGCCGTGTCGAGATCGTAATATTCGCCGTTAGCTTTCAAGGGTATCGTAGTTGGAATATCCTTGAAGGCGGTGAAGGAGCGAAGGTCGATATAAAGCTTCTGTTCTTTTTTGATCTCATCAGCCGAGCAGGTGATAATCACCGAAACTTCGTTGCAGAAACTCTTGCGAAAATCCTCTTTGGAAATCGAACTGCTGATCTGCCCGGTGCGCAGACGCCTCGCCATCGTGTCGGTAGCATTGACGACCACTTGCTCCGCCATCAAGGCGATGAAAGTTTCGATGATCGCGAAGACGACGAGGAAATAGGGAAGCGCCAGGATCGCGAATTCGATGGCTGCTGTCCCGTCACGCGAGAGCCCGAATTTTTCCAGCAATGGCTTCAATTTGGCCAGTCGCATATGTCGGTGTCGATCTTTAGAATATGCGGCAAGCGCAACCGTTGAATTTGTTGCGGACCATAACCAGCCGGTGTTTAAATTCAGTTACCCCGACGAGTTATACTTTATCAGTTCGCAAAAATGGCACAGGCTATAAACGCAAAAAGCCCGGCATATCGCCGGGCTTTTACTTACTGGAAAAACGATAGCTTATTCCGCATCCGCTTTTGAGAGAACCTCAAGGGTGGGTGTGGAGGTGATATTGTAGCCGCAATCCACGTAGTGGCACTCGCCGGTAACGCCGCGCGACATGTTGGAGAGCAGATAAAGAGCCGATCCGCCGATATCGTCGATATCCGCTGTTCGCCGCAGCGGTGCGTTTTTCTGGTTCCACGCATAGATTGCGCGCGCATCGGAAATGCCGGCGCCCGCCAGTGTGCGGACCGGTCCGGCCGAGATGGCGTTGACGCGAATATCGCGCGGGCCATAGTCGGCAGCGAGATAACGCACGGACGCTTCGAGAGCTGCCTTGGCAACGCCCATGACGTTGTAGTTGGGGATGACCCGCTGCGAACCGTTATAGGTCAGCGTCAGCATGGATCCGCCATTCGTCATCAGTTCGGCGGCACGCTTGGCGATTTCCGTGAACGAGAAACAGGAGATGACCATAGTGCGGCTGAAATTCTCGCGGGTCGTATCCGCGTAAAGACCCTTCAGCTCGTTCTTGTCGGAAAAGCCAATCGCGTGCACGACGAAATCCAGCGTACCCCATTTTTCGCGGATTGCCGCAAAAAGCGCGTCAACCGAGGCGATATCCTCGACATCGCAAGGCACGATAAAGTCGGATCCGAGCTCGGCGGCGAGCGGCTTTACCCGCTTGCCGAGCGCCTCACCCTGATAGGTGAAGGCGAGCTCTGCGCCCTGCGCCGCAAGAGCCTTGGAGATACCCCAGGCGATAGAGTGATTGTTTGCGACGCCCATGATGAGGCCGCGTTTACCCTGCATGATGCCGTTCATGGCAATTATCCGTTATGACGCTGAAAGACCAGCGTGGCGTTGGTGCCGCCGAAGCCGAAGGAATTGGAAAGGATCGTGTCGATCTTGGCATTGTCGATGCGGCTGCGAACAATCGGGACGCCCGCAAATTCCGGATCGAGTTCGGAAATATGCGCGCTCTCGCCGATGAAGCGTTCCTGCATCATCAACAGGCCGTAGATCGATTCCTGAACGCCTGCTGCGCCCAGCGAGTGGCCGGTGAGGGACTTGGTCGACTGGATATGCGGGATCTTGTCGCCGAAGACTTCCCGGATCGCGCCGATTTCCTTGCTGTCGCCAACCGGCGTCGAGGTGCCGTGGGTGTTGATGTAGTCGATATCGCCCTTGACGGTGGAAAGGGCTTGACGCATGCAGCGGATCGCGCCCTCGCCGGAAGGAGCCACCATGTCGTAACCATCCGAGGTTGCGCCATAACCGACGATCTCGGCGTAAATCTTCGCGCCGCGCGCCTTCGCATGTTCCAGCTCTTCAAGAACCAGTACGCCAGCACCGCCGGCGATCACGAAACCGTCGCGGTTGACGTCATAGGCGCGGGAAGCGAGGTTTGGCGTCTCGTTATATTTGGACGACATCGCGCCCATGGCGTCGAAGAGGTTGGACATGGACCAATCGAGGTCTTCATGGCCGCCAGCAAACATCACGTCCTGCTTGCCCCACTGGATCATCTCGGCGGCGTTGCCGATGCAATGCGCCGATGTGGAGCAGGCCGAAGAGATCGAATAGTTGACGCCGTGGATCTTGAACCAGGTCGCAAGTGTAGCCGATGCGGTGGAGGACATGGCCTTCGGCACGGCAAACGGGCCAATACGCTTCGGGCTGTTGTTCTTCAGCGTGATATCGGCGGCTTCGACGATGGTGCGGGTGGAAGGGCCGCCCGAACCCATGATGATGCCGGTGCGCTCGTTGCCGCTGATGTCGCTTTCCTCGAGACCGGAATCGGCAATCGCCTGCTTCATGGCAACGTGGTTCCATGCGCCGCCCTGCGAAAGGAAGCGCATGGCGCGACGGTCGACCAGCTCGGTCGGATCGAGAGACGGCTTGCCCCATACCTGGCACTTGAAACCGTGTTCAGCAAAATCCGGTGAAAATGAAATGCCGGATTTGGCGTCGCGCAGGGATGCGGTGACTTCGGCGGCATCACCACCGATGGAAGAAACAATGCCGAGGCCGGTGACAACAACTCGTCTCATGAAATGGACCTTTTCTTAAGATTTCGGCTGGACGACCGAAGCCGCCCGGCGTTTGCCAGGACTATTCCGTCCGCTTCAGGCGGTCTTTTCCTTCGACAGCCCCACACGAAGGTCTGTCGCTTGATAAATGGTTTCGCCGTCTGCCTTCAGCCATCCGTCTGCGGTACCCAGAACGAGACGTCCGCGCATCACGCGCTTGAAATCTATGCCGTACTGGAGGAGCTTCGTCTCCGGGCGAACCATGCCCTTGAACTTGACTTCGCCGGTGGAGAGCGCCATGCCGCGGCCTTCTTCGCCCAGCCAGCCGAGGAAGAAGCCGGTCAGCTGCCACATGCCGTCAAGGCCGAGGCAACCCGGCATGATCGGGTTGCCCTGGAAATGGCAGGGGAAATACCAGTCGTCTGGGCTGACATCGTATTCAGCGCGGATGAAACCCTTGTCGAACGCGCCGCCGGTTTCGGAAATTTCGGTGATGCGGTGAACCATGAGCATGGGAGGCAACGGAAGCTGGGCATTTCCCGGACCGAACAATTCGCCGCGTCCGCAGGAAAGGATCTCCTCGTAATTGTAACTTGATTGCCTCGTTGCCATACCGCTTTCACTTCCTCAATCACTGGTGTTTATCGACTTCACTAGAGCAAGTTAGGTTCAAAATGAAGCGCTGCAAGGGCAGAGGCCATTATGCCCCCATTCTTTGTCTTCGAACCTTCTTTAGAGAAGTCATTACCTCAATATGCCGTCCGCATACAGGAACCATCCGGCAGGAACCAGAGGAAATTTGCAAGAATGGCCGGTTTGCAGCCATTTGCGACACTCGGCGACGCTGAAACTATTGAAAGCATTCACCGCAAAAGATATATGCTATTGCAATTGATGGGTTTCACCCCTGTGTTTGGAATGGGATTGCATGGCATTTGACGCCACATTGGATATCGGGACGAGGCTGCGGCGCTCGGGGCTGCGGCCCACGCGCCAGCGCGTTGCTTTGGGCGATCTTCTTTTCGCAAAGGGTGATCGCCACCTGACGGTCGAGGAGCTGCATGACGAGGCGGTGACCGCCGGCGTGCCCGTTTCTCTCGCGACGGTATACAACACGCTGCATCAGTTTACCGAAGCCGGCCTGATCCGCGTTCTGGCTGTCGAGGGTGCGCGCACCTATTTCGACACCAACGTGTCCGACCACCATCACTTCTTCGTGGAAGGAGAGAACGAGGTTCTCGACATCCCCGTGAACAATCTCCAGATCGACAATCTGCCAGAGGCGCCCGAAGGCATGGAAATCGCCCATGTGGACGTGGTCATTCGCCTGCGTCGCAAGCGCGGTTGAAGCTTCGGCTTGATAAACAAGAAAACATGGCGCCTGTGGGCGCCATTTTTGTTTCAGGCAACCTTCGCCGCCTCACTTCAATATATCTTCGGGCCGTCTGCCGGGCTTGCCCTTGTAGGGCGGAAAGGTCCATCCGAAGATCAACGCTCCGGACCGGACACCGAAAGCCGTCAAGACGCCGATGCCCGACGCGACATAAAGCGGCGCGCCGAGGAAATAAGCGCCGGTGAAGATGGATGCCCCCAAAAGCGCGCAGGTGATGTAGATTTCCGGGCGCAGCAGCACGGAGGGTTCTCCCGCGAGAACATCGCGCAATACGCCGCCGAACGTCGCTGTCAAAACGCCTGTCACGATCGCCACGGTTGCGGAGCCGCTTGCAGCCAGACCCTTGGCGGCTCCCATGACGCAATAGGCTGAGAGGCCGACGGCATCGAGCCAGATGAGCACCCGATACCGGGATTCGAACAGGTAGGCGGTGAAGAAAAGCAGAACCGCAACCGATACGCAGACCAGAATATAGGTCGGGTTCAACACCCAGAACACGGGCGCCCTGCCCAGCACGAGATCGCGCACCGTGCCGCCGCCGATCCCGGTCGCGGCGGCGAAAAACAGGAAGCCGATCAGGTCGAGCTGCTTGCGTGAGGCGGCCAATGCGCCGGTTGCGGCAAACACGGCAACGCCGGCATAATCGAGAAAACCCAGCAGTGTCATGGAAAAGGTCCCCCCGGAAATTTGGATGCGTTTGCGTCAGTGTCGCGCAAGCACGGAACTCTAGGCTGGCCGCCCGGATGATCGCAACATCCATAAACGAAACGGATGCAAAGGAAAATGCCGTGCGAATCGCTATCGTTGCCGCTCTTCAGGCGCTGGTCCTCTTGATGTTTCCGGTCGCGCTGGCGGCACAGCAGCAGCTGGTGAACGATCCCGAGATCTATGAAAAGGATCATTTCCGCAAGGAGTGCAAGACGGCTGGCTTCGGCGATGATTTCATCACCAGACTGGATATCAACAATGATGGCCTGACGGATGCCGTCGTCAATCACGGCGTGCTGGATTGCGATGGCGAAAAAGGCCGCAGCTGCGATGACGAAGGTTGCCCTTACAATTTTTACGTCCAAGTCAAAGAGGGCGGATATCTGATGATCGCGACGGCCCGGATTTACGGCTACGATTTCATCAAACGTTTCGGCAACATGGTCTTCGTACTGAAGATGCACCCGCGTTATTGCGATCGAACCGACAAGGAAGCCTGCCTGATGACGGTGCGGGTGCGCGGCACAAAATTCGTCACCATCTCACGCAAGTGACGACGCAGTCCGTCAGGGCGCGATGCGCCTGATCCGGACCCTTTGGTTATAGCGGTGGCGAAGCGAACGCGGAATGACGAGTGTGGCGATGGCGACCGCAAAAACGGTTGCCGCAACCACCCACAGGGCATCGTACTGTAGCATGGCGCCCAACACCGCCCCGCAGATTGCGCCGCTTATCATACCGAGCCAGGGCACGATCTGGATGCCCCAATCGAGGCTTCGCTCCCCCAGAAGATAGCGACCGATGCCACGGCCAAAACGGGAAAGGGCGCCGGTCACGTAGGTGAGGCCAATAGGCAGCCCCTCAATATGCTCGACGGCAGCGTTGACCATCCCCATGGCGAAAACGACAAGATAAAACTGCGCCAGGGCGGAAGCATCGCCGCGCAGCAATGCGGCAATCGCCACCAGCGACCCGACGGCCACGAGAACGGCAAAGATGCTCCGGTCGAATTTATGCGCGACCACGATACCGCCAGCATTGCCCGCCACGAAAGCGATGATCGCGAAGAGTAGTTTCGCCGCATGGGAATAAACGCCAGCTTCCACCGAAATGGCCGCGCGGGTGGTGTTGCCGGTCATGAAGGAAACGAAATCGCCGGAAAGATGAAGACCCACCGCATCTGTCATTCCGGCGATGAATGAAATGGCGGCGACGAGCGCAATGCCGGTGCCGGTGCGCCTTGCCCTGATGATGTTACGGCGTCTCTGTCTGGTCATGGAAAAGCTCGATATGGAAAACAGCGGGCCGATGCGCCGGGCTGTGCTATCCTATGTCTAGAATGCCGGGCGGCTTGTTTGCAATCTTTCTGGAAGCGTTTGAGCGCCTCTATTTTGTCTAGACAAATGTAAAATCCCTGCCTAGCATGCCTCAAATAAAGCGAAAAAAATATCGCACAAAAATAAATCAAAAGGGGTTCCGATCATGAAAAAGACATGGGTTATCGCCGCAATCGCGACGCTTGTTTCATCTGCTTCCGCCTATGCCGAAACATCGGTTACAATAGGCATGTCCGGCTGGACCGGCTTTGCGCCACTGACGCTTGCCAAGCAGGCCGGCATTTTCGAAAAGAATGGCCTCAAGGTCGATATCAAGAAGATTCCGCAGGCAAGCCGGCATCTGGCGCTTGCTTCCGGTGACATCCAGTGCGCCGCCACCACGGTCGAAACATGGATCGCGTGGAATGCCAACGGCGTGAAGTCCACCCAGATTTTCCAGATGGACAAGTCGCACGGAGCCGACGGCATTGCGGTGCGCAGTGATGTTGCAAAGGTGTCGGACCTGAAAGGCAAGACGGTTGCCGCTTCTGCACCGGGCACATCCCCCTATTTCTTCCTTGCCTGGATACTGAAGGAAAACGGCCTGACCCTGAAGGACGTGAAGGTCGTCAACCTTGAGCCGGGACCGGCCGCGCAGGCATTCGTCGCCGGCCAGAATGAAGCCGCCATGACCTATGAGCCTTATCTGTCCACAGTGCGCGCCGCACCGGACAAGGGGAAAATCCTTGCGACGACGCTGGATTATCCCGCCGTCATGGACACGTTCGGCTGCACGCCGGATTTCTTGAAGGCCAATCCGCAGGCGGCAAAAGCCCTTGCGGACAGCTATTTCCAGGCGCTCGAGCTCATCAAGACGGACCCTGCAAAATCCTATGAGACCATGGGAGCGGACGTAAAACAGACCGGCGAGGCATTCGCAGCTTCGGCGAAATTCCTGGAATGGCAGGACAAGGCCGCCAACCAGAAGTTCTTCGACGGTGAATTCAAGACATTCTCCGAAAAATCGGCTGATCTGCTTCTGGAAATCGGCGTGATAAAATCGAAACCCGATCTTTCGACACTCGCCGACACGTCCTTCATCAAGTAACAGAAGCAAACTGCTGCTTTTCCTTCGGGGATTATTGCAGCCAGTGAGAAGCCTTACAGCGCCTGTGCGTCATGGACGACGCACGGCGCTTAGATGGTGCGGCGATAGAGTGCCGCGCCCGTTTTCCGGACAGGCGACAGAATGCAACCTCTTCAACCCATAAAGAATAGCACGCGGATTTTTCTCGGCATTCTGTTCTTCGTGCTTTTTTTCTCCGCCTGGGGCTTTGCCACGCTCGGCGGTTTCGTATCGCCGACCTTTCTGGCTGACCCGATCACCATGCTGAAGGACGGCATCTATCTGCTGACCGATCAGGGATTTGCCAGCGATATCGGCATGACGATCTGGCGTGTTGTCGGCGGCTTCGTGCTGGCCTCGCTCGTTGCTGTACCGGTCGGCATCGCCATGGGCGCTTACAAGCCGGTCGAGGCGCTGCTTGAGCCCTTCGTCTCCTTCGCACGCTATCTTCCGGCTTCTGCCTTCGTGCCGCTGCTTATTCTCTGGGCCGGCATCGGCGAGATGCAGAAGCTGCTGGTGATCTTCATCGGCGCAGTTTTCCAGATCATTCTTATGGTTGCCGTGGCGGTTGCCGGCACAAGACGCGATCTGGTGGAGGCTGCCTATACACTTGGCGCAAAAGACCGGGGCGTGGTCCGCCGCGTTCTCATTCCCGCCAATGCGCCCGATATTGCGGAAATTCTCCGTCTCGTCCTCGGCTGGGCCTGGACCTATGTCATTGTTGCCGAGTTGATCGGCGCGTCGTCGGGCATCGGCTATATGATCATCAACAGCCAGGCGCTGATGGCGACCGGGCAAATCATCTTCGGCATCATCGTCATCGGTGTCATCGGACTTATTTCTGACTTCGCGTTCAAATCGCTGAACCGGAAGCTTTTCGCCTGGAGGCTTGCCTGATGAGCGAACTCGTTATCAAGGGCGTCAGCCGCACTTTCCCCGGCGTTCAGGGCGGCCAGCCAACGCTGGCCTTGCAGCCCACGGATCTGGAAATCTCCCGCAACGATTTCGTCACCATTCTCGGCCCGTCCGGATGCGGAAAGTCGACCTTGCTGCGCATCATCGCCGGTCTTGACCGTCCAACGACGGGTGAAGTCCTTTTGTCCGGCCGGGCAGTGACAGGGCCGGGGGCGGATCGCGGCATGGTGTTCCAGTCCTACACGCTGTTTCCGTGGCTGACGATCCGGGAAAATGTCGCCTTCGGTCTGCGCGAGCGTGGTGTGGCCGAGAAGGAAAAATGGGAGATCGTCGATAGCTATATCGACAAGGTTGGCCTGCGCGGCTTCGAGAACCATTGGCCGAAACAGCTGTCCGGCGGCATGCAGCAGAGAACAGCCATCGCTCGCGCTCTGGCAAACGGCCCGAAAATCCTGCTGCTCGACGAGCCTTTCGGCGCACTCGACAACCAGACGCGCGGGCTGATGCAGGAATTGCTGCTCGGCATATGGGAGCGCGAGCAGAAGACCGTCATTTTTGTGACGCATGACATCGAGGAGGCGGTGTTCATGGCGTCGCGGGTTGTGACGATGTCAGCGCGGCCGGGGCGCATCAAGTCGATCATGCCGGTCGACCTGCCGCATCCGCGTCACTACACCGTCAAGGCCAGCCCGGAGTTTTCGCAGCTACGCGCCAAGTTGACGGAGGAAATTCGCAGCGAGGCGATTGCCGCCGCTGCCCATGGATAGTTGATCCATAGAATCGGGAGGAAGGAAGCATCGGTATGAGGAGTACAGGCGCCGATCTTCAGGAAAAATCACTGCACGAGCGCATCCGCAACGATGTCGAGCGCCACATCATGTCGGGCGAGTGGCCGCCGGGGTACCGTATTCCCTACGAACACGAGATGACCCGGCAATATGCCTGCTCGCGCATGACGGTGAACAAGGCGCTCGGCGAACTGGTGCAGCGCGGCCTTATCGAGCGCCGCCGGCGTCTCGGCACCTTCGTTCGCCAGCCCCATGCGCAATCGGCCGTTCTGGAAATCCACGATATCGAGCGGGAGGTGCAGGCCCTCGGCCTCGTTTACGGTTACCGTCTCGACAGACGGCGACTGCGCCCTGCGGGGGAAGAAGACGGCGCGGCCATGGCGCTTGCCGCGGATGCCCCGGTTCTGGAACTCACCTGCACGCATTTTGCCGGCGGCGTTCCCTTTTGCCTTGAAGAACGCATCATCAATGTCACCGCCGTTCCGGAGGCGGAGGCAGCGGATTTTTCACAGATCGGGCCGGGCACTTGGCTGCTGAAAATGGTTCCCTGGAGTGCCGCGGAACATCGCATCAGCGCAGTTTCCGCTGATCGCAAAAATGCGACCGCGCTCGGCATTGCTTCCGGTGCGGCGTGTCTGGTCATCCACCGCCGCACCTGGCACGGAGCGGATTATGTCACCAGTGTTCGGGTCACCTATCCCGGCGACCGACACGCGCTGGTGGCGCAGTTTTCGCCTTCGCAAAACACCTGAAGACCGCAGGTCGGTCAATTTTTTGTAAAGAAGAGTTTACGGGTCGTCTTTTGGCAATATAATAGTTGTCAAAAGAACTCAGGTTTATTATCGGAACGTCAAGCTTTCACGACGGCATCCGTTCATGGCCCCGGTTTTAATGAACCGGTCAATCTGCGGATGAGTTCATCGACGGAAATCCGGGATAAAAATTATGTCAGCTGAGACCTCAACTTCTTCCGCGTGCTTCACCAGGGCAAACAAAACACGGCATATCTCACTTGCCATGACGGTCACTTTGCTGGCCGGCTTGAGTGCCGGAGCGGTTTTTGCTCAGTCGGCATCCGAGACCCCGATCCAACCAGCACCTGCACCGGCAACGGAAACGATGCAGCCCGCGCAGTCGCCTGAGACGCCGAGCGCTCCGGCAGTCCAGCCTGTGCCGCCTTCCGTTGCCGCGCCCACACAGCCCGCGCCGGCCCAGCCTGCGCCCGCCGCAAGTAATCCCACGCCGGCAGCCGAAGGTGTTTCACCGCAGCCGACACAGACGGAGCAACCCGCTCCGACGAACGGTACGGCAGCGCCGAACGAGGTCTCCACCCCGGTTGAACCGGTAGTCGCCGAACCCGCAAGTGCCGGACATCGTGCGGACATTCCGCACAACCTGTCTCCCTGGGGCATGTTCATGGCGGCAGACTGGGTCGTGAAGGGCGTGATGATCGGTCTCGCTTTTGCATCGCTCGTCACCTGGACGGTCTGGGTGGCGAAGTCTATCGAACTTGCCGGTGCACGGGTGCGCGCCGGTGCGACGCTCAAGGTCATCCGCCGGGCGAAAACCCTGAACGAGGCGACTGAGGCCGTCGAAAAGAAGGGCGGGCCGGCAGCGCTGATGTTGCGCATGGCAACTCACGAAATGCAGCTTTCCGACGCGGTGGTCGAACACACCGACGGCGGCGGCATCAAGGAGCGTGTATCCTCGGCCCTGTCACGCATTGAAACCCACGCCGGTCGCCGCATGTCGCGCGGAACGGGCGCCTTGGCGACCATCGGCTCCACCGCTCCCTTTGTCGGTCTGTTCGGTACCGTCTGGGGCATCATGAATTCCTTCATCAGCATCTCGGAATCGCAGACCACCAATCTTGCCGTCGTGGCACCCGGCATTGCCGAGGCGCTGCTTGCCACGGCAATCGGCCTTGTTGCTGCTATTCCAGCGGTGGTGATCTACAACGTCTTCGCCCGCTCGATCACGGGATACCGGCATTTGCTGGCGGATGCCGCAGCCGGCGTGGAACGCCTCGTCAGCCGCGACCTCGATTTCCGCCGCATTCCGCCGGGCAGCAGCAAACCCGCTGTGTCGTTGGTTGGGCGGTGATCGGTCATGGCTGGAGGTATTCGCGAAAATAGCGGAGACGATCTCTCCGAAAACCACGAAATCAACGTCACGCCTTTCATCGACGTGATGCTGGTTCTGCTCATCATCTTCATGGTGGCCGCACCGCTGGCGACCGTGGATGTGAATGTCGATCTGCCCGCATCCACCGCCAAGCCGGCGGAGCGCCCGGAAGAGCCGCTTTATCTGACCGTCAAGGATGATCTGTCGCTCAATCTCGGCAATGATGCGGTTGCCCGCGAAGCCCTGGCAGCGGCGATCGACCGGCAGACGGGCGGCAAGAAAGATACGCGAATTTTCCTGCGCGCCGACAAAGCCGTCGACTATGGCCACTTCATGGAAATCATGAACCTGCTTCGCGATGCCGGATATCTGAAAATCGCTCTGGTAGGGCTGGAAAATGCCGCTGCGACAACGCAGCCAGCCGGTGCCGTTCCGCCCACCGCGCCTGCAGTGCCAGGAACCGCGCCATGACTGAAAACGGCTACCCGCAGTCCCGACATTCCCGCCTCGGGGAAGCGGCGTTGTGGTCCGCCGCAGCACTGCTCATGCTGGGCGTTCATGCGGGTTTTGCCTATTACCTGATGCAGGAACCAGAAGAACTGGATGCCGGCGGGCCGCCGCCTGCCGCGATCATGATCGAAATGGCAGCCATACCGGAAGCCGTGAACACCGAGGAAACGACGCCTGCGCAGGACGTTGAAGATGCCGAAGAGGTAAAGAGCGACAACAGCCAGCCGGTAGAGGAAGTCACCCCGGAGGAGCCGCCGCCGCCAGAGCCGGTTGTGGAAACGCCGCCGCCGGAACCCGTGCAGCCGCCGGAGCCTCCGGTCGAGGAGATCGTCGAACCGCAGGAAATCCCTGAACCGGTGGAGCCGATCGATCCCGTGCAGGAACAGATGATGGCGGAACTCGAAAATGTCGAGGTTCCCTTGCCCGTCATCCGGCCACCGCCGCCGCCGGTCGAAAAGAAGGTGGAGAAGAAAGAACCGGACGACAAGAAGAAGGTCGAGCGCCAGCGTCCCAAACCGCAACAGGCATCGGAACTGCGCGAAACGGCCAAGGCCGAGACACAGCAATCCGACCGGACGGCGGCATCGCGCAACAATGCCGGTTTCTTCTCTTCATCCTCCGCCTCGCCGGCAAAATGGGGATCGAAGGTTCGCTCGCATATCCAGCGGCGTAAGCCCCGCTCGCTTCGCAGCGATGCGATGACAGCGACCGTGCGGTTCCGGGTTAACGATACAGGCGCCATCAGCGGTGTCAGTGTGGTGCAATCCACTGGTGATTCCTCCATCGACCAGCAGATTGCGGCCTGGATCCAGAGCGCGTCACCCGTGCCCGCGCCGCCACCGGACGCAAACAAGACAATCACCTTGCCGATCAGCATCCGCTAGATCGATTCCAAGGCCACGTCGCGGTTCTGCTGGAATAAGCTCTTGCCTGGCATGACGCCCTCCCGAAGGGCGAATGCGTGCCCGACCGTTATTCTCGATAAGATATCCATTTGGGCCTGAATTGCATTTCGCGAATGTTTTCGATGGTGTAGGTCTTGTCGACTTAACACGCAGAGGCATTCCGGAATGAAATTCTCAATCGCAGAGGCGGAGGATCTTGTATCCTCTATCTTTGAGCGTAACGGCGTTCTGCCGCAAAACGCCCGCTCCGTGGCGAAGGCGCTCGTGGCATCCGAGGCTGCAGGCCAGGGCGGCCACGGTTTTCGGCGTATCCCCGTTTATGTCCGTCAGGCGCGGGTTGGCAAGGTCGATGGCAATGCGCGGCCGGTGGCAAATCGTGTCAAACCGGGTGTGCTTTCAATCGACGCTAACAACGGTTACGCCTATCCCGCGATCGACTGCGCCGTAGACGAGTTGCCGGACATGGCCCGGCAGCAGGGAATCGCACTCGCCGCGATCCATCGCTCCCATCATGCAGGCGTCATGGCACTTACAGTCGAGCGTTTCGCGGAAATGGGCCTCGTGGCGCTGATGTTCGCCAATGCGCCTGCATCCATGGCGCCTTGGGGTGGCACCAAACCGCTCTATGGCACCAATCCGATTGCGTTCGCCAGCCCTGTTGGCGAGGCAGATCCGCTGGTGATCGATCTGGCGCTTTCCAAGGTTGCGCGCGGAAAGATCATGGCGGCCCGCCAGAAGGGCGAAACCATTCCGGGCGACTGGGCGCTTGATATGAATGGCCGGCCCACGACCGATCCCGAAGAAGCCCTAGCCGGAACGATGGTGCCTGCGGGCGAGGCCAAGGGGGCTGCCCTGGCGCTTATGGTGGAGATCATGGCCGCCGCGCTCACCGGTGGAAGCTTCGCCTTCGAGGCCTCTTCCCTTCTGGACGACAAGGGTGCGCCACCCTCTCTCGGCCACACGATCATCGCCATACACCCCGTATCGTCGGGCGGTGCGGCCTTTACCGAGCGACTGGCGCTTATCGCCGCAGAGATAGAAAAGCAGGAAAACGTGCGTTTGCCCGGTCGGCGAAGCCAGGGCATTCGAAGGCAGGCGCTGGAAAGCGGTATCATCGTCGAAAGCGATATTCTTGCCGAGATTCAGTCGCTGTGAGGAACTGAAAATGAAAACCCGGCGGACCGGAAAGTCCGCCGGGTAAACCGTGTATGGCTGCCTTGCAGTTGCGCCGATAGGTCGGAAATCATTTCCGACCCGCCTTTTGGTCCGCCGTCCCGCCATCGAAATGGTGGGTTTTTGGCGCAGAAAGCAACACATCCGGTTTTGGCTTACGGGAAGGGGACGATTTCGCGTAAGCTTTTCGAGCGAGAGGGAAGCTCTAAATATCCTGTTCGATCAGTCCACGCAGCAGGGCGATGCTGACGGCATTCAGCAGATTGGCCGCACCTAGCCTTAGGCGGACCCGTTCCAGAGTATCTTTAACATCCGCTTCGTCCGCTCCCGTTATCAAGGCAATGTGGGAAGGATGTCGGCCCCGCGCAACGAGCCCCAGATATTGCCGCTCACGATCCGAAAGGACGATTTCACGCGCCTGGTGACGTTCATGCTGCGTTTTTGACGACATAGTCTTTCAGCCTCAAAAGAGATTGACCTTCCCAAAGCCGGATGTGGCCTCAGGAACCAGGCAATAAGCGGCTGATCTCGCAGCCAGCCGGTCCCGGCATGGGCATATCCTCGGCGATGAAAGAATGACTGCATCGTCCTTCCCAAAAACCTGAAATCGGTTCTTGTCCAGAACGATGTAAAATTCAAAGCTTTGGAATATTTTCCGTCATGCCCGAAGGCATATTGCGGCGTTCTATTAGGCGGTCTGCCATCTCAAGAGAATAACATCTCACGCCAAGTTTTGCGTTTTTATTGTTATGTTTCGATACATAATCCAGTGAACGCCGACATATTTCCCAATTTTATTTTGGATATATGGAATATTGATGCTGGGAATGCGTCCTATACGGCGGAATGATGCGCGTGTTTCTTGCGAATATCCGTGGGCGTTGCCCCGAACCAGCGGGAAACGGAACGCGAAAACGCACCCGGCGTAGAATAGCCGAGCCTGTAGCTGATATCGGAAACCGGAAGATCGCTTTCCACGAGGAGCTTGAAGCCGGCATTCTTGCGAATGGCGTCCTTTATCTCGTTGAGATTAGTCCCAAGCTCGGCAAGCCGTCTTTGAAAACTGCGTTCCGACAGGTTGAAATAGGGGGCTATCTCGCTCAGCGAAAGCTCGGCATCCGACAGCCGCACCTGCATGTAACGCTTCACCTGATCGATGAAATGCGTGGCGTCTGCCGATGTCTCCGGCCGCAGCATCCGGCATTGCAAGTTCATCAGCTCGAACAGCCGCTCATCTGCATTTGGGTTGACCACGTCCAGAAGCGATGTGGGAAGACGCATGGTGTGGATGGGTTGCGAAAAGCTGACGCGCTTGGTCATTCTTTCTTTAAATAGCTGAATATTAACCGGTTTCGGCCGTTCCAGACCGATCTCGATCAGGTTCACGCGCTCCCCCAGAATATCGCGAAGGCGCTGGATCAGAGCTGTCAGCGACAAATCCACATATTGATCGCGTTTGGCGATGACAGGCGCAAAGGACCACGACAGGGTTACGTGCGCGGCATCCGTGACCATGGTGAAATTGCTGTTATTGGTCGCGTAATAAACGTGATCCTGAAGAAAACGCAGGAAAGCCCGCACTGTCGGCGCGCTCATCAGGCCATATCCGAACGCGCCGGATGCGCCGGCGGGAAAGGTGGACGCGCATTGCAAACCAAAGGCGTCGTCGCCGGAAATCAACGCACATGTCTCGAGCAGGCGGCAAAATCGGTCGAGGCTGATGCGCTCCGTCACGCTGCCGAAAGTGGCGGGATCGATATCGAGAGCCTTGCAGATGGGGGCGATATCGATGCCCCGCGACCGTGCATAATTGGCGACGCCGGCGGCCAGACCGGCCACCACTGTTATCTCGTCGCTGACCCTCTTTTCAGGCATCCCTCTCCTTGGCGTACCATGTTTGGAAATTGTCGCCTGATGGTAAGCGTTGGGAAGCCATTTGTCGAGCAGTTCGGCCTGTGGAGTTTAAATGTGGCGACGGCAGGCGCTCTGCTCCAGCACCTCCATGATGGTTTTGCCCGCATCTTCCATGGCACCGCTATTGTCCACGGTCGTCACATCAAAATCCCCGACGACCGTGAGCGAACTGCGTTCCAGCCGCCGGAGAATATCCTCCCGGCTTTCCCGCCCTCGCTGCTCCAGCCGCTTCGCCAGCACGTCCGGCCGTGCAACGATGTTCACGACCTTGAGGCGCGCAAAGGCGGTGCCGAACTGGGGCAGGGCCGAGCGGGAGCCGTTGGCGATGACCACGTCTCCCGCATTAAGATGACGATAGACGGCGGCCGGAATGCCATATTTCAGCCCGTGCGCCTGCCAGGAAACGGCAAAAGCACCTTCGTCTTCCAGCCGGTTGAACTCGTGCATGGAAACGGCATCGTGATTTTCGCCGCCGGCATCGCCGCTGCGGGTAATGACCCGGCGGGTGAAATGAAAGCCCGGCCGCCCGGACAGCTGCGCTGCCGCATAATCCATCAGCGTGTCCTTGCCGGCCCCACTCGGGCCGACAATTACGATCATGGTTCCGGGCACAGTACCCAGTGTCTGGCCGTCAAGCCGGCTATCCTGTCCGTTGCCGGTCATGCCACACGTTTGCCCTGACGCCAGACCGAGCGGGCGACGGGAACGCCGTCCTCGCGGTGAACTCGGACCAGATCGGCCCGCAATCCCGTTGCGATGCTGCCGCGATCGCGAAGGCCCACCGTTCGTGCCGGCGTGGAGGTGACCATGCGCAACGCTTCCGGCAGAGTGATGGCTTCCACCTGGTCGGCGAGCAGGAACGGCGCGTAAAGCAGGCTGAACGGCACATAGTCGGAAGAGAGAACATCCAGCACGCCAAGTTCGGCAAGATCACGCGCGGCGATGTTGCCGGAATGGGACTTGCCACGAACGATGTTCGGTGCGCCCATCAGCACGCTCATGCCGGCGCTGTGCGAAGCCTTTGCCGCCTCGACGCTGGTGGGGAACTCCGCGAGTTTCACGCCGTGTCCGATCGCTTCGCCCACATGCGCTTCTGTAGCGTCGTCATGGCTTGCAACAGTTATGCCGCGCTCGGCGCAGCGGGCCGCCAGGTAATCCCGGTGCTTGGCGGAAAACTCCGCCGATGCCGTCTGCCGGCGTCTGACGAACTCGGCGAAAGCCTCGTCGCTCAGTCCGCGCTTCTTCTGGTAATAGAAGATATATTGGTCCATCGACTGGAACTGGCGCTGCCCCGGGGAGTGGTCCATCATCGAAATCAGCCGCACACGCGGATCGGTCTCGAAATCTTCGAAATGCTCGAGCACATCGGCGGAGGCGACTTCACAGCGCAGGTGCAGCAGGTGATCTGCCCGCAGGCGGTTCTGATCGGCAGCGGTTTCAATGGCATCCGCCATTTCCCGCATCTCGCCCTTCTTGAACCCGCCATCTTCGTCGGAGCCGAGCCGCAGGCAGTCGAAAACAGTGGTAATGCCTGATGACGCGACCTGCGCATCGTGAGCCTGAATGGCGGCGATCTTATCCCAGATAACCCCGGGACGCGGCGAATAGTGCTGTTCCAGATGGTCGGTGTGCAGTTCCACCAGACCCGGGATGAGGAAATCGCCTTCGAGATCCTCACCGGTTTTGGAGGCGCCTTCGCTGATATCGGCAATCTTGCCGTCACGGATCAGAACGGATCCCAGAATAATATCGTCTTCCAGAACGATACGGGCGTTGGAAAGGGCATGCTCGGTCATGGGTCAGCATCTTTCTTTGGCGGCTGGCCAAGCGGGTGCCAGCGATGAACGGTAAATGGTGCGCCGCGCGTTTCCTCAACGAACAAAGCGAGGCCGGAAATGGTGAGAGGCCGGTCGACGAACTCGGAAAACTTGGTCGAAAGCACATCCTGGATAGCGGGCGCGTCGCTTTCGTCGATGCGGCCCGTCAGCGTCATATGAAAGCGGAAGTCGTCCATGACATACGGATAACCCCAGAGCGACAGATTTTGCCGCTGGCTTTCGGTCAGGTTTTGCGGGCGCCGGCGGGCAATGTCGGTCTCGGACAGGGGCGCGCGAAAACGGTCGAAATGGTCAACGATCTCAGCGGCAAAATCCTGCAGCGGCTGGTAGGTGCGATCCGGAACGAGCGCGAAAAACGGCCCGAGTGCACCGATGACAACACGCGGAATATCGAAGACGGACTGGCTGGCCGCAAACTGTTCGAGGGCGGCGACGAGATCCGCTTCGCTGTATTTTTCGGAAAGCTCGAAGGGGGCTTTCAGCGTCGCGTGGAAACCGTAACGGCGCGGCTCCTCGGTCATCTCCGCATAAGCGGCATGGTCATCATGTTGCGCGCCGGAAAAGGCATTGCGTCCCAGCCAGCGCGACGCCGCTTCAGTCAGTGGATGATCTTTAGCCGGAGAAAAATAGATGGCGTAGCGCACGGCAAGCACTCTTCGGTGTCATGGAAAACCTGGATGAAAAGCTATTTGGCGTGACTCGCCCGCTTCCCGCAAGGTCAGGAGTGCGAGGTAATCGCTTTCCGTGACAGAATGATGATGCCCCAGGAAAAAAAGCGCTTGAAACGCCGCGTGTCTCTCGAATGTCCGGAAGACGGATGCTGGCGCATTGAGGGGATGTATCTGACTTTGCAAAGAGGTTCCGGTTTTGCGCACGTCTCGGGAAGCGGGATAGCCAAACCCCGCTCCTGCTTTATGAATTAATGCTGGGTTTTCCCGATCAGGCGCGACCGCAGGGAATTCGAGATGTGGTCGAACAGGAAAACCACGAAGAGAATGAGCAGCACCATATAAGCGACCTTGTCCCAGTCGGCATTGGTACCCATCGCTTCCAGCAGTTTCAAACCGATGCCGCCAGCACCAACCGCACCGATGATCGTGGCTGAACGGGTGTTGCTTTCCCAGAAATAAAGCGACTGGGAAATGAAGACCGGCAGGACCTGCGGAAGCACGCCGAAACGATTGACGGCAATGGGGGAAGCGCCAACCGATTTGACGCCCTCGCGCTGCTTGTCGTCAACATTCTCCAGCGCCTCGGCATAGACCTTGCCGAGCGCGCCGGTATCGGTGAAAAAGATCGCGGCAATGCCGGGGATCGGCCCCGGACCGAAGCTGCGGGTGAAAAACAGCGCCCAGATCAGCATGTCGATCGAGCGCAGGAAGTCGAACAGACGCTTCATGCCCCAGTTGGCGGCCCTGTTGGCGGTGATATTGCGTGCGGCGAGAAAAGCGAGCGGCAGGGCAACGAGCGTGCCGAACAGCGTGCCCACAAAGGCCATCACCAGCGTCTGCATCAGCTTGGAAAGAATATCGGCGTGCTGCCAGACACCATTGTCGAGGAAATCATCGACCATGTGGCTTATGTTTGAGCGCGTGGGATCGAGCCTTTCCCCCCACAGCGCCAGTGCGGCAAGGTCGCCGTAGCTCTTGCCCCAGAATTCCGATTTGGTATCGAACAGGAAGTTCGCCCACCCGAGGAACCGCCGCTGCACGTAAACCTGGCTGGTGCGGATTTCCGCCTGTCCGGCAAAACCGTAGTGCACGAGAACCTTGTTGCCGTCCTGCGTGATCTCTTGCGGCAGGACCTCAGGCGCCAGAGCCTTGTCGCCATTGATGATGACGGGATAGTTCTTGCCGTCCACATAGACGTCCACCCGGGTCGGCGTTACGTCCAGACGGTTTTGCGTACCCGCATAAACGACGCTGTAGCCACCATCCGGCAAGGGTTGCAGCCAGTCGATCGGCGCATCGGCGGGATATTGCATCCGGCTTGACCACTGCGGGTTCACCTTGCCGTCTTCGAAACGAAGGCGTGGCTGGGCCCGCCAGGAATACCAGTCCTGAATGTAGCTCGAAGCGCGATCCCATCGGCCCTGCATGAAAGCGGGGCCGACATTGAAGAAGAAAAAGCAGGCGGTGAGATAGACGAGGACGGCGACAATACCGGTCAGCAAGCCGTATCGCTGCATGAATCCGCGATTGAAAATTGCGGGATGTGCGGCCGTCAGCCTCTCGCGGTCTGCGGTATTGAGAATGAAGCTGGACGACATCAGGCCGCTCCCCGTCCGAATTCGAAGGATTGATGGCCGATCAGCCTGCGGCGCAACCAGCTTGAAAACTGGTCTACGGCGATGATGGTGATCAGCAGCAGGATGATGATGGCATAGGTCTTGGAGGCGTGATCGTTACCGATCGACAGCCGGAAGACCTCGCCAATGCCGCCACCACCAACGGCGCCGATGATGGTCGAGGCGCGTACGTTGATTTCGGCACGCAGCAATGCATAGGACACGAAATTGGGCAGGACCTGCGGCACGATGGCAAAGCGCACTCGCTCCAGCCAGTTGGCACCCGCGGCACGCAGCCCTTCATCCGCCTTCATGTCGGCATTTTCCACGACTTCGAAGAATAGCTTCCCCAGAGCCCCGATGGTGTGCACGGAAATCGCGATGATCGCCGCGATCGGCCCGATCGATAAGATGGCAGTCAGCAATCCCGCGACGACGATCTCCGGAAAGGCGCGCAGGATCTCCATTACCCGGCGTACCACCCAGCGCACGAGGCCGGCACCGATAAGGTTGGTGGAGGCAAAGAAGCACAGCACAAATGCGAAGGTCGTGCCTATTATCGTCGAGACCAGCGCGATGTTGAGCGTGATGATCAGCTGATAGATGAAATGCGGTATGTAGAAACCGTTGGTGATGTAAACGCGATCCGCGACATAGTTGTATTTCAGCGAACCGTTGTCATAGGGCGACGGCAGGTCGAACATCGCCCGGAAGACCTCGAGCGGGCTATCCGGCACGAATGTTTTCATGAAGTCGAAAAAATATGGCAGGCGCTCGAAGAACTTGCCCGAATTGGCCTCATTGGCGAAATTCAGTGAGGCGGCAAGGACGATGAGGAAGATAACGAGCGACATAACGGTATAAATCCGCCGTGTCCTAAGCTGCTGTTGATAATGACGCATCACCGTTCGGGACGATGCGCTCAATCCCTCGGGCGTGAGGGTACCATGTTGCAGTGTGGTCGCCATGCCGCTTTCCTTTATTGGCAAAAGCGGCGGTGCCGCAAGGCACCGTCGCTTCCGGATATGATCTGAGGATCAGCCGCCGATAACGGACTTACGAGCGTCGATGATCGTCTGGTAGAAAGCCGGGTCGACCTTGATGTAGGCAGTGTTCTTGCCCTGGGTGTAACCCTGGAAGCAGGCGAGATCCTTCTTCGGCAGTTCCATGAAGAAGTCTTCGACCTTCTGCTTCATGCTGTCACCGATCTTGTTCGCAACGAGAAGCGGACCGTTCGGGATCAGCGGGGACTTCCAGACCTGAACGATATCGTCCATGTCGAGGTTGCCCTTCTTGACCATCTGGTGAAGGTTGCCGCCGGAGTAGCCTTCTTCCCACTTGCCGACGCCCGAACCGAATGTCGTGCCGACGTCGAACTTTTTGTCGAGAACGGCGAGAACGAGGTTCTCATGGCCGCCGCCGAAGCCGGTTTCGGAGAAATATTCCTTGACCGGAACGCCGGTTTCCTTCGGGATCGATACGTTCGGGACGAGGAAGCCCGAGGTGGAGTCAGGGTCGGCGAAGCCGATCTTCTTGCCCTTGGCGTCAGCCAGAGACTTGATGCCGCTGTCCTTGCGGGCAACCATGATCGTGTAGTAGCCGCTGGAACCGTCAGAGCCGGTATAGGTCAGGATCGGATCGACGGCCTTGGGATCGGCAATGGCGATCTTGGCGTAGGAAGAAGCGCCCATGGATGCAATGTCGATGGTGCCGCCGAGCAGGCCCTGGATAACGCCGTTATAGTCCGGCGACGGGAAAACCTGAACTTCGGAAACGCCGGTTGCAGCCTTGAGGCCATCCGCAACGCACTTCGTGTTGCGGATCTGGTCGGCTTCATTTTCCGAACCGTCGAGGCCGATACGCAGGACCTTGACGTCCTGAGCCATGGCCGAACCGGCCAGAACGCCAAGGGCGACTGCCGAAAGAAGGATTTTCTTCAACATGGACTTTCTCCTGTTTCCCGGCGAGCCGGAGTTTGTTGTGAAGTATCGGCCCTTGACGCGGGCGCAAACGATGCTGAGCGGTTCCTCAGAGCCCGGCGAGAGCCAGCGGTTCGGGACCGGCAGATTGCTGAACCGGACGCGCGGCAAGCTGCGCGCCGGGAATATTGATGCTGGTCGAGGTCATGGTCTCGTCGATGCCGGCGCCGTGTGAATCCGTGCCGTAAATCTCGGTGACCGCCGCCGCCGTCAGTTCGGCGGGTGTTCCGTCGAAAACGACTCGACCCTGCGACATGCCGATAATGCGTTCGCAATAATTGCGCGCCGTATCCAGCGTATGCAGATTCGTTATGACGGTGATGCCTTCACGCTCGTTGATGTCGCGCAGGGCGTCCATGACGATCTTGGCGTTCAGGGGATCGAGAGAGGCGATCGGCTCGTCGGCGAGAATCATCTTCGGAGACTGCATTAGTGCCCGGGCGATAGCGACGCGCTGCTGCTGGCCGCCGGAAAGCGTGCCCGCCGCCTGCATGGCTACGTGCTCGATGCCGAGCCGCTCGAGGGCGGCAATCGCCATCAGGCGCTCTTCATCCGTGAAGATGTTGAACAGGCTGAGCACGGTCGAACGGTGGTTCAGGCGGCCGAGCATGACATTGGTGAGCACGTCGAGACGCGGCACCAGATTGAACTGCTGGAAGATCATCGCGCAGTCGCGCTGCCAGTTGCGCAGGGCGGCACCCTTCAGCGAAGAGACTTCCGTGTCGTTGAAGTGAATGGAACCCGAGGAGGGATCGACGAGGCGGTTGATCATGCGCAGCAGCGTTGACTTTCCTGCGCCAGAACGTCCAATCACGCCAACCATCTGGCCTTGCGGAATTTCCACATTCACGGAATCGACCGCAGTGTGGTTGCCGAAACGGCGCGTGACTTGCTTCAGGTGAAAGCTCATTTCCCCGTCCAATCTTCTTCTGATGGGGTTCGACCTAACAGCGGTGCGTGAAGCGTGAATGTCAGTTTGATGAAGAAAATATTACAGAATGCGCAGATAAGGCGTGCGCGTGGTCGCCTGCGAACCTTTTAGTAGTCGTGCCACCGGATTGAGGCCGGCGGGTGTCTCGCAGACATTGTTAGGGAGACCCCGGAGCATGACCCCGGAATCTGCAGTTTCTTCGGTGTGGGGCGATTTTACCCGGCGTATTTCGCCACGAAATCCTCGGCGGCGAGGGTGCGGAAATCGTCCAGTGCGCCGCGCAGCGTTGCGTGGTCCCAGTCCCACCATTTGAGATCGTCCATGCGCTGGCCAAGGTCCGCCGGGAAGCGGTTCCTGATCAGCCGGGCGGGTACGCCGCCGACGATGGTATAGGGCGCAACGTCTTTCGACACGACCGCACCGGCCCCGATTACCGCACCGTTTCCGATTGTGACGCCAGGCAGGATGGTCGCGCCATGGCCGATCCAGACATCGTGGCCGATCACCACGCGCTTGGCGCGGCGGGCGGCGAAGAAGTCATTTTCATCATCGGCGTCGTCCCAATAATTGCGGGCACGGTAGGTGAAATGGTGAAGTGTGGCGCGCGACATCGGATGATTGGTCGCGTTGATGCGGACGGATGCGGCGATGTTGACGAATTTGCCGATGGTGGCGCACCAGATCGCACCGTCCTGCATGACATAGGAATAGTCGCCCATCTCCACTTCCTCGATGCGGCAGCGTTCCGAAATTTCGGTATAGCGGCCGATCGATGAATTGGTGACACGGGCACTTTCGTGGACAACAGGTTCGAGACCGACCTTCACACTCATGCCGCTGCCTTCCGGGGGGAGAATTGCGAGACATCCAGAACGCGATCGGCCACGGCTTCCCGCACTTCCTCGTCATGGAAAATACCGAGCAAGGCCGTCCCTTTGCGCTTCTTTTCCGCGATCATCTCCACGACCACCCGTCGGTTGGCGGCATCCAGGGATGCGGTCGGTTCATCGAGAAGCAGGATCGCGTGATCGGTGATGAAACCGCGTGCGATGTTGACGCGCTGCTGCTCGCCGCCGGAAAAGGTTGCTGGCGGCAGCGACCACAGTTCCCGCGGCAGGTTGAGTTTCGAAAGCAGAACGGCGGCCTGCTCGCGGGCCTCTTCCGCGGCAACCTTGCGCGCAAAAAGTGGCTCGGCGACGACGTCGATCGCCGGAACGCGCGGCACGGTGCGCAGAAACTGGCTGACATACCCGATGGTGCGATGGCGAATCTCGAGGATGGTGCGCGGCGAGGCGCTGCCCATGTCAATGACCTGATCCTCGTGGCGGATGAGGATCTGGCCGCTGTCGATGGCATAATTGCCATAGAGCATTTTCAGGATCGAGCTTTTGCCGATGCCGGATGGGCCGCCGAGCACGACACATTCTCCGCCGGACACGGAGAAACTGACATCGCGGACAACAGGCAGTTCGATGCCATCGCGAAGATGCATGGTGAAGCTTTTGAAGACTTCCGAAACGATGAGGGGTGTCGGCATGGCGTCAAACCTGCAAAATGGAGGAAACAAGCAATTGCGTGTAGGGTTCGCGCGGATCATCCAGCACCCGGTCTGTCAGACCGTGTTCGATGACGTCACCACCCTTCATCACCATCATGCGATGGGAAAGCAGCCGCGCGACCGCCAGATCATGGGTGACGACGATAACGGCGAGGCCGAGATCGTTGACGAGACCACGCACGAGATCGAGCAGGCGTGCCTGCACCGAGACATCGAGGCCGCCGGTCGGTTCGTCCATGAAGACGAGGCGCGGTGAGGTCACCAGGTTGCGGGCAATCTGCAGACGCTGACGCATGCCGCCGGAAAAGGCGCGTGGCTGGTCGTCAATGCGGTCTGTGCCGATTTCCACCCGCTCCAGCCACTCGCTGGCTGATTGCCGGATATTGCCGTAATGCCGGTTACCGACAGCCATAAGCCGCTCGCCGACATTGGCGCCCGCCGAAACCGCCATGCGCAGTCCATCCGCTGGGTTCTGGTGCACGAAACCCCAGTCTGTCCGCATCAGGAAACGCCGTTCGGCCTCGCCCATATGATAGAGGTCTCGCACCGAGCCATCGCGCATGCGATATTCCACGCTGCCAGCCGTCGGCACGAGCCGTGTGGAAATGCAGTTGAGAAGCGTGGTCTTGCCGGAGCCGGATTCGCCGACGATTGCCAGAACCTCGCCCGGATAAAGCTCGAAGGAGACGTTGCGGCAACCGGCGCGGTCGCCGTAATATTTCGAAACGTCCCTGACTTTCAGAAGCGGTGCGTCGCTCATTCTGCGGCCTCCTTCACATCCGCCAGCAAATGGCCCTTGTGGCCATGGGCGCGGCGGTCTTCGCAATGGTCGGTATCGGAGCAGACGAACATCCGCCCGCCCTTGTCGTCCAGCACCACCTCGTCCAGATAGACATTCTCCCCGCCGCACAGCGCGCAGGGCTTGTCGAAGCTCTGGATTTCAAACGGATGGTCCTCGAAATCCAGGCTGACGACATCCGTGTAGGGTGGCACGGCATAGATGCGCTTTTCGCGACCGGCCCCGAACAATTGCAGGGCGTCCGACAGGTGCATTTTCGGATTGTCGAACTTCGGGGTTGGCGAGGGGTCCATCACATAGCGCCCTGCAACCTTCACCGGATAGGCATAGGTGGTGGAGATACGGCCGTTGCGGGCGATGTCCTCATAAAGCTTGACGTGCATCAGGCCGTATTCCTCCAGCGCATGCATGACGCGGGTTTCGGTCTCACGCGGCTCGAGGAACCGCAAGGGTTCAGGAATGGGAACCTGATAGACAAGGACCTGCCCCGAATGCAGTTCTTCTTCGGGAATGCGGTGCCGCGTCTGGATGATGGTTGCATCCTTGGTGCGGGTGGTGACGGCGACATCAGCGACCTTCTGGAAGAAGGCGCGGATGGAAACGGCGTTGGTTGTGTCGTCGGCGCCCTGGTCGATAACCTTCAGGACATCGTCTGGACCGAGGATGGCGGCGGTCACCTGCACGCCGCCGGTGCCCCAGCCGTAAGGCATGGGCATTTCACGGGAAGCGAAGGGAACCTGATAACCGGGAATGGCAATTGCCTTCAGGATCGCCCGGCGGATCATCCGCTTGGTCTGTTCGTCCAGATAGGCGAAGTTGTAGGCAGCCAGCCCGTCGTCGAATGAAACTTCTTTAAGCATTGCGCGTTAACCTTGCGAAAAAAGGAGTACAAGCTCATGGAGATTGGAATTCTTGCAGCCGTGTTCTTTGCCGCTTTTGCAGCATTGACCGTCTTTTGCGCCTATTGGTTCGGCGAGCAGCACAGTCGCTGATTTATTCGGCGGCATCGCTCATCCATTCCCCGGCATCGGTGTCGGTCGCGTCGAAATCGGCGCGCATTTTGCGCACCAGGCCCAGTTCGGCCTGAAAATCCACGTAGTGCGGCAATTTCAGATGTTCGACAAAGCCCGTCGCCTGCACATTGTCGGCGTGCGAGATGACGAATTCCTCGTCCTGCGCCGGGGCAACCACATCCTCACCGAATTCAGCGGCGCGTAGCGCCCGGTCGACCAGTGACATGGCCATCGCCTTGCGCTCGCTCTGGCCGAACACCAGACCGTAACCGCGGGTGAATTGCGGAGGTGCCTTGGCAGAACCCTTGAACTGGTTGACCATCTGGCATTCGGTGACCTTGATGTCTCCGAGCGAGACAGCAAAACCGAGCTCCGGCACATCCAGTTCGACCTCCACCTCGCCGATTCGGATTTCACCGACGAACGGGTGTGTGCGGCCGTAACCGCGCTGCGTCGAATAGGCGAGCGCCAGAAGAAAGCCCTCGTCGCCGCGTGCAAGCGATTGCAGGCGCAGGTCGCGCGCCATCGGAAACTCTATTGGTTCGCGTGTCAGATCGCCGGCAACATGGTCGTCCGGCATGTCGCCGTCACTTTCGATCAAGCCTTCTTCGGCGAGAATGTCGGATACGCGCATGACGTATTCTGTCTCGCCTTCACGGATGGCAGGGATCTCGACAGCTCCGTCCTCCAGCAGCGAGGGATCGAGCAGGCGGTGGGTGTAATCGAAGGTCGGTCCCAGCAATTGCCCGCCCGGCAAATCCTTGTAGGTTGCCGAAACGCGCCGTTGGACCGTCATCTTCGCAGTATCCACGGGAACAGAATAGCCGAAACGGGGCAGGGTCGTGCGGTAGGCGCGCAGCAGGAAAATCGCTTCTATCATGTCGCCGCGAGACTGCTTGACGGCAAGGGCGGCCAGCGACTGGTCGTAAAGCGAAGCCTCCGCCATGACCCGGTCAACGGCGAGCGAAAGCTGCGAAACGATCTGCGCCACCGTCATGGCGGGCAGGTCGCGGTCTCCGCGCCGCTTGTCGGCCAGAAGCCGGTGGGCGTTGGCGATGGCGGTTTCCCCGCCTTTGACAGCAACATACATCTTATGCCTCCACGGGTTGAATGCGCGTCCTGCGCGGCAGGCAGACGAATTTGTCGCCAGCCGTCAGGATGACGTCGATGCCGCGCGGGAAGATGGCGTTGTTTTCCGCCCATAGCCTCGGGAATATGTCCGGCAGGCCGGATGGGCTAATGATGTTGATATGGCGGATGCCGGGGCCGGACAGCAGCAGTTCCCGTCCGCCGTCAAGATCGGGCAATTCAATGATGACCGTCGTGGAACGGTCGGGGTATTCCTGACTGCCTTGGGCAAAGAGACCGAAGGAGGCAATTGCGCTTCCCGCCTCAATGACGGCGAAATGCGCCGCGCTTTTTTCCTCTGTTGTAACCGCCCCGGTGTGAAACCCGATCCATCCCGGCACCGTGGTTTTGCGTAGCGCGCCGCTCAGCCAGACCGGCGTGTCATGGTCGCAAAGTGCAAGAAGAACAGCGCCGCTGGCCGCACCAAGCGGCAGCGGCGGGGCAACTGTTGTTTCGATCGTTTGCGCTGTGCCTGGCCGGGCCATGCCGTCCATGAGCTTCTTGAAGATTCGCTGTGAATCGAAAACGGCGTCGGAAAAACCGCCCGTCAATGCTTCGGCTTTCACGCCCATCAATCCTCTCCTCGAACCATGGTGAAGAAATCCACACGAGTTGCGGCTGTTTCTTTCGTTTTCCGGTCTTTCTCCTCGGCCAGTCTTTTTTCGACCGGTGAAAGAAGCTCGGTCTCGATGAAGCCGCGTGTCGGGTTTTCCTGCCAGAGCGCATCGAAAACCGCAGCGTACCAGGCCTTCTTGCGACCGGTGCCGAGCACATGCGCATGGCCGACGGTGCCGGATGCGAGCTTCACGGTTGCCCGGGTCACGGTGGTTTCGCCCAGATTAAAGGGCGCACCGCCGCCGCCGATACGGCCTTTGACCATCACGAGGCCGGTTTCAGGCCCCCGCACGTTTTCCGTCTGCGGGCTGGCATCCTGCCGGCTCCAGACGGCCTCAAGTTCCTGAACGGTGGCGCGGGCAAGAAGTGCTGCCACCCGTTTCCTTTCCGCATGTGAATTCGCAGCTTCGTTATTCATCGCTTGACCTCTAATGTCTATTGATATAGACAACTATACAATATAAGTTACAATTAACGTCGATGAATGACAAGCGTGTGACATGAGCCCTTCGGCAGCGATGAAAAGAAAGAACGGCGTGGCGCTCTGGCGACAGATCGCCGACAGGATCAGGGGCGAGATCGCAGCGGGCGATCACGACGAAACCGGCATGTTGCCGCCAGAAATGACGCTGGCCGAAAAATTCGGTGTCAACCGCCATACCGTCAGGAGCGCCATTGCCGCGCTGGCAAGCGAAGGCATTCTCGAGGCGAGGCAGGGGCGCGGCACGATGATTGCGCGCAAGGAACGACTGAGCTTTCCGATTTCACTGCGCACACGGTTCACAGCCGGTATCAGCGATCAGGTGAAGGATATGCAGGCGCTGCTTCTTTCCCACACCACCGAGCCGGCAAATGCCGACCTGGCGGCACGGCTGCAATTGCAGCCGGGTGCACCGCTTGTGCGTCTGGAAACCCTGCGAAAGGCCGACAGCCGGCCGGTTTCGCGCTCGACCACGTGGTTTCCGGCGGACCGTTTTTCAGGGATAGGGGAAGCCTATCAAAAAAGTGGGTCGATCACCGCCGCCTTCGAAATGCTGGGCGTCGCGGATTATGTGCGCATCTCTACCGTCATTTCCGCGAGCCACGCCGATACGCAGGATCTGGCCGATCTCGAATTGTCGCCGGGCGCAATACTGCTCGTCACTCAGGCGCTGAACGCGGATATGGACGGCATTCCCGTGCAATATGCCATCAGCCGGTTCTCGGCAGATACGGTTGAGTTTACCGTGGAAAATTAAGGCGCAGACATAGACTGAAGCGTTATTCTGCCTGCGAAAGGCCGAGAACATCCAGCATCGAGTAGAAGCCCGGCTTCTTGTCGAAGGCCCAGACCGCCGCCGCAATCGCGCCGCGTGCGAAGATGGAGCGGTCGCCGGCGTAGTGGGAAAGCTCGACGCGCTCTCCCTCGCCAGCGAAGATCACCGAATGTTCTCCGATCACCGAGCCGCCGCGCAGGGTAGCAAAACCGATTGTGCCCGCTTCGCGGGCACCCGTATGCCCGTCACGCACGCGAACGGAGGAGGTGGCGAGATCGACCTTGCGGCCCGCTGCCGCCGCTTCGCCGAGCAGCAGCGCTGTTCCGGAGGGCGCGTCCACCTTGTGTTTGTGGTGCATTTCAAGGATTTCGATATCCCAGTTCTGCGCATCCAGTGCCTTGGCGGCCTGCTGCGTCAAAACGCTGAGCAGATTGACGCCGAGGCTCATATTGCCCGATTTTACGATGCGGGCATGGCGTGACGCTGCCTTGAATTTTTCCTCGTCGCCCAGTGAGCAACCGGTGGTGCCAATGACGTGCACGATGCGGGCCTGCGCGGCGAGACCGGCGAAAGTGACGCTGGTTGCAGGCGAGGTGAAGTCGATCACCCCTTCCGCATGCAGGAATGCCTGCAAGGGATCGCTGGTGATCTCGATGCCGATTGGTCCGAGACCGGCAACCTCGCCGGCATCGCGGCCAACAAAAGCAGACCCTTCGCGCGCCACGGCGGCATGCAGCGTTACACCCGGTGTCTGGTGAATAAGGCGGATCAGCGCCTGTCCCATGCGGCCCGCCGCACCAACCACCACCAGTTTCATATCGCTGCCGCTCATGCCTTCACTCACTTTTCACGTCCTGCCGTTCAAGGTCGCCATTCAATTGACTGACCCATACCTCACCGACGTTAATGACCGCCCGCCCGCTTCGCAAGCCTGTCCCAAGCGCAGATCAGGCTCTCCAGCGCCGCCCGTCGAGTGAAAGGCCGAAATCCGAAGGGGTGCGCGCGTAGGTGGCGAGACCGGAAAGGGCCGCCTGTGGATGGGTAACGACGAAGGTGGGAATGCTGCGCATCAGGGCACTGTGCGGCGCCTTGTCTTCGAACGCCGCCCGGAATTCAGCGCTTTTCAGCGCCGGAACGATTTTCTGCGAAATGCCACCTGCGAGATAGACACCGCCCTTGGCCATGAAGATCAGGGCAAGGTCACCCGCCACACGGCCGAGATAGGTGCTGAAAAGCGAAAGCGTCTCTTTCGCCTGCGGGTTCTGGCCCGAAAGCCCCTGCGAGGTTATGTCGGCCGGATCGGAAAAGATCGGCTCGATGCCATCGGCGGTGCAGATGGCCCGGTAAAGATTGACCAGCCCGCGCCCGCAAAGGATCTGTTCGCCGGCGACACGGCCTTCGATGGTCTCGATATGCGGAAAGACCGCATAGTCACGCGCGCTTCTGGGGCCGATATCGATGTGGCCGCCTTCGCCGGGTACGGGAAACCACATATGTCGGGCGTAAACCAGACCGGCAACGCCAAGGCCTGTGCCTGGTCCGAGAACGACGCGCGATGCCAGCATGTCTTTTTTGCCGGAGCCGATAGACTCGCGGTTGTCGTCGTCGAGCGCGGCAATAGCCAGTGCCTGCGCCTCGAAATCGTTGATGACGATGACGTCTTTCAGGCCGAGTTTGGCCAGCATATCCTTCGGCTTAACGACCCAATGGCAGTTGGTCAGCGGAATTTCGTCGCCTTCGATGGGGCCGGCGATCGCAAGGATGGTCGACACGGGCTGAAGCGAGGTCTTGTCCAGAACCGCCTGCTGGATGGCGTCGTCAATTGTCGGATATTCCGCTGTTTTCACGGTGGTGAGATGCACCGGCTCCGCAAAGGAATCGATCAGAATGGAAAAGCGGGCATTGGTGCCGCCGATGTCGCCAAGAAGGATCGGAAAGGAAAGATATTCGGTATCGGACGTCTTCGGCATTACCTGTTCCATGTTGGCGCGTCATTCGGCGAGGTTGAAGTCGATCAGGTTTTCTGCGGTGGCGCGATTGAGCGCCATGGGAATGTCGTAAACCGTGGCAAGCCGCGTCAGCGCCTTCACATCCACATCATGCGGCATCGCCGTCAGCGGGTCGGTGAAGAAGATAAGCATATCGACCTCACCGGTGGCGATCATCGCACCGATCTGCTGGTCACCGCCAAGCGGGCCGCTTTTGAGGCGAATGACGCTGAGGTCGGGGCAGGCTTCCTGAACGCGCCCGCCGGTGGTGCCGGTGGCGACGATCTTGAAGCCGGAAAGCACCTTTTGGTGATGACGCGCAAAATCCGCCATATCGTCTTTTTTCTCGTCGTGAGCGATGAGTGCGATACAGCGTTGTCCTGCCATGTCCCCAGCCTGTTCCCTTAAAGAATTAAATCGATTTGAAGCCTTCTATAACAGCTTGTCCCCATTTGAAAAGGGAAGCTGTTTAATGCCGCATTTCTGTTTCAGTTCAATGTCGGGCGCTGGGTCGGAAGCGGAATATCCGCAGGTGGCTGAATGGCCGGAGCGTTCTGGATGATCTGTTCCACGCCTTGCTGGCGCACGGCCTGCGCCGGGGAATATGCCTGGGCAGCAAAACCTTCCGTATTGGCGGATGGGGCGGCGGCCACGGCGGCACAGGCTGCGGGCAGATCGGAGACCATGACCTGACGGGGTTTCACAGGCTTGGCATTGGGGTCTTTTTTCGGCGGCGCCCATGGTTCCTTGGTGAACCACCAGGCGAGCGACTTGTCGCAACCGTCACCTTTGCCAACTTCGGCCTGAGGTTTGCAGTTGGGCGCGCCAGGCGGGCATTCCAGCCGGATGTGGAAATGTTCGTCGTGACCGTAGATTGGCCTGATCTTGCCCATGAAGGTGCGGTCGCCGGTCCATGTCTGGCAGAGTTTCTGCTTGATTGCCGGGTTCACGAAGACCCGCTCCACCTGCGGATAGCTCGCTGCCATCATTACCAGCCGTGCATTGAGCGGCGACCATTTGCGGTCATCGACCGTGAGGAACTTGGACTTATCAAGCATGGAAATGAAAGGCAGCGTCTCGCGCTGCTGCACCGTCAGCCTCGGATTCGGCATGGGCCGCCACCACACATCGACATCGAGGCCGATCTGGTGCGAGGCATGGCCTGTCAGCATCGGTCCACCGCGCGGCTGTGAGATATCGCCGAGCAACAGGCCCGGCCAGCCGATTTTCTGTGCATCCTGCGAGAACCGTTCGAGGAACGAAATCAGCTGCGGTTGGCCCCAGTTGCGATTGCGGGAAAGGCGCATGGCTTGCCACGTCGGGCCATCTGCGGGCATGGCGATGGCGCCGGACTGACATCCCTTTGCATAGGAGCCGATCGGCTGGGAGCTATTCGCAGATGGCAGGTCGATGTGGCCGAATACCTCTTTCGCGGGCCTGTCCTCGGCCGATGCGATTTGCGTCTGCAACTGGAGCGCCGAAACGACCGAAATCGCCAGCATGGCCGCTTTGAAAACTCTGGATGATCCCGCCGTCATATATTCGTGCCCGTTCCGACTAAATGATTCTCTCGCCCCTCAGGATAAACTGGATCGGGATTTTGTTGAAACCATGTTTCAAGCCGCCCGCACCAAGGCATGCGAATAAAGGCCTCAATAAAGAGCTTGTGAGCCGGAGCATCTGTTTTTTGCCAATGTTTGTTTTATGCTCTCTTCAACAAACACGAAAACAGGGAACGTCCCGAATGAAATTGGCACCGCTGAAATCCCGGCTCCTCGTCGCTCTTGCGGCCTACGCCATGCTGATGCCGGCGGCCGCCTCCGCACAGTCTGCGGATGTGTGGCGAAAGGGAATCTCGACGGTCGGTGAATTGAAGCATCCCGATGGTTTTGATCATTTTGACTATGTGAACACCAAGGCGCCGAAAGGCGGCACGCTACGCCTGTCGACGTCGGGAACCTTCGACACGCTCAATCCGCTGCTCGCCAAGGGTGAGGCGGCCACAGGTCTTTCACTGGTTTTCGACACTCTGATGAAATCGACGGAAGAGGAACTCTCGGCCTCCTACGGTCTCCTGGCAGAGGGCGTGAGCTATCCCGACGATATCTCCAAAGCCACCTTCCGGCTGCGCGCGGAAGCGAAATGGGCCGACGGCAAGCCGGTGACGCCGGAAGATGTCGTCTTCAGCTTTGAAAAAGCCAAAGATCTCAGCCCGCAGCTTGCGACCTATTACACCCATGTCACCAAGGCAGAGGTGACGGGTGAAAGGGACATCACCTTTACCTTCGATGAAAAGAACAATCGCGAATTGCCGCAGATCGTCGGGCAGTTGCTGATTGTTCCCAAACACTGGTGGGAGGGTGTTGGTCCGGATGGAAACCCGCGCGACATATCGCGTGGCACGCTGGAGCCGGTGATGGGGTCTGGCCCGTATAGAATAGCGTCGCTGTCTCCCGGATCGACGATGACCTATGAGCGACGTGACGACTATTGGGGCAAGGACATCAATGTGAATGTCGGCCAGCACAATTTCAAAACAATCGCCTATACCTTCTTTGCCGATCAGGACGTCGAGTTCCAGGCTTTCAAATCAGGCACAGTCGATTTCCGGCAGGAAGCTTCTTCCAGCCGCTGGGTCACTGGTTATGATTTTCCGGCCGTCAAGGAAGGCCGCGTCACAAAGGAGGAATTGCCGAATATCTATCGCGCCGTCGGCATCATGCAGGCCTTCGTGCCGAACATGCGGCGGGAGAAGTTCCAGAACCCGAAACTGCGCAAGGCGCTTAACTATGCTTTCGACTTCGAAGAGCTGAACAGGACGCTGGCTTACGGTCAGTTTCAGCGCATCAACAGCTTTTTCATGGGCAGCGAGCTCGCCTCTTCCGGCCTGCCGACCGGTCGTGAACTCGAAATTCTTCAGGAGTTGAAGGATCAGGTGCCGCCGGAGGTCTTCACCACCGAATATAGCAATCCCGTCGCGGGTGAACCCGCCAAACAGCGTGACAATCTGCGCGAGGCGGTCAAGCTGATGAAGGAGGCCGGTTATGAGCTTCGCGGCAACCGCATGGTCAACGCGGCGAGCGGGCAGCCGCTGGATATGGAGTTTCTGATCGATTCCTCCGGCATGGAAAGAACCATCCTGCCCTATGTCCAGAACCTGAAGAAGATCGGCGTCAATGCGACCATCCGCACCGTCGATGCCTCGCAATATACCAACCGTACCCGCAGCTTCGATTTCGACGTTGCGGTCAAGCTCTGGGCGACGTCGGCAAATCCCGGAAACGAACAGGCGGATTTCTGGGGTTCGGCGGCGGCCGACCGGCAGGGCTCCAACAATCTCGCCGGCATCAAGAACCCTGCCGTCGACGCTTTGGTCAGGAAGGTCATATTTGCGCCCAACCGGGATGAGCAGGTGGCCGCCGCGCGGGCGCTTGACCGGGTGCTTCTGGCAAACAGCTACGTCATACCGCAATTTTATCGCGGCGAGATGTTCATCGCTTACTGGAACACGCTCATCCGTCCGGAAAACCTGCCGCAATATGGCGTCGGTTTTCCAGAGGCATGGTGGTCCAGCCAGGCCGCGAACTGACGCCGCGCTTGCTTTCGCGCCGAAGGCTTGATTCACATAGGGCGAGACGAATCGCTTGGATCGCGCAAGGCAGCGCTTTCAGGAAAGGACCGGGTTTGACAGAAACGAAAACCGCTGACGTATCAGCCGGGAGCAAAGGCTGATGGGCGCCTATATTCTCAGACGTCTGGCGCTGATGATCCCGACCATTATCGGCATTATGGGCATTTCGTTTCTTGTCATCCAGTTCGCGCCGGGCGGGCCGGTGGAACAGGTCGTCGCGCAACTGACTGGGCAGGGCGACAGCGCCTCCGACCGCCTCTCCGGCGGCGGCGATCTTATGGGCCAGTCCGGCGGTTTCGATGAAAGCGGCTCGAAATATCGCGGTGCGCAGGGCCTTGATCCGGAGCTGATCGCCAAACTTGAGAAACAGTTCGGTTTCGACAAGCCGCCGCTCACTCGTTTTCTCGAAATGATGTGGAATTACATACGCTTCGATTTCGGCGACAGCTTCTTCCGCAATTCCTCGGTCATCGATCTCATCATCGACAAGCTGCCGGTATCGATGTCGCTCGGCTTCTGGATCCTGATCATCTCCTACATGATCTCCATTCCACTCGGCATCAAGAAAGCCGTTTCCGACGGCTCGACCTTTGATATCTGGACATCAGGCATCATCATCATCGGTTATGCCGTTCCAAGCTTCCTGTTCGGCATTCTTCTCATCGTGCTTTTCGCCGGCGGATCGTTCTTCGACTGGTTCCCGCTGCGCGGTCTGGTATCGGACAATTTTGACCAGCTGAACTGGTGGCAGAAGATCATCGACTATTTCTGGCACCTGACCCTGCCGCTGATCGCGCTATCGCTTTCGGCTTTCGCGACGACGACGCTTCTGACGAAAAACTCCTTCATCGACGAGATCAAGAAGCAATATGTCGTGACCGCCCGCGCCAAGGGGCTCAGCGAACGTAAGGTTCTTTATGGCCACGTCTTCCGCAATGCTATGCTGATCGTGATCGCCGGTTTTCCGGGCGCCTTCATCTCGGCATTCTTCACCGGTTCGCTGCTGATCGAGAACATCTTCTCGCTGGATGGCCTAGGCCGCCTCGGTTATCTCTCGGTCGTCAATCGCGACTACCCGATCGTGTTCGGCACGCTCTTCATCTTTTCGCTGATGGGCCTCGTGGTCAGCCTCCTATCCGACCTTATCTACACATGGATCGATCCGCGAATCGATTTCGAGCGGAGGGACGTGTGATGACGCTTGCCCATACCGCCGCAACGGAAACGTTGGTAAAGCCGAAGCGCCCGTGGTTTTCACCAACCACCAAGCGCCGCTGGCAGAATTTCAAGGCAAACCGGCGCGGTTACTGGTCCTTCTGGCTGTTCCTGATCCTGTTTTTCCTGAGCCTGATTGCGGAATTCATCGCCAATGACAAACCCATTTTCGCTTCCTACAAGGGCGAATTTCTGGTGCCGGTCATGGTCGATTATCCGGAGGAAAAGTTTGGCGGGTTCCTTGCCCAGACTGACTACAAATCCTCCTTCATTCAGGACGAGATCAACGCCAATGGCTGGATGATCTGGCCGCCGATCCGCTATTCCTATCAGACGGTCAATTCCAACATTCCGCATTCCGCCCCCACGGCACCCTTCTGGCTGATGGATGAAAAGGACCGTTGCTCGGCCTATCCGCAGGGTAATGCCGATCCCGGCTGTACGCTCGGCAATCTCAATTGGCTCGGAACCGACAATCAAGCGCGCGACGTCACGGCGCGGATGATCTATGGCTTCCGTATTTCCGTGCTTTTCGGCCTGACGCTGACGATCGCATCCGCCCTCGTTGGGGTGACTGCCGGCGCCATCCAGGGTTACTTCGGCGGCTGGACGGACCTGCTGTTGCAGCGTTTCATTGAAATCTGGTCATCCATGCCAGTGCTTTACATCCTGCTGATCATCGCGGCTATTCTGCCGCCGGGTTTCTTCGTGCTGCTTGGCATCATGTTGCTGTTTTCATGGGTCGGCTTCGTCGGCATCGTGCGCGCGGAATTCCTGCGTGCCAGAAACTTCGAATATGTCCGCGCCGCCCGCGCCCTTGGTGTCGGCAACTGGACAATCATGTTCCGGCATCTTCTGCCAAACGCCATGGTGGCAACACTGACCTTCCTGCCGTTCATCCTCTCCGGCTCGATCACCACTTTGACCTCGCTCGATTTCCTCGGCTTCGGCATGCCGCCGGGATCGCCATCGCTGGGCGAGATGATCGCGCAGGGCAAGAACAATCTTCAGGCGCCCTGGCTTGGCCTCACGGCCTTCTTCACCATGTCCATCATGCTGTCGCTGCTGATCTTCGTCGGCGAGGCGGTGCGAGACGCCTTCGACCCACGCAAGACGTTCCGGTGATCGCCATGATGGAAACAAAGACCCAGCCGCTTCTCTCCGTCCGTGATCTCTCCGTTGCCTTTCATCAGGGTGGAGCGACCAGCGTCGCCGTAGATCATGTTTCCTTCGACCTGATGCCGGGCGAAGTTGTCGCCCTGGTCGGGGAATCCGGCTCCGGAAAATCGGTCACGGCGAACTCCATTCTCAAATTGCTGCCCTATCCGGCGGCGAGCCATCCTTCGGGCAAAATCCTGTTCGACGGCAAGGATATGCTGACCCTGCCGGAACGCGCGTTGCGCGCTGTTCGCGGCAACGACATCACCATGATTTTCCAGGAGCCGATGACCTCGCTCAACCCGCTCCACACCATCGAGCGGCAGATCGGCGAGATTCTGGAGCTGCATCAGGCAATCACCGGCGCTGAAGCGCGGGCGCGCACGCTGGAACTGTTATTGCAGGTGGGCATCCGCGAGCCGGAAAAGCGCCTGAAGGCCTATCCGCATGAATTGTCCGGCGGCCAGCGGCAGCGCGTGATGATCGCCATGGCGCTTGCCAACCGGCCGAAACTGCTGATCGCAGATGAACCCACGACCGCACTCGATGTAACCGTTCAGGCACAAATCCTTGAACTGCTGAGCGACCTCAAAAACCGGCACGGCATGTCCATGCTGTTCATCACCCACGATCTCGGCATTGTCCGTAAGTTTGCCGATCGTGTCTGCGTGATGACCAAGGGAAAGATCGTCGAGACCGGCACGGTGGAGCAGGTGTTTACCGATCCGCAGCATGCCTATACCCGCCATCTTCTGGCTGCCGAACCCAAGGGCGAGCCGCCGCTTTCCGATGCCAGCAAACCTGTCGTCATGCAGGGCGACGACATAAAAGTCTGGTTCCCGATCAAGGCGGGGCTGATGCGCAAGGTGGTCGACCACGTGAAGGCGGTTGACGGTATCGATATTACCCTGCGCGCAGGACAGACGGTTGGCGTCGTGGGCGAATCCGGCTCCGGCAAAACGACACTCGGTCTCGCCCTATCGCGTCTTATAGCGTCTGAGGGGCGTATCAGTTTCATCGGTCAGTCGATCGACAGCTATTCCTATGAAATGATGAAGCCCCTCAGAAATCGGCTTCAGGTGGTGTTTCAGGATCCTTACGGTTCGCTCAGCCCACGCATGTCGGTGGGCGAAATCGTTGCCGAGGGTCTGAAGGTGCACGAGCGACAGCTTTCCGCCGATGAGCGGGATACCCGCGTCGCCCAGGCGCTGGAAGAAGTCGGCCTCGACCCGGCGACGCGCTGGCGCTATCCGCATGAATTTTCCGGTGGCCAGCGTCAGCGTATCGCCATTGCCCGCGCCATGGTGTTGAAACCCCGCTTCGTCATGTTGGACGAGCCCACATCGGCGCTCGACATGAGCGTGCAGGCACAGGTGGTTGATCTCTTGCGCGATCTTCAGGCCCGCCACGAACTCGCCTATCTCTTCATCAGTCATGACCTGAAGGTAGTTAAAGCGCTTGCCAACGACGTAATCGTCATGCGCAACGGCAAGGTGGTGGAGAGCGGCCCGGCAGCGGAGATATTCGCCGATCCGCAACAGGAATATACCAAGGCCCTGCTGGCTGCTGCTTTCAATATCGAGGCAGTCGAAACTAAAGCGGTGAGCCAGTAGCAGGCGCATTGCTGTTTCTATTAAGACGATGATTTTTCTGTTGCTTTGCGCAAAATGCCGACCCATGTTGCGGGGACGAGATACGCAAACGGATTGAATGCCATGGCAGCGGATGTGATCGTTTTGGGCGCGGGGATCATCGGGGTCTCCGTCGCTTTGCAACTGGCCCGCAGGGGCAAATCGGTGGTGCTGGTGGACCGGCGGGGACCGGGTGAGGAAACCTCCTTCGGCAATGCCGGACTGATCCAGAGAGAGGGTGTCGTTCCCTACGCCTTCCCGCAGGAAGTTAGCCGGCTTCTCCGCTATTCCCTGAACAACAGCATCGATGCCCGTTATCATCTCTCTGCCCTGCCCAGGATCGCGCCTTTTCTTGGCCGCTACTGGTATAATTCTGCGGCCACGCGCCACGCAGCAATTGCCCGCGCCTACGCGCCGCTGATCGAGCACTCGGTCTCCGAACACAGCATCCTGATCGATGAAGCCAAGGCAGGCGATCTAATCGTAAAAAACGGTTGGATGGAGACCTACAGGACCGCCGAAAGACGGGATGCAGACTTTGCTTTCGCCGAACGTCTGGCGCGCGACCACGGCATCTCCCACAGGAAACTCGATGGGGCGGAACTCGCCGCGGCGGAGCCGCATCTCAGCCGCGATTTCGTCGGCGGTTTGAAATGGAACGATCCATGGTCGGTGCGCGATCCACATGCGCTGACGCTCGCCTATGTCAAACTGTTCGAGAGCCTTGGCGGAACCTTTGTCCGGGGTGACGCATCCACGCTCAGCCAGACGACAAATGGTTGGACGGTACGCACCGAAACCGGGGCGGTGGAGGCTGAACATGCCGTTGTCGCACTGGGCCCCTGGGCGGATACGGTGACGGAACGGCTCGGTTACCGCTTTCCGCTCGGCGTGAAACGCGGCTATCACATGCACTATGCGCCGCAGGAGGGAACCAAGCTCAACAACTGGTTGATCGACGCCGAGCGCGGTTATTTCCTCGCGCCAATGCGCAAAGGCATCCGCCTGACGACCGGCGCGGAATTTGCCGAACGCGATGCGCCGAGATCCCCCGTGCAGATCGAGCGGGCGGAACGGGTGGCCCGCACCGTCTTTCCTCTGGGCGGCAGGCTGGATGCGGAACCCTGGATGGGCGCGCGTCCCTGCACACCGGATATGATGCCGATCATCGGCAAGGCGCCGCGCCACAGGACATTGTGGTTCTCGTTCGGTCACGCCCATCACGGCCTCACACTCGGGCCCATCACTGGCCGTGTGCTGGCGGAAACCATGCTGGGAGAAACGCCGGTCATCGCCATCGATGCCTATCGACCCGAAAGGTTCAATCCCTAGATCCTGATGAACTGAAGTCATCTCTGGCGAAAACCGTGTACACTTTTCGCCATCCCGCTCTGATGGCCGAATCCGCTGGCCTTCCCGCGGCGGGCCACGTAACATGGGCTTATAAAAAGGGAAAAGGGGCAAGCGTCATCATGACGGCGAGGTTTCTCATCTATCAACAGCAGGACGATTTTCGTTAGCGAAGCGCTTCTGCGCGCGAAACAGAAGAGAAACGGCCTGCTGGTGCATGATGGATGATATTGAAAAAGCAAAGAAATTTTTCGACGATAACCCCGATATCGAAATTCTCGAAGCCTTCGTCATAGATGCGAACGGCGTGCCGCGCGGCAAATGGATTCCGCGCGAAAGGGCGATCGATGTCCTTGAAAAGGGAATGGCGATCCCACGCTCGGTCTATGCGCTGGATATCTGGGGCCGCGATGTGCATGCCGCAGGCCTCGCCGAAGGGACGGGCGATCCGGACGGGTTCTGCTTTCCTGTTCCCGGCACGCTGTCTCGGGTGACATGGCTTGGCCGGCCGACCGCGCAAGTCCTGCTCGCGATGAAAAATCCTGATGGAACCGGGTTTTATGGCGATCCGCGCAATGTTCTGGCAAGGGTGCTGGAAGCCTACAAAAAGGCCGGCCTCACGCCGGTCGTGGCGACCGAACTCGAATTTTACCTGATCGACCCGGTTCGCTCTGCGCTCGATCCGGTGCGTCCGCCGCACAGCCGCGAAGGCCGGTGGCACACGGGCCAGACACAGGTTCTGTCGATTTCCGAATTGCAGGATTTCGAGGATGTCTTCCATGATATCGCAACCGCATGCAGGGCGCAGGGTGTTCTTGCCGATACGACGCTGCGGGAAAACGGCCCCGGCCAATATGAAATCAACCTCAATCATGTGCCGGACGCGTTGCGGGCCGCCGATTTCGCTGTCTTCCTGAAACGTATCGTCAAGGGTGTGGCGCGGCGGCACGATCTCGACGCCACCTTCATGGCGAAGCCGTACGGGTTACAGGCCGGCAATGGCATGCATGTGCATTTTTCCGTTCTCGATAGTGACGGCAGGAATATCTACGCCGGGGAAAACGGACCATCGGACGCGCTGATGCATTCGGTCGGCGGCCTTCTGGAAAACATGGGGGAGAGCATGGCAATCTTCGCTCCCCATGCCAATTCCTATCGCCGCCTGACGCCCAGCGAACATGCGCCCACCTATGCCTCCTGGGGCATAGACAACCGCTCGGCGGCGGTGCGCGTTATCACTGCCAGCAAGGCCGCAACCCGCATCGAACATCGTGTCGCCGGCGCCGATACCAATCCCTATCTTGTTGTGGCGATGATCCTGAGTGCTGCCCTTGCCGGCATGAAGGAAAAACGCCAGCCGGGCGGCGCGATTTCCGGCGACAGCCACGCCATCAATCACGAACCTCTGCCCACCAACTGGGATTATGCATTGCAGCGTTTCACGCGTTCGAGTTTCGCCTATGCGACGCTTGGCCAGCGTTATCGCACGCTGTTTTCTGCCTGCAAACAGCAGGAACTTTCCGAATTTTCCTTGCGTGTAACCGACGTCGAATATGACGCCTATATCAGGACGGTGTGAGATGGCTGAGGTGACGACTATTCCCAATCCCGGCCACACATCCTCCTGGTATGCGGCCTCCGCCAATGTCAAATCCGTGCGGCCAACGCTTGAAGGCGCAATGGAAGCGGATGTCTGCGTCATCGGTGGCGGGTTTACCGGGATTTCCGCAGCACTCGAACTTTCCGAACGCGGCTATTCCGTTATCGTGCTGGAAGGCGTGCGGGTCGGCTTCGGCGCGTCGGGGCGCAATGGCGGCCAGATCGTCAATGGCTATAGCCGCGACCTCGAAACAATCGCCAGTCGTTACGGCCACGACAAGGCGGTGAAACTCGGCGAAATGTCGCTGGAAGGCGGGGAGATCATCCGCAGCCGCATTTCGAAATACGCTATCGATTGCGATCTCGTCGATGGCGGTTTCTTTGCGGCCTTCACGACGAAACAGATTCGCGAGATGGAGGCCCACAAGGCCCATTGGGAAAAACACGGCCATGGCGGGCTTGAGATGGTCTCCAAAGCCGATGTCGGAAAATACGTGCGGACCGATCGTTATGCCGGCGGCATGATCGACCGTTTCGGCGGCCACATCCATCCGCTCAATCTGGTGCAGGGGGAAGCCGCGGCGGCCGAAAGTCTCGGTGCGCGCATATTCGAAAATTCGAGGGTCATTTCGCTGGAGCAGGGCGTAAACCCTGTCGTGCGCACGGCGACGGGCAGCGTGAAGGCGAAATATGTTCTCGTCTGCGGCAATGCCTATCTCGGCAAGCTGCTGCCGGAAATCGGCGACCGGATGATGCCGGTCTCAAGCCAGGTCATGGCGACAGAGCCGCTTGATGCCGATCTGATCGAGCAACTCCTGCCAGCCAATTATTGCGTCGAGGATGCCAATTATATTCTCGATTATTATCGCCGCACCTCCGACAACCGCCTGCTTTATGGCGGTGGTATCGGTTATGGCGGCAGCGATCCGGCGGATCTGACCGGGGTAATCCGTCCGAATATGCTGAAGACTTTCCCGCAACTGGAAAAGACGAAGATCGATTTTGCCTGGAGCGGCAATTTCGCGCTGACGCTGACGCGCATCCCGCATATGGGCAAACTGTCGGACAATGTCTATTTTTCGCATGGCGACAGCGGCCACGGTGTCACCACCACGCATCTGCTCGGCAAGATATTGGGCGAGGCCGTTGCAGGCCACGCAGAGCGTTTCGATGTCTGGAGTTCCCTGCCGAATTATCCGTTCCCGGGCGGTAAGACGTTCCGCGTGCCGCTGACCGTGCTTGGTGCATGGTGGTACGGCCTGCGCGACAGGCTCGGATTTTAAAAAATCACCGCTTTCAGGCCCGAAAGTGCGTTTGCGGTAATTTCCTCCGGCGTGGCGTCGATGCTGACGCTTACGACGCCGGGTTCGCCCGTCGGCACTTCCAGCGTGGCAAGCTGGGTCTGGAGCAGCGAGAGCGGCATGAAGTGGCCCTTGCGTTCGCCCATACGCCTGCTGAGAAGTTCCAGGCTGCCGTCCAGATAGACGAAAGCGAGCGGGCCACCGGTAGCCTCGCGAAGGCGGTCGCGGTAGATTTTCTTCAGCGCCGAGCAGGAAACGACGACACCGTTATTTTCGTTTCCCTTGCGCAGTTCTGCGCCAATCAGATCGAGCCAGGGCCAGCGATCTTCGTCGGTCAGCGGAATGCCCTCTGACATTTTGTCGACATTGGATTTCGGGTGAAGCTTGTCGCCCTCAATAAAGGCAATGCCCAGTTTTTCCGCCAGTTCCTCTGCGACCGTGGACTTGCCAGAGCCGCTCACTCCCATCACGACGATTGCCTTTGTCACCCGAACCTCGAATGTTTCTGTTTCGACGGTCAGCCCCTAACATGCGCGGCGGATGTCGGGAACATAAAAATGAGGAGCTTGCATTTGTCAGTGCCCGGTTTTGCGGGCCGCTGCCTTTTCCAGTGCAGAAAAGCTGGCGTGGATCAGGATTGCCAGCACAGCGACGATCAATCCGCCCTGAAGGATGAAGGCGAGATTGTTGGATTGCAGGCCGGCGATGATCACCTCTCCGAGCGTGCGGGCCGCGACCGTGGAACCGATAGTTGCTGTTGAAAGGCTGATCACCGCCGAAAGCCTGATGCCTGCGAGGATCGCCGGAAGGGCAAGTGGCAGCTCCACTTTGACGAGCCGTTGCCAGCCGGTCATGCCGGCGCCCTTTGCGGCATCCATGACGGTTGGCGGCAGCGTGGTCAGCCCTGTCAGCGTATTTTCGAAAACCGGTAGAAGCGCATAGAGAAACAGCGCAATGAGCGTCGGTTTCTCGCCAAAACCGATCATCGGCACGGCAAGCGCCAGCACCGCCACCGGGGGAAAGGTCTGGCCGATATTGACGATGCTGCGCGATAGCGGCAGAAAATCCGCGCCGAAAGGGCGGGTGACGAGAACCGCAAGGGCCCCCGCCACCAGCGTGGCGAGCCCCGTTGCGATTGCGACAATGGTCAGATGCGACAGTGTCAGGGAAAGCAGATTGGCCTGCGTGTAGATCGCAGGCGCATTGGTCTGCACAAGAGGGCGGAATATCGGTGCGAAAACCTGCGGCGCCGCGAGAAAGGCGATTAGCGCCAGCACCAGAAGCCCGGGGGCGAAAAACGAAGCGGCATTTTTCATGGGGTTCCGGCAGCCCGCTGGAGGAGAACATCGCGCCGTACGATACCTGCGGGTTTGCCATCGTCTTTCAGCACCGGCAAGGTATCGCAGCCCGCCCACAACATTGCAGACAGGGCGTCGCGCTGGCTGGTATGTTCATTCAAAGGTTCGCCTTCGGCGCTTCCCGGCTCCACGACGTCTGCAACCGACAGGACGGATAGAAGTTTCAGGGCGCGCTCGTTTTCGCCGATCATGGTGCGGACGAAATTCGTTGCCGGTTTCAGCACCAGCTCGGCCGGCGGGCAGTCCTGAACGATACGGCCCTTGTCCATAACGGCAATACGATCCGCCAGGTGAAAGGCCTCGTCCATATCATGCGTGACAAGAACGATGGTGACACCGAGCTTCTTCTGGATATCGAGAAGATCGTTCTGGGCCTTTGCGCGAATAACCGGGTCCAGTGCACCGAAAGGTTCGTCCATCAGAAGAATGTTCGGCTCGGCCGCAAGCGCGCGCGCCACGCCGACACGCTGTTGCTGGCCGCCTGAAAGCTCATGCGGAAAGCGGTTGGCATAAAGCGCCGGATCCAGCTGGAAGAGCTGCATCAGCGCGTCGATTTTCGCATCGATGCGCTTGCGGTCCCAGCCGATGAGCTGCGGAACCGTCGCGATATTCTCCGCCACGGTGCGATGCGGGAACAACCCATGGCCCTGAATGGCATAGCCGATCTGACGGCGCAGCTTGTAGCCCGGCATGGTGCTCACATCGTCTCCGTCGATGCGGATAGTGCCGGAAGTCGGCTCCACCAGCCGGTTTATCATGCGCAGCAGCGTGGTTTTTCCTGACCCGGAAGTGCCGACGATGACGGTGACGGTGCGCGGCGCCACAGTCAGGGAGACCTGGTCGACCACGACCGTATCGCCATATCGTTTCGTGATGGTGTCGATCTCGATCATGCCTTTTGCCTTCCGCCTGTGCTGAAGAGATTGCTGTCGATAAGGGCGTCGAGCGTAATCGCGGCGGCGAAGCCGAGCAGAACGGTCGGCACGGTGCCGAGCAGTACGAGGTCCATCGCGGTCTGCCCTATGCCCTGAAACACGAAAACGCCAAATCCACCGCCGCCGATCAGAGCTGCGATGGTCGCAAGACCGATATTCTGCACCAGTACGATACGGATGCCGGTGAGGATGACGGGCATGGCGAGCGGAAACTCCACCCGCAGCAGCCTTTGCAGTGGCGTCATGCCAAGCCCGCGCGCGGCTTCCCGCACTGCCTGCGAAACGCCGGACAGGCCGACCACCGTATTGGAGACAACGGGCAGCAGCGAATAGAGAAATAGCGCCACGAAGGCCGGCGCCATGCCGATGCCGGCGATGCCGATCTTCGCCGCACCCGGCACATTGGCTGCCATCCATCCGAGTGGCGCGATCAAAAGGCCGAAAAGCGCGATGGAGGGAATGGTCTGGACGATATTGAGAGCGTTCAGTAGACCGGAGCGCAAACGCTCGACCTTGTAACAGAGAATGCCGAGCGGGATACCGGCGAGGGTGGCTGCAACCAGCGACCCGATGGCAAGTTCCACATGCCGCAGTGCTTCGGTCCAGAAGATATCTGCCCGGCCGGTATATTCCTTGATGATGGAGAGATCGTCCCAGAGGCCGCTTGTCAGGACCGCCGCAAGCGTCCCGGTTGCCACCAGCAACAGCAAAATCCGCAAAGTGGGTTTCGGCTGGAGGCGTGCAATGCAATCGGCGGCGAGCAATGCAAGCCCTGCAAACATCAACCAGAAACCGCTGGCGGGCGAAACGCGGGCAAAACTGTTGCCCTCAGGTGTCAGCGCAGACGCCGCCTGCCCGACGAAGATCGCCAGTGCCGCGAGACCGACCAGCGCAGCGGCGAGTTTCAGGCGCGCCGGAAACCGGAAAAAGGCTATGAAGGCGGCGACAACAATGATGGCGACGAGGAGGGTAGCAACAGCAACCGGAAGCGCTTCGAAGATCGTTCGCGTTTCACCCTGAATGATCCGGTTGGCTCGGAATGTCATGAAGGGGGACGCTGCAAGCGCGTAGAGAAGCAGGCACGAAATCAGCACGCCTACCTTGTCAGGCCATTTCGTCAAATTCCGCTCCTCCGGATCATAGGTTCGGACGGGATGGTGAAAGCCTCACATGGTTTCCGATATCCCGCCCCAACGGTTCTCTGCCAATTACTTGAGGAAACCGTTCTTCGTCAGGAAGTCGGTCGCGACTGCCTTGGCCTGTTCGCCCCCCACCTGCACGCGGGCGTTCAGCTCCTGCAAGGTTGCCAGATCCAGCTTTTCGAAAACGGGTTTCAGCAATGTCTCGATATTGGGGTTCTTTTTCAGAACTTCCTCGCGAATGATCGGCGCGGGCTGGTAGACGGGCTGCACATGCTTGTCGTCCTCAAGCACGACAAGACCGGACGGCGCTATGCCACCATCGGTGCCATAGACCATGGCCGCATTGGCATTGTTCGTCTGATTTGCGGCGGCAGCGATAGTGGCAGCCGTATCGCCACCGGAAAGCGTGATCAGCTGATCCGGCTTCATGGTAAAGCCGTAGGTGGTCTGAAATGCCGGCAGGGCGGCTGCGGAATTGACGAATTCCGAGGATGCGGCAAGAACCACCTCACCGCCACCGGCAATGTATTTGCCGAAATCCGAAAGCGTCTTCAGATTGTTCTTGTCGGCAACATCCTTGCGCAGCGCGATCGCCCAGGTGTTGTTTGCGGGCGATGGTGTCAGCCAGACGATCTTATTGGCGTCATAGTCGAGTGTCTTGGCTTCTTGATAGGCCTTGGCGGCATCTTTCCAGAGCGGGTCGTCCGCCTTGGAGAAGAAGAAGGCGGCGTTGCCTGTGTATTCCGGATAAATGTCGATCTCGCCAGCAGTGATCGCTTTTCTGACGACCGGGGTAGCGCCGAGCTGGATGCGATCCGTCGTCTCGATATTGTTCTTGTTCAGCACGGCGAGGATGATGTTGCCGAGAACGCCACCCTCCGTGTCGATCTTAGACGACACCACCACCTGCGCCTGAGCGAAGGAAACAGAAAGGGCAAGCGCAAATCCGGCGCCTGTCAACATCATCAAGCGGTTCATGAATAGTCCTCCGGTGGGTCAGCCTGTCGAACACGCGAAAAATCGCCGCCGCAATTGCGGAGAAACATGAACGGCCAGAGGAACAAATGGTTGCAACGCCATTGGCGTTTTTTACCTGAATGGCGAGGGCGCTGGCCCGGCTTAGATTTCGCCGTCCCGCTTGCGTGCATCCTTGCCCATGACGAGCGGCATGAGAACCGACAGGAACAGAAGTCTGAGAACGTGATGTGAGCCGACATAGGCGGTATCGGCATGCATCATCACGGCCATCGCCGCCATCGTTTCAAGCCCGCCCGGGGAATAGGCGATCATCACCGCATTGAGCGGAACGTCTGTAATGTTGGAAATCATCCAGGCGATACTTCCGGCGATCACCATCACGGCGATGGTGACGACGAAACCTGCCAGAAAGCCTTTTCGCACATCCATCAGCGACACATTCGAAAAGCGCGTGCCGATGAGACAGCCGATCAGCACATAGACCGGCAGGCTGAGCCAGCTCGGAACGCCGCCCTCGGTAAGGCCGGTAATATGGGTGCCGATGGAAACCGCGACGCCGCCCAGCAGCAGGGCTGCGGGAAATCTCCAGCGAAGGAACAGCCATCCCATCGCAAGCGACGCGCCAATGGTCAGGGCCAGTGTGAACAGGCCCATTGGTGGATTGGCGATGAGCGGTTCCGTGCTGACGAGATCGAAATATTCAACAATCAGCGGCACGGAAAGCGTCAGCGCCAGCACTCGCACGCTTTGCACGATGCTGACGGTCGCAAGGTCGCTTTTCGTCTCGGCGCCGAGGCTGATGATATAGCTGAGGTGCCCGGGCGAAGCGCCCAGCATTGCCGTCGTCCTGTCGTATCCGAAGCCGTAATGCAGGATCCAATAGGCGACATACAGCATGATGACGACTGCAACGAGCACGATGACGAAGCTCAGTGGCCATGTCTTCGCGGCATCGATCACCGACGGCGTTACGCTCGTTCCCATCGAAATGCCGACCACAACGAAACAGGCATTGCGGATGAAGGCGGGAATCCCAAGCTTCACGCCCGCCAGTCCCGTAATCGTCACGGCGAGCGCCGGACCGGACAGAAACGGCGCTGGAACGTTAAGGAGACTGGCAAGCAGCGCACCCATGCTGCCGACGAGCGCGGTAAGTGCAAATGTATGGAATTCAGGCTTGATGATCATTGCGACGCTGGCTGATTGCTTCAAAAAAGCTCGCGACCAAATGCGCCGCTTCGTCTCCTGGCGTCAACACGCTCGACCAAAAATATTGCATTTCCGAAGTATTCTATAAAAGAAAAGCCCGTGACCTGCGGACACGGGCTAGCGCAATTGTTGCTTGGGCAATCGGATGATCAGGCGGCCGGCAAGGCGGCGATCTTCGGCATTTCCGTGTCGATGCCGAGCAGGAAGTTGATCTGCGGCCGCGCCTTGACGAGATCGTCGATGGAATATTCCGCCAGCACATCGAAGAAGGCATTGAGCGCCTTGCGAAGCGCCGAGTTGAGGCCGCAGCTATCCACAAGCGGACATTCGACAGCACCGTCCTCGAAGCATTCCGCCATGGCAAAACTGTCTTCGGTCACCTTCACTACGTCAAACAGGCTGATTTTCTCAGCGGGTTTGCCAAGACGCACGCCGCCGTTACGGCCGCGCACGGTTTCCACCAGACCGGCCTTGTTGAGCGGCTGCAGAATTTTGAAAAGGAACAGCTCAGATACGCCATAAGCCCTGGCGATCTCCGGAATGCGGCTCAACTTGCCTTCATTTGCGGCGCAATACATCAACATGCGAACGGCATAGTTGGTCTGTTTGGTCAAACGCATGCTGGTCTCCTAACTCTCAATGTGGAGTTATATAGTCTCTTTTTCAGTTTAGAACAATTCCAGAAACTGAAAAAACTGGCAGCCATCCGATATTTCTCGGACAGCCTTGTTGACCGCTGTGATGATTCATGAACAAACAAGTCAAGAATCTGAATGTAATGGAGGCATTCTCAATGGCAAGCTTGAAATCGTGTTTTTCCGCTGCCGTTTTTTCGGGTCTGACGATCCTCTGGGCCGCGCCCGCTGCTTTTGCGGACGGCGAGGTGAACGTCTATTCCTACCGGCAGCCCGAGTTGATCCAGCCGCTGCTCGATGCCTTCACGAAAGAAACAGGCATAGAGGCCAACGTTCTCTTCCTCGACAAGGGTCTGGTGGAGCGCATTCAGGCAGAAGGCGTCAATTCGCCGGCCGACGTGCTGTTGACGGTCGATATTGCCCGGCTTGTCGAGGCAAAAGAAGGCGGTGTCACACAGCCGGTGCTGAACGATCCCGTCATTGAAAAGGATATCCCGGCCAATCTGCGCGATCCGCAAGGCGAATGGTTCGGCCTGACGACGCGTGGCCGCGTGGTATATGCCTCAAAGGAGCGGGTCACCCAGAAAGACATCACCTATGAAGAGCTTGCCGATCCGAAATGGAAGGGCAAGATCTGCATTCGCGACGGCCAGCATTCCTACAATATCGCGCTGATCGCCTCGATGATCGCCCATCATGGCGTCGATTATACCCGGACATGGCTGACCGGCCTTAAGAACAATCTTGCCCGCAAGCCTGATGGAACAGACCGCAGCCAGGCCAAATCGATCTTTTCCGGCGAATGCGATATCGCGCTCGGCAATACCTATTATGTCGGCCTGATGCTGACCAACGACCGCGAGCCGGAGGAAAAGGTCTGGGCGGGATCGGTGCGGGTGATCTTCCCCAATGCGGGCGACCGCGGAACGCATGTGAATATTTCCGGCATGGCGCTGACCAAATACGCACCCAACAAGGACAATGCGCTGAAGCTGATGGAATTCCTGGCATCGCGCGAGGCGCAGGAAATCTATGCCAAGCAGGTCTTCGAATACCCGGTGCTGCCCGGCGCGGAGCCTTCCGATGTCGTGAAGGGCTTCGGCCCCATCAATCCGGACAAGTTGCCACTGACGGATATTGCCGCCCACCGCAAACAGGCATCCGAGCTGGTGGACGAAGTGGGTTTCAACGACGGCCCGACCAATTGACGCCGTTTACACGCCTGTGACCGGTTAGGATACCGGCGGGTCAATCGCCCGCCGGTTCATTGTTTAGAGACGCATTGCTTACTTCATCGTCGGCATGACGAATTCGGCACCCGATTTGATGCCGGACGGCCAGCGCGAGGTGATCGTCTTGGTCTTCGTCCAGAACTTGATCGAATCCGTTCCATGCTGGTTGAGATCGCCGAAGCTTGAGGCCTTCCAGCCGCCGAAGGAGTGGTAGGCGAGCGGAACAGGGATCGGAACGTTGATGCCGATCATGCCGATATTGATGCGGCTGGCGAAGTCACGCGCAGCATCGCCGTCACGGGTGTAGATCGCAACACCGTTGCCATATTCATGCTTCATCGGCAGTTCCAGCGCGTCTTCGTAGTTCTTGGCGCGAACGACGGAGAGAACAGGTCCGAAGATTTCCGTCTTGTAGATGTCCATGTCAGGGGTGACGTGGTCGAACAGGCAGCCACCGACGAAATAGCCGTCTTCATAACCCTGGAGCTTGAAGTCGCGGCCATCGACCAGCAGTTTCGCGCCCTGCTCGACACCGCTGTCGATCAGACTCTTGACGCGCGTCTGGGCTTCCTTGGTAACGAGCGGGCCCATATCGGCCTTGTCGTCGGTGTAGGGGCCGATCTTCAGTGCTTCGATCTGCGGGATGAGCTTTTCAACGAGACGGTTGGCCGTTTCTTCGCCAACCGGAACCGCAACCGACACAGCCATGCAGCGTTCGCCGGCCGAACCGTAACCGGCGCCCATCAGGGCGTTCACGGCCTGATCGAGATCGGCATCAGGCATGATGATCATGTGGTTCTTCGCGCCGCCGAAGCACTGTGCGCGCTTGCCGTTCATGGCGGCAGTACCGTAGACGTAGCGGGCAATCGGCGTCGAGCCGACGAAGGAAACCGCGCCGATATCCGGATCGGTCAGGATGGCGTCGACAGCGCCCTTGTCACCATTGACGACGTTGAGGATGCCGGCCGGAAGACCTGCCTCGATCATCAGTTCGGCAAGGCGGATCGGCAGGGACGGATCGCGCTCGGAAGGCTTGAGGATAAAGGCGTTGCCGCAGGCGATTGCCGGCGCAAACATCCACATTGGGATCATGCCGGGGAAGTTGAACGGCGTGATGCCCGCACCGATGCCGACCGGCTGGCGGATCGAATACATGTCGATGGCGGGACCTGCGCCCTCGGTGAACTCACCCTTCTGCAGATGCGGAATGCCGCAGACGAATTCGCAGACTTCGAGGCCGCGCACGATATCGCCCTTGGAATCTTCGACGGTCTTTCCGTGCTCGCTGGAAAGCAGCACCGCCAGCTCATTCATGTCGCGGTTCAGAAGTTCGACGAACTTGAAGAAAACGCGGGCGCGGCGCTGCGGGTTGGTGGCGGCCCACTTCGGCTGTGCCGCTTTTGCGCTTTCCACGGCAGCGCGCAGCTCGGCGTCGCTGGCAAGCGCGACAGTCGCCTGCACTTCGCCGGTTGCCGGGTTGTAGACGTTAGATGTGCGGCCACTTGTGCCGGACACATGCTTGCCGTTGATGAAATGACCGATTTCCCTCATGGGGCTTTCCTCCGCGATTTTTTGATGGGTGCAGCATTGCACTTGAATTTGTACAAATCAATGAACTCAGATAAGAAACCGTTGTGCGTAAATTGAAGCAAGGCGAGCATTTTGAGGGTAGCGGCGGATTTCCGACACCCACACGTTCGCCGGTCAACAGAAGGTCAGAAGCTTGATGAGCGATGAACCGGTCGTGCGGATGGCTGAAATCCAAATCGATCCAACCCAGCTGGATGCCTATCGCAGACTGCTTGCAGAAGAGATCGAAGCTTCGGTCAGCCTGGAAATTGGTGTGCTTGCATTAAATGCGGTGGCAATTAAAGGCAGTCCGGAAAAGATTCGCATCCTCGAAGTCTACGCGGACCGGGCGGCATATGAAGCGCATCTGCAAACGCCGCATTTTCTGAAATACAAAGAGGGTGTGGCAGGAATGGTGACGTCGCTGACCTTGCTTGATGTCGAACCCATAATGCTGCGCAGCAAACCATGAATTGGGATGACGTCCGCATCTTCCTCGCCGTTGCCCGCTCCGGGCAGATCCTTGCCGCATCGAAACGGCTCGGCCTCAACCACGCAACGCTTTCGCGACGATTGACGTCGCTGGAGCAGGCACTGAAGACCCAATTATTCATCCGCCGGACGAACGGTTGCGAACTGACCGAAGAAGGTCAGCTGTTTTTGGGCGCCGCCGAGCGCATGGAAACCGAAATGCTGAATGCGCAGGCAAATCTCGGTCGTGTCGATACGGCAGTGGCGGGAACGGTGCGCATCGGCGCGCCCGATGGTCTCGGGGTTTCTTTTCTTGCGCCACGGCTTGGCCGGCTGACCGCGCGTTATCCCGACCTAAAAATCCAGCTCGTGCCGGTTCCGCGCTCCTTTTCCCTGTCGCAGCGAGAGGCCGATATCGCCATCACCATCGAGCGGCCGGAACAGGGTAGGCTGATGTTTTCCAAGCTCACCGACTATTCGCTGGGGCTTTACGCATCGAAGTCCTATCTCTCCGAATATGGAACGCCGGCGGATGTGGAAACACTCAAGCGCCATCGGCGCATCGGCTACGTCGAGGATCTGATCTTCTCGCCTTCTCTGAACTATACCGGCGAGATCATGCGCGACTGGGACGCCGCCTTTGAAATATCCAGCGCCACCGGTCAGACCGAGGCGGTGCGCTCGGGCGCCGGTATCGGCATCCTGCACAATTACATTGCCGGACAATATCCCGAACTTCTGCGGATCATGCCGCATATGAGCATAAGTCGGTCCTATTGGACGGCCTATCACGAATCCGCCCGTCAGTTGGTCCGCGTGCGCACGGTGGTCGATTTTCTCCAGGAACTCGTTGCCGAAGAGAAGCGCATGTTCGCGTGACATCGAAATTGCCGATTTATTAGTACTATTAATACGCGACTCCTCCCGCTTCGGGCTTGACAAACGAGGGCTGGCTGAACGACCAATGCAGCCATTGGGAGAGAACGGAACCTGACATGCCGAATATATTACGAAAGCTTTCGCCGACTGGCCTCGGCGTGGCCGTCATGCTGCTTGGAATGCTGCTTTTCGCGTTGAACGACGCTATGGGAAAATGGCTGGTTTCGACCTACAGCCAGGGGCAGGTGATCCTCATCCGCAGCGTCGCTGCCCTTGTCATTCTGGTTCCGATCGTGTGGAAAGGCGGTCTTTCCGGCCTCATGAAAATCGAGCGACCGTCTCTTCAGGTGGCGCGAGTATTCTTCTCCACCGCCGAGCTTTTCTGTTTCTATTTCGCAGTCGCTGCCCTGCCGCTGGCAGACGTGATGACCTACTGGCTCGCCGCCCCCATTTATGTGGCGGCTCTATCGCCGTTTCTCCTGGGAGAAAAGGTCGGCTGGCGTCGCTGGACGGCCATCGCCATTGGTTTCGTCGGTGTTCTCATTGCCTTGCAGCCAAGCTCGGCAAGCCTCACCTCGGCCGCACTGTTTTCCATTCTCGGCAGCGCCGCCTTCGCCTTCATGATGTTGTCCGGACGCCAGCTACGCAACACGCCTGATACGGTGCTCGCTTTCTGGCAGATCATCGGTGCGGGGCTTGCGGGCCTCGTTGCGGTGTTCGTCACGCCGTCGGGCTGGTTGCCGGTCCAGTCCGGTTTCGATCTCGCTTTCCTCGGCCTGCTCGGCGTGGTCGCCATGGCGGCGCATGTGCTGGTCAACCGCGCTCTGAAGCTCGCGGACGCCGCGACCGTCGCGCCGCTGCAATACACATTGCTGCTCTGGGCGGTGGTCTTTGGCTGGCTGTTCTTTGGTGATGTGCCGCAGACCAGTATCGTAGTCGGTGCGGGCCTGATCGTTCTTTCCGGCCTTTATATTTTCTTCCGTGAAAATACGCTCAAACGCGGTCGCGAAAAGGTGGATATACTGGCTGCGGACTAGGCATTTCCTCTGTTTACCCGTGATGTTGCCGCCGAAATCATCACGGGACTTGACGAAGAGGTGATCTTCGAGGAGTAAGAGAGGGTCCTGCGATCATATGTCTCGCAAGGGCAGAGGAAACAAAGGTGCCGGGCCCCTCTGGCGAGAGTTTTACGGCGCTCTCGTGATGTCGGTACCGCCTGCAAAAATTGGCCGGCGGATTAAAAACTATGAAAAACCTGAATGTGCTTCGCGCGCGTGCTTTCTGCGTGCGGCCCGACGTCCTGCGTCGTTCCGCAATCGCTCTCGTTACCGGAGGTAACCGGACATGAGCGCCGCCCAGAAAACCACACTTTCCTACTTCAAGTGGGCTTTTATCGTCACCATCGTCGGTCTGATCCTTGGCGGCTATCTCGGCTGGGAAATGACCGGAACTGTCAGTGGAACAGCGACGATCTTCTTCATTTGTGCGGTGCTTGCCGTGCTGGAAATTTCGCTTTCCTTCGACAACGCCATCGTCAACGCCAACAAGCTGAAAGAGATGACGCCAGTCTGGCAGCATCGCTTCCTGACCTGGGGTATTCTGATTGCCGTTTTCGGCATGCGTATCGTCTTCCCGCTGCTGATCGTGGTCGTTGCCGCCAATGTCGGCCCCTGGACGGCGCTCGTCATGGCGGCCACGCAGCCGGAACGTTATGCAGAAATCATGCGTGACGCCCATCTGCCGATCGCTGCTTTTGGCGGTACCTTCCTGATGATGGTCGGTCTCAACTTCTTCTTCGACCATGAAAAGGACGTGCACTGGGTGCGCTGGATCGAGGAAAAGGCTGCGGTCTATTCCTCCGTCAAGGGTATCGAGATCGCCTTCGTGCTGGTCGTCATGCTGGCCTTCTCTCGTATCATCGGCGCCAGCGACAATCCGGAGCTTGGTCCGGTTGCGGCCAACACCTTTTTCCATGCGGCAATCTGGGGTCTTTTGACCTTCCTGCTGGTGGAAGTCGTCGGCGGTATTCTCGATCGTAGCCAGGAAGTGCTCGAAGGCGCTGCAAAAGGCGGCTTCGGTGCGTTTCTCTATCTCGAAGTGCTCGATGCAAGCTTCTCCTTCGATGGCGTCATCGGTGCTTTTGCGCTGACGCAGAACCTGTTCATCATCGCCATCGGCCTCGGTATCGGCGCCATGTACGTGCGCTCGATGACGATCATGCTGGTGGAAAAGGGAACGCTCGCCGAATACCGCTATCTGGAACACGGCGCTTTCTACGCGATCCTCATCCTGTCCGTCATCATGTACGTGCAGACGATGTTCCACATTCCAGAGGTCATCACCGGCCTTGGTGGCGCGACCCTGATCGGCATTTCGCTCTGGTCGTCCATCCGACATAACCGGCGGCACAATGCAGATGCGACCGATGCCGCTCGCGGTGCGGAAATCTGACCCATCACGATCCCAGCCTTCCGCTGTTACGGCGGAAGGCAGTTTTTAAGCACTGAATTGCTGATTGCCTGTTTTTGTTGCTATTTTCGCCTTGCGGAAAATTTGAACATAACATCGGAATTATACCCCAAGCATCTGTTTTTGCTCGTATTTGTGCACTGCGGTAAAACTGGCACGCTTCCTGCATCTCATCTTGCAAGTCCAGAGGGGACATTAAAGGCCCGACAAACGGGTTTAAACAACACCGCCGCGCCGCGCGATCTTTTATGATCTGCGAAGGCGCGGCGGTTCTGTTTGTGCGGTATGCTTCTTGAGTTTTCCGCTCCGTTGAATGAAAACGGTGGGATAACGACTGGAAGGTTACCGGTTTGCCTGCAGAACTTTCGCCTACGGAGGCCTTGGGGCTTTGGCATCGCGTATCTGCTGCGCAGGTCACGGCCGATGCGCCGGATTTGACCTTGCGCCAGACTACAATCCTGCTGCAGATATACCTCGTGCCGCCGCCACATACAGTCCGGGGCCTCGCCGCCTTGCTGGGCGTGACCAAACCGGTCATCACCCGCGCACTCGACAGTCTGGGAGCGCTCGGGCTGGTTGACAGGGTGCGGGACGAACGGGACAAGCGCAATGTCGTGATAAAACGCACCGTGGCAGGTGCGCTCTATCTGGAAAAATTCGGCGATCTGATTATTGATCAGGCACGCAAGATCTAACCTCTGGATGTGAAACCATGATGCTCGACCGCCGCCTGAATGTCTTCCGCTCCGATCTGGCCGATGAGAAACTGCAAGGCGTGGTTCAGGCCGAGCGTTTCGTCAGCGGTTCGCCAGCCCAGATCGCGGTGCCGGTTATTGGCCTGCGGCCAACGCCTGACCTTGCCGCCGGCATCGATACGGAGCTGCTGTTTGGTGAAACCGTGCGCATTTTCGACCGGGCGAATGGCTGGGCCTGGGTGCAGGCGGATGCTGATGGTTATGCCGGTTACGTGCCGGAGACGGCAATCGGCGATGTCGTTGCCGTTACCCACCAGGTGGTTGCGCCACGCACCTTCCTCTATCCTTCCGCCGAATTGCGCAAACCGCCGGTCGCAGCCATTTCCATGGGCAGCATGGTCCGGATCGTTGGTGAGGCCGAGACACGCGGCACCCGCTATCTGCTGACCGAAAGAGGCGAGGGCATAATCGCCGCCCATTGCCGACCAGTCGATGCCGCTCTCGAAGAGGACTATGTTGCGGTGGCCTTGCGCTTTATCGAGACACCTTATCTCTGGGGCGGCCGCTCCGGCTTTGGCATCGATTGCTCGGGCCTCGTGCAATTGTCCATGGCGATGACGGGCCGACGGGTTCTGCGCGATACCGACATGCAGGTTAAATCGCTCGGCGTGGAAATAGAACGCGATGAATTGCGCCGCGGCGATCTGGTTTTCTGGAAGGGCCATGTCGGGCTAATGGAAAACGAAGAGACGCTGCTGCATGCCAATGGCCACACGATGAATGTTGCACGCGAAAATCTCAATGAGGCCATCGAGCGCATCGGCTGGCTTTACGAAAAGCCGACGGCTTTCCGGCGTCTGGAAGGCTGAGGCGGCGGCTTCACGAAATTGTGCCTGCCTCGCCCTTTGTGCGACCACAGCCGAAAGCCTACATCGGTTGAATGATGGTACGGGACCGGCATCGATGAACACAAAAATGGCAACACGATTGGCAGCGATCCTGGCAGCGGTGTTAATGAGCGCTTCCGCGCAGGCGCAGACCGTTTTTCAGAATGGTTTTGCTCCGGCTCCAGATGCCTATGCGAACCTGCCGGGTGTCAAGGACCCGCGAACGCTACAGCCCAAGGTGCGTTACAATTGCCATAGCGAACTTGGTGTAACTGGATATGCCCGCGGCCCATACCGGGATGTTTTCGGTAGTCGCGGTCTGCCGGTTCAAGGCTATCGCTGCACCGATGAGAACGGCATCTCCAGCTTCGGTGGCAGAAATCCCATCTCCAAGGACTGGTATCCCGGCATCAATCCTGTCGACCCGACCTTCTGAAGTAATATGACTTAAAGCGGCGTTTGCGCCGCCCGCACTCTGGACTTGTTGTTGCTTTTTCAGATAAATCTTTGACATGACAGGTTGATAATACCTGCCGAGGTGCGGGGTGACGTCGGCCCTGCCGATGTTCTGGGCCGATGCTGGGGAATGCAAGCATGACGAAGACCGATATAGCAACCCGTGTCCACAATCACACCTGGAAACTCGATCCGATCGTCCGCAGCCTGATCGATACGGATTTCTACAAGCTGCTGATGTTGCAGATGATCTGGAAACTCTATCCGGAAGTCGACGCGACGTTTTCGCTCATCAACCGCACGAAGACGGTGCGGCTGGCGGAAGAGATCGACGAGATGGAACTGCGCGAGCAGCTCGATCACGCGCGTACCCTGCGCCTCTCCAAGAAGGAAAACATCTGGCTTGCGGGTAACACCTTCTACGGCCGCTCGCAAATCTTCGAGCCTGAATTCCTCTCCTGGCTTTCGAGCTACCAACTGCCCGAATACGAGCTTTTCAAGCGCGACGGGCAATATGAGCTGAATTTCCACGGCCGCTGGATGGATACGACACTCTGGGAAATCCCGGCACTGGCGATCATCAATGAGCTACGCTCGCGCAGCGCAATGCGCTCGCTTGGTTATTTCACGCTGGATGTTCTCTACGCCCGCGCAAAGGCCAAGATGTGGGAAAAGGTCGAACGGTTGCGGGAACTGCCGGGCCTGCGAATTTCCGATTTCGGCACCCGTCGCCGCCACAGTTTTCTGTGGCAGCGCTGGTGCGTCGAGGCGCTGAAGGAAGGCATCGGCCCTGCCTTCACCGGCACGAGCAATGTCCTTCTCGCCATGGATTCCGACCTCGAGGCCGTCGGCACCAATGCGCATGAATTGCCGATGGTGGTTGCGGCGCTGGCGCAGACCAACGAGGAATTGGCCGCAGCGCCCTATCAGGTTCTGAAGGACTGGAACCGGCTTTACGGCGGCAATCTGCTGATCGTGCTGCCCGATGCTTTTGGCACGGCGGCCTTTCTGCGCAACGCGCCGGAATGGGTGGCGGACTGGACGGGCTTCCGTCCCGACAGCGCGCCGCCGATCGAAGGCGGGGAAAAGATCATCGAGTGGTGGCAGAAGATGGGCCGTGACCCCCGCAAGAAGATGCTGATTTTCTCAGATGGTCTCGATGTCGATGCCATCGTCGATACATACAGGCATTTCGAAGGCCGGGTGCGCATGAGCTTCGGCTGGGGCACCAATCTGACCAATGATTTCGCCGGTTGCGCGCCGAAGACCATCGCCAGCTTGAAGCCGATTTCCATTGTCTGCAAGGTCAGCGACGCCAATGGTCGGCCAGCCGTGAAACTCTCCGATAATCCGCAAAAAGCGACAGGCGAACGATCCGAGGTGGAGCGTTATCTGAAGTTCTTTGGTGAGGAAGATCTCAAGGAACAGAAGGTTCTGGTTTGATTAAGGCCGGGCGCTCCGCTTAACGAAGCGCCCGTGGGCAAGTCAGATCAACCGAGGTACCGATTTACTTCGCAAACTGGTGTGTGATGTAATGGAAGAGTGCTCTGATACCTTGAGCCTCACCGCCGATCGATGAATGGTGCCTTTCGCTCAAGGACCAGCCGTAAATATCGAAATGTGCCCATTTTTTCGTATTGGTGACGAAACGCTTCAGGAACAAAGCGGCGGTGATCGATCCTGCCATGCCGCCTGATGGCGCGTTGGTGATATCGGCCGCGCGTGAGCGGATATCCTTGTCGTACCCCATGTAGAGCGGCATGCGCCACAGGGGATCGTCGGTATCGATGCTTGCTTCCGCGATATCGTGGGCCAGATCGTCGTCATCGGTATAGAAGGGCGGCAGATCCGGGCCGAGAGCAACGCGGGCGGCACCCGTGAGCGTTGCCATGTCAATCATCAGGTCCGGCGCATCCTCGTCTGCATAGGCCAGCGCATCGGCCAGAACGAGACGGCCTTCCGCATCCGTATTGTCGATCTGTACCGTCAGGCCCTTGCGGCTCCTGTAGATGTCACCGGGACGGAAGGCGTTGGCGGAAATGGAGTTTTCGACGGCGGGCACGAGGACGCGAAGATTGACCGGCAGTTTCGCGTCCATGATCATCAGCGCGAGACCGAGAACATTGGCCGCACCACCCATGTCCTTCTTCATCAGCGCCATGGAGGCGGCTGGCTTGATATCGAGACCACCAGTATCGAAGCAGACACCCTTGCCAACGAGGGTCAGGCGGGGATTTCCCTTCTTGCCCCAGTTCATTTCCAGAAGGCGCGGTGCGCTTTCGCTGGCGCGGCCGACGGCATGGATGAGCGGGAAGTTTTCCTTCAGCAGATCGTCGCCGGTAATGACGCCCACCTTTGCCTTGTAGTGTGCGGCAAGGCTGCGGAAGGCGATCTCAAGCTCGTCCGGTCCCATATCGTTGGCCGGAACATTGATGAGATCGCGGGCGAGGAAGACGCCGGCCAGAACGCGCTTGATCTCGCCATCTTCGGCATCCTGCGGAATGAGAAGCTTGGCCCCGCTGGTTTTGGTTGTCTTGTATTTGTCGAAGCGGTAGCTGCCGAGGCCGAAACCGAGAGCCAGCCGATTGGCCGTCAATGGCGCGGTTTCAATATGCCACTCGCCTTCGGGCAGCTCGCGGGCCAGTTTTCCGGTTATGAACGGGATTTCGGAGGGATTGCCGCCAAGGCCGAGAAGAACGCCACCCAGCGAACCATCGGAAGAGGGAACAAGCAATACGGCGCCTGCTTCGGCCTTGAAACCCGCTTTTTTCGCCCAGTCCAGAGCAACAGGATCGATGGCACCCTGTTCGATATGGGCTGGCGTCACGGCGAAAACCGGCAGGGTGCTGCCAGCCTTGGAGCTGAAAGGTGTCGGGCGTTCGATGAACTGATAGGGCGCCATGGTCTGCTTTCGTAACTGTCGAGAATCGGTGCGATTAACGCTCTGTTAGGGTTAACAGATTATTGCTTAAGCGAAAGTTGCGTCATGTGAGTCTGTCGTATGTCGGGCGCAAGATCGATAATTCTTGGGCGGGAGCACTGCCATGACTGCTTTTTCTTTGAGCGAGACAGGTCGGACAGGCTTACTGCGGGGAGCATGTCTCGCAGCGCTGGTTTTCGCCGTTTCCGGATGCGCGAGCACCAACAAGCCGGATCGCATATCCACCGGCTCCATTCCTGCGGCCACACGCTCCTATGACCACATGAACATGGACCAGCTCCGGCAGGCGGAAGAGACGGCCGGCAAGGCCTATGAACGCAGCCCGAAGGACAGGTCAGTCGGCATGAATTATGCCAACGTGCTGATGATGACCGGCAAGAACACGCAGGCGCTCGCGGTCATGCAGCAGATCGCCATCGCCAATCCGGCCGACCGCGAGGTGCTTGCCGCCTATGGCAAGGCGCAGGCAGCATCAGGCCAGCTCGAACAGGCCCTTTCAACCATCCAGAGAGCACAGACGCCTGATCGTCCAGACTGGCGGCTGTATTCTGCCGAAGGTGCCGTGCTCGACCAGCTTGGCAGGTCGAACGAGGCCCGCACAAAATACCGACAGGCACTCGATCTCAAACCGAACGATCCAAGTGTGCTCTCGAACCTTGGCATGTCCTATGTCCTGTCGAGCGATCCCCGTACCGCCGAGACATATCTGCAATCGGCCATCGCCCAGCCGGGCGCCGACAGCCGCGTTCGCCAGAATCTCGCGCTCGTGGTGGGTCTTCAGGGACGGTTTGCCGAGGCTGAGCGCATCGCGGTTCAGGAACTTTCGCCACAGCAGGCGCAGGCAAATCTCGGTTATCTGCGTGCAATGCTATCGCAGCAGAATTCCTGGCAGCAACTGGCGAAGAAGGACAACAAGCCAGCAGGCTGATGCGGGTTCAGGCACGTCCATCAATGCCAGATCGCAGATAATTTCACGGCTCCGCCTCATCACGCGCTACCGCCTATAGGGCGGGCGCGTTTAGCGTGTCAGAACGTATCGGCGACGCGAATGCCGGCTGGTCCGAGAACGACTGCGATGAGCACCGGCAGGAAAAATATGATCATCGGCACGGTCAGCTTTGGCGGCAGGGCGGCGGCCTTCTTTTCGGCTTCGTTCATCCGCTCGTCGCGGCCTTCCTGGGCCAGAACGCGCAACGCCTGAGCCAATGGCGTGCCGTATCGTTCCGCCTGGATAAGCGCTTGCACCACGCTTTTGACGCCGTCCAGCTGCGTGCGCATGCCAAAATTCTCAAGTGCGATGCGCCGGTCCTGAAGGAAGGAAAGCTCCGCTGTCGTCAGCATCATTTCCTCCGCCAGTTCGGGCGACTGCTCACCCATTTCTTCCGCAACACGACGCATGGCGGCCTCCATGGACACACCGGATTCGATGCAGATCAGCATCAGATCAAGCGCATCCGGCCAAGCGCGCCTGATCGAGGCCTGCCGCTTGTTCATGGCGTTGGAAACATAGATATTGGGTGCGTAAAAACCCAGATAACCGAAAATGAGCACTGCCATCAGCCGGACGACGAAAGCCTTATCGGCGAGGTTTCCGAGAACGAAAACCCAGGTAAAGGCCAGGGCCAGAAAAACGAATGGCAGCACGAACCGGGCGGCAAGAAATGTGTTGAGCGCATTCTGTGAACGAAAACCCGCAGCGCGCAGCTTGTTCATCGTGTTCTTGTCGGCAAGCGCTTCCTGAAGGTTGAATTTTTCGACGATGCGGCGCGCCGATTTATTATTATTGCCACGCAGGGAGGCCTTGCCGTCCCTAGTGGCGGCGGCGAGGCGCTCACGCTCGCGACTGCGAATGAGATCGCGCTCCGATGACACGGCTTTCATGCGCTTGGCGAAGTCTTTTCGCTCAAAGAGTGGCATGATGAGCGTATAGAGGGTCGCGAAAACCGCAAGGGTGACGAGAATGGCAATGATCGTTTGCGGGTCCGTCAGGCTGGAAAAGAGGCTTCCTGTCATGGTCGTGCCCTCATATGTCGAAATTGATCATTTGGCGCATGATGAAAATCCCGATCAGCATCCATAATGCCGACACCCCCAGAATGATGTGCCCACGCATGTCGGTGAAGAGCACCGACAGATAGTCGGGCGAGGTGAAATGCACCAGCAGCATGACGATGAAAGGCAGCGCGCCAATAATAACTGCCGAGGCCTTCGCCTCCATCGATAACGCGTTGACTTTGGCACGCATTTTCCTGCGTTCACGCAGAACTTTCGAAAGATTGGAAAGAGCCTCCGAAAGATTGCCGCCCGCCTGCGCCTGAATGTTGATCACGGTGCTGAAGAAGCTCACTTCGAAAAGCGGCACGGTCAGCATCATGCGCTCGATCCCCTGCGGAATGCCGATGCCGACCTGTAGCGCGTCGATGACGCGCTGGAATTCCGTCTTGACTGGTTCTTGACCGTCTGAAGCAATCAGTCGCACGGCGTCGTTGAGCGGCAATCCGGATTTGATCGACCGGCACATGACATCCAGCGCATTTGGAAATTCCTCGAGGAATTTTTTCTGCCGGCGCTTGAGTATAAATGCCAATACCCATCGCGGCAGTCCCAAGGCCACGACGGCTCCTATGAGCAGAGCGATAAGCATCGACAGGCCATAAAGAAGCGCAATGACGACGGAGAAAGCAGCCGCGCCTGCGCTCAGAAGGTGGAACTGCCGGACAGAAAGTTGCAGTCCCGCTTGAACCAGCTTTTCGCGCAGACCGACATTCTTTGCTTTCTTCGCCTTTTCGCTTTGTTTCTTTTCCATTTCCCGCAGGCTGTCCTGCATGGACTTGCGGCGTTTGCCAAGTTCCTGGACCCTGTCCCGCGCGGCCTTGATGTTTGCGTGATCCGTTTCGGCGGCCTTGACCCGCTTGACGCGACTAGTGGTCTTTTTCTCGACCTCGATCTGCTGGAAGAGGAAGGCATAAGCAAGCGCCCCTGCCGAAATAGCGACAAGTGCGGCCAGTAACAGGATTGTGGGGTCCATGGCAGTCGCCTTCCTTAGAGCATTTCCAGTAAAATTGCGTAGCGGTTTTCCGTCCGGAAAATTCGCAGAAACAAAGAGTTAGAGCACGTCAGACGATTCCGTTTAAACAAGACTTGCTCTATGACGTCTTTTCCATCTCGTCGAGTGCGGTGGCCAGGCGTTTTTCCTCGCCATAATAGCGCGCGCGATCCCAGAAATGAGGTTTGCTGATGCCCGTGGAGACATGCTTGCCGATCAGCTTGCCATGCGCGTCTTCGCCGTCTATTTCGTATCGCATCAGATCCTGGGTCACGATGACGTCGCCTTCCATGCCGATCACTTCGGTGATCTGCGTTATCCGGCGTGAGCCGTCGCGAAGGCGCTGGGCCTGAATGACGATATCGATAGAGCCCGAGATGATTTCGCGTACCGTCTTTGCCGGCAGGGTAAACCCGCCCATGGCGATCATCGATTCGATACGGCTGAGGCATTCCCGCGGCGTATTGGCGTGGAGCGTCCCCATCGATCCGTCATGGCCGGTGTTCATCGCCTGAAGAAGGTCGAAAACCTCCGGTCCACGCACTTCGCCGACGATGATACGTTCAGGCCGCATACGAAGGCAGTTCTTGATCAGATCACGCATGGTGATCTCGCCTTCACCTTCGATATTCGGCGGGCGCGTTTCCAGCCTCACCACATGCGGTTGCTGCAGTTGCAGTTCGGCGGTGTCCTCACAGGTGATGACGCGTTCATCCTTGTCGATGAAGCTCGTCAGGCAATTGAGAAGCGTGGTCTTGCCCGAGCCGGTACCACCAGAGATGACGACATTGCAGCGGACGCGGCCGATGATCTTGAGCAGGGTCGCGCCTTCAGGCGTGATCGCGCCGAAACGCACCAGCTGGTCTAGCGTGAGCTTGTCCTTCTTGAATTTTCGGATCGTAAGCGCCGGACCATCGATGGCGAGCGGTGGTGCGATGACGTTGACACGCGATCCATCGGGTAAGCGGGCGTCGCATATCGGGCTCGATTCGTCCACGCGTCGGCCGACCTGGCTGACGATGCGCTGGCAGATGGAAAGCAATTGACCATTGTCACGGAACCGTATGTCGGATTCGATGGTCTTGCCGCCGACTTCGATGAAGGTCTGGCCGGAACCGTTGACCATGATATCGGCAATATCATCGCGTGCGAGAAGCGGCTCCAGCGGCCCATAACCAAGAACGTCGTTGCAAATGTCTTCGAGCAGCTCTTCCTGCTCGGCGATGGACATGGCGAAATTCTTGATCGTTATGATATCGTTGACGATATCACGGATTTCCTCGCGTGCGCTCTCCGCGTCGAGCTTGGCGAGCTGCGAAAGGTCGATCGTATCGATGAGCGCGGAAAAGACCTGGCCCTTGGTATTGTAATAATCTTCCGTGCGGGCACGCTTTTTCTGCGGCGATTGCATGGGAGATTGTGCCTGCCGCGTTGCAGGCGATTGGCCGGGCTCCAAAGTGTCGATCGCCAGAGATCGCGGCTCAGGCGTTGCCTTCACCTGCTGTATGGCAGGCGCGACAAAATCCGGCTTTATGGTTCTGGCTGGGCCTTCTGGCCCGCGTTTTCCGAACATCGGCGTTTCCGTCTAAAGGCCCAGAAAGGGAGCCTATTTGCGCTTGAGAATATTCTTGAGCTTGTCCAGACCGCCGCGCTTGTTTTTGCGCAGAATGGTACGGCCTGTAATGGTATGGGCAATTTGCGAGAACGTTTCCGCGATCTGGGATTTTTCGTCCATCTCGCTGATCATGCGACCGCTGTTGGCGGCATTTCCGAACAGCTGGGTGTCGAACGGAATGATGGCGACCGGCTCGATTTCCAGTGGGTCGAGAAAATCCGCAGGGGCGATCTCCGGGCGTTTCGGCATGCCGACCTGATTGAGAACGAGATGCGGTAACTTGTCGTTGGGTCTCAGTTTTATCAGCGCGTCGAACAGGTTCTTCGTATTGCGCAGGTTTGCGAGATCCGGAACCGCCGTAATGACCACCTCGTCGGCTTCCGCAAGCACCGCCCGCGTCCAGTCACACCATTGATGGGGAAGGTCGAGAACCGCGACGGGCGCACTGCGCTGCAGGACCTCAAGAATCGGCAGAAACGCCTGACGATCGAAATCATAGGTCCTGTCGAGAAGAGAGGGTGCGGCCAAAAGTGAGAGGTGGTCGGAACATTTCGTCAGCAGACGGTCGAGGAACACCTCGTCCAGCCGTTCCGGCGAAAACACCGCTTCCGCCATGCCCTGAGCGGGATCCTGATCGAAATCGATGTTGGCCGTGCCATAGGCAAGATCCATATCCGCCAGAATGGTTTCGGTGGAGAAGAGGGTAGAGATGCCGAAGGCGCAATTATGCGCGATCGTCGACGAGCCCACCCCGCCTTTGGCACCGATGAAGGCTATGTTGCGACCGAGCGGCTCCGCTTCCGGGTCAACGAAGATCGTCGCGATCGAGGCCAATAGATCGGCCATGTTGATCGGTGCGACGAGATATTCGGAAATGCCGTTGCGGATGAGATCGCGATAAAGCGTTATGTCGTTGTGCCGGCCAACGATGATGACACGGGTGGTGGGGTCGCAAACCTCTGCCAGAGGAGCGAGATCATCCAGCAGAGAAGACGGTGAGCTTGCTGTTTCGAGAACGATGAGGTTGGGCGTTGGTGAGGCGGAAAACATCGTCGCCGCCGCGTTGATGTCGCCCTTGGTTACCCGCAGGGTGACCTTGCTCATCCGCCTGTCACTGGATAAGGCATCCATCACGCGCTGCATGTTTTCGCTGACGCAGAAGGCATGGACGGATATGCGGGGCAAGGGCCGCAGGCGATCCATATCCGAGGCACGCGGCGCCGGCTGTTCGGCTTCCGCGTCGCCGCTTGACTTGATATCGTATTCTACAGCGCTCATCGTCTTTCCTGCCCTGACAATTGTTGGAACCGCGTCAATTTGGCGTCGCCGTGTTTTTGCCGCTGCGATAGGCGTCAATCACCACTGCTCGGCGCTCCGCGTCGATCGGACTCATGCCACGCGGGCCAACCAGATCCATGGGATTGGCAACCTGTGCCGCGAGATTGCTCTGGGAGGCACATCCGAAATTGTACCAGTTCTTGTTGGCAAAGGTATTGTCGGAAAGGTCTTCGGGCCATTGGCCGCATTGCCCGGTCATGGCGGTAACGGCCACATAACTCAGTCGAATGGGGGCGGCGTCGCCATTCGGGGATGCAGCGTAACGTGTTTCCATGATCTTGCCAGAGGGCACACCAGCGCCGGAAAGCGCGGAGCGGATTTGTCTCGCCATTTTTGAAGCCGCTGCCGAGTTGGCTGATCCCGATGGCATCTGGATATTGACGATTCCCGTCGACATCGAGGCGTAATTCTGGGCGAAACCACGGACATTATCCGCCATTGCCGTGGTCAGCCGGCTATCGCCTGCTGAAACCGGAATATCCAGCGAATGCTCGGCTTCCGAGAGGGTGATCGGATGGCGCGTGCGGTAGTCGTCAGGAATGGCGTTGGTCGTCATCGGGTCGCGTGCGCAACCCTGCAACAGGCCGGCGGCAAGCGCTACCATGGCGACGAGACCTGCCCGTCTGCCCGGCAGGCTTGAGGAAAAGGAAGAAGGGTTTTCCTGCATGACGTTTCCTGCCCGGACCGGGCTTGCTCTGAGGACGAGATTTCGTGCGTGTGTCGTCATTTGTAGATGAACCCCACTGATCCCTGATAGGGAGCCGCCTGGACCTGATCCTTCCGGCCATAGACCTTGTTGACACGGTTCATGAAATACATCGCGGCATCGTTTTCCGGGTTGAAGTTGTCATCCGGCCGGGCAATCTGATTGCGCGCAACAGGACGTACCAGATAGGGCGTTGCTATGATGACAAGCTCCGTCTCGTTGCGGATGAAATCCTTGCTGCGGAAAAGCGTGCCGAAGATCGGGACTTTGGAAATGCCGGGAAGTCCTGACATGGCCTGGCGAATATTGTCCTGGACCAGACCTGCGATCACAATCGAGCCGCCGGACGGAAGTTCGACTGTTGTCGATGTCTCGCGTTTGCGGATCGACATGTAGGTAGAACCTGGGATGGTGCGGCCCGCATTTCCGGTTACAACGTTGCCTTCATATGTCGGCTCGGAAACATTGGTCTCGATTTTAAGGCTGATCCGTCCCGGTGAAAGCACGACGGGCCTGAAGTTCAACGTGATGCCGTAGTCGACCGTGTTGGTGGTACGCGTTATGGTTGGCTGGCCCGTATCCTTGTCGATGGTAACTTCTTGCTCTGCAGGCAGACGGAAATCGCCCCCCACGTAGAACTTGGCCTGTTCGCCGGAGATGGCGGTAAGACTTGGTTCGGCCAGAGTGCGCACGACACCCGCCTGTTCCATGGCGTTGAGATAGGAAGCAAAGTTGAGCGAGCCGGAGCCAATCGCGCCACTGGCTATTCGCGACGCACCGCTAATTGCATTTCCGAGATTGGACGGATTTGAAAATTCGAAACCGTTATTGCTTGTCGAGCTGCTGATGGAACCATTGAAGCCAAGCTGTTTCAGCACCTGCCGGCTAACTTCAGCAACGGTGACTTTCAGCGTCACCTGATCTTCGCCCTCAATCGTCAGCATATTGACGATCTGCGATGTCTGGCGGTTTTCGGCAAATATCGCCGCGTCACCGCCATTGTTACCGCCCGTCAGCGATATGTTGCGGGTGGTGGCTTCGCCGCCTTTCAGAAATGCTTCGGCAAGCTGGACGGCGCGTGCAGAATCCTGCGGCGTGCGCACTGATCCAGTGAGAACGATGTTGTCCGAAACGATCTCTACCTTGATGTCCGATTCGGGAATGAAACGGCGGATATTGGCCTCAAGCCCAGAGATATCGCGCTCGACCTCAAGATCAAGACTGACGATTTCGCGCCCGCCATCTCCGAAAATGAAGATATTGGTCTGGCCCACCGTTTTTCCGAACAGATAGATGCGCTTGGACGTACGGGTTACGGCATCGGCAAGGCTCGGATCGGCGACGAGAATATCATGGGCATCCTCCGGCAGATCGATGACCAGTGCCTTGTTGAGACCGAGCTTCAGGCGCTTGCGAATGCCACTACCGCTTTCGGTGATCCGCACGATGCTCGCGCTTTGAGCCTCGGCTTCGCTGATACGCAAAAACGCGGGAGAGTGCTGACCCGGAAAACCTGAAAAAGCCAAGCAAAATGCAAGGCTGCCCGCCATTGAGGAACGCAGGTGTTGTTTAATGCGCTTTGCCATGGAACTCCCGGTCATTGCGATGCTCCTTGTCCGGCTTTGACGATCGAACCGGATTTGATCACCTGAATCTCCGGCTGCCCGGAGCCGCCGTTGAGAAGGTAACCTGCTGAAAGCGTGTCGTTTTCCTGCGCATCGGCGACTGAGCGCAAAGCCAGCGTAAGGCGATCCGCCATCTGTTGCGCCACGGTGATGATTTTGGCCTGTTCGGGTGTGAGTTCGAGCGTTGCGGTTGCACCCACGACGGCTGAGGTGCCGTCCTCGCCTTCCTTGATCTGCTGGTCGATCGCCAGAACACGGACATTGTTCAAAACATTTTCAGTTAAAAAATGACCTGAATCGCCCTTGCGGACCATGATGACATCGACTCGGTCATTCGGCAGCACGAAACCGCCAGCACCTGTCGAGACGGAAATTTCCGTGGCGACGGCGCGTTTGCCGGCCGGCAAAAGCGAGGACATGATGCGGGTGCTGGAATCGACCACTTTTTCAGGCCGTACCGGCTCGCCCTGAAACAAAGGCAGCCGCACGACAGCGCCGGATAGTTCGGTTATGGCGTTCGGGTTTTTCGCTTCCGTTATGAAGCTGTCGATGACGTTACCAGTGGGCCAGGGCGTCCAGTGTACCGAACTATCGTTCAGGCGGCTGCCAACGGGTAGGTTGACCGAGGAAACGAGAACGTTAACCGTCGGTTCCTTCTCTATGATCGTTTCCGCTTTTTCGATGACCTGCTTCGCGCCGGAAATCTGCATGGCAACGATGCCGGCAAGACCGGCGGCGACTAGGGCAACGGACAGAATGACGATACGCGACGGTTTCATGCTCGATCCTTGAGGGAATCAGATTCTTCTCCCGTCAGGATGGCCGGTCATTGGTATAATTATGGTTAATATTATGCTTGGATTTCTGGTTAACAGGCCTTTAACCTGCAGTGAACGCAGATTTCTCAGGAAAGACTTGCGATGGCGGCTTTTACAAGCGGTGTTTCGCCATAGGTCAAAAGCCCGGCAATAGCGATGCCTATGCCATAGGGGATTTTCTTCGCAACCAGCAAGGAATCCGGAATGGGAATGCCGGCCGCCATGATTTCCCGCGAGCGCGATCGCAAAAGCAGGATTCCAAGCGTCAACACGCCGCCGATGAAGGTGACCGCAAGTAGAAACTCTATTAGGGAGGCATTGAAACCGTACCAGACAGCGGCAGCTGTGAGAAGTTTGGCATCCCCACCGCCCATGACATTGGCAGCGAAGAGCGCAAAACAGGCAAAAAAAACGGCTGCGGCGGCTGAAATGCTCATTGCGAAGGTTTGCCACTCCATACCCGTAAAGGGCGCAACCACAATGAAGGAAAGCAGCAATATAAGCGGTATTCTGTTGGGTATGGTCATGCTCGCTACGTCATTGATGGCAGCGAACACCAAGCAGAGAGGCAGTATAAGAAAAATTGCCGCAACTGCCATTTTTATCTCTTCGAAGTTGACGGAAGATTGTTATAAAAATGCCACCCCGTTTACGGGGTGGCATATGCTTTGGTGCGTATAATCACGATGTCTTCGCGGTCAAGTTGAGGTAAGTCGCGAGGTTCGTGAACTGGAGTCCGATTTTGGAGCCCAGCGACGATGCGCCGCCGATGATGGCAACAGAAATAAGCGCAGCAATCAGGCCGTATTCAATTGCAGTGGCGCCGGACTCATCCTTCAGGAAGCGAGCGAAAATCTTAGTCATGGGTCTCTCCTAACTCTTGTGTTGTGTTCAGCACGCCGACAACTGTTTTCCGTTGTTCGGTTGCGTTCAAATTACAGGTGAGCGATTTCCAAGCGCTTAAAGAAGAGGATTAATCCAAAGTAAACGACAGGATGAGTTTCTCTTGGTAAACAAAACAAAAAAGTATTGTCTCTATTTTTATAGTTCCTGATAAACAAATATATTCCAGAGACTGTCAGTTTCTTATTTCCGGCAAAGTGTCCTCCCGGTGAGACATAGATGTTCAGTTTTGGTGCGGGACAGCGAGAGCCTCGAAAATATTGCCATGTCAGGCATGGTTACCGTTCACATTAGGGGCCTCTATCATTTAACGCTTCATTCACTAAAAACCCGCATTCTGCTGCACAGTAAGTGCGGGTAGTGAGCAGGGGCGAAACGCGTGTCATCCGGAAAACTGGCGAAAATCGTGGTCGGCTTGTCCGTCATCCTATCGGGTTCGTTACAGCCTGTTTTTGCTCAGGAAGACATATTGCGCGTTTCGATGAACCACGCCCGTGTCCTTCGCCTCGACCGCCCCGTGAGCAAGGTTATTGTCGGCAACTCGAAAGTCGCCGATGCGACGGTGGCCGATGCCACCACGATCGTGCTGACCGGGCGCAGTTTCGGCACGACGAATCTTGTTCTTCTCGATGCCGAGGGCAATCCAATCGTCGATGAGCGCATTCTCGTCTCCATCGATGAGGGCAATACGGTTCGCGTTTTTCGACAGACGGAACGGACCGTGCTTTCCTGTACGCCGAATTGCGAACAGCATTCGCAAAACAGTGGCGACAAAGACGCCCAGCCTTAAGCGAACTGCAACCCAATACCAGGTCTGAATATATCGGAATTCCGCGCGCGGGAATGGCTGGCATTTTGTCAAAGTGACAAAGGCTTAGTGCTCGTCCTGGGCAGTATTTTTATGGGAAAAATCGGGGTTGATCGCCAGCAAAACGAAAAACCGCAACATGTTCCCCTGCCTTTTGCAGGAGGACTGAATGTTGCTGTTTTTTCGTCTAAGTGTTTGATCTGGCTAAGATCAAAAATGGAATGGTGCCCAGAAGAGGACTCGAACCTCCACACCCTTGCGAGTACCAGCACCTGAAGCTGGCGCGTCTACCAATTCCGCCATCTGGGCGACGGAGAGCGATGTACGAGGGCAGCCGCCCGGTGTCAACAGACTTTTTGAACTTTTATGACGATCATTGATTTTAAAGGGAAAAAACTTGGTTAGACGCTGTTGAAACATGTTGCCGCGTCAATTGTCGAGCCCTTCATGCTTCGTCCTGTCGACATGACCGAGGTCACGTTCCGGGTCGATGACATCGCGGATTCTCTGTTTGAGCTCTTTTGGACCGGGGAAACCGCCATCGCGCTTGCGCTCCCATATGGTTTCACCATCAACGGTGATCTCGAACAGGCCACCCGTTGAGGGAATGAGGCTGACTTCGCCGATATCAGAAGCGAAGGTTTGCAAAATCTCCTGCGCCATCCATCCCGCACGAAGCAGCCAGTTGCATTGTGTGCAGTAGCGGATGGTTATGCGGGGCTTGGTCTCGGCCATGATCACGTCTCCTTCAGCGCCCGGTGACAATAATGCTCACGATAATGTCAACTATAATACTCATGTTTTTACCTGCGGCATGCTTGTTCTTATCATGCTGCTTTGCGAACAGATAAGCCATCGAAGGCTAAAACGCGGAGATCCCATGGCCCAGTTCGACAATAATCGTCAGCGTCTTTTCGTTCCGGCGGTCGCACCTCTTTATAATTCGACACATGATCTGGTGGAGACCGTTCTGCGCGTCGTGGCCGGGCTTCTTCTTGTCACCCACGGCTTCGGCAAGATCGCCAATCCGTTCGGGGCTGTCGGCATGGTGGAGAGCCTCGGCTTTTATCCGGGTGTATTCTGGTCACCTCTCCTGGCCGCCACCGAATTTTTCGGTGGAATTCTCGTGGCCATTGGGCTGTTCACGCGGCCGGCATCCTTTGCCGCAATGATCGTGCTTTTAGTAACGGTCTATTTTCACGGTATCGTAAAAGCGGAAGGTCTGGGTGGCGCGGAAAAATCAGTTCTCTGGGCAGCCATTTTCCTGTTCTTCGCTGTCCGCGGCGGCAACCGGCATTCCGTCGACGCGAAGCTGTCGCGGGAATTTTAAGATGCCACAGGCCGGCTTGTCCGCTTATTGCCTTGCTGACGATATTGCGCCTCTTGAAAATCCGTTTTTCTCGTGGTGAAGCTGAATTCGATCGGCGATACCGGCCGATCGAATTCCCCGTTGTCGGCAAGAGGCCCCATGCGCGTTGCAATTATCGAAAACATGGCGGGCACGCCGCATGGACAGATCGGCGTCGCTCTGGAAGAGGCAGGGGCTGACGTGCATGTCATCCGCGCCTATGCGGGTGAGCCTCTTCCTCTCGATGCAGCTGCACACGATGCGCTCGTCGTTTTGGGCGGGGAGCAGAACGCTCTTGACGACGTGCTTTATCCCTATCTTCCAGACCTCGCACTTTTGATGAAAGCGTTTGGCGATGCGGACAAGGCCGTGATGGGCGTCTGTCTCGGCAGCCAGTTGCTGGCGCGCGCCTATGGCGGAGAGAATATTCTGGCCGGCCCGCCCGAATTCGGCTGGGAAGACGTATCCCTCACGGAAGAGGGCGTGTCCGATCCGCTATTGGCGGGGCTCGACAAGACATTTCCCATTTTTCAGTGGCATTGCGACACATTCACGCTTCCGCCCGCGGCAACGAGACTTGCGACCAATCGTGCAACGCGAAATCAGGCTTTTCGCGTTGGCCGCGCTGCCTATGGCACGCAATTTCATTTTGAGGCATCCACGGCCGTGGTCGACGGATGGTGTGAGGCATTCCCGGCTTCCGTCGAAAAAATGGCGCCCGGCTGGATGAACAATTACCGCGATCACCGTGGCGGGCGTGCAGATGTGGCCGATGCGACCGGTCTGGAAATTGCCCGTGCCTGGGTACGGCTTGTGTGATCTGGCAATTATCGGTTGCGAATATGGCCAAGGCCGCTCAGAATTGAGTGTGTTTCACCGACGTTTGCCAAGGAGGCACCAAGATCATGTATAAATTCGAAATCTATCAGGACAGGGCCGGGGAATATCGCTTCCGCTTCAAAGCATCCAACGGGGAAACGATGTTTTCGTCCGAAGGATACAAGGCCAAGGCATCGGCCATCCACGCCATCGAATCGATCAAGAAAAATTCCCCCGGCGCCGATACGGTCGATCTGAGCACGATGACCGCCTGAAGCTCTCCGTTTCGCGAAACCTCGAGGCATTCTCCTGCCAGAAATGACGGGCGCGTTGGAAGGTGTCGGCGTAAAGATAAGATTCAGTCTTTTTTGATAATCTTCCGTTAGCAATTGTATTTCGAGGTTCCCGGGCGGCGTCAGAGTGCCCCTGGATTGTTTTGCGTACGGGTTCTCATGCGTTCATCGGCTGTGCCAGCACTTCTCTTCGGTTGCCTTCTGCTTGGTGGCTGTACGTCCAGTTCCGGGCCGGAAAGCCTGATGGCCGGCCTGCCGTCGAAGGAAACCACGAGTTCGGTTACGCCATCCGCGCCGGTGCCGCAGGCAAGCGTGGGCAGCCAACCCATCACGGCCCAGCCGCGACAGGAAGTTCTGGCATGGGGCGGGCCGGTGCCCGAAGAGCCAAAGGCCTTTTCAGCCGTTACCCCACGAGCGCCCGTGCCGCAGAACGCGCTTGAAACCCGTTTGCCGTCACCGTCACAGGCTGGAATGGTACGACCGGCAGAGCGTTCGATGGAGCGTCCGGTACAATTGGCCATGGCTGCAGCCCCGGCGGCCAGTGCCGGTGCGCAGATCCGTTCGCGCATTTTCCGCTCCAGCTTCAGCGATGCAAAACCCATCAATTTCGGCAGGGTCCAGCCGCGCCATTTTCAGGTCCACGGGGTGGATGTCTCGCGCTGGCAGGCCAATATAGACTGGCCGCAGCTGCGCACACGCGGTGCCAACTTCGCCTTCATCAAGGCGACGGATGGCGGCGATCATCTTGACCCGATGTTCCGCACCAACTGGCAGCGTGCGAAGGAAGCGGGCATCCGTCGTGGCGCCTACCACTTCTTCTACTGGTGCCGGTCGGCCGGCGAGCAGGCGGATTGGTTCATTCGCAACGTACCGCGCGATCCGGATGCGCTGCCGCCGGTGATCGACGTGGAATATAACGGCGAATCGAGCTGCAAGATGCGCCATTCCCGCGAGCGTATTCTGGAAAAGATGCGCGTGTTCATGGACAAGCTGGAGCGCCATTACGGCCAGCGTCCGATTATCTATACGGCGCCCGATTTTTATAAGGACAATCTGACCGGCGAGTTCCAGGACTATCCCTTCTGGCTGCGCGCCGTTGCCCAGCATCCGTCCGTGGTCTATCCCGGCCGCAAGTGGTTGTTCTGGCAATATTCCGGCTCCGGCCTGTCGCATGGTGTCGATGGCCGCATCGATCTCAATGTCTTCAACGGCAATGAGGATGCCTGGCATCGCTGGGTAGACCGCCGCTCGAGTTGACGGGGCGGGCGTCAGCGCGAAAATTTTCGCGCGCCGGCAACGCAGAGCACCACCACGAGCGTGATGGCGATCATCGCAGGGCTGACCTCCTCGTGAAGCAGGGTTGCTGCAAGCACCAGCCCGAAGAACGGCTGCAGCAATTGCAGCTGGCCCACCGCGGCAATGCCGCCAAGCGCCAGCCCGCGATACCAGAAGATGAAGCCGATCAGCATGCTGAACAGCGAGACATAGGCGAGGCCGCCCCAGGCCTGCGGGTTGATGCCTGCGAGGGTTTGCGGCCCTGTGAAAAAGGCAAGCGGCAGCATCAGAGGCAGGGAGAGGACCAATGCCCATGAGATGACCTGCCAGCCCCCCAGTTTGCGGGAAAGGGCAGCACCCTCGGCATATCCCAGCCCACAGACGATAATCGCGCCCAGCATCAAGAGATCGCCGGCAAGTGAGGCTCCGAGCCCGGAGGCCAGCGAATTCGACAATGAAAAGCCGGCAACGAGAACGCTGCCCAGGCACGAAAAGAACCAGAAGGCGGGCCGCGGGCGTTCTCCACCACGCAGTACGGCAAAAACCGCGGTTGCGAGCGGCAAAAGCCCGACAAAGACGATGGAGTGGGCCGAGGTAATGTGCCGCAAGGCGAGAGCAGTCAACAGCGGGAAGCCAACCACCACGCCGAAGGACACGATGAAAAGGGATGCCAGATCATCGCGCGCCGGGCGTTTTTGCCGGAACACAAAAAGCAAAGCGAGCGCCAGAAGGCCGGCTATGCTGGCGCGGGCGAGGGTCAGGAACACCGGATCGAAACCCGTTACCGCAACCCGCGTGGCGGGCAGCGAGCCGCTGAATATCACCACGCCGATAAGGCCGCTCAGCCAACCGCTTGTCGTCTTGTCCATGACCGTCTCCTGCAATTTCCCTTTCTTGATCCGGAACGGCTGGTGAAAACAGCGACAATCATATACAATTTCAAGAAACTGTTATGGTTATTTGGACGGTACGGTTGGAGAGAAATGTGGACGGACACCTCGCGACGGGAACACGCATAGAACAGGTGATGGCCAGCATGCGGCAACGCATCGCCTCGCGAAGCCTCGTTCCCGGCGCCAGATTGCCATCCGTTCGAGCGCTTGCGAAGGCAATGCAGGTCTCCACTTCAACCGTCGTCGAGGCCTATGACCGGCTGGTTGCCGATGGCACCATAAGCTCGCGACCGGGTTCGGGATTTTATGTGGCGGGTCCGCTAGCGCCCCTGTCTCTGGCCGATATCGAGCCTCGGCTGGACAGGGCGGTGGATCCGCTCTGGGTGTCGCGCCAGGCGCTGGACGAGGGGGCGGCGCTTGCCAAGCCCGGCTGCGGCTGGCTTCCAGCGTCATGGATGCCAGAGCAAGCGCTACGGCGGGCGATGAGGGGGCTTGCCCGCGCGGATGCTTCCTTGCTGACGGATTATGCGAGCCCGATGGGGCTGTTGCCGCTACGCCAGCTTTTGTCCCGCAGACTTGCCGAACATGGCGTACAGGCGGGCGCCAGCCAGATCATGCTCACCGACTCCGGCACGCAGGCGATCGATCTCCTGTGTCGTTTCCTGCTGCAGCCAGGGGATACGGTGATTGTCGATGATCCCTGCTATTTTAACTTCCGCGCTCTCTTGCGGGCGCATCGGGTGAAAATCGTTGGTGTGCCCTATACGCCAGCTGGACCGGACCTGCCGCTTTTCGAGCAGGCACTGAAAGAGCATCAGCCGCGCCTTTATATCACTAATTCCGCGATCCATAATCCGACAGGCGCAAGGCTTTCCGCCGTTTCCGCCCATCGCCTGCTGATGCTGGCCGAACAGGCGGGCCTCACCATCATCGAGGATGATATTTTTGCCGATTTTGAAACGCAGGCGGCACCACGGCTGGCTGCTTTCGATGGTCTGAACCGGGTCGTCCAGATCGGCAGTTTTTCAAAAACCCTGTCTGCTTCCGTGCGGTGCGGTTTCATCGCAGCGCCTCCGGCATGGGTGGAAGCCCTGACCGATCTCAAGATTGCCACTGCGTTTGGTGGAGCCAATTTTTCTGCTGCATTGATCCTGTCGCTTTTGACTGACGGTAGTTATCGCAAGCATGTCGAGGCTCTTCGACAGCGTCTCGCGGCGGCGGTGCCTGAGGCGGCGGCGCGTTTGAAAGCGCTTGGATGTGTGCCGTGGATCGAACCGCAGGCGGGCATGTTCTTATGGTGCCGCCTGCCGGAGGGGGTCGACGCCGCCGATGTTGCACGCCGGGCACTGGTGCAACAGGTGGTGCTGGCACCCGGCAATGTTTTCAGCTCGGCGCAGAACGCATCCGCTTTCATGCGTTTCAATGTGTCGCAAATGGCCGCTCCTCAGGTCATGGCCGTGCTGGCAGATGCCCTCAGGCAGAGCGCGTAATTGTCGCCCATATTGTGCTGGCCGAGGAGAATCGGAACAAAATCCCGTGAACACCGTTTTCTTCCCAGAATGAAGAGGAGGAAATACCATGACATTCGATCCAAACAATCCGCGCCCGGACCGTGATCTTCGTCCGGAACTGAATATCAGCAATGAACCGCTTGCCCGCAAGTCTCCGTCCTGGATGCCATGGCTGGCGATTCTCGTTGTCGCATTGGTGGGCGTTTTTGCCTGGTCGCAGATGAGCGGCCCGAACACCGATCCGGCCACGACATCCTCGACCATGCCGCCTGCGGCAACGCAACAGGCACCGGCGCCCGTGACTCCGACTGTCCCGGCAACACCGCCTGCCAACAATGCAGCACCGGCAAGCCCGAATACCGGCGGCACGCAGACGCAGCCGTAATGGGTTAGATCATCTGACAAAACCGCCTGCCTTTCGGCAGGCGGTTTTTTATTGCGCCAACTCTGCGGCGTTAGAGCTGATCCATCGCGGAGGGATGGTTGGACAATCTGGACCAGCGGCTCATCGATTCCTCCGCCAGCGCCGAAAGCGTAATGTTTCCGAAGCGGGACAGGAGAATGGTCTCCGCCTCGTTCATGGCGTCGAAAAGGGCAGCATTGACGGCCTGCTCTATGACGCAGTTAGGATTATCTCCTGCCAGCCCAATCGAGAACAATTCCGGCGCGCCAAGCGCCCGGTAAATATCGAGCAGCGTGATTTCGCTGAGCGGTCGCGCCAGAACCCAGCCACCGCCATGGCCTTTTTCCGACGACACGTAACCGTGCTCCCGCAAGCCCGCCATGGTTCTGCGCACCACCACCGGGTTCGTCTGCAACATCGCCGCGATGCTTTCCGAGGTCGCCGCACCCTCGTGTTTCTCCATATGGATCAAAATATGCAGCAGCCGTGAAAGGCGCGTGTCGTGTCTCATCGGTGAAATCCGCCTGTTTTTCGCGACATTACCAGTTAGCCTATGATGTAACAATATAAGTTGCGTGACTATTGACTCTAAAATTCATGTAACAATATAAGTGTCGTGAAATGAACGGGCGCTTCCGGCTCGGTGAACGATAGGTGCATCATGAAATACGACGTCATCATCATCGGCGGCAGCTATGCGGGCCTGTCCGCCGCCCTGCAGCTCGGGCGCGCGAGAAAAAACATCCTGGTGGTGGATGCGGGTGAGCGGAGAAATCGCTTCGCCAGCCATTCCCACGGTTTTCTCGGACAGGACGGCAAGGCGCCAGGCGACATCATCGCCGAGGCACGCCGCCAGATCGAGCGCTACCCGACGATACACTGGGCAAAGGGCAGGGTAACGAATGCCGAAGGATCATTCGATGACTTCGTCATCGAGATCGATGGCAATCGCCGCGAAAGGGCGGCCAGACTAATCCTTGCCACAGGCGTTACGGATGAACTGCCTGATATAGCCGGGCTGAAGGAACGCTGGGGCAGCGCCGTTTTCCATTGCCCCTATTGCCACGGATACGAACTGGATCAGCGCAGGATCGGCGTCATCGCGGCCTCACCGCTGGCCATCCACCATGCACTGATGCTTCCGGACTGGGGTGAAACGACCTTTTTTACCAACGGTATATTCGTGCCGGATGCCGAACAGAGTGCGCTTTTGTCAGCCCGGGGCGTTCGGGTGGAAAAAGAGCGTATCAGAGAGATCGCAGGGCATGCGGATGTCGTTCTTGCGGATGGGTGCAGCATTGCTTTGGTCGGTCTTTTCACGCAACCGAAATTGCGGATTGCCTCGGATTGGATCGAAAAGCTCGGTTGCACCGTGGAAGAGGGGCCGATGGGTTCAAGCATCGTGACAGATGCCGTGAAACAGACGACAGTGCGCGGAATCTTCGCCTGCGGTGATGTGGCAAGGCCCGCCGGCTCGGTCGCTCTTTCCGTGGGGGATGGCGCCATGGCAGGGACTGCGGCTCACAGGTCGATCATGTTTCCGGAATGATCAGTGCGAAACAAGGCTCAGCCAGCGCCCCGGAGGCATTCCGAAGGCATTCTTGAAGTGGCGGGTAAAATGCGCCTGATCCGCAAAGCCGCAGGCAAACGCCGTTTCCGCAAGACCCGCACCAGCCCGCATCATGTCCTTGCATTTTTGCAGACGCCGCATGATGAGATAACGGTGCGGGCTCGTGCCAAACAGGGAGCGGAAGTGCCGAAAGAGCGTGAAGCGATCTAACCCGCTTATTTGCTCCAGCTTCTCTGAGCTGACGGCAAGCGCGCTGTTCTCCAGCAGGTAATCCCGGCAACGGAAAACGGCGATTCGGTCAAGCCGCTTGATTGTTCTCTGGTTTCCGTTCGAATGCTTCCAGAGCAGATCCGACAGTCTCGATTGCCAGTCGGTCAGGAGCAGATTGTCCGGCTCGCCTTCGAGATTGCCGAGAGCCTCTATCAGGCATTGACGGAACTCATCGTCTTCGATGACGGGATTTTTTGCAAATGGCAGCGCGTGAAATCCGGTCGGCACCTGCATGGTTTTTTCCGGCGGAAGATAGAGCATACGGTAGCGCAGACCTTCGTCGGTGCCGGCACCACCATCGTGAACTTCGTCCGGATGCAGCACGATAACCTTTCCGGGCGTGCTGAAATGCGATGTGCCACGATAGGAAAAGGTCTGGACGCCGGAAAGCGTCACACCGAGCGCATAGGTGTCATGGCGATGGGGTGCATAGGCGTTGCCGTGAAAGCGCGCTTCAATGCGCTCGATCCCTTCGCTGGAAGGTGCCTGCACGATCCCCTCGAATTTGCACGAACGTTCAAGATCGCTCGTACCCTGAGGGGCTAGGGTCGCTTCTCTTTCGTAACCACAGCCAGATTGAGTTCGCATGTTTGATACCAAGATCGCCGTCATCCTTCGTGATGACCTTGCCGTGTGGCAAAAACTGAACGTCACCGCATTTCTCATGTCCGGCATCGTCGCCCAGACCAGAGAGATCATCGGGGAACCATACCGCGACGGGGCGGGTAACGTCTACAATCCCCTGTCCGTCCAGCCGATAGTCGTCATGGCCACGGATCAGGAGGCACTGCGCAAAATCCATCAGCGATCCCTGGAACGCGAGGTCACGACATCGCTCTATATCGAGGAAATGTTTGCAACCGGTCATGATGTTGCCAACCGCCAGGTGTTTTCGGAATTTTCTCCCGACAATGCAAAGGTCGTCGGCATGGCGCTTAGGGCGGACAAGAAAATCGTCGACAAGATTACCAAGGGCGCGAAGCTGCATGCCTGAGCAGCTGCCGTGAATGTAAAAAGGGAGGCCGTAAGCCTCCCTTGTCAAATCAGCGACGATTTAGCGGCCGCTTATTCGTCGTTCATCTTCAGCGCAGCGATGAAAGCTTCCTGCGGAATCTCCACCTTGCCGAACTGGCGCATGCGCTTTTTGCCTTCCTTCTGCTTGTCCAGAAGTTTGCGTTTACGCGTCGCATCGCCACCGTAGCACTTCGCCGTCACGTCCTTGCGCAACGCGCGCACGGTTTCGCGGGCGATGACCTTGCCGCCAATGGCCGCCTGGATCGGGATCTGGAACATGTGCGGCGGAATGAGTTCCTTCAGCTTTTCGCACATGCCGCGTCCGCGCCGGTCAGCCGCCGAGCGGTGGACCAGCATGGAGAGTGCGTCCACCGGGTCGCCGTTCACGAGGATCGACATCTTGACGAGATCGCCTTCGCGATAGTCGATGATGTTGTAGTCGAACGAGGCGTAACCCTTCGAGATGGATTTCAGGCGGTCGTAGAAATCGAACACCACTTCGTTGAGCGGCAATTCATAGGTGATCATCGCGCGGTTGCCGACATAGGTCAGCTCCGTCTGCAGGCCGCGCCGGTCCTGACAGAGTTTCAGGATACCACCGAGATATTCGTCGGGCGTCAGGATCGTCGCCTTGATCCACGGTTCGCGGATTTCCTTGATCTTCACGACATCAGGCATATCCGCCGGGTTGTGCAGCTCTTTCTCGGTGCCATCCGTCAGCGTCATTTCATAGACGACCGAAGGTGCTGTGGCGACGAGATCGAGATTGAACTCACGCTCGAGGCGTTCCTGAATGATTTCAAGATGCAGCAGACCGAGGAAGCCGCAACGGAAACCAAAGCCGAGAGCGGCAGACGATTCCATTTCGAAGGAGAAGGAGGCGTCGTTGAGGCGAAGCTTGCCCACCGCCGCGCGCAGATCTTCGAAGTCGGCTGCATCAACAGGGAAGAGGCCGCAGAAAACCACGGGCTGCGCTGGCTTGAAGCCGGGCAGGGCCTGCGCCGTCGGGCGCTTGTCGTCGGTAATGGTATCGCCAACACGCGTATCGGCGACTTCCTTGATCGAGGCGGTGATGAAACCGATCTCGCCGGGGCCGAGGCTGTCGACATTGACCATCTTCGGGGTAAGTACGCCAACGCGCTCGACGCCGTATTTTGCGCCGGAACCCATCATGCGGATCTGCTGGCCCTTGGTCAGCACGCCGTCGATGACGCGCACCAGAACCATGACGCCCAAATAGGTGTCGTACCAGCTGTCGACGAGCAGTGCCTTGAGCGGCCCGTTCTCGCCGACTTCGCTCTTCGGCGGTGGCAGGCGGTTGACGATGGCTTCGAGAACATCGGGGATGCCAAGCCCGGTCTTGGCCGAAATCAACACAGCTTCGGAAGCATCGATGCCGATTACTTCCTCGATCTGTTCCTTGATGCGGTCGGGCTCCGCGGCCGGCAGGTCGATCTTGTTCAAGACCGTCACCAGCTCGTGATTGTTGTCGATCGCCTGATAAACGTTGGCCAGCGTCTGGGCTTCCACACCCTGAGATGCGTCCACCACCAGTAGCGAACCTTCGCAGGCCGAAAGCGAGCGGGACACTTCATAGGCAAAGTCGACGTGACCGGGCGTGTCGATGAGGTTCAGCACATAGGTTTCGCCGTTATTCGCCTTGTAGTGCAGGCGCACGGTCTGGGCCTTGATGGTGATGCCGCGCTCGCGTTCGATATCCATCGAATCGAGAACCTGTTCCGACATATCGCGCTCCGCAAGGCCGCCTGTCGACTGGATCAACCGGTCGGCCAGCGTCGATTTGCCGTGATCGATGTGGGCAACGATCGAGAAGTTGCGGATATGGTCCAGGGGCGTGCGGGTCGAATTTGTGCTCATGCCCCGCGCTATAGCAGGGGCTTCTCATGCCGCAAAGCGGGAATTTGGTTAAAAGCCCTTTAAAATGGGCTTTTCAGATCGCAAACTGCTCCGGCCAGTCGCGGCGGGTGGCCACTTGTCCTTCGGTTCTAAGCTTGGCCACGGCAGCAAGGTCGATATCGGCGATCAGCAACGTGCTGTGTGTCACCGCATCGCTTTCGCTTTCCGCGACGATACCCGATGCCGGCATGCCATAGTCGGATGGCACGTAAAGTGCTGCGCGGCCACGATTTTCATCGACGGCGGGAGACCATGGAGCCTCACCCGCCGTGGGGGAGGAGAGAACGGCATATTGGTTTTCCAACGCCCGCGCCTGAGCGCCGATACGCACCCGGTAGGCGCCGGCCAGCGTATCGGTGCAGCTGGGAGCGAGAACCAGTTCGACGCCAAGCTCGGCCAGCTTCCGGCCAAGCATCGGGAACTCGTTGTCGTAACAGATGAGGATGCCGAGCCTGCCGATCGGCGTCTCGAAGGCTTTCAGGCCCTCGATGCCGGCATGGATGTTCCATTGCTCCCGCTCGAAGCGCGTCATGATCTGCTTGTCCTGATACCCGATCAGTCCGTTGGGGCCGAACAGCCATGCGCGGTTGCGGAACTTGCCGTCCTTGTCTTTCACTGGCGCGCTGCCCGGCTGAAACAGGATTTGATGTTGCCGCGCCAGCTCTTCGCAAAGCTCGACCCATGAGGGGATGAGCGGCTGTATCTCTTCGATGGAGCGGTGCAGGTCCGAGCGCGCATCCGGCGGCAACTGCCCGGTCAGCGTCATGGCCGAATATTCCGGCAACAGCAGCAGCTCGGCGCCTTTTTCTTTCGCCTCGCGCACGATGGCGGAAAGATGGGCGGCATAGCCTTCCCATGTCTCGATGAGTTCGATGGCATATTGGCTGGCGGCGAGTTTCGTCATCTCTTTTCCTCTCCGGCAGCAATGGTCTTCATCCAGAACGACAGGGGCTTTGGGCTTTCGGTGCTCTCGTCTAGATCCCGCCAGGTGAAGCTGGTGTGCAATTCCGGGTGATGGCGATAGCCGCGTTTTTCCCAGAAGGTATTCAGCGGCACGTAATCCAATGGCCGGCGCGGGTGGTCGGCGGGGCGCTCGACCGCGCAGAAGGTGCAGCAGTTGAAGCCGAGCTTGCTCGCATGCGCCTCCCGCTCCACAAAGAACCGCACCCCGATGCCATGCCCGCGATAGCTGGGCAGAAGCACGCTTTCGCCGAAGTAAAATATTCGGTCCGGATCGTAACCCGCCTTCAGGAAGGGCGCCTTCACCTCGTCGGTCTCGGCCGCCATCGGCATGCCGGTGGACATGCCCACCACGTGTGCGCCATCCAGCGCCAGCACGAAAACCGCGCCTTTCGTGTCGGCATAGGTGGCGAGATATTTGCGCTCGTAATCCAGCGATCCGTCATAGAGATAGGGAAAGGCGCGAAACACTTCGATCCGCAGGCGCGCAAGGTCATCGAAATAGGGCGCGGCCTCGATGCCGGAAAGAGACTTGATTTCGACGGTCATGGGCATTTTCACTTTCGGTTGCACTGGTTATACCGTCATGGAAACCCTGCGCAAGCATTGAACGGAGAAGACGATGACCGCCACTGAGACCATCCGCGCCTACTACGATGCCTTCAACCGTCAGGACATGGATGCCTTTCTGGCGCTTCTTCACGACGAGGTGGTACATGACATCAATCAGGGCGAGCGTCAGACCGGAAAGCCGGCTTTTGCGTCCTTCATGCAGCACATGAACCGCTGCTATAAGGAAAACCTCACCGACATGGTCATCATGGCGAGCGAGGACGGTAAGCGCGCCTCTGCGGAATTCATCGTGAACGGCGAATATCTCGCAACCGATGAAGGCCTGCCGGAAGCCGATGGCCAGACATACGTCCTGCCGGCTGGTGCATTCTTTGACCTGAAGGATGGAAAAGTTAGTCGAGTAACGAACTACTATAATCTGAACGATTGGATCGCCCAGGTCGGTGCCTGATGCATCTTTGCCGCGCGCCGAACCCGCGGTAAAAAAGCGATCGTAATTTCCATTATGGTAGATATTGACTCCATCATGTGAGAATGTATTCTCGCATGATGGAAAACGAAGATCATATTCTCGAACGCTCTATCGGCGACCGCATCAAGACGTTGCGCGCTGAAAATGGTTTGACCCTGGACCGGCTCGCCGCCGAATCCGGCGTCAGCCGCGCCATGATTTCCCGCATCGAACGTGGCGAGGCGAGCCCCACGGCCTCGCTTCTTGCCCGCATCTGCGCAGCGCTAGGCCTGTCGCTCTCCGGCTTTTTCGCCGAAGACGAAGAGGCTGTTTCACCGCTGGTGAAAAAGCGTGACCAGCAGCTCTGGAAAGACCCGGAGACCGGTTATGTGCGCCGTGCCATCTCTCCGCCACGCGTCGGTTCCGATGTCGATATTGTCGAGGTCGAGTTCCCGGCGGGCGCACTTGTCGGTTTCCCGCCGCATGCGGCAAGCCGCGGAATGACGCAATATGTCTGGCTTTTTGACGGTGTGCTGGAGATGACGAGTGGTGGAGACGTGCACCGGCTGGAACCCGGCGATTGCCTTTTCATGCCGGTGGGTGAGGGACATGTCTTCCACAATCCCTCAGAAAAACCTGCCCGTTATGCCGTCGTGCTGGATCAAAGACAGCGCTGATTTTCCCCGACAGGAGTTATTAATGGCCACCATCCGCGTATTGAACCGGGCAGAGACGATCAATGCCTTGCCCGAACTTTGTGACGTTATCGCCGACTGCGTTAATGGCGGCGCGTCTGTCGGTTTCATGCTGCCTTTCTCCCCAAAAGATGCCGAGCCGTTCTGGCGGGAGGTAGCCGATGCCGTGGAAGCAGGCGGCACCATTCATGTGGTGGCGGAAGTAAACGATAAAGTGGTGGGCACGGTGCAGGTCGGTCTGGCCTCCAAGCCCAACCAGCCACATCGCGGTGATCTGATGAAGCTTCTTGTGCATCGGTCGGCACGCGGGCTGGGACTTGCACGGAAGCTCATGGAAAAGGTGGAGCAGGAAGCGACAAAACGTGGCCGTACCCTTTTGGTGCTGGATACGGCCACGGGTAGCGATGCGGAGGCAATTTATCCCCGTCTTGGTTGGGAACGCGTCGGCGTCATCCCCGACTATGCGCTTTTTCCTGACGGGCGTTATTGCGGCACGACCCTGTTTTACAAAAGGATCGGCTAGGTTCTTCTGGTTATTGACCCGGCTTCAGCGTGCGGTTGAAGGCGTTGACGATCATCGTTTCCAGCTGTGCATGAATATCCTTACGGTCGCGGGGCCCGGCCGGTTCGCAGATCGGATCGCGCTCGCCAACGGATTTGAGAAACGCATCGGCATCCGGCTTGCAAAGGGGCAGGAAGCTAAAATGGTTGGCCTCGTCGACCTGTCGGTAAGTAGAGGCAGGCACTTGTGCTGCAAGCTCGTCGGCAAGGACAGCGGGCGGTATTTTACCTTCGCTGCCAAGATTGATGAAGGTCAGCGGAATATCGATTTGTCTCAGGCTGTCCGGCTGGAAAGCCAGTGCCAGACCCGGATCGACCAACACGGCGGAACGGATGCGTGGATCGCGGTTCTGCTGCTCGAAACGGGCCTTGTCGATGGTTCTGAGATCGAGCTTCGGTACGCTGACCGGCTCGTTATTGACATAGGCCCGGCCGCCGGCAAACCACTGGCAATCCATCATTGCTGCATTCTCTTCACAATAGCGCACATAGGCGTCAAGATCGGCGCGTGCACCTGCAATCTCCATCGCTGCGCTACCGCCCAGCGAAAAGCCGAGAACACCGATGCGTTGCGCATCGATTGCACCCGACCACGTGCCGTCCGTCGTCAAGGCCGTGACGATTGTGGATAGATCGTTCGTCCGTTCCCAGATTTTCGGCGTATCGGCAGGCGTCGAGTCACCACTGGTCGTGCCGGGATGATTGGTTCCGGCGACGATGAAACCTTCGCTGGCGAGTTTCGCGGCGATCCAGGCCATGCCTTCAGCGCGCGAGCCGGACCCGTGCGAAATCAACACGAGGGGGAAATGGCCGTCTTTGATGGTCGCGTCCTTCCGAACCGCTGATCCCTGAAAGATACGGTTCTCGGAGGAAAGCGCCGGTGTGCCGTCTCCGCCTTTGGCCGGATACCAGATCGTAACGTCAAGGTTTGTGTCGCGAGCCTTGGAAGAAACTGGGATGCTGGTAAGCCCGACATCCTCTGCGGCAAATGCCTGCGGGGAAAAAGCCGCGCACATCAGAAGTGCGACAAGGGTGTTTTTCAGTGTCATGAGAGCCTCTCCGTTTGACAAGGTGGATGCTCCCGTTTTTCTTCTAGGGTGAATAAATGCGTCCTTGATCGCGTTAAAGGTCGTGCCGAAACGCGATCTGGTCCATGAATGGGTGGTAATTCATCGCTTCGGGATCGTTATCCGTGCTTTTCATTCCATTGCCTTTTGTCGTCGCACTTCTGCTGGTCGTCATGTTCATCGTCTTCTTTCGAGGCGCAGAGGATATGCGAACCAACCGGGCGTTTCTGGCGCTCATCGCGCTTTGCGCCGTGCAGTCCGTTCTTGTCGGCTTGCGCTGGGGATATGGTGTGAGCGAAGCGCGTTATGTTTTGCCTGTTCTGGCTGCCTGCCTGCCGCCTCTCGTCTACATCGCCTTTCGCGGACTGATGGGCGTTGGAGTTGAAAGCAAGAGGGCGATGTTTGCCAGTCTTCTGCTCTCACCTTTCTTCGTCGTCTTTCTGGAGTTCGTCCTTCCCGTTGCGATCGATTTTGCGCTGATCGTGATTTTTGTCGGGCACGCCATTGCCTTGCTTCTCTTGGCAAGAAAAGGGCCGGATGGGCTGGACGAGGCACAATTTGCCAGCGTCGCATCTGCACACAAGGCGCTTATTGTCGCCGCGGTCGCTCTCTGCGTTTCCGCGTTCTTCGATCTTCTGGTGTTTTTCGATTTCGAGTGGGCGCATGGAGAAAATGTTGCCGCACTTGTCAGCAATGCCAATCTTCTCGGGCTTCTGCTGATCGGTCTCATGGCTGCACTTGCCGGCAAAAGCAAAGCGCCGCAAACGGCTGCCCAGCCTGCTGCGGAGTTGTCGTCACCGGCGCCTTCACAACAGGACAGGGATGTTGTCGAAAGGCTTGATCGCTTGATGGAGACCCACACGCTCTACCGCGATGAGAACCTAAACCTGTCACGGCTCGCAAAACGTCTCGGTCTGCCGAGCCGGCAAATCTCGGGCGCGATCAATCGCTCGCTCGGCGTTAACGTCTCGCAATATGTCAACCAGCTGCGCATCCGCGAAGCCTGCCGGCTGCTGGAGGAGACGGATCAGTCGGTCACTGCGATCATGCTGTCTTCCGGCTTTCAGACCAAATCCAACTTCAACCGGGAATTTCGCCGCGTCACCGGCATGAGCCCGGTGGACTGGCGTGAACGCGAGGTGTGGAAGCTGGTATCGAATACAAAAACGGCCACCCGGCAGATGCCGGATGGCCGTTTGAAGATACTGAAATGAGGATCAGAGCGTGCCGTTGCGCTGCTGGATCATCATATAGGTGTCATAGGTATATTCGGCGATCTGTGCCCAGAGATAGGCGTCCTTCTTGAACGCCTGCTGGCTATCGTAGATCTTCTTGAAGCTTTCGTTCTTGGCCGAAATCTCCGCATAGGTGTCCTGAGCCGCCTTGTGGCAGACGTCGAGGATTTCCTGGCTGAACGGCCGCAAGATGGCGCCCTGCGCCACGAGTTCCTTCAGAGCCTTCGGATTGCGCGCGTCATAACGCTCCAGCATGCTGGCGCTGCCGGCGGCGCAGGCGTCTTTCAGAATACGCTTGTAGTTCTCCGGCAACTCGTTGAACTTCTGCAGGTTCACGAAAGCATGAACGGCTGGGCCACCTTCCCACCATGCGGGGTAGTAGTAATATTTCGCAACCTTGTAGAAGCCGAGCTTCTGGTCGTCATAGGGACCGACAAATTCGGTTGCATCGATGGTGCCCTTTTCGAGAGCGGCGTAAACATCGCCGCCGGCGATCTGCTGCGGTGTCACGCCAACCTTCTGCATCACCTGGCCGGTCAGGCCGGCAATGCGCATTTTCAAGCCCTTCAGGTCATCGATGGTGTTGATTTCCTTGCGGAACCAGCCGCCCATCTGGGCGCCGGTATTGCCGAGCAGGATCGAGTAGATATTGTGCTGGGCAAGAAACTCATTGAGCAACTCGTTGCCGCCCGCCTGATTGAACCATGCATTCGTCTGGCGTGCATTGAGACCGAAGGGAACCGAGGTCCCGAGCGCGAAGGTCGGGTCCTTGCCGACATAGTAGTATGAGCAGGTATGCGCCATTTCGACGGTTCCGGCCGTCACCGCATCCGCTGCCTGCAGCGCCGGCACGATTTCGCCACCGGCGAAATGCTGGATGACGAAGTTGCCGCCGGATGCTTCCTTGACATGATCGGCGACGATCTGCCCGGCACCGAATAGAATGTCGAGGCCCTTGGTGAATGACGACGTCATGCGCCAGGTGATTTTGGGGTTTTCCTGCGCAATGGCCGGAGCGGCCAGCACGGTTGCGGTAACACCGGCACCAACAGCGCCCGCCTTGCGAATAAATGATCTGCGATCCATGTCGATAAGCCCTGATATGTCTGCATATTACAGGCGAACCGTACGGTACGCCTCCCACCGGCTACTAAACATTTATCCTTGCGGCCATCAAGGGGAATATTTGAACTTGCCGGGCCTGCTATCATCGCCCGGATGGGGCTAAGGATGCATGCGTCTTAACGCCGGATCATCCATTGCAGGATTATAAAACAGCGAAAGCGTCAGGCTTTTTGCGATGCGTTCCGCAGTTTCCATGAACCAGCTATGGGCTTGTGGGCTCGGCGCGATATCGTCAAGGGTGGCCGAAAAAAGCGCCAGCCATTGCGGGAACAGTTCCGCCGACATGCCTTTTACGCCAAGATGCGCCTGCACCGGCTTGCCGCCGTAGCCGCCATTCTTGAAGGCTACGGCGGCCCAGAACTGTTTCATCCTGGCCATATGCTCCGGCCAGCGCCCGGAAAGCCGCGCATCGAAGACAGGGCCCAGCGTGGGATGTTCCAAAACGCGGCCGTAAAATGTCTCGACCAGCAGGTCGACGAAACCGGCGTCGATGCCGATAGCCGCCATGGCCTTTTCCGCCCTGTTCTGAATTTCCGCGTTGTGGGCGGCCTTTGCCGCGATCTGGTCCTGCATTGTGCTTCCTTTTGCGGCAGAACCTACGTGGCTCTTCGACACTCCGCAATGCGACCCTTTGGCATATTAGAATAATTCTAAAAGGCTTGATTGTGGCGTGATCAGGATGTATTTAGAATTATTCTAAAGAGGTTCCAGCCATGTTCCGCAGTCTTTTTTCCCTGTCCAAACGCCCGTTCTCCTCGCTTGGCGAACAGGAAATCCTCGCACTTGCCATCTCGTCCGAAGAAGACGATTCCCGCATCTACCGCTCCTATGCCGATCATCTGCGCGCGCAATATCCGCAATCCGCAAAAATCTTCGATGATATGGCCGAGGTGGAACAGCAGCATCGAAACGTGCTGATCGACATGCACCGCAGGCGATTTGGGGAAACAATCCCCCTGATCCGCCGTGAGCATGTGCGTGGCTTTTACGAGCGCACGCCGGACTGGCTGGTGAAGAACCTGTCGCTCGACAAAATTCGTGCGCAGGCGGAATTGATGGAGGCCCAGGCGATCCGTTTTTACGACGAGGCTGTCAAGCGAACCAGCGATGCCTCGACCCGCAAGCTGCTCGGCGATCTGGCCGAGGCGGAGCGTGGTCACGAAGACATCGCGCAGATGCTGGAAGAGAAACATCTCGACGAAAACGGCAAGACAGAAGAGGAGGAAACCGCAAAGCGGCAATTTCTTCTGACCTTTGTGCAGCCGGGTCTTGCGGGACTGATGGATGGTTCCGTATCGACGCTGGCGCCGATCTTCGCAGCCGCCTTCGCCACGCAGGATACGTGGCAAACCTTCCTGATCGGCCTTTCGGCCTCCGTTGGCGCGGGTATTTCCATGGGCTTCACCGAGGCGGCCCATGATGATGGCAAGCTTTCCGGTCGTGGCTCTCCGGTAAAGCGCGGTCTCGCCTCAGGCATAATGACGGCCGTTGGTGGCCTTGGCCATGCGCTGCCCTATCTCATTCCGCATTTCTGGACAGCAACGGCCATCGCCGCAGTCGTCGTCTTCGTGGAACTCTGGGCCATCGCCTTTATTCAGAACCGTTTCATGGAAACGCCGTTCCTGCGGGCAGTGTTTCAGGTAGTGCTCGGCGGTTCGCTGGTGTTGGCCGCCGGTATCATCATCGGCAACGCCTAGTGAATAATAAAGCCCGCAGCGTTTGCTGCGGGCTTTCTGCATTGAGCCTATAATATCTGTCGATCAGCGCAATGCGCCGACCAGAACGTCGCGGCCATCCTCGATGGAAACCCAGCGGCCCGAATTGAAGGACGCCTGCCGCTTCAGATAAGTGTAGTTGGTGTCGGTCCAGAGCTTCACGTCGTCGGTGAGATTGTCGAGAATATAATCGCCATCGGTGGTGCGGAGCGTCAGCACGGCATGGCCCTCGCCATCAGGCTTGCGCACGACAGTGATCAGCAGGTCAGCAACGGAAAACCCACGCTCGATCAGCTTCTTGCGCTTCAGCAGCACGAAGTCCTCACAATCGCCAGCGGTCGTGGGATATTCCCAGACTTCTTCCTTGCCGTAGATTTCCATGTCGGTCATGGCGACGATCGAGGTGTTGACGGATGTGTTGATCTCGCGAACCACACCCCAGCCATACTCGGTGACGCGTGGTGGCGGCGTCAGCTTGCTTCGAATGTTGCACTCGCTCGCGTATTTCTGACAGAACTCATAATGGCCGATCGGCTGGGATGTGATCCCGCCCGTCACCATGGAAGGGCTTCCCTTGGTTTCCGCCACGGCGGAGGCAGCAGTCAATAGCCCGGCGGCAACTGCAAACAGCAGCGCACGCGCCAGCGGTGCGTTCATCATGAAACCCGTCCCTTAATTCTTAATGAAAAGTTAAGAGGGTTGGGGGTCAGGAGTCAATCACTAGCCATCGGCGGCGCGCAAGACTCGTTAAATATGGTTAAGATCGTTGCGCAAATGCCTATGTTGCAAGGGCTTTGACGGCAGCCAGCATCCTGTCGATATCCTGCGGCCGGGACAACCGGTGGTCGCCATCGCGGATCAGCGTCAAGACGACGTCGTCAGCAGGAAGATGTTCGAGGAGCTTCAGCGCATGCTGATAGGGAACATCGGGATCGCGCATTCCCTGCAGGATGTGAACCGGGCAGCCCGTGGTGATGATGCCGGTGAGGACGCGGTTCTGCTGCCCGTCTTCCATCAGCGCGCGCGTAAAGATGTTCGGCTCGGGGCTGTATTCCGAATGTTCCTCGAAATAACCCTTGTCTTCAAGCGACCGTTTTTCCGCATCCGTGAGGCTCGGCTCTATCAGGTCCGCCGTGAAATCGGGGGCTGGCGCAATGAGGACCAGACCAGCGACGGACGGCGTGCCGCCAGCCTTGCGCAGTTCCTCGACCATGCGCAGCGCGATCCATCCACCCATCGACGAACCGATAAGGACGACGCGCGAGGGCGCCTTTTGGCGCACGACGGCAAGCGCCTCTTCCAGCCATCTTGAAATCGTGCCTTTTTGGAAGTCACCGCCGGAAGCGCCGTGCCCGGAATAATCGAGCCGCAGGCAGGCAATGCCGTTTTCCGCTGCAAAGCGGTCGAGTTCCACCGCCTTGGTTCCCGTCATGTCGGAACGGTAACCGCCGAGCCAGACAAGCGTGGGTGCATCTTCTCGTGAAGTTGCCGGGCGGTGAAGGACGGCGATGTCGCGGGCGTCGTCGCCCATGCCTACACGCAGGAATTCAGCGGCTTGTTCAGTCATGTATATGCAATTCTCCTGAATTTCGCGCAACAAAGGCGGCGTATTTGCAAAAACCGTGACAACAGGTGATCTTTTCGGGCAGATATGCTATTGACTTCGCCACGGCAATAACGACATTTCCGCCGCTTGTACCAAACAAGCTGTTTTTTGCCGATGTGATCCAGAAACAGATCAGGAGAATACGACCATTCGCAGACCTTTCAAAGCCGATGCCCCCGTCAAGGAGGGCCCGCGCTCCAACCGGGAAATCCGGGTTCCCAGAGTTCAGCTTATTGATGAAGAGGGCCAGAACCTCGGTAGCATGCCGACGGACCAGGCTTTGAAAATGGCGGAGGATGCCGGTCTCGATCTCGTTGAGATTTCGCCGAACGCTGAACCGCCGGTATGCAAGATCCTCGATCTCGGCAAGCTTAAATACTCGACCCAGAAAAAAGCCGCTGAAGCGCGCAAGAAACAGAAGATCGTCGAGGTCAAGGAAATCAAGATGCGCCCCAACATCGACACGCATGACTATGACGTGAAGATGAAGGCGATGAACCGTTTCTTTGACGAAGGTGACAAGGTGAAGGTGACGCTGAAGTTCCGCGGCCGCGAAATGGCCCACCAGGAACTCGGCATGAAGCTTCTCCTGCAGGTGAAGGAAGATACCCAGGCGATTGCCAAGGTTGAAGCCGAGCCGAAGCTGGAAGGCCGTCAGATGATGATGGTTCTCGCGCCGAAATAACTCTTTCGCGCACGCCGCCCGGGCGGCATGAAGCACCACCGCAAGGGGAAGTTCGTATTCCCCGTTGCGCTTTTAACCGACTGCGGTTATAAGCGCGCGTCCGAACGGTCCGGCAGGGCATGCCGAGGCCGTTCCTGAATAGCTTGAAATAGGCCTCGTCTGCCTGTTTCGATACAAAAACACGGAGTAGCAAAATGCCCAAGATGAAGACGAAGTCCGCTGCAAAAAAGCGGTTCAAGATCACCGCCACCGGCAAGGTTGTTGCAGCCGCCGCCGGTAAGCGCCACGGCATGATCAAGCGTACCAACAAGTTCATTCGCGACGCGCGTGGAACCATGGTTCTCGCCGAAGCTGACGGCAAAAAAGTCGTCAAGAACTACCTGCCGAACGGTCTCTGAGACTTTTCCGCACTTTTGGACACTTTAAGGAGATCATGACATGGCACGCGTAAAACGTGGCGTAACTTCCCGCGCCAAGCACACCAAGACACTCAAGGCAGCCAAGGGCTTCTACGGCCGCCGCAAGAACACCATCCGCGCAGCTAAGGCTGCCGTGGATCGTTCCAAGCAGTACGCTTACCGCGACCGCAAGGTCAACAAGCGCAACTTCCGCGCTCTGTGGATCCAGCGTATCAACGCTGCTGTTCGCGAATTCGGCCTGACCTACGGCCGCTTCATCGACGGCCTGAACAAGGCTGGCATCGAAGTTGACCGCAAGGTTCTGTCCGACATGGCTATCCATGAGCCGGCAGCATTCGGCGTGCTCGTCGAGACCGCGAAGAAGGCTCTTGAGTACCTCAAGGAAGCTGGTACGACCAACGAGTTTGAAACCGCTGTAAAGTAATTACGGCGCGGACAATCTGTTGTTCATTTGAAACCCGCGCCGGTCCTCCGGCGCGGGTTTTTCGTTTTCAGTTTCTGATACAGCTCTATCGGCGTTTTTTAATTTAGAAATTTAGAAGAGTTGGAGTATTCACGCCGTTTGAAGCGAAATCCTTGGTGGACGGAAATGCTGGTCAATAAAATTCAGGTTGTGGAAGCAGAAGGCTTTCGCGTTCATCTCGACGATGACGACATCGCAACTCTGATGCGCGTCCTCCTGAAAAGTGACCGGCGCATTCAAAAGGTCGAGCTCTCGCAATTGACGGTGTGGATCAAACGGCAGGGCACGGAACGTGTGACCTGGTGGATGAAAATGCAGAAGCTGCTGTCAAAACTTCTGCCTTATGCTTTTCTTCGCCCTTCTGAACCGCTGGACGGCGCCGGCCTCATGCAGCGAGAGCTGGAAACGTTGCAGCAGTTCCAGCAAGGCGGTTTCCCGGTTCCGCCGCTGATCTACTCGTCGCGCACAGCAATGGTGCTGGGAGATGTCGGTCCGACGCTCATGGAGCGGATGGGTGCGCTAAAGGCGTCCGATCCGGTGCAACATGACGCCTTGCTTGTGAAATCCGCAGAAGCGCTTGGCGAGTTGCATGCGGCGGGTCTCTGCCACGGCCGCCCGCATGTGCGTGACTTCTTTTTAAAAGACGACCGTATCGGTTTCATGGATTTCGAGGAGCGCCCGCAGGAGGTCATGCCGCTGGAGACGGCGCAGGCTCGCGATATCTGGCTGCTGTTTTTGCAGGTCGCGACCCGCGCCTGCGATGCGCCTAAAACCTGCGACGCCGCCTTTGCCCGCTGGCGTGAAAACGCCCCGCCGCGGGCGCTTGAAGAATTGTGCCGTCTGATCGGCATTCTGGGGCGATTTTTACCGCTTGCCCGGTTGATCGGGCGCGTGCGGATGGGTAGTGATCTGCGACGCTTTATCATGGCGACCGACTATCTGATGAATGCTGTGAACCCCGAAGCCGCTGTTAAAAATACCGGCAAGGCAGGAAAAGATGACTGAACTTGATACCTTGAAATCGCAACTGATGTCGGAGATCGCCGCCGCCGCCGATGAGCCGGCCATCGAAGCCGTGCGCGTCTCCGCGCTTGGCAAGAAGGGCTCGGTTTCGGAGCTTCTGAAGACGCTGGGGTCGATGACGCCGGAAGAGCGCCAGACCCGGGGCGCTGCCATCAACCAGCTCAAGACTGAAATCACCGACCTGATCGGTGAACGCAAGAGTGGCCTGAAAGATGCCGCGATTGCCGCCCGCCTGAAGGCGGAAACACTTGATGTCAGCCTGCCGGTCCGCCAGTCTCCGACCGAGCGCGGCCGCATTCATCCGATCAGCCAGATCGTCGATGAAATCACCGCGATCTTTGCGGATATGGGCTTCTCGATCGCCGAAGGTCCGGATATCGAAACTGACTATTACAACTTCACGGCGCTGAATTTCCCTGAAGGCCATCCGGCCCGCGAAATGCATGACACCTTCTTCTTCCAGCCGGATGAAAACGGCGAGCGCAAGGTGCTGCGCACGCACACCTCGCCGGTGCAGATCCGCACCATGGAAAGCCAGAAGCCGCCGATCCGCATCGTCATTCCGGGCAAGACCTATCGTCAGGATTCCGATGCCACCCATTCGCCGATGTTCCATCAGGTCGAAGGTCTGGTGATCGACAAGAAGGCGCATGTTGGCAATCTGCGCTGGGTACTTGAAGAGTTCTGCAAGACCTTCTTTGAGGTGGATAGCGTTGTCATGCGCTTCCGTCCGTCGTTCTTCCCCTTCACGGAGCCGAGCTTCGAGGTGGATATTCAGTGCGACCGCTCCGGCCCGATCGTCAAGTTCGGCGAAGGCAACGACTGGATGGAAATCCTTGGCTGCGGCATGGTGCACCCGAATGTGCTGCGCGCCGGCGGTCTGGACCCCGATGAATATCAGGGCTTTGCCTGGGGCATGGGCCTCGACCGCATCGCCATGCTGAAATACGGCATGCCGGACCTGCGTGATTTCTTCAACGCCGATGTCCGCTGGATGAACCACTACGGCTTCCGCCCGCTCGACATGCCGACGCTGTTCGGCGGTTTGAGCGTTTAATCCGGTTAGCCAAGGAGCAAAGACATGAAATTCACTCTTTCCTGGCTGAAAGAGCATCTCGAAACGGATGCGACGCTGGACGAGATTTGCGAACGGTTGACGGCGATCGGGCTTGAGGTCGAGGACGTCGACGACAAGGCGGCCTATAAGCCTTTCGTCATTGCCAAGGTCGTCTCCGCCGAAAAACATCCCGAGGCCGACCGCCTCAAGGTGTTGATGGTGGATGCCGGTGACGGCAAGCCGGTGCAGATCGTCTGCGGCGCGCCGAATGCGCGCGCCGGCCTTGTCGGTGCGCTGGCGCGTCCTGGCGTTTACGTGCCGGGCATTGATGTCACGCTTGCCGTCGGCAAGATACGCGGTGTCGAAAGCCACGGCATGATGTGCTCCGAAAAAGAGCTGAACATTTCCGACGATCACGACGGCATCATCGATCTGCCGGAAGACGCGCCGGTCGGCACTTCTTTCGCGACCTATGCCGGACTTGACGATCCGGTCATCGAGATCAATCTGACGCCAAACCGCCCGGATTGCACCTCGATCTATGGCATCGCGCGCGATCTCGCCGCTTCCGGTCTCGGCAAGCTCAAGACCAAGCCAGCGCCGTCCTTCAAGGTCGAAGGCTCAACCCCGGTCGACGTGAAGCTGGAGCTGGATGACGCGGCGCTCTGCCCCGGCTTTTCGCTGCGCATCGTGCGCGGTGTGAAGAACGGCCCGAGCCCGAAGTGGATGCAGCAGCGTCTGATGGCGATCGGCCTGCGTCCCATCAATGCGCTCGTGGACATCACCAACTACATGACCTTCGATCAGGGCCGGCCGATGCACGTCTTCGATGCCGCCAAGGTCAAAGGCGATCTGACGGTCCGCCGTGCGAAAGAGGGTGAGACGATCCTCGCGCTTGATCAGCGCGAATACAAGCTCGGCCCGAACAATGTCGTCATCGCCGACGAAAAGGGCCTCGAGTCCATCGGCGGCGTCATGGGCGGTGAACACTCCGGCTGTGATGAAAATACCGTTGACGTGTTGATCGAGTCCGCTCTCTGGGATCCGATCAACATCGCCAAGACCGGCCGTTCGCTCGGCATCATCACCGATGCCCGTTATCGCTTCGAACGCGGCGTCGATCCGGAATATATGGTTCCGGGTCTGGAACGCACCACCGAACTGGTTCTGGAACTCTGCGGCGGCGTTGCCGGCGAAGCCAAGGTCGTCGGTTACAAGGGGCATCAGCCCAAGGTCGTTGATTTTCCGCTCTCGGAAGTGAAGCGTCTGACCGGCCTAGAAGTTTCGGCGGAAGAAAGCCTGGCCATTCTCAAGGGTCTCGGTTTCGGCATCGAGGGAACGGGCGAGCGTGTTTCCGTCACCGTGCCGTCTTGGCGCCCGGATGTCGACGGCAAGGCCGATCTGGTGGAAGAGGTCATGCGCATTCATGGCGTCGACAACATCAAGCCGGAACCGCTGGAGAGCTTCGGTGCCGTCAACGGCCGCATCTTGACTACGCTGCAGGTGCGCACCCGCACCGCGCGCCGTGCGCTTGCCAGCCGTGGCATGCTGGAGGCGGTCACGTGGTCCTTCATCCCGGAAGCTCACGCGAAGCTTTTCGGTGGCGGTTCGCCCGCTCTGAAACTGGCCAACCCCATCGCGGCCGATATGTCGGATATGCGTCCTTCGCTTCTGCCGGGCCTTCTGACCGCAGCACAGCGCAATGCCGACAAGGGCCATGGCGATGTGGCAATCTTCGAGGTCTCCGGCACCTATGAGGGTGACACGCCGGACACCCAGCGCCGTGTTGCCGGCGGTGTACGCCGTGGCACGGCCTCGCTCGCAGGCAGCGGCCGCATGTGGTCCAATGCCACAAAGGGCGGCGGCAAGCCGGTGGATGTCTATGACGCCAAGGCCGATGCGCTTTCGGTGCTCGAAGCCTGTGGCCTGCCGATGGCCAATGTGCAGATCGAGGCCGGCGCTCCCGGCTGGTATCACCCTGGCCGCTCCGGCACCATCAAGATGGGTCCGAAGGTCGTGCTCGGCTATTTCGGTGAATTCCACCCGAAGACTCTGTCAGAGCTGGATGTTTCCGGTGTCTATAGCGGTTTCGAGATCTATCTCGACGCCATGCCGGAGCCAAAGAAGAAGGCGACCCGCACAAAGCCGGCCCTTGAGCTTTCGCCCTTCCAGGCGGTCAAGCGCGACTTCGCCTTCGTGGTCGACAAGTCGGTCGAGGCAGGGGCCATCATCAAGGCTGCAACAAGCGCTGATCGCAAGCTGATCACCGGCGTCAATGTCTTTGACGTCTTCGAAGGTGCATCGCTTGGTGAAAGCCGAAAGTCCATCGCCATTGAAGTTCAGATCCAGCCGGTCGACAAGACGCTGACGGACGAGGATTTCGAGGCGCTGACCGCAAAGATCGTCGGTAATGTCGAGAAATCGACGGGCGGCGTGCTGAGAGCGTAAAGCTCTGTTTTCATGAATTGAAAAAGCCGAGGCAGTCGCCTCGGCTTTTTTGTTTTTAGCGGTTCGCCATCTGGGACATACGCTCGGGATATCGTTGGCCGGCAACCTTTGCTGGAGAAAGCAACGCGCCAAGGCTGGCGACTTCTTCTGCCGTCAGCGATACATCCGCTGCCGCCACGTTTTTCTCAAGATTGGCGATTTTCGTCGTACCGGGGATCGGAACGATAAAGTCACCCTGCGCCAGCACCCAGGCCAGCGCCAGTTGCCCGGCGGTAACACCCTTTTCGGCAGCCATATCTTCCAGAAGCTTGATGAGCGCCAGATTGGCATCGAAGTTTTCACTTTGGAAGCGCGGCAGGCCGCGGCGGAAATCGTCGGATGCAAGTCCGTCGAGCGACTTCAGCGCGCCCGTCAGGGCACCACGCCCGAGCGGGCTGAAGGGGACGAAACCGATACCGAATTCGCGGCATGTTTCCAGCACGCCGTTTTCCTCCACATCGCGGGTCCACAACGAATATTCGCTCTGTATGGCAGCGATCGGGTGAGTGGAATGCGCCTTGCGAAGTGTTTCGGCACTCGCTTCCGAAAGGCCTAGATGTTTCACCTTGCCCTGCCGCACCAGTTCCGCCATGGCGCCGACCGTATCTTCGATTGGGACATCCGGATCGACGCGATGCTGGTAGAACAAGTCGATGGTGTCGACGCCTAAGCGTTTGAGAGAGGCTTCGGCGACGGCGCGCACATTTTCCGGGCGGCTGTCGGTGCCCACCATCATCTGGCCTGCGGGTTTGCTGGCGTCGATTTTGAAACCGAACTTGGTAGCAATGACCACCTTGTCGCGATAGGGCTTCAAACCCTTGCCGACGAGGATTTCGTTGTTGTAAGGCCCATAGACCTCTGCCGTGTCAAAAAAAGTGACACCGAGTTCGACGGCGCGGTGCAGCGTCGCTATTGCACTATTTTCGTCGCCGGTCGGGCTATAGGCATGGGTCATGCCCATGCAGCCGAGGCCAAGCGCCGAAACGGAAAGGTTGTTTCCGAGAGTTCTTTTTTTCATCTGTTCGTCCTTCCATAAGGAACCGCCCGTTGTCAGGGGCGTGATGAGAAGATAGCGCCCTAAGACGGCAAAAATAATCGCTGCAAATCGTTGCGGGTTGTTCTATTATTTAGAACAATGAACCGTGTGCAACTCTCCCAACTCGCTGTCCTCGCTGCCGTTGCCGAAGGCCGCAGCTTTCGTAAAGCTGCCGCCGAACTTGCCATTGCGCCTTCCGCCGTCAGCCATGCAGTATCGTCGCTCGAAGCGAGCCTTGGCCTGCGCCTGCTGCATCGTACCACCCGCAGCGTTTCGCCGACAGAGGAGGGCAGGCGGCTTCTCGAGACGCTTGGGCCGGCCCTTGCTGAAATCGATGCCGTCATCGATACGCTTGCCGAGCATGGCGGAAGGCCGGCCGGACCGTTGCGGATAACCCTGCCGAGACTTGCGGCGGAGGACCTGATCATGCCCCGGCTTGGCGAGTTCCTGCGGCTATATCCAGATATCTCGCTGGAGATTTCGACCGATGACCGCTTCGAGGATATTGTCGCAAAAGGTTTCGATGCCGGCCTGCGGCTTGGCGAGAATCTTGAAGCGGATATGATTGCCGTGAAGGCGAGCGGCCCATGGCGTGGCGCGATCGTCGGCGCCCCCACCTATTTCGAAGAAAATCCCCCGCCCCGTGAGCCGAGGGATTTGACGCGGCATCGCTGTATTCTCCGTCGCTTCTCCAGTGGTCTGCTCTACCGCTGGGAGCTGGAAAAGGACGGCAGACCTTTGGTGGTCGATGTGCAGGGGCCGCTCATCCTGTCGGACCAGAGCCTTATTCGCCGGGCGGCGATTGACGGCGCGGGTCTGGCTTTCGTTTTCGAACAGCGCGTAGAAGACGACATCAAGGAAGGCAGGCTGGTCCGGGTGCTGGAGGACTGGTGTGCGCCCTTCGATGGTTTTTATATCTATTACCCCTCGCGCCGGCAGATGCGCCCGGCGCTAAGGGCTTTCGTGGATTTCTTCCGCTTCAGAGGGTGATCAGAACTTGATGCGATAGCGGATATGGCCGTCGCTTTTGACGTAGCTGTCGTAAAGCTTCTGGGCACGGTGATTGTGCTCGTCCGTGTTCCAGTAAAGCCGGGACCAGCCCTTTTCCTTGCATATGGCAATGAGGTCATCCATCAGCGCCCGGCCTGTTCCCTTGCCGCGGATCGCACCGTCAACGAACAGGTCTTCCAGATAGCAGTCGGGCGTTTTCACCCAGGTGGAATCATGGAAGTGATGGATGGCGAAACCGGCCATCCTGTCGCCCAGAAGAGCCACGCGCATGGAAACGCGCGACGCCGGATCGAGGATACGCGCCCATGTATGGTCCGTAACTTCCTCGGCAAGGTGTACGTTATAGAAGGCGAGATAGTCGTTCCACAGGCGCAGCCATTCCGCCCGGTCTTCCGGCTCCGCGTCGCGAATTACAAGATCCATGTCACGCGCCCGCCTTGTCGAGCAGCGTCATCATCTCATCCGTCAGCTTGAGATTGACGGCGCGTTTGAAGCTTTCGAGTTGCGACAGGCTGGTGGCGCTGGCAATCGGTGCCGTCACGGCCTTCTTCCGCAATAGCCACGCCAGCGCGATATCGGCAAGCTTGGCTCCGGTTTCCACGGCAACCGCATCCATGGCGCCCAGAACGGCAAGGCCGCGGGCGTTGACATATTCACCCACCCGGTAGCTGCGGGCGACGCCCTCGGTATCCGCCTTGGCGCGATATTTCCCGGTGAGGAACCCTGCCGCGAGGCTATAATAATTGATGACACCAATTTCCTGGGCGACGCAAAGATCGGCAAGCGGGCCTTCGAAATCCGCACGGTTGTAGAGATTATATTCCGGCTGCAGCACATCGTAACGGGGCAGATCGTTCTTCGCGGCCGTGTCCAGCGCTTCCTGAAGCTGGCTCACCGAATAGTTGGAGCACCCGATGGCGCGTATCTTTCCCTGTTCCTTCAGCTTTGCAAAGGCTGCAAGCGTTTCCTCCAGCGGCACATCCGCGTCCGGCTTATGGGCGAGGTAGAGATCGATATAGTCGGTTTGCAGCCGCTTCAGCGAGGCGTCGACAGCCTCTGCGATCCATTTGGCGCTGAGGCCTGTCTTCTGACCGCGATTGTCGAAACCGACCTTGGTAACGATCACCGCGTCCTCACGCTTGACGCTCGACTGTTTCAGCCATTTTCCGATGATGGCTTCCGACTCGCCGCCCTCATGCCCGTCCACCCAGGCGGAATAGACGTCTGCCGTGTCGATGGCGTTGAACCCGGCGTCGAAAAATGAATCGAGCAGGACAAAGGAAGTCTTCTCGTCCGCTGTCCAGCCGAACACGTTGCCGCCGAAGACGATCGGGGCGATGGAGAGGCCGGTGCGGCCAAGGCTTCGTTTTTCCACGGGGAATGCTCCTGTTGCTGTCTTTGGCGGCAAGGTTATCAACTGCTTGCCGGCATAACCATTCAATTCCTTTGATGGCATTCATCAGGCAACGGGCAAAAGCGGGTGAGATCAGGCCTGAAAGCCGCGATAATGGCTGGGCGGGAGGTGATTGTGCTGTTGCCACACGCGCCGCAAATGCCGGGCGGAGGCAAAGCCCGCCCGCTCCGCGATTGTCTCCATATCCAGACGGCTGTTTGCAAGGATGTCGCGGGCAAGATTGACCCGCATCAGGTTGACGTAGTCGATGACGCTGATGCTGGTATGCTCGCGAAACAGGCGGGACAGGTGCCTCTCGCTGAGTGCGGCAATATCGGCCAGCCGTTCCAGCGACCAGTCCTGAGCCGGTTCAGTCATCACCCGGTCCTGCACCCGGTGAATGGCGGGGTGAATGTGGTTGCGGCCGGTAAGCCAGGGGGAGATTTGCGGATCATTGCCGCTGCGCCTGAGATAAACGACCATATTTTTGGCAATGCGCGCCGCGACCGCAGGCGATGTCAGTCGGGAAACGACATGCAGCATCAGGTCGGTGCCGGTGGAAATACCGGCGCTGGAGAAGCGGTTGCCATCCTCCACGAAAAGACGGTTCTCGGCCACCTGCGACAGCGGTGCGGTGCGGCGCAGCGCTTCGATGCAATCCGCATGTGTCGTACAGCTCCGCCCGTCGAAAAGTCCTGCTTCGCCCGCCAGCAGTGCGCCGGAGCAAATGGAAATGACTGTGGTGTCCGCGCACACTGCGCGGCGCAACCATGCCACCAGCGCCTGCCGCTCCCGTCGCATCTCCGGCGCGTTGTCGAATCGGGAGATGCTGCCGGAAATCAGCAGGAAAGCATTGTCCGGCAGGCTCTCGGGCAAGGCCTCCAGCCCGCAAAGCCCAAGGCCGATGGAGGATTGCTGCTGGTCATGTTCCGCGATGTAACGGCAGTCGAAATGGATGTCCCGCTGTTCCGCGTTGGCATAACGGATCACCTCCAGCGGGCCGGCAATATCGAGCAACAGCGCGTGTGGCGGCACAAGCGTATAAAAGGGAATGGTCCGCGTGCCGCCATTGTCCATCAGGCGGCCTTTCGTACCGTTTCGAGAACGTCGCCGACGGTTGCGATGCGCGCAAAGCGACCGGCCAGCACCAGCTCGGTTCGGGTGCGAATATCATCAGGGCTGAACACGGTGCCCGAGGCGTGCGTCATTGGAAAGGTAAGCGTCGCCTCGGTGACGTAATCGACTGTGTAACCGAGGTCCGATGCATGCCGTGTGGTCGTTTCGCAGCACTGTTCGGTGCGGATGCCGGATACGATCAGCCGGTTGATACCCTTTTGCGTCAGCCAGATATCGAGGCCGGTGCCGGCGAAAGCAGAGTGGCGGTTCTTGCGAAAGGTAACGTCAGGGGTAATGCGCACACCTTCCAGCGCGCGAATATAGCCGCTCTCTTCTGCAAATGCCCGGTCGCCATCTACATGAAAGATTTGCACGACGGGAATGCCCGACGCCTTGGCGCCGTCGATCAGTACCTGCTGTTTTTCCAGATAGGCGGGAAGTTCGCTTTCCTCGAAATAGGGGGTGTGCCGAAAGGATTCCTGAACGTCGATGACAAGGAGTGCTGTGTGAGAAGAGGACATTTCATGATTCTCCATTGGGTTCATGCATAGCATAATTCACCTTTGAAAGGCTGGATAAAAGCATGGAAACCGACAAAGGAAGGACGAATCCGGCCATAGCGTTTGCAGTTACGTTTCGTGCGACTTGCCAGGCGTCGCGACAATGGTAAGTTTCCCGGAATTACAGAGTGGGAGAATGAGATGCTGCGCTTCGGAATAATTTCAACGGCGAAAATCGCTCAGGATCACGTCATTCCGGCGATTCAGGATGCGCGGAACTGTGTGGTCAGCGCCATCGCCAGCCGCGATCATGCCAAGGCGCGTGCGGTTGCAGATCGTTTTTCCGTCCCGCATGCCTTCGGCTCCTATGAGGAAATGCTTGCATCCGATGTGATCGATGCCGTCTATATTCCGCTTCCCACCTCGCAACATGTGGAATGGACCATAAAAGCTGCCAATGCCGGCAAACACGTGCTGTGTGAAAAGCCGATCGCACTCAAGGCTGAAGAGATCGACGCCATCATCGCGGCGCGGGACGACAATGGCGTTGTCGTGTCGGAGGCTTTCATGGTCACCTATTCTCCTGTTTGGGCCAAGGTGAAGGAATTGCTGGCATCAGGTGCAATCGGAACGCTGAAGCATGTGCAGGGCGCTTTCAGCTACTTCAACCGCGATCCCGGCAATATGCGCAATATTCCCGAACTGGGCGGCGGGGCCTTGCCGGATATCGGCGTCTACCCGACCATCGTCACCCGTTTTGCCACGGGTGCCGAGCCGAAGCGCGTACAGGCGAGCGTCGAGCGTGATAAGGAATTCGGCACCGATATCTATTCCAGCGTCAGGGCCGATTTCGGCGGCTTCGAACTGAGCTTTTATCTGGCAACCCAGCTTGCCGCCCGCCAGCTGATGGTTTTCCATGGCACGGACGGGTACATCGAGATCAAATCTCCCTTCAATGCAAATCGCTGGGGCGCGGAGGAAATCGAGTTGACCAACCAGGGCCATAACCAGTCGCAAGTCTTCCGGTTTCAGGATAGTCGCCAGTACAAGCTGGAGGCGGAGGCCTTTGCCCGCGCGGTGAAAGGTGAGGGCGAGGTCGTCACCCTGGAAAGCTCGAGGAAGAACCAGCTTTTCATCGATGCCATCTACCGTGCGGCGGAAAAGGACGGTTGGGAGACGGTTTAATCCTGATCCGCACGCTGCTTTTGAAGCCGCCTATAGCCGTAAAGCGCCAGCACCAATGCCGCGAGTGCCGAAAAAGCAAGCGGGACCAGCGGCTGCACGAGTGGATTGCGCCATTGCAGCAGGGCGAACAGCCCGACGCCAACCATGCGGGAGATAAGCGTGACGGCGTTCAACAGAAAGCCGTTCAGCTCATTGCGGCCATCGCCATTCGAATGGTTTAGCCTCCAACTCGTCGCAAGCCCTGCCAAAGCGCCCGGAAGACGGGCGGCAAGCGGGTCGATGCCGATATAAAAAATCAGCAGAAAAGAGATGGAAAGGTCTACAGCCAGTCCGTAAACCTCGCTCAGGGCGAAGTGGCGAAGCCGCAAGGCCGTGTGCTTTAAAGCGTCGGCTGGGTGGAGCGCGGACGTTGCAGCACGAGAAGGCCGATGACCACACTCACAACGCCGAAATTATAACCGGCAAGCGCCAGGAGCAGCGACATCAGCGGCACGGCTGTTGCAGAAATCGCCAGTGCGACACCATAGGCGCCGATAACCATCAGGCAGATGAAAATGATGCTGAATACCGAACGCAACGCAACTGCGGTTACGCCGAGCAATGTGGCGGTAAGAAAAATCATGAATGCCGCCTCCTCTTTGGTTGCCGGGTCTGGGATAAGACGTAGCGTCCTCTTCCCTAACGAACCCTTGTTTTCTCCTCCCTCACCCATTTTCCTAACTCGTTAGTTGAGGATATGGTTTCACCGCCGTTAAAATAGACCCGGCCAGTACCGGCATTTCCGAATCGACGGGTTTTGGTTACAAACGGGCATGAGCGATATTTTCTCCAATGCCGCATTGAGCAATCTTGCCGAGTTCTCGGTTTCCGAACTTTCGGGTTCCATCAAGCGAACGGTGGAGACGGCTTTCGATCAGGTGAGGGTGCGCGGCGAGATTTCCGGCTACCGGGGTCCGCATTCGTCGGGTCACGCCTATTTCTCCCTGAAGGACGATCGCGCCCGCATCGATGCGGTTATCTGGAAGGGTACTTTCTCGCGGCTGAAGTTCCGCCCGGAAGAGGGCATGGAGGTCATCGCCACCGGCAAGGTCACCACCTTTCCCGGCTCCTCGAAATATCAGATCGTCATAGAAAGCCTGGAACCGGCCGGAGCGGGCGCGCTGATGGCTTTGCTGGAGGACCGCCGCCGGCGTCTGGCGGCGGAAGGACTGTTCGATGCGGAACGCAAACGCCGCCTGCCGTTCATGCCGCGTGTCATCGGTGTTGTCACATCGCCCACGGGCGCAGTCATTCGCGATATCCTCCACCGCATTTCGGATCGTTTTCCGGTCCATGTCGTCGTCTGGCCGGTCAAGGTGCAGGGGGAAGGCTCGGGTGAGGAAGTGGCGAACGCCATTCGCGGTTTCAATGCGCTTCAGCCAGGCGGTGAGATTGCACGCCCCGACGTGCTGATCGTCGCTCGTGGTGGCGGCAGTCTGGAAGATCTCTGGAGCTTCAACGACGAAATCGTCGTGCGCGCCGCTGCAGAGAGCGAAATCCCGCTGATTTCCGCTGTGGGGCATGAGACGGATACGACCCTGATCGACTACGCCGCCGACGTGCGCGCACCGACACCGACGGGTGCCGCCGAAATGGCCGTGCCGGTGCGTGCGGAACTGGAGGCGCAGCTCTCCGGCCTTGCGGCGCGCCTTTCCGGCTCGGTATCACGCCAAATGGACAATCGCCGACAGGGCGTGCGTGCTCTGGTGCGTGCGCTGCCGTCGCTTGACCAGCTTCTGGCTCTGCCGCGCCGTCGTTTCGACGAGGCCGCAAGCGGTTTGGGTCGCGGGCTTGAAATGACGACGCTCAACAAGCGCCGCGCGTTCGAACGCTCTGCTTCGGGTCTGAGGCCGGAAATCCTGCTGAATGGCCTGCGGCAGCATCGCCAGCGTGTTACGGAACGCATGCAGAGGGCCGAGGCGCTTGTGGAGCGCCGCCTGTTGCAGGCACAGTCGAGAATTTCCTCGACCGATTCCGCGCTGCGTTCGCTGCCAGCCCGCTTGCTCGGCCAGTTGGAGAGGCAGAAGGAACGGGTCGTCACCGCAACGCGACGAGCCGATACCGCCGTGCTTCACCGCATGGCGCAGAACCGCTCGGGCCTTGCTGCCCATGACCGCATCCTGCAGTCGCTGTCCTATAAGAATGTGTTGAACCGCGGTTATGCTGTCATCCGCGACGAGGAGAACCGGCCCCTGACCCGGGCTGCTGCCATCGCGTCCGGCGCTATGGTGTCTATGGAGTTCGCCGACGGTCGCGTGGCCGCCCTGACGACAGGCGAGGCTACTCCAACATCTGACGTTCCCACGCCTGCCGCTCCCAAAAAGAAGCCGGTGAAACCGGCCTCTTCCGACCCGGGAAATCAGGGCAGTCTGTTCTGATCAGATCGATGCTGCATCTGAAAAACGACGGCTGACGGTGAAGGTCTTTTCAATATCGGGATGCAGCTCCATGCCAAGGCCGGCACCCGGCGGCACGGTGATCATGCCGTTTTTAACTTCCGGCAATGCGGTAACGAGATCGCGGTACCAGGTTTTGTAGAAGGCGCGCACGCTTTCCTGAACCAGCGCATTCGGTGCGTTGAGAGACAGATGCGTGGAGGCGCAGAGTACCACCGGGCCGGTGCAATCATGCGGCGCAACGGGCAGATGCCAGGCTTCGGCCATGGAAGCGATCTTGCGCGCTTCGGAAAGTCCACCACACCAGCTGATGTCAAGCATCACCACGCCGGCAGCGCCAGTTTCCAGAAGATCTCGGAAAGCCCAGCGCGAGCCGAGCGTCTCCGATGCGGAAATCGGCGCGGGTGAAACGGCGGCATAACGCGTCAGGCTGGAAAGGCTGTCCATCTTGATCGGATCTTCGTGCCAGAAGGTCTGATAAGGGGTGAGCGCCTTGGCGATCTGCATGGCGGGCAGAAGCTGCCACATGGAGTGAAACTCCACCATGATATCCATCTTGTCGCCCACCGCCTTGCGAATTTTCTCGAACGGCTCGAGCGCGCTTTTCAGGTCAGGCATCGAGATATATTGGCCGCGCGTCTTTTCCGCCGCCGCATCGAAAGGCCAGATCTTCATGGCCGTGATGCCGTCTTCAAGCAGCGAATGGGCAAGCTCGTCCGCCCGGTGCAGGAAGCCGTTCAGATCGTCATAATCCTTGCCGCCGGACAGGCCGTAATTGGCCGTCTGCTGGCCGGTCGCCTTCTTGATATATTCCGTGCCCGCGCAGGTATTGTAGGTGCGGATTTCCCTGCGGCTGAAGCCGCCAAGCAATTGCGCAATGGGCTGGTTGGTGGCCTTGCCGAAAATATCCCAAAGCGCGATATCGAAGGCCGAATTGCCGCGTACTTCCGCACCCGATGAACGGAAGCCGAGATAACCGACGAGATCCTGTGCCAGAAGGTCGATCTGCAGCGGATCGCGGCCGATCACGCGGGGTGCGATATATTCGTGCACATAGGTTTCAACCGTCTCGGCGCCGTAGAAGGTTTCACCAAGTCCGGTAATGCCCTCATCCGTGTGGACCAGAACCCAGAGCAGGTTTGCCCGTTCCGCCACGCGGACGGTTTCGAGTTTCGTAATTTTCATGAAGTATCTCCTCCAGAGGCAGGCAGTTTTCGGTCTGGAACTGCGTTTGAAAAATCAGGCGATGCCGGCGGCCAGAAGCGCATGCACGCTTTCATCGAAATGCCGCGCCATAAGTGTTGAGGCCGTTTGCGGGTCGCCCGCGGCAATGGCCTGTCCGATGGCGATATGAAGTTCAGTCGCGGCATGACGCTGCGCGTCGGATTTTCGGCTCTTCCAGCCGATCGGCCATGTCTGGCGCGTCACATTCTGAAAGGCGCCGAGAATGAGTTCGAAAACCGGGTTCTTGGAGGCTCTGGCAACGGCAAGGTGAAAGGCAAGGTCGTGTTCCATGACCCTGTCACTATTACCGAAGTCCCGCTCCATATTGTTGGCGTGGTCGAGAATGGTGAGCGCCTCCGCATCCGTTCGCCGCAACGCCGCCAACGTCACGGTTCTGACTTCGATGGTGCGGCGCACGTCGTAAATCTGCTGGATGTTGATCTGCTCGGTGTGAATGCCATGTTCGAACATCAGCGACATCGCGCCATGATCCAGCGTCGCCACCGTGGCGCGCTTGCCGACGCTGACATCGATCAGCCGCATGGCCGACAAGGACCTGAAAGCCTCGCGAACCACGGTGCGCGAGACACCGAGCTGCTGCGAGAGCGAAAGCTCGCTGGGCAGCTTCGCTCCGGGGGCAAGTTCGTTTTCGCGAATGTGGCGCGTGATTGCGCCAATAGCGCTGCTGACGAGATCGGTTTCCTGCAAAATGGGCTTATACAATCGCTCCTCCAACCTGTAGGACAGGTTAACGGAAAATTGCTTATAGGATTTTTATCGCCGAAACAAGCGCCATAACCTCCGCGATTGCTGGTTCCTGTCCGCTTTTTAGGGAACTAAGCTTCAAACCCCTGTAGAAACCGCTTCACAAGCTTGTTCAACGCCGTGCGCTCTTCTTCGCTGAGCTGTGCGACCAGCCGTTGCTGGTTCTCGACATGGGCGCTAACCGCGTCCTCGACGATGGCAAATCCCCGCTCCGTCAATGATATCAATACGCTGCGCCGATCCTGCGGGTTGTGGACGCGCTCCACCAGACCCGCTTTTTCCAGCTGGTCGATCCGGTTGGTCATTGTGCCGGAGCTTACCATTGTCATGGCCAGCAGATCACCGGGCGAAAGCCGGTAGGGCGCGCCCGCGCGCCGTAATGTCGCCAGCACATCAAAAGCGGAAGAGGAGAGGCCGTGTTTCAGCAGCACCGCCTCCACCTCGCGACCGAGATGCGTGGTTAGCCGTTTCAAGCGCCCAAGCAGCCCCATTGGCTCGACATCGAGATCGGGCCTCTCCTTGTGCCATTGCGCCAGAATGTGATCGACGTGATCAATCGGTTCTTTGTTCATCACCAAGGCATAACAACTGATATCTTGACGTCAAGATAAAATTGGCTAAGTTGTATTTATCTTGATGTAGAGATTCTTGAAATGAAGAAAAATACCACCTACGCCGCCGATGTGCTGGTGACGGCACTTGCGCCCGCCATCTGGGGGACGACCTACTTCGTCACCACCGAATTCCTGCCGCATGGATATCCATTCCATGTTGCGATGCTACGCGCCTTGCCGGCCGGAGTATTGTTGTTGCTTCTGGTCAGAAAACTACCGAAGGGCATCTGGTGGTCTCGCAGCCTTATTCTAGGTGCGCTGAATTTCTCGTTTTTCTGGGCGATGCTTTTCGTTTCGGCTTACCGGCTGCCGGGTGGAGTGGCTGCGACTGTGGGTGCGATCCAACCCCTGATCGTCATCGGACTTTCGCGGCTGTTTCTCGCCGCGCCGGTCCGGCCGCTGGCCATTGTCGCTGGTCTTCTGGGTATTTTAGGCGTCGCACTTCTGGTTTTGGCGCCGGGTGCTGCCGCGCTGGATGCCGTCGGCGTGGCTGCGGGTCTTGCAGGCGCCGTATCCATGGCCTTTGGAACCGTGCTCACCCGCAAATGGCGACCGCCGGTGTCGAACCTCACCTTTACGGCCTGGCAATTGACGGCTGGAGGCATTCTGCTTCTGCCGGTCGCATATTTCCTGGAGCCGGCCCTGCCTGCACCTACCGCGGCCAATATTCTCGGTATGGCCTATCTCGGCATTATTGGTGCCGCCTTGACCTATTTTCTGTGGTTCCGGGGTCTCGCCCGCATCGAACCCTCGGCTGCAGCCTCGCTCGGTTTCCTAAGCCCCGTCGTTGCGACCCTGCTCGGCTGGCTGGCGCTCGGCCAAAGCCTCACGCCAGCGCAAATCGTCGGCTTCGTTGCAGTGCTTTTCAGCATCTGGCTCAGTCAGCGGAGCCAGCTGCCGAAATAGCTCAGGCCCATTCGCCCTTGCGCATCACCGGAACTGTGGAGCCATCCGGCTTCACGCCATCGATATCCACCTTATCGGAACCGATCATCCAGTCGATGTGGATCAGGCTGGAATTGCCGCCTTGCGCCTTGATCTGATCCTGCGACAACGAAGCACCATCAACGAAGCATTTCGAATAGCATTGGCCGAGCGCAATGTGGCAGGAGGCGTTTTCGTCGAACAGCGTGTTGTAGAACAGGATGCCACTTGCCGAAATCGGCGAGGAATGCGGCACCAGCGCCACTTCACCCAGACGCCGCGCACCCTCGTCGGTATCGAGCACCTTGTTCAGCACGGCTTCGCCCTTCGAAGCCTTGGCTTCCACGATGCGGCCGCCTTCGAACTTCACCTGGATATCGTCTATCAGCGTTCCCTGATGTGAAAGCGGCTTGGTGCTGGACACGTAACCATCCACGCGCAGCGCATGCGGTGTGGTGAACACTTCTTCCGTCGGAATGTTCGGGTTGCAGGTGACGCCGTTCTTGGCGGTGGAGGCGCCCCCATGCCATTCGTGGCCGTCCGCCAGGCCGATTTTCACGTCCGTGCCGGGACCGGTGAAATGCAGCGACGAGAAACGTTCACCGTTCAGCCATGCCGAACGCTTGGCGAGATTGGCGTTATGCTCCGCCCATGCCGCGACCGGATCGGCGAGATCTACCCGCGAAGCAGCGAAGATGGCGTCCGCGAGCTTGCGAACCGCTTCGTCTTCCGTCACGCCGGGAAAGACCTGTTTTGCCCAGGACGGGTTTGGATAGGAGATGATGTTCCAGTTGATATCGAAGTTGGAAATCTTCTCAAGCGCCGGCTTATAGGCCGTGGAATTGGCCTTGTTGGCGCGCGCCACCTTGGCGGGATCCTGTTCGGCCAGCAGCATGGGGTTGTCGCCGGCAATCGCAAGCCGCGCCGCGCCATTGGCATAGGCCTTGGCCATGCCGTCATAGAGCCAGCCGGAAGCCCGGTCGAAATTGGCGTCGCTGGCGTGGCGGTAGCGGGAAAGCGTGGTTTCTTCGTCGGAGTAGAAGGTGGTGACCAGCCCGCCGCCGGCAAGATAGGCGTGTTTGGTCAAAAACCGCACCAGCGGCAACGCGGCCAGCGGAGCGGTGATCACCAGATCCTGATCCTTCTGCAATTGCAGGCCGACCTTGACGGCGACTTCAGCCAGTTTCTCGAGTTTGACGGGATCGATGGGGGAAACAGTCATGATCTGCCTTCGTATATTTCAATCGGAGGCGCCGACCATAGCCCATTCGCCTCGAAAGCCAAATGCTTTCAAAGCTGTGTCCAGTCGTCAATCGGCCACCAAAGGTGCGACAACGGCTTTCAGCGCCGCCTGCGCGTCGCCGGGGGAAAGCCTTACCTGCAAACCGCGCTGGCCACCATTCATGTAGACATAGGAATGGGTCATGGCCCCAGCCTCTATGGCGGTCGGAACCTGTTTTTTCTGTCCAAAAGGGCTGATGCCGCCCACATGATAACCGGTTGCCCGCTCCGCATCGGCGGGCTTCATCATACTAGCAGATTTTCCCCCGAAGGCGGCGGCGAGCTTCTTCATACTCACTTCCCGGTCGGACGGGACGACGACGCAGACCGGCTTGCCATCCAGTTCAGCCATCAGTGTTTTCAGAACCAGATGTGGCGGCTCGCCGATAGCTTCGGCCGCCTGCAGGCCGATCCGGTCGGCATTCGGGTCGTAGTCATAGGTAACTGTGGTGAAGTTCACACCGGCCTTGGTCAGCATCTGGGTAGCGCGGGTTGTCTTGGACATGGTGGCCTGCGCTCACGCAAAGAGGGACTGATAGGTTTCCGGCTTGAAACCGACGGTTATCGCCTCCTTGGCCTCCAGCACCGGTCGCTTGATCATGGAGGGCTGCTCCAGCATCAGGCCAATGGCCTTTTCGCGGGTAAGATCGGCTTTCTGGCTATCGTCCAGTTTTTTGAAGGTGGTGCCGGCCCGGTTCAGAACCGTTTCCCAGCCCGCGGCATCGCACCATGTTTCGAGATGGGCCTGGTCGATGCCGGCCGCCTTGTAGTCATGGAAAGAATAGTCGACACCGTTGGCCTCCAGCCAGCTTCTGGCCTTTTTCATCGTGTCGCAGTTCTTGATGCCGTAAATGGTGACCGTCATGTTGCCTGCCTCTTTGTCTTGAACTTCCGACATAACAAATAATGCGCCGTATTCAACCCGCAGCCTGAAGCACGGAATTCTAGCCATGCAAAAATGCAGTGTCTGACATCCAAACGAGCGCGAGCAAAGCTGCATGGCTTCCCTGCTACATCATGAGTTGTAGCAGAGGCCAAGAATGCCCATTATCTGGGCATCAAAGATGGAGAGAAAAATGCGTCAGGTTGCAAAGACATCGCGTAACTTCTTTGGCGAAACTTTCGCCGTTCTCGGTGCCGCACTTTCGGTTTCGGCCGCTGTTCGCGCGCATCGCAAGCCGGCCCGCGCCGACCTCGAAGCGCTTGGCATCGACGGCAAGGCTTTCGACAAGGTTCAGCTCTAAGCTGATTATCGTTTGCAGCGAGGCGACATCGCCTCGCTCGTGCGTATATGTTGGCGGGCCTTAGCGTTCCGCCTGCTTTCGGTTCGGCCGTTTTCTCGGACCGATCAGTTTATCCGGTAAATGCAGCTGGCTTTCGAGCGGCTCATAACGATCTGCTTTTGCGGAGAGTGCGAAGCGTCCAAGGGACTCATGTCGCGTTTCGCCATTATGGCTGAAAACAAGCTCGAAATTACCCGCAAGCCAGCTATAGGGTTTTCCGGCCGGCATCGGCTCTATCTTCCCGCAGCCATAAATCATCGTGATATGCGGCGTGAAAGATGGTGCCGCGATATAGGGAAGGTTTGCCTGTCGAAGCGCTCGTTGCAGCAGCTTCACCAGAGCGTTGATCTCCGGCAGATCACCACCGTTTCGCAGCACCAGACTATTGCGATTGCCGAAAAGCGCGCTTGCGTCCAGGGTGACCGGAACAGGCCGCGCGTTTACAGCACCCATTGCTGCCTTCAGCCTGCTTGTCAGTCCGTGAGGGATTGTCTCGAAACATCCCAAACACAGCAGGGTTATGTGCAGAAGCTCGGCGGGATATGCCTCGCGGGTTGTCCGACCCATGGCATGATGCGACGCATCAACAAAAATTCTTTCCGCCAATTGCCGTGGTGGCTTCAGCAGTAGCAGGAGCTTGTTTCGAAAGCGCGGATTGATGCGCCGTATTTTCTGCGGCTCCAGCCCATCAAAACAAAGCTGCCTTAAGGCTCTTTCGTCCGCCAACTCGCACTCCATGACGATGCTCCACAGCCTTATACCAAGGCCGGAAACCTATCATTGCGCGGTGATAAAATAAAGAACAAAAGAGGAACAAAAGGCGGAATTGCTCCGCCTTCGTTTTACTCCCACTCGATCGTACCGGGCGGCTTGCTCGTCACGTCATAGACGACACGGTTGATGCCGCGGACTTCGTTGATGATGCGGGTCGCGGCGCGGCCGAGGAAATTCATGTCGTAGGGGTAGAAATCCGCCGTCATGCCATCCACGGAGGTCACGGCGCGGAGCGCACAGACGAAGTCATAGGTGCGGTAGTCACCCATGACGCCCACGGTCTGCACCGGCAGGAGCACTGCGAAGGCCTGCCAGATGGTGTCGTAAAGACCCGCCTTGCGGATTTCGTCGAGATAGATCGCATCTGCCTTGCGCAGAATATCGAGCTTCTCGCGGGTGACCGCACCGGGGCAACGGATCGCCAGACCCGGGCCGGGGAAGGGATGGCGCCCGATGAAGCTTTCCGGCAAGCCGAGTTCACGGCCAAGCGCACGCACCTCGTCCTTGAAGAGCTCGCGCAGCGGCTCCACCAGCTGCATGTTCATGCGCTCGGGAAGGCCACCGACATTGTGGTGGCTCTTGATGGTGACGGAAGGACCGCCAGAGAAGGAAACGCTCTCGATGACGTCAGGGTAAAGCGTACCCTGCGCGAGGAAATTCGGAGCACCCTTGCCGTCTGCTGCGATCTTGGCAGCTTCCGCCTCGAAGACCTCGATGAACAAACGGCCGATAGTCTTGCGCTTCACTTCCGGGTCGGAGACGCCAGAAAGCTGGCCCAGGAACATGTCTGCGGCATCCACATGTACCAGCGGAATATTGTAATGGTCGCGGAACATGCCGACGACCTGCTCGCTTTCGCCAAGCCGCATCAGACCGTGGTCGACGTAAACGCAGGTCAGCTGGTCACCGATCGCCTCATGGATGAGGATCGCCGCAACCGAGGAATCGACGCCGCCGGAGAGTGCGCAGAGCACGCGCCCGGTGCCGACCTGATCGCGGATCTTGCGGATCATCTCGGCGCGATAGGCTGCCATCGTCCAATCGGATTTGAGACCGACGATCTTGTGCACGAAGTTGGAGAGCAGCTTGCCGCCATCTGGCGTATGCACCACTTCCGGGTGGAACATGGTGGTGTAATAGTGGCGTGTCTCGTCGGCAGCTATGGCGAAGGGTGCGTTCTCGGAGGTTGCGATAACCTCGAAACCTTCCGGCAGTTTCGTCACGCGGTCGCCGTGGCTCATCCAGACGGGATAGCTCTTGCCCTGTTCCCAGAAACCGTCGAACAGAGGGCTTGCCTTTTTGATGTCGATATCGGCGCGCCCGAATTCCGCCGCGTGACCGCCCTCGACAACGCCGCCAAGCTGGGTGCAGAGCGTCTGCTGGCCGTAGCAGATGCCGAGGATCGGAACCTTGCTGTCGAACACCGCCTGCGGCGCTCGCGGGCTGCCTTCCGCCGTGACAGATGCGGGGCCGCCGGAGAAGATCACGCCCTTGGGCTGGAGCTTCTCAAACGCCTCTGCGGCATTCTGAAACGGGTGGATTTCGCAATAGACCCCGGCTTCGCGGATGCGGCGCGCAATCAGCTGCGTCACCTGGCTGCCGAAATCGATGATGAGAATGCTGTCGGGATGGGCTATCTGGGTCATGGCGAGCCTTTAAAGAAAATGGCGGCTTTAGGCAACCCGGAAGCGGGCGTCTAAAAGCGGAAATTTACTAAAATCGCGAGGTTCAAAGGGTGATCGCACCATCTTCGATGGCGCGGCAAAGCCTGTCGACGGCGTCTGCGAGCTTTTCATCGATGATATGCAAGTATTCCGTCCAGTCGTCCACATGGTTCACATCTTCCCTGCCATCGGAAATACCGCGCAGGCCGATGAGCGGCACGCCGAAGCGCTGGCAGGCCCGGAGCACGGCATAGGTTTCCATTTCCACCATATCGGCATCGATCGACCCATAGGCAGCACCAGAGACGACGTTAGCACCCGTGGAAAGCCGCGCCTCGGCAATATCGGGTATGCGCAGGGGCAAGGCCACCTCGGCCGGCAGATCGAGAAACGGCGTGCGACCCTTTTCAAAACCGAAGGCTGAGGCATCCATGTCGCGATAGGCAACAGAAATCGCCTGATAGATGCCAGTCTGGTCGAGCGTCCGCGAGCCGGCGGAGCCGAGCGAAACGACAAGGTCAGGCAGATGACCCGCCGCATCGAGACCAGCAAGAATTGCCGTGACCGAAATCGCTGCCTCGACCGGGCCGACGCCGGTCATCAAGGGCGCGATGCGCGCCTGCAGGTGGGGGCCGTATTCGGCGGAAGCCGCCATGACGAAAAGAATGGATTTGTCTGCAACATGCAAAAGCCGGTAGCTCATCCGGTAATATCCTCGCGGCCCTTCACCACCATCATCGTGCCTGTCATGGAGGCGATCAGCTTCGCCGGCCCGTCGGAAAGGGCGTAAGCGCGGCCATCGGCAACGATCAGGTTGTTGCCCGGCTTGATGATTTCGCCACGAAACAGGAACCGCTCGCCGCGCCCGGGTGACATGAGGTTGACCTTGAACTCGATTGTCAGCAGCGAGGCTTCCGGCTCTATGATCGTATAGGCGGCATAGGTGCAGGCGGTATCCAGGCCGGCGGCAATGACACCGGCATGCAATATGCCGTGCTGCTGTGTCAGCTTTTCATGAAACGGCAGCTCGATTTCCACCAGACGGTGTTCGATGCGGCTTATCTGCGCACCGATTGCCTGCACCACACCCTGCCGCGCAAAGCTTCTTTCTATCCGCTGACGAAAATCGCCGGGATCCGTGATCTCCATTGGCTTACCTGCCTGCTTTTGTCCTCACCGCAAACTGACATGGCGTGTGGCGGCGGGCAAGGCAAGTGCCGCAGGAGCAATTAGTTCAGCACGGCGATGCTGGCATTCAGCAGCATGGCAAAGGCGACCCAAAGGGCATAGGGCACGAAAAGCCACATGGAGATGCGGTCGCGACTATAGGTGAGCGCAATGAAAGCCAGAATGCAGATCAGCATCGGCACGATGATGACGAGCGCACCTGTCGGGCTTTGCATGCCGAAAAAGATGGGCGACCACAGGAAATTCAGCACCAGCTGCGTGAACCAGAGACGCATGCGCGTGCCCGCCGGTCTCACGATCCATGTTCGCGCGCCTGCAATGCCGATCATCACGTAGAGCGTTGTCCAAACGGGGCCGAATATCCAGTTGGGCGGGTTGAATGGCGGCTTCTGAAGCGACTGGTACCATTCGCCCGGCACGTTGTTGATGCCGATGAGCGCACCCAGCGCAACAACCACAACCACGAAAATGATATACACGGACAGGTTTTTCATGACGCCTCAAATGCTTTTTGGTCTTTTTTGTTCCGGTGCATTTTCAGTATTTTAGCCTGAAATACGCACGATATGCTGGTCCCACGCCACGTCACTGCGAATAGCCTCGAAAAATCCTTCATAGGAAGAAACCGCAATGCCCTTTGTGGCGGGGGCAACGCCCGCAGCCTCCCGCACGGTCGTCTCTGATACAACACGCCCGGTTTTCACATCCAGCGTCACGGCCGCGTTGCCATTGGGTGAGGTCAGGCCCACCAGGCCATCGCGCCGGTTGACGGCGATGGCACCGACATAATTGGCAAGGCGCACCGTCGTTTGCTCTGGTAGATCGACGAAGGCAAGGTCCTCGCCCTTCGAGAAATGGCCAACAAGCGGCGGAAGATCGTTGCGCGGTCCCTCATATTGGCAGGCGAACCAGACACGCCCGTCATCGCCGAGATCGACATGGCGGGTGGAAAGCTGTCGTAACTGGTCTGGCATCGTATGTTTCTGGATCAACTGGCCGCTGGCGGCGTCCAGAAGCACGAGCGACGGCTGCATGCTGTCGACATTGAGTTTGGTTCGGCCGAAATCCGGGTGGGTCTCGATGCCGCCATTGGCGATCACGATCAGCCTGCCATCGTCGCTCACGGTCATGTCATGGGTGCCAATGCCGTGGGCGTCGTATTCACCGATGCGGGCAAATCCGTTGCGGGCATCGTAAAGCCCGATAACACCGCGATTGCCATCGAAGTCGTTTTCACTGGCGTAGAGGATCGCACCGTCGGGAGAAAATTGTCCGTGGCCGTAGAAGTGGCGGTTTTCCGGCGTGTGCATCACGACAGGTTCGCGGCGTCGCGCGGGGTCAAAGGCCATGAAGAAGGTGCCGGGCCGGCGCGCAAAGGCCACTGTCATGCCGGTCGCATGGCTCGTTGCCATTCCATGGGCGCGGGCTGGGAGCGCAACACGGTCGATGATCTCGCCGCGTTCGCTCACAGTCGCAATGCCGTAGGAACCGTCATGGGCGCGAAAAGCGGAAGCGAAGACAGCGTCGGCGCGTTCAAGCGCATGCAGCGAGCCGGGAGCGAGCGTCGCAAGGAACGGAATGCCCACCGCCTTGATGAAGCTGCGCCGGTCTATGAGCGTCGGCTTTTTGCCTGATATCACCGCCTCAGTCTCCGTCGGCGAAGGAAAAGCCGGAGCTGAGACCGATTGCGCCGCCATACTGGTCGTTGAGGCGGTAGATCAGGTCTTTGCCGTTCAGCAGCAGGTAATCCACCTTGGCGCGTTGCTGGTCGTCATCAAGGGCCTTTTCCACGTTGGTATCAATCGTTCCGGCAATGCGGATCATCGATTTGGCGATGAAATCGATGGAGTTGACGATGGAGCGCTGGTCGGGTGGCACGAGTTCGACCATATCGGCCGTGTGCAGGAGGGTTTGAACGGCCTTGATGTTTGCGGCAATGCTTTTCCACGTCAGGCCGGACCGCCAGTAGATCGCCGTGCGGGGAAACTTCGCCTTGTCCGGCCCCTTGTAGAACGTCTCTATGCGCTGGTCGCGGATTGCTTCGGCGCCGTGCACGAGAATGCCAAGCAGCGCAACCAGCGCCTCACGCTCATCGCGAAAGACGGGATTATCCGCGCCGGGCTGCGTCCAGTTTTTCTGCGCGCCGTCAGGTGTGTTCCAGCTGTCGGAAAGCTCCACCGCCACATTGGCAACGTTGCCGGCAATCGCCGCGCCATAACGGCAACGGAAATCGCCCTTCTTGTCGAACAGGTCACCCGCATCGGTGCCATAGAGCACGAATTCCAGCGCGCCGAGGCCCTGCGCTGCGACACTCTTGCCCTTCAGGCTCTCGGCGCTGGTGACGCTTTCGTCCTTTTCCGCAAGGTAACGCTGTACCTGTTTCAGGCCAAGACCCTTCTTGTCTGGGTAATAGAGCACACGTTCGAAGCGGTTGTGCTCGATCACCGGACCGACCCGAACGATCTCGATGGTTGACCAGCTGGAGACCGTATCAGCAAAGGCCGCTTTGGCCGCCTCATCCGTCGTTTTGGAAGGGGCGGCGCAGAAAGCCTGCATGCTGCCTTCCAGCTTCTCTGCCGATTGCCGGAAGTGGTCATAGCCGGGACGGATGAAACCGTTCACCGCTTTTTCCATCACGCCCCGCACCTGTACGGGGTCGAGTGGTGGCGGCGGCATCAGCTCCACATCCTGCGCCATTGCGGGCCGCATGCCCAAAAGCAGCAGCACGGAGATGAGACCGGGTATTTTTCGCATGGCATTTTTCATCAAAGGGACTCCAGAAAAGCCAGCAAAGCCTGCCGGTCGGATTTTTGCAAGGCGGCAAAGGCATCGCGCGCTTTTTGCGCTTCGCCGCCGTGCCATAATATCGCTTCTGTCAGGCTGCGCGCCCGCCCGTCATGCAGGTAAAAACCGTTGCCATTCACGCTTCGCGTCAGACCGATACCCCAGAGCGGCTGGGTTCGCCATTCCTGCCCGCTTGCTTCGCCCACCTGCTGGCCATCGGCAAGCTCCTCTCCCATGTCGTGCAGCAGAAAATCCGAATAGGGCCAGATCAGCTGGAAAGACTGCATGGGGTCGGCAGTGTCACGGCGGGTGACGAATTTCGGTGTATGGCAGGATGTGCAGCCGGATGCGTAAAAAAGCTGCTTTCCCCGCAACACGGTGGGATCACCCACATCGCGGCGCTGCGGCACTGCAAGGTTCTCGGTGTAAAAGGTCACGAGATCGAGAATGGGGTCCGGCGCCTCCACTGGCCCAAGCCGTGGCTGCACGCCGGTCGGCATGGCAAGACAGTCTTTTTGAACGTCGGTGCAATCACCATAGGCGTTTTGTGCATCCGGCGTGGAAATGCCGATATCGTGGGAGAAGGCGCTGGCGCTCTGGTCGCGGACGCTGGCGTTCTGGGCTTTCCAGCCAAATCGGCCGAGCTTCACTTCGCCGGTCCGGTGATCCCGTACAAAAGCAGGGCGCCCGGAAATGCCGTCGCCATTTTTGTTATCCGGATCGGCGCCGGCCAGAATATCGGCATCGGCAATGGCCTCGATCAGCCCAAGCCCAAGGGTTGGCATGGCAATCCGCGCCGACAAAGTCGTATCGACGCCCAGGGGGCCATAGTGCAGGCCTGCCACGGCATAGTCTGGCTTGCGCAGCATCACCACCTCGCCGTCGGCCAGCCGCACGGGTTTCTCGATATAGGTGACGACAGGTTTGCCCTCTGCGGCGAGGCCGGGAATGGCAACGTTCTGAAGCTGCCGGCCATAGGTCTCGTCGGGAAAATTCAACACCTCGTGGCGCGCAATCGCTGCCCGTTCCGCCTCGTTGCGGGCAGGCCGGGCCAGCCGCAGAAACAGGGAGACGGCATCTTCGCCGGCAAGTGGCGGTCGGCCTCTGCCGTCCTTCACATGGCAGGCCTGGCAGGATCGGGCGTTATAGAGCGGCCCCAACCCGTCCGAGGCTTGCGTGGAGGAGGGGGAAGACACCCAGAGCTTCTGGAACAGCGCATTGCCGAGCTTGAAATCCTGTTTTCTCTCAAACGGCATTGTTGCGGATGGATGCGAAAACGCGCCGCTATCGGCTTTATGGGTGCTGGTCGTTGCCCCGCCGGACATGGCCTCGAAGGGCTCCGGCATGGTAAAATCCATCGTCGGCGCGGTGACAGCCTGAACGCGGCTTTGGTCTTTTTCCGTCAGATCGTCACGAAGCGGTGCGGCAAGCACCATCGATGCCACAAGGCAGGCTGCCCCGGCGAAGAAGAACGGCTTGCGGATCCGCGGCAGCGATGAGTTCATGGAAAGCATGGGAATGGCGGGCCGCAGCGATCTGCGGCCCGCATTGGCTCTTATTTGAAGACGGCGTTCGGATTATCGAGGCTGGCGGAACCCTCAAGTTCGATCTTGCCGAGATCGAGTGCCGCAATCACGCGTTCGACGGTTTTCGTCTGGTCGAGAAGGCCGTCGATGGCCGCCTGAACCACGGCGTTGCCTTCCTTGTTGCCTTCGCCGATCATCTGGTCGTAGGCCTCGACCGTCTGGGCACGCTTTTCCATGGCATGCATGGCGTCGAGCGTCTTGTTCAGCTTCGCCGTCATCTCGTCGTTCAGCGCCTTGTCCTTGGCGCCCACCAGCTCCGAAAGCGAGGCGCCGGTCATCTTCGTTCCATCCACACGGGTATATTCGCCGGTATAGGCAGATGCGATGCCGATGGCGTCGTTAAGATGCGAATTATAGGTATTGTCTGAGAAGCAATCATGCTCCTCTTCCGGATCGTGCAGCAGAAGGCCGAGCTTCATGCGCTCCCCTGCCAGCTCGCCATAGGAAAGAGAGCCCATGCCGGTGAGAATGGCGGTCAGGCCGGCTTTCGGGTCGGCTTCCACTGTCTTGGTGGCTTCGCCTTCCGGCGCCCAGGCGTCCACCATTTCCTGAAGATCCTTGATCAGCAGGGTGGAGGCGGACTTCAGGTAATCGGCGCGGCGGTCGCAATTGCCGTTCGTGCAATTCTTCTTGTCGTAGTCGGTATAGGGGCGGTTGCCCGCACCAGGTCCGGTGCCGTTCAGGTCCTGGCCCCAGAGCAGGAATTCGATGGCGTGGTAACCGGTCGTCACATTGGCTTCGACATCGCCCGCCTCGTGCAGGCTTTCGATCAGTTCGGGGGTGATCTTCGAGGTATCGACATCTTCGCCGCTGATCTTGATCTTCGGATTGGCGATGATGTTTGCGACGTAAAGCTCGTTCTCGTCGCTCTCGGTGCCGTAGGAACCGTCGACATAGTCGATCAGGCCTTCATCCAGCGGCCAGGCGTTTACCTTGCCTTCCCAGGCGTCGACCACAGGGTTGCCGAAACGATAGACTTCCGATTGCTGGTAGGGAACGCGCGCCTTGATCCACGCTTCACGTGCAGCTTTCAGCGTTCCTTCGCTCGGTGTTGCGATCAGCGCGTCGATTGCCTTGTCCAGCGCCTTCGCCGTGGTCAGCGAATCCTCGTATTTCGCATGCGCGACGTCGGCGTAATGCTTGACGACAGCGGCGGCGTCGGTCGCAGCGCTGGCGGGAAGCGCGGTGAAGGTCGCGGATGCGGCCAGAAGCGCGAAAGACGCGCTGAGAATGGTTTTGCGGATCATGATCCCTCTCCTTGGGCAGGCGTGAAATAACTTCACGCTGCGGCAAGCGAGTTCTGACCCAATCGCAAACTTGTGTCAAATATTCTAGTTTAGAATGCTTTGAAACAAGCTACTCGGTATTTTTCGAAGTAAAATCAGCGCGTGCAAAACCTGTTTCACGCTTTGCGTTTCATTACGCAGAAGAAGAAACCATCCGTATCTGTAGTTGCAGGCGTCAGCGTCACTGTCTTGCCGTCAGAGGAATGCGGTTTGTTTGCATTGCCGCCAAAAGTCGTCTGCCAGCGTTCCAGTGCCGAACCGATATAGAATTGCGGATTTTCTTCGCAGAAGCGCTTGACCTGCTGCTCGTTTTCCTCGGGCAGAACCGAGCAGGTGACATAAAGCAGCTCGCCGCCGGGGCGCACAAAACCCTTGGCCTGCGAAAGGGCCTCGCCCTGCTGCTGTACCCGTTCTTCCAGATTGCGTGTCGTCAGCCGCCATTTGGTGTCAGGCCGCCGGCGCCATGTTCCGGTGCCAGTGCAGGGGGCGTCCACCAGAACGCGATCGAATTTTTCATGAAACGGGACAAGTCCGGCTGCGCGGTCATGAACCTGCACATTGCGCGTGCCGGCTCGTTTCAGCCGCTCGATGATCGGCGCGAGCCGCTTGCGATCGGCGTCGAAGGCGTGAACCTGACCCTTGTTGTTCATGCTGGCGGCCATGGCCAGCGTCTTGCCGCCGCCACCTGCGCAATAATCGAGGATCTGTTCGCCTTCATGCGCGCCGGCAAGATCGGCAACGATCTGCGATCCCTCGTCCTGCACTTCGAACCAGCCTTTCTGGAAGGACAGTTCTGCGGTCACATTCGGCAGGCGGGAAGGGCCTTCGCCGGCGGGGATGCGGACACCCTGACGGGCGATATGCGTTGCTTCCGCACCGCTCTCTCCCAGTGCCTTCAGCACCTTGTCGCGAGTGGCCTTCAGCGTGTTGGCCCGCAGATCAAGTGTCGGGCGCTGGTTCAGCGCCTGCGCCTCGGCAAGCCAGCCCTCTCCGAACTCCGTCTCGAAGGATGCTTGAACCCATTCGGGAATGTCGCCCTGAATATGGGCTGGTGCATCGGCGAGAGAACGGGAGAGAAAGGCTTTCTGCTTTTCTTCATCAGGCGCGGCAGGGGCAAATTTGTCGCCGTCGAATTCCGCCGCAAGTTCCGAAAAGCTCTTGCCCCATTGGCGCAGCAGAACTGCATAACCAAGCGAGGCGGCGCTGTCGTCATCCATCAGCCAGGCGTGTGACAGTTTCATGCGCAGCGCGTCATAGACGATGTTGCCGATCGCGGCCCTGTCACCCGAACCTGCGAAACGATGGGCAAGTCCCCAGTCCTTCAGAGCATCGGCAACGGGACGCCTGCGTCCCTCAATATCCGCCAAAACTTCGATTGCTCCGGCCAAACGCCCGCCCAAACGCATTGTCTACCTCATTTTGCTGATTAGCCCGGTTGGTAGACGCGAATGGCGGCAAGGGCAAGGCTCAATCGGCGCTGACGACCTCGTAGCAGACCTTGGCGGTGCCGGAACTGATCATGCCGATGTTTTTGGCAGCGGCCTTGGAAAGATCGAGAACGCGACCCTTGATGAACGGACCGCGGTCATTGATGCGCACCACAACGGCCTTGCCGTTACGGGCATTGGTAACCTTGACCTTGGTGCCGAACCGCAGCGAGCGGTGAGCGGCGGTCATGTTGGCGGCGTTCATACGCTCGCCCGAAGCAGTCTTGGAGCTCAACGCATACCACGATGCCCCTCCACAACCATTTGCCGCATTCGCCTGAAGAGGCGCAATGATGGAACAGGCGGCTATAGTTGCGACGGTGAAAGTTATACGACGGATATTCAACAAACTGTGCTTCCCTGAAAATCGGCCCCGCGCCGATTGATTGTGCCCTTGCTAAACGGCCATTGTCTGGCCTGAACGCGTTTGAATGCGAGATTGTAGGGCGAGGGAAAAATGGCGAAAAAAAGCTGATCTCAAATCACGAAGTGTTACAGACTGTAACATTCGTGATCGTTAGCCGGAAAGGTGTCGTCGGTGCCTTATTGTTGAAAACTGGAAAAAATGACGCAGAATCAATGCTCAATGGAAATGCTGTTACAAGTCACGCCTTCGTGAATCGAGTTCACGAAATGTGAGTGAAATATTTTTCTAATGGCTACGATTTTAGCGATTTTTGCATGGTTAATAAAAGCCTAATTGACTGAAAAACCACCAAAACCATCCTCAAAAACGGGTTTGGAAGGATTTTTCATCGCTTTTAAATGGGGAATTTTTAGCCCCGCCAGAGGCCGCTTTCCCACAATTGTGTCAGGGAGATTTTGTACTCCGGGAAGCTGAAATCGAAACCAAGGCCACGTATCCTGGCGTTGGAAACACGCTTGTTCTCGCCGTAAAAGGAGCGTGCCATCGGCGTCAGATCGGCGGTCTCGAATGCCTGTTCGGGAGGCGGCTCAACGCCCATCAACGTGGCGGCGAAGCTCACCACATCCTGCGGCGGGGCGGGTTCATCATCCGTCACATTGAAGAGGCCGCGTTCATTTCTCCGCGCCAGAAAGGCGTGGGCCGCACCAATATCCTCAACCCGGATGCGGTTGAACACCTGGTCTTTCTTCACCAGCCTGCGCGCCGTTCCCTTTTCGAAATTCATGAAACTATTGCGTCCGGGGCCGTAAATTCCCGAAAGGCGCAAGATGGCAAGCGGCACGCCCGCTTTTTCAGCAGCCGCAGCCCACGCGGTTTCGGCAGCAACGCGTTCCACGGACCGGGCGGACACCGGGCGGCACGGGGTTTCCTCACCCACCCATGCGCCGTCATGGTCGCCATAGACGCCAACGGTGGAAAGATAAGCGATCCATTCAAGCTTGGGCAGAAGCCGTTTCAGGTCGTCGCCCAAAAGCGCAAGCAGTGGATCTCCATCCTTGCCCGGCGCGATGGACTGCACGAGATGGGTGACATTGGTCATTGTGGCGATGAGATCGTCATTAAGATGGGCACCGTCGAACAGGAAGGGTGTCATGCCAGTTGCAGCAAGGCTTGCGAACTTGTCCGTGCTGCGCGTGGTGCCCGATATCGTTGCAGCTTCGGTTTTCAGCGCGTTTGCGATGGCCTTGCCCGAATATCCTGCGCCGAAAATCATCACATGCATGGGTCACGCCTCTGCCAGTTGCCATTCCATTTCCGCCTCTGGATCAGGCTCCGGGGCGCGGCCGGCAGAGTATGCACGGAATTCCTCGCTGTCCATAAGCTGCGACAAAGCCCATGCGGCCATGCCGCGCACCTCCGGTGCCGGGTCTTTTTCGGCGAGAGACTTGCATTGCTGCACGAATTGCTGGTCGCGCGAGTTTCCAGCCGCTATCAGCACGTTGCGGATGAAGCGGTTACGCCCGATGCGCTTGACTGGTGAGCCGCTGAAGAAGCTGCGGAAGGCAGCGTCGTCCAGCGTCAGCAGGAAGGCGATGGAAGGTTCCTTCAAATCCTCGCGCGCCTGCAGCTTCATCTCGGAGGCGCTGGCCGCGAATTTGTTCCAGGGACAGGCGGCAAGGCAATCGTCGCAGCCATAGATGCGGTTGCCTATCATCGGCCGGAACTCGTGCGGGATGACGCCTTTGTGCTCAATGGTGAGGTAGGAGATGCAGCGGCGGGCGTCCAGCTGGTAGGGGGCGGGGAAGGCGGCCGTCGGACAGGCATCGAGACAGGCGCGACAGGAGCCGCAATGGTCCTTCTCTGCCTCATCAAGACAAAGCTCGGCGGTGGTGAACATGCTGCCGAGAAACAGCCAGGAACCATGGGTGCGGCTGACCAGATTGGTGTGTTTGCCCTGCCAGCCGAGACCCGCGGCTGCGGCAAGCGGTTTTTCCATCACCGGCGCAGTGTCAACGAAGACCTTCACGTCCTCGCCGGCGCGCGCGGCAAAACGGGTGGCGATTTCTTTCAGTCGCCCTTTTATGACGTCGTGATAGTCGCGGTTGCGGGCATAGACCGAAATTGCTGCGTTGTCGGCTTTGGACAGAACGCCGCGAGGATCTTCTTCAGGCCCGTAATTCAGCCCGAACATGACAATGGAGCGCACGTCGCCCCACAGCGTTTTCGGCTCGGCGCGACGGGCCTCGGTCTCCTCCATCCACGCCATCGTGCCATGATAGCCCTTATCCAGAAACTGCCTCAGCCGTCCTGGTGCCAGCGGAATGCTGTCCGGCGCGGTGATACGACAGAGATCGAAGCCGAGCGAAAGCGCCTCCTGACGAACGAAGTCCGTCAGTTTGCGAGCGCGTATCCGCTGCTTGTCGCTGGCAACGTCGATTGTCGTTTCTCCTGCGGGTTACTCTGCGACATATATATGCGTAGCTACACGCCGCAGCAAATAACCGGGAGGCCGAAACTTAGAAATCCAGATCGGCGTAGTGAGAGGAGGGGGCAAGGCGCGGAATGCGCTCGCTGAGGAACGGCCGGAAGGACGGGCGCGATTTCAGCCGCTGATACCACTCCTTGGCAATGGGCGCTTCAAGCCAGTTGATTTCGCCGAGATAATCCAGCACCGAAACAGAAGCAGCCGCGGCCAGATCGGCATAACTCAATCGGTCGCCGGCGAGCCACGTCCGCGAACCCGCCAGCCATTCCAGATATTTGATGTGCTGACGAACATTGTTACGCGCGGTGCGCAGAAGCTTGGAATCCGGGGGGCCACCACCCTGCGCCGCCGTCATCTGCAATTTATAAACCCGCTCCCGCACCAGCGGTCGGGTCACATCGTTTTCCATCTTCTGCAGGAACCACTCGGTCAAGCGGCGGATTTCCGCCCGCTGAAACGGGTCTTCCGCCAGCAATCGCCGGTCACGCTTCAAAACCCCGTGCGTTTCGTCGAGAAATTCGGCGAGCACGTAGGGACCGCTGAGAGAGCGCATATTGTCATCGAGATAGACCGGCAGGGTGCCCGCCGGATTCAGCGCCAGAAACTCCCGCCTTCTTTCCCACGGCTGCTCCTCCACGAGATCGGTCTGGAACCCGTATTCCGAAAGGATCAGACGAACGAACCGGGATGCGGTCGACATGGGAGAGTGATAGAGAGTTGGCATCGGTACTCAATTTTTACGATTGGTTGTCATGATCGACAATTGCCGGAAAACTTTTTCAGTTTCGCTTCATCAAGACGCTATAAGAGCTTGGCTACTTTAAAACAAGTTTAACGCAATTGCTTTCCATTCCCGCTTCCCCCTGAAAAAAGGATACCTCATGGGTGACCAATCGATCATCAGCGCGCTTTTGCTGGGCATTATCGAGGGTCTTACGGAGTTCATTCCCGTTTCCTCAACGGCGCATGTGCTGCTGGCCGGGCATTTTCTCGGCTTCAAATCGCCGGGCAACACCTTTGCCGTTCTCATTCAGCTCGGCGCGATCATTGCTATCCTTCTTGTTTATTTTCAGAAGCTTGTGTCGATCGCCATGGCGATGCCAACAAGTGCCAAGGCGCGCCGCTTCGTGCTGGCCGTCGCTGTCGCCTTCCTGCCAGCGGCGGTGATCGGCGCTCTGGCGCATGACTTCATCAAGACGGTGCTGTTCGAAACACCCATCCTCATCTGTATCGTGCTGGTTATAGGCGGCGTCATATTGCTGGCCGTCGACCGAATGCCGCTGAAGCCCAGATATACCGACATTATGGATTATCCGCCGTCGCTTGCCTTCAAGATCGGTCTGTTCCAGTGCCTTGCGATGGTTCCGGGCACCTCCCGGTCCGGCGCTACCATTGTTGGCGCGCTGTTGATGGGCACGGACAAGCGCTCCGCCGCCGAATTCTCGTTTTTCCTGGCGATGCCGACCATGGTCGGCGCGTTTGTGCTCGATCTCTACAAGAACCGCGATGCGCTGAGCTTCGATGACAGTGCGCTGATTGCCGTAGGCTTCATCGCCGCTTTCGTCTCCGGCCTGTTCGTCGTGCGCTCGCTGCTGGACTTCGTCTCGCGACGCGGTTTTGCACCCTTTGCCTGGTGGCGCATCGTCATCGGCTCGCTGGGTCTGGCGGCACTTCTGCTCTACCGTTGAGCCGAGCTTTAAAATAGCCGTTCGTTTCCAATGCACGGACAAAATAAAAAGCGCCCCGGAGAATCCGGAGGCGCTTTTTATTTGAGACTTGTGAAAGCTGATCAGTTCGTGCTGATCGAAGCCGTTGCGCAAGGGTCGACACCGTAGGCGGGAGCGCAACCGCTCTTGCCCGCTGCAACCGTGCCCGGCGCCATGAAAGAACCCGCCAGAACCACCAAAGCCGCACACGCAAAAAAGAGTGCGATAGATCTGCCCATTTTATTATTGCCTTTCAGACGTTCGTTCGCGCGGATTACGCCGCCGTGTGTGAAGTGAGGGTTCTGGATATGTTAGGAATGTGGCCATTATCAATAAAGCGGCTTGCTGAATACCGGGTTAATGCGAAGTCTTTTCCACAGTTGCGCTTGTGCCACGCTTGGCTGTGGAGGCCACTTTGCCGTTAACTTTTACCCGGCTGTTCAAAACAGCTTCAGTCGATGGTGCACCTCCCCTGCAGTTGAGGGGGAAATGCGCCAATAGCGGTTTGGTTGCGATTGAATTGCGCAAAAACAAAAAGCGGGAATGGTTCCCGCTTTCGTTCAGATCGTTAATGCGCGACGGTAGGCTTATGCTGCTTTTCCGGCGTTCGAGAACTGTCCGTGCGGGCGATAGTGCACCATGTAGGACGGCAGGACGGAAGCAACGCGAACGGGCGTAATGCCGATGCCTTCCAGAGTCAGGCCGTTCTTTTCCGCGTCAGCGGAAACGACATTATCCTTTTTCAGCATGGTCACCTGATCGACAGTCAGCGGCGGCGTAATCAGCGGCACCAGCGAAGCGATTTTTCCGATCATTGAGGCGACGCCGAAAGGCAGGTTGACGAAAGGACGCTGACGGTAGGTTGCGGCAAGAACCGCCTCAAGACAGTCGCGGAACGTCATGACGTCCTGGCCACCCAGTTCATAGATGGCGCCGGGCTTCAGCTTGCCATCCACGCTGCGGGCAACGGCTTCTGCTACATCTTCGACATAGACCGGCTGGAACTTGGTTTTTCCGCCGCCGATCAGCGGCAGGAACGGCAGGCTGCGGGCCATCTTGGCGAATTTATTGAAGAAGTCGTCTTCCGGTCCAAAGATGATCGAAGGACGCAGGATCACGGCGCCGGGCAGAACGGAATGGATTGCTGCCTCGGCGCGGCCCTTTGTGCGGCCGTAGCCGGTCGGCGAATTGGCATCGGCACCGATGGCGGAGATGTGCGTCAGCGTTGCACCGGCGTTGCGGGCTGCCTCGGCAATGGCTTTCGCGCCGAATTCCTGCACGGCGTCAAAGGTGTTGCGGCCGCTTTCGGCCAGAATGCCAACGCAATTGACCACGTGGTCGGCGTCTTCGATGGCTTTGACGATGGAGTCGCGATACCGCAGGTTCGCCTGGGCAAACGAGATCTGGCCGACATTGCCGAGCGGCTGCAGGAAACCAGCAAGATCGGGACGGCGCACGGCAACGCGGATGCGGTAACCGCGCTTGGCGAGCATCCGCACGACATGCCGCCCGACGAAACCCGAACCGCCGAAAACGGTGACGAGGGGTGGAAGGTTGGCCAAGGTCATGGGAGGCTCCTCAGAAGCTGTCGATAAAGCGTTTTTCAGTCTCTTAGCCCAAAGCCGTGCGCGCGTGAAGAGACGTTGTCACAAGGCCCGGGACTAGTTTTGGAAATGCGGTTGACGACCGTCAAATTCCTTCGACGATCATCATCTCCGCGTCGGCGACTTCCTGACGGATTTTGGCCGCCGCCTGGTATTCGGGCGAGTTGTAGCAATCGATCGCGTGCTGCACAGAGGGGAATTCGATGATGACGTTGCGTGCGCGTGCCTTGCCCTCAAGTTCGGTCAACGCACCGCCGCGGGCGAGAAAGTTGGCGCCGAACCGCTCGAAAGCGGGCTTCGCTGTCGAGACGTAGTCCTTGTAGCGTTCGTTGTCGCGTACATCGACACGCGCGATCCAGTAACCCTTTGCCATTTCGTCTCCTCCGATGGTCCTTATTGATTTGCCGGAAAGCTGGCGCGCAGCATGTCGTCAAGAATGGCGCGGGCTGCTGCTTTCGGATCCTCTGCTTTGACGATGGGGCGGCCGACAACCAGATGGCTCGAACCGGCTTTGATGGCGTCAAAAGGCGTCATCACGCGCTTCTGGTCTCCCGCCTCGGCACCGGCCGGGCGAATACCAGGGGTGACGACGGCAAGGTCGGGGCCAAGGATTTCACGCACCGCCGTCGATTCCTCTGCCGAACAGACGATGCCGCCCATGCCTGCCTCGCGCGCCTGTTCCGCACGGCGCAGCACCAGCGAACGGGCATCCGATGCATAGCCGGCTTCCGCAAGATCGGCATCATCCATCGAGGTTAGCACGGTGACACCAAGCAGGCAGAGGCCGGAGCCTTCGGCTGCCTTGACTGCGGCGCGCATGGCTTTTGGGTAAGCATGCAGGGTCAGCATCGACATGCCCATGCGGGCGATGTTTTCGACGCCGGAGCCGACGGTGTTGTCGATGTCGAGCAGTTTCATGTCGAGAAAGACATTCTTGCCGCTCTGGGCAAGGTCGCGGGCGAATTCGAGACCACCGGCAAATACCAGCTGATAGCCGATCTTGTAGAACAGAACCTCATCGCCAATCTTCGATACGATGTCTTCAGCTTGTTGCACAGTCGGAACATCGAGCCCGACGATCAGTTTTTCGCGCGCGGTCATTGTCTTATCCCTGCCATGTTTCCATTGCCGTCCAGTCGCATGTGGGGCGCTGAGCTGCAAGTGAAAATTCGGCGATTGGGAACCGGAAAAGATTGCCGCCGCCGGGTGGCTGGTCCTTGCTACGACTGATGCCGACGCCTTCCATATGGCATTTCAAAAGCGTGCCGACGCCGCCATGGCCGACAAAGGCAATCGGCTGTTGCGGGTCGTGCCGGTCTAGAACGGCCCTGACGGCGTTAACAATTCGCGCCTGCGCATCGATTGCCCGTTCCCAGCCGTGAAAGCTTTCTCGCGGATGGGCAAAAAACCAGTCGGCAGCCTTTTCAAATTCCGGCGGCGTCAGGAAGCCTGTTGCCGACCGGTCGTTCTCATGCAGCGCCTCGATGATCTCAATATCCGCGCCGGATGTTTCAGCAAGGATTCGGGCGGTTTCGATGGCTTTGGTTTCCGCACTCGACACGATCCGGCGCAATGCGCGTGCCCATGGCAGGCGGCTTGCCTCAAACGCCCGCTGTGCACCCAAGTCCGAAAGTCCCCATTCCGGAACCGGAACCGCCGGATCGATCCGGACCTGGGGATGGGTAATGTAAAGGGCATGCATGGGAACGGTCCTCAATGGCGATGGAAGGGCAAATCAGGACCCTAACCATCTGTCACGACCGGGAAATGACGGCCCTTGCCCACTCTGCCGTGTGATCAGGCCCGGGTATAGGTCCACAATTGCGCCGGAGGAATGTTGCGCACGATGAAATCGAAATGGCGGATGTGGTAGAGATGCGGCTGCGCAACGATCGGGGAAATCGGACCGTAGGATATCTGTATGACGGGGCGACCATGCGGCACGCGTTTCAGCAATTCGTCGAGAAGCTTGATGCGGGCGGCCATCGGAAAATTCAGCATCGGTACGGCGGAAATGACGCTGTCGAACATCTGGCCCTGGTGCTCGCCAAGTGTCGCATTCAGATCGAAGGCATCGCCATTGATGAAGTTGACGCCTGGATAGCTTCTGAGAAGCTGATTGTAGAAATCGGTCGAATATTCGATGGCCGTCAGGCGCTCCGGCTTGATGCCGCGTGCCAGAATGGCCTTGGTGATGACACCGGTACCGGGGCCGAGTTCCAGAACTGGCAGGTCGGAATGCGGGTCGATGACACTCGCCATTTTTCTTGCCGTGATGGAGGATGTCGGGACGATGGCTCCGACCTTTTTCGGCTGGCTGACCATGCCTTTGAAAAAGCGGATTTCTTCCTCAAATTTTCTTTCAAAGCGTTGCTTCAGGTTGAGTGCCATAATTCCCCTCGGATGTATTTTGGTCATTGTCAAAAAAATGTTACGCACTGTTTATCTCATTTGGCGCTAAAACAAGGCAAAATGTCGTAATTGGAAAAATTCGTTTAGCGTTAGAAATCTTTCTGCGCCGAATCAAAAAACGCCGGTGGAGCGATCCACCGGCGTTTTTTGATTGATTTGAAGAAAAAAAGTCCACTTTAAACGCGCATCGGCATCAGAACATAAAGCGCATCGTCGCCGGCGGTGTCGCGAACGAGCGTTGGCGAGCCCGCATCCGCCAGAAGGAAAATCGCGTCTTCACCGGAAAGCTGCGAGGTGATGTCGAGGAGATATTTGGCATTGAAGCCGATTTCCATCGAATCATTGTCGTAACCGACAGCCACTTCTTCCGTCGCACTGCCGGAATCCGGATTGTTGACGGTCAGCGTCAGCTGGCCGTTGGTCAACGCCAGCTTCACGGCGCGGCCACGCTCGGAAGAGATGGTCGACACGCGATCGACCGCACGGGCGAAGGTCTGGCAATCGACGCGCATTTCCTTGTCGTTGCCGGTGGGGATGACGCGCTGGTAATCCGGGAAGGTGCCGTCGATCAGCTTCGAGGTCAAAACGACCGAGCCGATGGTCAGGCGGATTTTCGCGTCTGATACCTCAACAGTGACATCAAGTTCGGGATTGTCCATCAGCTTCTGCAATTCGCCGACGGTCTTGCGCGGAATGATGATGCCCGGCATGCCTTCGGAGCCGGAAGGCGCATCCACATCGGCGCGCGCAAGGCGGTGACCGTCCGTCGCGACTGCGCGCAGCTTGAGGTCGCCGTTGCTTTCGATGGTGTGGAAGAAGATGCCGTTCAGATAATAGCGTGTCTCTTCGGTCGAAATCGCAAATTGCGTCCGGTCGATCAGCATCTTCAGGTCGGTCGCCTTCAGTTTGAAGGTGTGGCTGAAGGTACCGGCGGTCAGATCCGGGAAATCGGTTTCTGGAAGGCATTGCAGCGAGAATTTCGAACGGCCGGAAGCAACCGTCATTGTGGAGCCATCCGGATTGGTGGCCAGAAGCACTTCGGAACCATCCGGCAGCTTGCGCACGATTTCATAAAGCAGATGCGCCGGCACGGTGGTCGCGCCCGCCTGCTCCACCATGGCCGGCGTCGCTTCGGTGATTTCGAGGTCGAGGTCGGTCGCCTTCATATCCAGATTGGCGCCGGATGCGCGCAGCAGAACGTTGGACAGGATCGGGATCGTGTTACGACGCTCGACGACCCTGTGGACGTGGTTCAGCGATTTAAGAAGGTTCGACCGCTCAAGAGTAATACGCATGGACGCTACCGCTTTCAACCGTTGCGACCCGGCCACCGCCGGATCGGTAAGAAGAGTCTTGACCGGCCGGAACGCCGGATAATGTGGACGGGCAAAATGGCAGAGTTATTGCAGAAAATGCAAGAGCCGAGTGCATCTGCCGCCGGTCATTTTGCTGCTATACAGCATGATCCACAGCCTGTGACCGCCCGTGGACCTTGTTCGCCGGTTTTCTATTGCCCATAAAGGGGTAAAACTGGAGCGACCGGCCGGGAATGATCGGCCAGAATGATTGGAAGCCGTGTGACGGAAGAAATATCGAACAGCGACGCCGGACAGGCGACCAAGAGCTTCAGGATCGGCACGGCCACTATTCCGGCGCGGCCGTTGGAGCCGGCGCTCTATCTCGTGGCCACCCCCATCGGCAATCTCGGCGACATCACCATCCGGGCGCTGGAAACGCTGGCTTCGGCTGACGTCCTTGCCTGCGAGGATACCCGCGTCACCCGCATTTTGCTTGAGCGTTACGGTATCCGCACACGTCCGCTCTCCTATCACGAGCATAATGCGCAGGAAGCGGGACCAAAACTCATCGCCGCTTTGGAGGCCGGAAAATCCGTGGCGCTGGTGTCGGATGCCGGAACGCCACTCGTCTCCGATCCCGGTTATCGCCTTGGTCAGCTCGCTTTGGAGGCCGGTCATCGCGTCGTGCCGGTGCCGGGAGCATCTGCGCCGCTTGCTGCGCTTGTTGGTTCTGGCATGCCGAGTGACGCCTTTCTGTTCGCGGGCTTTCTGCCCGTAAAGGATCGCGGCAAGCGCGACCGTTTTGCCGAACTTGCGAAAATTCCGGCCACCCTCATGTTTTTTGAATCGCCACGCCGCATTGGCACCTCCGTAAAGGTGGCATCGGAAGTCCTTGGCCGCGATCGCCGTGCTGTGGTGTGCCGCGAGCTGACCAAGACTTTCGAGGAGTTCCGGCGTGGCACGCTGGGCGAGCTTGCGGAATATTACGACGAGGACCGTGTGGTGAAGGGCGAGATCGTGCTCCTGATAGAGCCGCCCTCCTATGACGAAATTCCCGATATCGAGGATGTCGAGAGACTCCTGAAGGATCTCGTCACAACCATGCCTGCCGCAAGGGCCGCAGCCGAGGCGGCAAAGCTGACGGGCCTGCCGCGCAAGGAGCTTTATCAACGGCTGCTGGATATGAAGGATGCGGATGGCCGCTGACGGGCAAACGAACAAGAGACGAAAGGCCGAGCGACGCGGCCACGCTGCGGAATACTGGGCAGCACTCTATCTGCTGTTTCGGGGATACCGCATCCTCGCCATTCGTTATCGAACCCGGCTGGGAGAAATCGATCTCATTGCCCGCAAGAAGGATGTCGTCGCCATCGTCGAGGTCAAGGCGCGGCCTTCCGGTGCCGGGGCTGTCGATGCGGTCGGCTTCCGTTCGCAACAGCGCATTCGGGCAGCTGCCGATATTTGGCTCTCCCGCCGCAAGGATGCCGCGCGGTTTTCGTTGCGTTTCGATATCGTCGCAGTCCTGCCACGACGCCTGCCGCAGCATTTCATCGACGCTTTTTGAGGGGGGAGGCAATGTCCACTGAGCGGGAAAAAATGGCTGCGGGCGAATGGTATTGTTGCATGGATGCCGAACTGGACGTGCTGCGCGCCCGCGCCCGCCGTGCCGTTCACCAGCACAACACCTCGCCGCCGGATGAGCGTGAGGCCATGTCGCCTTTGCTGCGGGCGCTCTTTGCCTCCGTTGCGGAAGGAGCCTTTATCGAAGCACCGTTTCATTGCGCTTACGGCTTCAACATTACGTTGGGTGCGAACGTCTATCTCAATACCGGCTGCGTCATTCTAGATTCTGCGCCCGTGCGGATTGGCGATGGCGCGATGTTGGGGCCGGCCGTGCAGATCTATTGCGCCGAACATCACCTGGACCCGGCTCCGCGTTCGCAAGGCATTGAAATCGCAAAGCCGGTCACGATCGGTCGCGATGTCTGGATCGGCGGCGGCGCGATCCTTCTGGCCGGCATCACCATTGGCGATGGCGCGATCGTCGGGGCCGGTTCGGTGGTGACGCGGGATGTCTTTGCCGGGACGACGGTGGTCGGAAATCCGGCTCGCCCGATAAAGCGCAAGGACGCTTGAGACATCCGTTTCTGGAAGAATGGAGTTCCTATCGCAGGGACTGTAATAAATCTGACATAAAACCGTTAAAGAGGCGTCACGGAACGTCTCTATTCGCATCCTCATCCCAATAAATGGTGGAGAGGATTTAGTAATGTTGAAGAAGATTTCCATGGCCGCAGTGGCGGTCAGCATTTCGGCAACGTCTTCCATGGCTGCGACCAACATCACCTGGTGGCACGGCATGGGCGGCCGTAACGGCGAAGTCATCAACGAAGTTTCGCAGAAGTTCAACGAAGCCCAGAAGGAATGCGCTCTGACGCCGGTTTCCAAGGGCTCATACGAAGAAGCGCTTGCAAGCGGCATCGCTGCTTTCCGTTCGGGCGAACAGCCGAACATTCTCCAGGTTTTCGATGCTGGCGCTGCCACCATCATCAACGCCAAGGGCGCTGTCATTCCTGCAGAAGACCTCATCAACAAGGCCGGTTACAAGTTCGACCGCGAAGCCTTCATCAACGGCGTCCGCTATTTCTACGCTGCCGCTGACGGCAAGTTCGTCGGCATGCCTTTCAACACTTCCGCGCCGATCATGTATGTCAACGACGAAGCCTTGAAGAAGGCTGGCGTCGAAGCTCCGAAGACCTGGGAAGATTTTGAAAAGGTCGCACCGAAGCTGAAGGAAGCCGGTTACATCCCGCTCGTCCAGTCGCAGCTCACCTGGCAGTTCACGGAAAACTTCTTCTCCCGCAACAACATCCAGTTCGCAACCAACAACAATGGTTACGACAGCGTCACCGACACCAAGCTGAAGGTCACCGATCCGAACCTCGTCATGATGTTCGACAAGCTGAAGGACTGGAAAGACAAGGGTCTGTTCGCCTACTACGGCGCCGGCTGGAACGACAACCAGAAGCCCTTCGAAGAAGGCAAGGTTGCCCTCTGGATCGGTTCCTCGGGTTCGTTCGGTGGCCTGCAGAAGACGGCGTCCATGCCGTTCTCGGCAACCTTCCTTCCGTACTGGGGCTCCATCAAGGGCGCTGGCACCAACTCCTTCATCGGCGGCGCTGCCCTCTTTGCAATGTCGGGCAAGTCTGAAGCCGAAAACAAGTGCGTCGCTGACTTCTTCCAGTTCCTGACTTCGCCGGAAATCCAGGTCTTCTACCACAAGGCAACCGGTTACGTCGCTATCACCACGGCTGCTTACGAAAAGGCCAAGGCTGAAGGCTTCTACAAGGAAAAGCCTGCCGCCGAAGTCGGTATCCAGCAGCTGTCGCTGCCTTCAGGCGAATGGTCCAAGGGCTACCGCCTCGGTTTCTACCCGCAGATCCGCTCCATCATGGAACGCGAATACAACCGCATCTTCTCCGGCGAAGTAACGCCGAAGGACGCCTTCGACATCATCGAAAAGGAAGGCAACGATCTTCTCGCCCGTTTCGCTAAAACGGCTGGCTGATCTCCCTTTTTGAAACCAACGATAGTTGTCGAGCCTCCTTTCCGCCGGAAAGGAGGCTCGCTCTTGGATTAAGGAGGCGCAAGCGTGGCCTATACATCGTCTCAACCGCGTCTGGCCCGGTTTCTATCCGGCCGGTCTGCAAAAACCGGAAAAACGGCGAAGGCCGCAGAAGCCAGCATGAAGCGCGTGCAGTTCTCCTCGTCCTACGTGCCCTATCTGTTTCTGGCGCCACAACTGGCGGTGATTTTCATCTTCTTCTACTGGCCCTCCGTCCAGGCCGTGCAATCGTCGTTCTTTATCGAAGACCCTTTCGGGTTCGGTGCAACGTTCGTGGGCTTCGCCAATTATTCCGATGCCATCTTCAATCCGGAATATCTAAACATCGCCAAATTCACGGTTGTCTTCACCGTGCTGGTCACTTTCTTTTCGCTGGCGCTCGGTCTTTTGCTTGCGGTCAAGGCCGATGCGGTCGTTCGCGGCAGTTCCGCCTACAAGACGTTGCTGATCTCCGTTTACGCCATCGCGCCGCCGGTTGCGGGTCTCATCGGCATGATGTTTTTCGACCAGCATATCGGGCCTTTCGTCAAGATGGCCGCGTTTTTGGGCTGGGATATGAAGGTTGGCCTCAACTACTTCGATACAGCCTTCGCCATGATTGCCGTCGCGGTCTGGAAGCAGATCCCTTATAATTTCATCTTCTTCCTGTCCGGATTGCAGGGCGTATCCGTCGCCGTGCGCGAGGCTGCCGCCATCGATTGCCGATCGAGCGTGCGCCGGTTCTGGACGGTCATCATGCCGCTTCTGGCACCGACTGCCTTCTTCCTGCTGATCATCAACATCACCTATTCGCTGTTCGATACGTTCGGCATTATCGACGTGATGGTGAAGGACAAGGCCGCCAACAATCCGATTACGCTGGTCTACAAGGTCTTTCTCGACGGTTTCCGCGGCAATGACATCGGCGGTTCCTCTGCTCAGTCCGTCATCCTGATGCTGGTCGTCTTCGTTCTGACCATCATCCAGTTTCGCTTCATCGAAAAACGCATCCATTACAATTGAGGGAAAAGACAATGTACAAGACAAAACCCCTCGACCATCTGGTGCTGATCATTGGCGCACTGTTCCTGATATTGCCTGTCGTCGTGGCATTCATGACGTCCACCCATACGGCGGCGGAAATCCACCGCAGCGGCCTGACACTCGTTCCGGGCGACAATTTCGTCGGGACCTATGAAAAGGTCCTGACACAAAAGGGCGGCTTTACCGGGCAGATCACCGGTCTCAACATGGTGCTCAACTCGCTGATCCTCGGCATCGGTTTTGCCGTCGGCAAGATCGTCCTGTCGATGATGGCAGCCTATGCGATCGTCTATTTCCGGTTCCGGTTTGCAACGCTTGCCTTCTGGATCATCTTCACCACCCTGCTTCTGCCGCTCGAAGTACGCATCATGCCGTCCTATGAGGTGATGAGCAAACTCGGCCTCTTGAACTCCTACACCGGTCTGATCGTGCCGCTTCTGGCGTCTGCGACGGGTACCTTCTATTTCCGGCAGTTCTTCAAATCCATTCCTGAAGAATTGCTGGAAGCTGCTCGCATAGACGGTGCGGGCCCGGTCAAGTTCTTCATTGATGTGATCATCCCGCTTTCCCGTACCATGATGGCGGCGATCTTCATCATCATGTTCGTTTACGGCTGGAACCAGTACCTCTGGCCCATGCTGATGACCACGGACGAGAGTTTCTTCACCCTGATGCGCGGCATCAAGTCGATCCTGCAAGTCTGGGTCGGTTCGCAAATCCCCGATTACAACGAAGCTTTCGCGCTTGCCGTTCTGGCCATGCTGCCGCCTGTGATGATCGTCGTGATCTTCCAGCGCTGGTTCATCAAGGGCCTGACCGAAAGTGACAAATAAGGAAACCGAAAATGGCCGCGATAGAAATCAGTCAGGTCTGCAAGGATTATCATGGCGGCGTGCGTGCCGTGCATCACGTCGATATCGACATCAGGGACGGCGAGTTCATTGTTCTCGTCGGTCCCTCCGGCTGCGGCAAGTCCACGCTCCTGCGTATGGTGGCCGGACTTGAGGATATTTCCGAAGGCACGGTGAAGATCGGTGACCGGGTGGTCAACCAGGTAGATCCGGCTGACCGGGATATCGCCATGGTGTTCCAGAACTATGCGCTCTATCCGCATATGTCGGTGCGCCAGAACCTGGAATACGGGTTGAAGAACCGCAAGACGCCGAAGGCGGAGATCGATGCGCGCGTGGCCGAGGCCGCCCGCATGCTCCAGCTCGAACCCTATCTGGAGCGCAAGCCGCGCGCCCTTTCCGGCGGCCAGCGTCAGCGAGTCGCCATGGGCCGCGCCATCGTGCGCAAACCGGCGGCCTTCCTGTTTGATGAGCCCCTGTCCAACCTTGATGCCAAACTGCGCGTTTCCATGCGCGGCGAGATCAAGCGCCTGCAAAAGCGTCTCGGCACCACTTCGATCTACGTCACGCACGATCAGCTGGAAGCCATGACGCTGGCAGACCGTCTGGTGGTGCTGAACGGCGGCCGCATCGAACAGATCGGCGCACCGCTTGAGGTCTATCACACCCCCGCTTCCACCTTTGTCGCAAGCTTCATCGGCTCTCCCGCCATGAACCTGCTGAACGGCGAGTTGCATGGGGATAGCCTTGCCGTCGGGCCGTCGCTGATCGCGCTCAACGGTTTCGCCCCCACCTCCGGCCCGGTTACTGTGGGCATGCGGGCGGAAGATTTCCGCCTGGCGGCGGCAGGTGAGCCCGGTTTTTCGCTACGCGTCGAGTATATCGAGGAACTCGGCTCGCAGCGTCTTATCCACGGTATGATCGGCGACCAGAACCTGACTGTGGCGTTTTCGCCGGAGGTCGAGATTCCGGCTACCTTGTCGGTCGCCATATCTCCGGACAAGCTGCACTTCTTCTCCAGCGAGACCGGCAAGCGCATAGCCGGCAACGCGGAACAGGCTGTGGCGCAGCCCGTGCAGCTGGCAACGGCCTGAGTGGACGATAAGAAATCGGCGCGATGACTAAAATTGCGCCGATTGTCAAAACCGCTTCGTTACGATCCCGATGATAGAAGATCTCCAATATTTCACGGGGGTTTTCTAATATGCCTTTAAAGATGATGTTCGCGGCGGCTGCGACCATGGCGATCCGCACAGTGCCGATATTGCCGGCCTCTATGCGCCGGACAAAAGACGAGGGCGTGGTTAGCGCGTCCTGCACCGATTTGCGGCTGCAGCCGGCCCCCATCAACCCCGACTGGATCATTTCCGGCGATCCTCAGGCGCGTGCGGCGGATCATTCCAGAAGCGGAGACCGCGCGTCCAGCACAGCCATGTGGGATTGTACGGCGGGCGAGTTCCGCTGGTTCTTCGGTTGGGACGAGACCGTCTATATCCTTGAGGGTGAGGTGCATGTGACGGCGGAAGACGGCACAGTCAGTATCCTGCGGGTGGGTGACGTCGCTTATTTCCGCGCGGGAACATGGGCCACCTGGCGGGTGGATGAGTATGTCCGCAAGGTTGCCTTCATGCGCCGCCCTTTCCCCACGGCGCTGGCTCTGGCCTACCGGGTCAAGAACAAGCTGTTTGCCGGTCGTTCCTACAAGCTGGCGGCCTGAACTGGTAAAACACTCCGTCAGGTGGGGCTCTGCGCAGCGCCACCTGCGGAATTCTGAAGGTTCAATAAAACTCACAAAAAGCACCCCTCGCAGCAGTTGCGTTTGAATGGTCGCTGCCCTACATCTTCATGGTTTTCTGAAGCATTTCCGGGTCTCTTCCGGTCCTGCGGGGAATCGCGAACAGACGAGGCAATGGGCACGGCGGAACCGCGAAGCGTCCGCATGCTGCAAGAGGAAGATGCGCATGGCGAAGATCAAGAACGTCGCGATCCAGATGGATCATGTCTCCGGCATCAATATCGCCGGCGACTCCACCTTCGCCATGAGCCTTGAGGCGCAGGCACGTGGATACCGGCTGTTTCACTATACGCCCGAACGCCTCTCCATGCGCGATGGCAAAATCTACGCGACCGTCGAACAGATGGAACTGCGCGATATCAAGGGCGACCATTTTTCGCTCTCGGAGCCGGAGCGGGTCGATCTCTCGACCATGGATGTCATTCATCTGCGCCAGGATCCGCCATTCGACATGGCCTACATCACCTCGACCCATTTGCTCGAGCGCATTCATCCCAAAACGCTTGTTGTCAACGATCCCGCCTGGGTCCGCAACTCGCCGGAAAAGATTTTCGTCACCGAATTCGCCGATCTGATGCCGAAGACGCTGATCACCAAGGATGTCTCTGAAATTGCCCGCTTCCGCAATGAAATGGGCGATATCATCCTCAAGCCGCTTTATGGCAATGGTGGCGCAGGCGTCTTCCATTCCGCGCGGGACGACCGCAATTTCTCATCGCTGCTGGAAATGTTCGGTCAGATGTTCCGCGAACCCTATATCGCCCAGGAATACTTGCCGGATGTTCGCAAGGGCGACAAGCGTATCCTTCTGGTGGATGGCGAGCCCGTGGGCGCGATCAATCGCGTGCCGGCGGAAAATGATGCCCGCTCCAACATGCATGCCGGCGGCCGCCCGGAGCCAACGGAACTCACCGCGCGTGAGAAGGAAATCTGCCGCCGCATCGGCCCCGCCCTGCGCGAGCGCGGTTTCCTGTTCGTTGGCATCGATGTGATCGGCGATTACCTCACGGAAATCAACGTCACCTCACCGACAGGCATTCGTGAAGTGCAGAAATTCGGCGGTGCCGATGTGGCGAGCCTGTTGTGGGATGCGATCGAGAAAAAGCGCGAAGCACAGGAGTTCTGAGGCAATTTCCTCGCCACCTGCGTTTGTTCCGCGTGCACAACTCTATACAACTGAAATACACCGTTCGCGCGAAATTGTTCGCTTAATGTTCTTGTTTTATTCTTTGCTCTGTGGCAGGTTACTTGAGAGTGGCCGCCATCGGGGCATAATGCTTTGATGTTGTGGCCGGTTTGCGGGGGCAGGCCATGGTGGCACGGGTCAATACGGTTGCATTTCAGGGAATAGAGGGTGTGCCGGTCGAGGTGCAGGTGATGGTCGCACCCGGAAAGGTCGGCATCCAGATCGTCGGCCTGCCGGACAAGGCGGTGGCGGAAAGCCGGGAGCGGGTGCAGGCCGCGCTCCATGCCTCCGGTCTGGCGCTGCCGGCAAAAAAAGTCACGGTCAATCTTGCGCCTGCGGATTTGCCCAAGGAAGGATCGCATTTCGATCTTCCGATCGCTTTGGGTCTCATGGCCGCGTTGGGAGCGATCCCGGCGGAAGCGCTCGGGCAATATGTGGTTCTCGGCGAGCTCAATCTCGATGGCACCATCGGCACGGTTTCGGGCGCTCTGCCCGCGGCCATCGGTGCCAATGCGCTCGGGAAGGGTTTGATTTGCCCGGCTGATAGCGGGCCGGAAGCAGCCTGGGCCGGGGCTGGCATCGATATTCTCGCCCCACGCAGCCTTATTGCGCTTGCCAACCATTTTCGCGGCACCCAGCTTCTCTCCCGCCCGATGCCCGCCATCCGCGCCAATCCGGTCAATTTGCCGGATCTGGCCGATATCAAGGGGCAGGAGACGGCCCGGCGCGCGTTGGAAGTGGCAGCGGCCGGTGGCCATAATCTGCTGATGGTTGGCCCGCCCGGCTCCGGTAAATCCATGCTCGCTGCGCGCTTGCCCTCAATTCTGCCACCGCTCGAGGCTGCGGAATTGCTGGAAGTGTCCATGGTCCACTCCATCGCCGGCCAATTGTCCGGCGGCAAGCTGTCGGACCGCAGACCGTTTCGCACGCCACACCATTCCGCCACCATGGCCGCGCTTATCGGCGGAGGGCTGCATGCCAAGCCGGGTGAGGCTTCACTTGCCCACCACGGCGTTCTTTTCCTCGATGAGTTCCCGGAATTTGCGCCTCAGGTGCTGGATGCGCTGCGCCAGCCGCTGGAAACGGGCGAATGCATCGTTGCCCGTGCCAATCACCGCGTCACTTATCCGGCGGAAATCCAGCTTGTCGCTGCGATGAACCCCTGCCGGTGCGGCAGAGCGGGGGAGCCGGGTTTCACTTGCGCCAGAGGGCCACGTTGCATGACAGATTATCAGGCCCGCATTTCCGGCCCGCTGATGGATCGCATCGATATTCGCATCGACGTTCCCGCCGTCTCCGCCACTGACCTCATCCGTCCCATGACTGCCGAACCGAGTTCGGTGGTGGCCGCCCGTGTCGCTCGCGCCCGCCTTGCGCAGCAGGAGCGTTATGCGGCGGCGGGCTCTTCAGGCATTCGCACCAACGCTCGCTGCACGACAACGCTGATCGAAAAATATGCGGAGCCCGATGCTTCCGGGCTGCAGTTGCTGCGCGATGCTGCCGAACAGTTGAAGTTCTCCGCACGCGGTTATCATCGCATTCTCAAGGTAGCCCGCACATTGGCTGATTTGGACGGCAAACAAACTGTCGGACGTATACATGTGGCCGAAGCCATTTCATACCGCATTGCCGGTGAAAGACTGACGGCGGCGGCATAAGCGGCCTTCCTTCGCCCTTTACCGGCTAAAACAATTGTGCCGCTGGCGGATGGCCGGCGGCACAATCGGTCATTGCGGTCAGGCGCGCGTTTGCGGCCTGACCGAAGAGGAACGGCTTAAAGCCCAAGCCCTTCGAAAAGGGCGGTCGAAAGGTAACGTTCCGCGAAGGAGGGAATGATGACGACGATATTCTTGCCGGCATTTTCCTCACGTGCGCCGACCTTGATCGCCGCTGCGAGTGCCGCGCCCGAGGAGATGCCGACGGGTACGCCTTCCAGCTTCGCCACCAGACGGGCGATTTCAAAAGCGTCGTCATTGGTCACGGTGACGATTTCGTCATAGATTCCAGTGTCGAGGATCGCGGGTGCAAAACCGGCGCCGATGCCCTGGATCTTGTGCGGACCGGGGTTGCCACCGGAAAGAACCGGGCTGTCGGCTGGCTCGACGGCAATGACCTTCACCTCCGGCTTGCGGGATTTCAGCACCTGGCCCGTACCGGTGATAGTGCCACCCGTACCGATGCCCGAAACAAAAATATCGACAGCACCCTCGGTGTCGTTCCAGATTTCTTCCGCTGTCGTCTTGCGATGAATATCCGGGTTTGCGGGGTTTTCGAACTGCTGGGGAATAATCGCGTCTGGCAGGGTTTCGGCCAGTTCCTGCGCCTTGGCGATGGCGCCCTTCATGCCCTTCGGGCCTTCGGTCAACACCAGTTCCGCGCCCAGCAAGGCCAGCATTTTCCGGCGTTCGACCGACATCGTTTCCGGCATGGTCAAGATCAGCTTGTAACCCTTGGCGGCGGCGGCAAAGGCTAGCGCAATGCCCGTGTTGCCGGAGGTCGGCTCAACCAGCGTCGTTTTGCCGGGGGTGATCTTGCCCTGGGCTTCCAGCGCTTCGATCATGGCAACGCCAATGCGGTCTTTCACGGAGGCGATGGGGTTGAAGAACTCCAGCTTGGCGAGAAGATTGGCCTTCACGCCCTTTTCCCTCGCCAGCTTGTCCAGCCGCACGATCGGCGTATCGCCGATTGTTTCGGTGATGGAGGAATAGACGCGTCCGCGTCCGGGCTTTCTGGCTTCGGGCATGATGCTCTCCTGTATGAAGGCCACACGATGTGTGGCCGCAAGATTTCAGCGGCAGAATAGGAGCAATAGTCTTGTCAGGCCAGCGAACGTTCATCCTAATATCGTCTGATTATCGGAAAAAATTCACGATAAATCAGGCAAATGCACGAAATCGTTTCAGGTGCTGCGGATCGCGATCATGGTCGCCGTTCCCGCCAGAATTCCCGCCGCGGTGCGGTTGAGGATCGTCAACGCACTTGGCCGTTTCAGGAGGTTGCGCGCCTTGGCGGCAAGCAGGATGTAAGGCAGGAGAACGGCCATCAATACGATGAAGGTCAGCGCCAGAAGTGTCGCATATTCCGATGGGCCGATCATACGGATGTCGATCAGCGTCGGCACCAGCGCCACATAAAACAGCATGGTTTTTGGATTGCCCAGCGTGATCAGCAGGCCGGACAGAAACGACATGGGAATGCTGGTGCTTTTTTTCGCCTTCAGGTCCTGTGGCAAGAGGCCGGCGGTCCAGAGCTTCCATGCGATATAGAGAAGATAGGCTGCGCCGGCAAACTTCAGGACCATGAAGGCCTCCTGAAAAGTCTGCGCCACGAAGGCGAGGCCGAGGATCACGCCGGTCAGGTAGATCATGTCGCCCAGCACCAGCCCGAGGCCCATGAAGAAGGTTTCCCGAAACCCCGATCCAAGCGCGCGCGCCACGATCGCCGTCATGCCGGGGCCAGGGATGGCAGCGGCGATGAAGAGTGCGGTGGCATAGGCAAGAAGGGTCGTCAGCGTCATGGTCATTTTCCCCGAAAATCCGCCAGATCAATAGCGAAAATCAGGGGTGAAAACAATCGCCCATAAAGGGGGCTGGTCAAAGCCCCGTGGAGCCGAAACCACCGGCACCGCGTGACGTCTCGGATGTTTCGGCCACTTCGCTGACTGCCACCTGCGTAACTGGTGCAATCACCATCTGTGCGATGCGCATGCCGCGCTCGATGACAAAATCGGCTTGCCCCAGATTGGCGAGAATGACCTTCACTTCGCCGCGATAGTCGCTGTCCACCGTGCCGGGGGAATTGAGGCAGGTGATGCCGTTCTTGATGGCGAGGCCGGAGCGCGGACGGATTTGCGCCTCATAGCCTTGCGGAACCTCGAAGACGAAACCGGTCGGCACCAGCGCCCGTTCGCCCGGCTGCAAAGTCAGCGGTTCATCGGCCGGCACTGCGGCGCGCAGGTCCATTCCGGCGGCGCCACGGGTTTCATAGGAAGGCAATTCGAGGTCTGCGCCATTGGCGAGACGCACAAGCCGGAGGAGGGGTCGATTATCATTTTGAACGGTCATGCGGCATTAGTTTGCCGAGATCGCGGCAAGGTCAATTGCAAATGCGGGCCTGAAACGCTAGATACCCCGCAATTCCACAGGATTTGTCAGATGGCCGAAACACTTGCCGAGGCGGTCTCCCGCCGCCGCACCTTTGCTATTATTGCGCACCCGGACGCGGGTAAGACCACGCTTACGGAAAAACTGCTGCTATTCGGCGGAGCGATCCAGCTTGCCGGTGAGGTGAAGGCGAAGAAGGATCGCATCCAGACCCGTTCGGACTGGATGAAGATCGAGCGCGAGCGCGGCATTTCGGTCGTCACTTCGGTCATGACCTTCGAATATAACGACCGCGTCTTCAACATCCTCGATACGCCCGGCCACGAAGACTTTGCCGATGACACCTACCGCACGCTGACGGCGGTGGATGCGGCGATCATGGTCATCGATGCCGCCAAGGGTATCGAGCCGCGCACGCTGAAGCTTTTCGAAGTTTGCCGCATGCGCGATATTCCGATCATCACCTTCATCAACAAGATGGACCGCGAAAGCCGCGATCCCTTCGAGATTCTGGACGAGGTCGAGGAAAAGCTGGCGCTCGATACCGCGCCGATCACCTGGCCGGTCGGCCGGGCGAAGAGCTTCTGTGGCGCTTACAATCTTGCTGAAAACACCTTTCGTGGCAACGACACGCAGGTGGATGGCCTTTCGGTCAACGGCCCTCAGGCTGTCGCCGATCGTCTGCCGGAAAATGAGCGCAAGGTCTTTATCGAGGAAACGGAACTGGCTCTGGAAGCCTGCCGCCCCTTCGACCGTCAGGCGTTCCTGGAAGGTCACATGACGCCGGTATTCTTCGGTTCGGCGCTGCGCAATTTCGGTGTGCGCGACCTCATCAATGCGCTGGGTGATTTCGCCCCGCCGCCGCGCGATCAGGTGGCGGATACCCGCACCGTGCATGCGGCGGAAGACAAGATGACGGCCTTCGTGTTCAAGATTCAGGCCAATATGGATCCCAACCATCGCGACCGCATCGCCTTTGCCCGCATCTGCTCCGGCAAGCTGGAGCGCGGCATGAAGGCGCGGCTGTCGCGCACCGGCAAGCTCATGGGGCTGACCGCACCGCAATTCTTCTTCGCGTCACAGCGCCAGCTGGCCGATACCGCCTTTGCAGGCGATGTGGTCGGCATTCCCAATCACGGCACGCTGCGCATCGGTGATACGCTGACCGAGGGTGAAAACCTCGTATTCCAGGGCGTGCCGAACTTCTCGCCGGAAATCCTGCGCCGCGTGCGCTTGGAAGACGCGATGAAGGCGAAGAAGCTGAAGGAAGCTTTGCAGCAGATGGCGGAAGAAGGTGTCGTGCAGCTCTTTTCACCAGAAGACGGCTCGCCCGCCATCGTCGGCGTTGTCGGCGCGCTGCAGCTCGATGTGTTGAAGGAACGGCTGATGGGCGAATATGGCCTGCCGGTCTCGTTTGAAATGTCTCGCTTTTCCGTCTGCCGCTGGATCTCGTCCGATCAGCCGGCGGAAATGGACAAGTTCCTCAACGTCAAGCGCGGCGATATCGCTCGCGATCTGGATGGCGATCCGGTGTTTCTGGCGCAGGATGCCTTCTCGCTGCGGTATGAATCCGAGCGGTTTCCGGCGATCAAGATGGTCGCGATCAAGGAATATCACGTTGCCAAGGCGGCGTGATATCAGCCGGATTGCACTTTGAATGCCAAGGGCTTAGTTTCCCGGTTAAACGGGAAACTGGTCCGGCATCATGACGCTTTCAGGCAAACATATTCTCCTCATCATCTCCGGCGGCATCGCGGCCTATAAGAGCCTCGACCTCATCCGCCGTCTGAAAGAGCGCGGCGCGAAGGTGACGCCAGTCATGACGAAGGGCGCACAGGAATTCGTCACTCCGCTTGCTGTTGGCGCACTGTCCGCCACCCACGTCTTCACCGAGCTTTTTTCGAGGCAGGACGAGCAGGATGTCGGGCATATCCGGCTCGCACGCGAATGCGACCTCGTGCTGGTCGCGCCCGCCACCGCTGATCTGATGGCGAAGATGGCGAATGGTTTGGCTGATGATCTTGCCTCCACGATCCTTCTGGCGACCGATCGGAAGGTGCTGGTCGCACCTGCCATGAACCCAAAAATGTGGTCGGCAAAGCCAACGGTGCGCAATGTCGAAACGCTGAAAAAAGACGGCGTGTTTTTCATCGGCCCTATGGCAGGCGAAATGGCGGAAAAGGGCGAGGCCGGTCTTGGTCGTATGGCGGAGCCTTTGCAGATCGTTCAAGTCGTCGAGGCTTTGCTGGATGGCGGGCCGAAGCCTTTAAAAGGCAGAACGGCAATCGTTACCTCCGGCCCCACCCATGAGCCGATCGATCCGGTGCGTTACATCGCCAACCGCTCCTCCGGCAAGCAGGGCCATGCCATCGCAGCTGCGCTTGCGGAGTTGGGTGCGGAGGTAACGCTGGTCTCGGGTCCCGTCACGATTGCCGATCCGGCGGGCGTTGCAACGGTCCATGTCGAGCGTGCCGAGGAGATGCGCGATGCGGTGATTTCAAGGCTGCCGGTGGATATCGCCGTCATGGTTGCCGCTGTCGCCGACTGGCGGGTGGCGGGTTCTTCGGAGCAGAAGATCAAAAAGCAGCCGGGCGATGCCCCGCCTGCGCTGCAACTTATGGAAAACCCCGATATTCTCAAAACCGTCGGCCACCACGAAAAGCGCCCGAAGCTGGTGGTGGGTTTCGCCGCCGAGACGCAGGATGTCGAGAAAAACGGCCGAGCCAAACTGGAGCGCAAGGGCGCCGATTATATCGTTGCAAATGATGTTTCGGCGGAAACCGGCATCATGGGCGGAGACCGCAACAGCGTGAAGATCATTTCGAATGAGGGTATCGAGGCCTGGCCTGATATGGACAAGGCCGAAGTCGCCAAACGTCTGGCGGCCCTTATCGTGGAGAAACTCGCATGAGCCTTTTCGATCGCAAGACATTCGACAGGTTGCTCGGAGAATGGCCGGGCGTCCGTTTCGTCGATCAGTGGGATTCCCACGTTGCCAAGGTCGGAGACAAGGTCTTTTCCGTTTTGGGTGAGCGTGACGACTGGCGGCTTGTGGTGAAATGTTCGGAGGAAAGCTTCGAAATCCTCACCTCGCTGGAAGGCATCCATCAGGCACCTTATTTCGCCAAGCGCAAATGGATATCGATCTCCGATCATTCACCGCTGGAGCAAGAGGAGCTGGAACACTATGTCCGCCGCTCCTATGAACTCGTTGCCGCAGGGCTGACGAAGAAGCTGCGGGTCGAACTGGGAATTCTCCCGGCCTGAAGGCGGCATTGTCGCCAATCCCTTCAATTTTCTTTCGTGTTTCGCCCGATGATCTGGCGAACCCCTTCTTTAGTGAAAGGCTGAAAAAGCTGTGGCAGAAAGCCCTTTGCAATTTCTCCCTTGATGCCGATGTTGGTCGAGGAAGGGCGATCGGGATTGAAATAGCTGCCGAACAACTGGTCGAAAATCACAAGGTTCTCGCCATAATTTGTATTTCCCTCAGGCAGCTCTTTGGAGTGGTGCCAACGGTGCAGCCGGGGCGTGCTGAACACGTAGTCCAGAGGCCCGGTTTTCATATCCACATTGCAATGAGTCAGAATGCCGATGAAGGCGGTCACAGCCGCGAGCCACCAAAACACCTGCAACGGCGCGCCCATGAGATAAAGCGGAATCTGGCTGAGCGCGATCTTGAACAGCGAGTCGGCCACATGAAAACGGCCCGTATTGACGACCCAAAGACGGACAACGCTGTGATGAAGCGCGTGGAAACGCCAGAAGAACACCGTTTCATGGGCGATACGGTGCGCCCAGTAGAGACCGAATTCAGCGATCATCAGGGCGAGCGTGACCTGAACAACCATCGGCAACTGAGAAGGCCACAGGTCGAATTTCATGGCCGCCAAAGGTTGCAGAAAAATGGCGGTCAGCATTGGAAAGAGCACCGCTGCCATGGCAGCAAGCTGAACAAGCCCCTTGGTCAAGAGCGTGTGGGCGATATTGTTGACGGTTTCACCATCAGACTGAAGCCATTCCGTCTCATAGGGAATGTAACGCTCAAGAAGAAACAGGCTGGCCACCGCGCCCGCGTAGACGGCGAGGAATGTGGTGATCGGATGCTCACTCGAAAAAGCGAAATAAGCCCCGGTAAGACCGAGAAAAAACACCATGGGCCAAGAGCAATAGGTAAGGACCCGTTTTACGGCTTCATTTTTTGCCATCAATCTCAATTCCCGTCCGGCAATCATTTAACTTTCAACCAAGATCAGGTCATTATCCTCGATATGTTGCAGCAGCATGGTACGCATCTATCGAACTGGAAGACCGGCGATTTTCGGTTCGAAAGTGTGCCGCACCGGCGTGAGCGCCGAGTTTGAATATCGTTTAGCTGATCCTGATCGCGATATAGAGAAGCGTCAGCGCAATCACCCAGAGCGCCGCCCGGCCCCATTTGGTATGGCGCGCTTCCGCCTTGCCGATCGCTTCCGCGGTCTGGGCGTCGAAACGCAGGCCGTTCTCGCTCATATACACCAGGTCGGAATGCAGCTTCTCCGTCTTGGCAGCGATCTCGGGTGCCGCTTCCGCAAGCTTGAGAGCCGCCTTCACGCCGTCCTTCAGATCGGTGACAATGCGTTTCGGGCCAAGATTGTCCCTTATCCAGCCGCTGACGACCGGATCGGCCGCTTTCCACATGTTGAAACGCGGATTGAGCATGCGGGATACGCCTTCCACCACCACCATGGTCTTTTGCAGCATCACCAGTTCCGGGCGCGTTTCCATGTCGAAGAGCTCGGTAACTTCGAACAGCAGCGTCAGCAACTTGCCCATGGAGATCGTCTCGGCCGGCTGGCCGTGGATCGGTTCGCCGATGGCGCGGATCGCCTGCGCAAAGCTGGCTTTATCGTGATGGCCCGGCACATAACCGGCCTCGAAGTGCACTTCCGCGACGCGCATGTAATCGCGGGTGATGAAGCCGTAGAGGATTTCGGCAAGGAACCTGCGTTCTTTTTTGCCCAGCCGCCCGGCAATGCCCATATCCACGGCTACGATCATGCCCTGCGGATCGACAAAGAGATTGCCGGGGTGCATGTCGGCATGGAAAAAGCCGTCGCGCAACGTGTGCCGCAGGAAGGACTGGATGAGAGTATCAGCCAGCTTGTTCAGATCGTGGCCGGCAGCTTTCAGCCCCTCAATATCCGACATCTTGACGCCGTCGATCCATTCCATGGTGACGACATCGCGGCCGGTGCGTTCCCAATCTACCTCCGGAACGCGGAATCCGGGGTCTTCGTTGGTATTTTCGGCAAGTTCGGAAAGGGCGGCGGCCTCAAGCCGCAGATCCATCTCGATCTTGGTTGTCTGTTCCAGCGTGCGAGTGACTTCCACCGGCCGCAGGCGGCGGGCAGAGCGGACGAAACGCTGTTGCAGGTCGGCGATCAGATACATCGCCTCCAGATCGTTCTGGAAGCGCTGGCGAACGCCGGGGCGAATGACCTTGACGGCGACCTTGCGCGGCCCTTTCGGCGTATCCACTATCGCCGGGTGAACCTGGGCGATGGAAGCGGCGGCGATCGGATCGCCAAACTCCCTGTAGAGTTCCGAAACAGACCGCCCGAGCGAACCTTCGATGTTAGCCTTGGCCGCGGCTGCGGGGAAAAATGCCATGCGGTCCTGCAGGCTCGCAAGATCGTCGGCGAAGTCGGCGCCGACCACATCCGGCCTTGTGGCCAGAAACTGTCCCATCTTCACATAGGACGGGCCAAGCCGCTCGACAGCTACCGCCAGCCGGTCGCTACGCTGCGCCCGCTTGGCCTTGCTGCGGGCGAATGGCTTCAGCAACGCCTTCATCACTTGCGCGGAGGCAGGAAGGTCATCGGATGGCAAGGCCAGCACGACGCCTTCGCGCACGAGAACCCAGCCAACCCTTGCGAGGCGGAAATATGCGCCCAAAGTGCTCATGCTTATGCTTGTCTCCTGCTTTTGCCGGGCATGGTCTTAAAGCTTCCAGCCGGAATGCAGGGCGGCGATACCGCCGGTGTAATTTGTATAGGTCACGCGCGAAAAGCCGGCGGTACGGATCATCGTCGCGAAATCCTCCTGATTGGGGAATTTGCGGATAGACTCGACCAGATATTGATAGGGCTCGGCATCACCGGTGATCATCTTGCCGAATTGCGGAATGGCGTTGAACGACCATGCATCATAGACGCGGTCGAGTAGCGGCATTTCCACTTCGGAAAATTCCAGCACCAGCAGTCGCCCGCCACGTTTCAGCACGCGGTAGGCTTCTTTCAGCGCAACGTCGATGCGCGGTACGTTGCGAATGCCGAAGGCGACCGTATAGGCGTCGAAGGTATTCGCCTCGAAGGGCAGCTCCTCGGCATTTGCTTCAACGAAGGTCAGATTGTCGGAGAGCTTTCGTTTTGCAGCGCGCTCCTCGCCAACGGCAAGCATCGAGCCGTTGATATCGAGAACGGTGGCATGCGCCAGACGGTTGGAGGCTTCCACGATGCGGAAAGCGATATCGCCGGTGCCACCAGCTACGTCAAGCACCTTATAAGAGGCGTCCTTGCGCGGTGAAAGCGAGGACACCATGGCGTCCTTCCACAGCCGGTGCAGGCCGGCCGACATCACGTCGTTCATAATGTCGTAGCGCTTGGCCACCTTGTGGAAGACATCGTTGACCAGCCCCTGCTTTTTGCCTTCGTCCACTTTGTGGAAGCCATAGGACGTTTCCATGCCGCCTTGGGCAGTGGTACGGGCGTCGGTCATCGTCTGTCTCCATATTAATTGCGTGGCGGACCATAGCGGAAACGCCATGGCGACGCTATCTGTTGCCGCATCGCCTGGGCGCGACATTTCGCGTGCATTGTATAGACCACATGGTCCTAACGATAAACTGCCGGATAAGCCAGATGCCAGAATTGCCAGAAGTCGAAACCGTTAGACGCGGCCTCGCGCCCACCATGGAAGGGGCAAGAATCCGCAAGCTCCACCTTGGCCGTCCCGATCTGCGTTTTCCGTTTCCGGAGGACTTCGCGGGCCTGATCGAGGGCAGGACGATCATATCGCTCGGGCGCAGGGCGAAGTATCTCTTGATAGAGCTGGAAGACGGGCTGACGATCGTTGCCCATCTTGGAATGTCCGGCTCGTTCCGTATCGAGGCGGCGGCAGATGAGGCAGGGAATAGGAACGCGCCCGGCGCGTTTCATTATGCCCGCTCGAAGGACGGCAAGCACGATCATGTCGTCTTTCATCTGGATAAGGGCGAAGAGCGCATCTGCGTCATCTATAATGACCCGCGCCGCTTCGGCTTCATGCATCTGGTGGAGCGCAACAAGCTCGACCTCTACCCCGCTTTTGCGGAGCTGGGACCGGAACCGACCGGCAACGCGCTGAGCGCGGATTATCTCGCGAGCCGGTTCCAGGGTAAAAGCCAGCCGTTAAAAAGCACGCTGCTGGACCAGAAGGTCATTGCGGGCCTCGGCAATATCTATGTCTGTGAGGCGCTGTGGCGTGCCCATCTCTCGCCTTTGCGGGCGGCGGGAACGCTGGTGACCAAAACGGGAGAGCCGAAGCCGCAGCTCATCAATCTCACGGAGAAGATCCGGGACGTGATCGCGGACGCAATCGCTGCCGGCGGCTCTTCCCTGCGCGACCATATACAGACGGACGGAACGCTCGGTTATTTTCAGCATTCCTTTTCAGTCTACGATCAGGAAGGCCAGCCTTGCCGTACACCCGGCTGCGGGGGTACGGTTGAAAGGATAGTGCAGGCCGGTCGTTCGACCTTTTATTGCGCGGCCTGCCAGAAGTAGCTGAGGCGGAATAATGGCGAGGGAGACTGCCGTGGATTATGAAACGATACTGGTCGAGAAGCGCGACGAGGTGGGCGTCATCACGCTCAACCGGCCCAAGGCGCTCAACGCCCTCAATTCGGTGCTTCTGAAGGAACTGCGGCACATTCTCTCCTCGTTCTCTGCTGACGATTCCATCGGCGCGATCATTATAACGGGGTCGGAAAAGGCATTTGCCGCTGGCGCGGACATCAAGGAAATGCAGGGGCTGGATTTTGTCGATGCCTATGTCGGCGACTTTCTCGGCGGCTGGGACGAGGTCGCATCGACCCGCAAGCCGGTCATTGCCGCAGTCTCCGGCTTTGCGCTGGGCGGCGGGTGTGAGCTGGCAATGATGTGCGATTTCATCATCGCTTCGGACACGGCGAAATTCGGCCAGCCGGAAATCACGCTTGGCGTCATTCCCGGCATGGGCGGCTCGCAGCGGCTGACGCGGGCGGTGGGCAAGGCGAAGGCGATGGATCTGGTTCTGACCGGCCGCATGATGGATGCAGCCGAGGCAGAGCGCGCCGGCCTCGTTTCGCGGATCGTCCCCGCGGCAAATCTTATGGATGAGGCGGTGGATGCCGCCACGCGCATCGCCTCGCTGTCTCGCGCTTCCGTTCTCATGGCCAAGGAAAGCGTCAACCGCTCCTTCGAGGTTCCTCTTTCGGAAGGGCTGAGATATGAAAGGCGATCCTTTCAGTCGCTCTTTGCAACAGCGGATCAGAAGGAGGGCATGGCGGCCTTCGTTGAAAAGCGCAAACCCGCTTTCCGGAATCGCTAAGGATTCGGAATATCGGCGTTTTCCGCCATTTGCGCGTTGACGGGCGTACGCTTTAGCGGTATATGCCCGCCCACGGTTAAGGAAAGCCATCCGGCTTGTCCGAAATTACTCCCGCATTCTTGGGTTAAGTGAGGTCTTCGAACGACCCGATCCTCTGGTTGCGGAATTTGGTTTGAATTCGAAGAGAGGCATACATGGCCAATACAACTTCGGCGAAAAAGGCGACCCGCAAGATCGCTCGCCGTACCGCAGTCAACAAGGCTCGCCGTTCGCGCGTTCGCGGCTTCATCCGCAAGGTCGAGGAAGCTATCGCTTCGGGCGATCTGGCAGTAGCCACCGAAGCTCTGAAGGCAGCTCAGCCTGAGATCCAGCGCGCAGCGACGCGTGGCGTTCTGCATGGCAACACGGCATCCCGTAAGGTGTCGCGTCTTGCCCAGCGCGTTAAGGCTCTTTCCGCCTAATCCGGCTAATCACAATTAACTATTCAAAAAGCCTGGTCTTTTGACCGGGCTTTTTGTGATTCTAACCCTACGTTAATCATTCCTGCCGTAACGTGACAAACGCGTGTCAGATGAGCGACAAGAAAAACTGAATAAAAACAATGGATTGCCGGAGGTCTCCCGAAAAATGGGAAGCTTTCTCTACGGAAGTCGCAGCCAGTTTTGAGTCAAGAAGATTTTTATTTTTTTGCCAAAACGGGCTATCGAAAAATGCCAAAATTGAATCTCATTGATTCATAAGCGATTCTGCTTCGGACCTTGCCGGTGATGCAAAACGACCATTGCGAGTCAATGGTCGATCTGAGTTTTTGCAGAAAAAACGCCATTGATCTCTCCCCACGATCCTGCCTAAATGCATTTCAACAAGGGGTGCGGATCTCAGTCCACAGATTATCTCGATGATCGTATCGACGATATTCACCTTCTTGCTGGCGGGCCTTTCGAGGTCCGTTTTCTCAGGTCATTGAGCTTTTTGTGCCGTTTCGGTCTCGGAACGGGCTGGAGCTTTTTGTCCTTAAGAATGCGCCTTACAGTTGTAGCGAAAGGAGCGTTTTTAGCGTGTCGCAGGCCTCTCCATGAAGGGGAGGGAAATGGGATAACCGGCTCGCAAACAAGTAGTAGTCTTTGACGCTCTTTCGAGGGGAGTGCTGGAGGCGGGAAATAATACGAGGGGGATCTCTGGCGATCGTTTTTTGATCGTCAGGCTATGATTGGCAATTTGAAAGGCGGCAATATGCAATTGAATTTGGCGATGGGTGCGGTGGCCGATGGGGACCGCGCACCACAGGCTCGTGATGCAGCTTGCTCAGAAGCGGCAGGGGATAAATCGGCAATGAAGCACGATGCGCTGTTTGAACGTTTTAGCGCGCGGCTGAAGGCACAGGTTGGTCCCGAGGTCTATGCAAGCTGGTTTGCACGGCTCAAACTCCACACCGTTTCGAAAAGCGTCGTCCGTTTTACCGTTCCGACGACCTTTCTGAAGTCCTGGATCAACAACCGTTATATGGATCTGATCACCAGTCTCGTCCAAAGCGAGGATCCGGACGTGCTGAAGGTGGAAATTCTTGTCCGCTCCGCCAGCCGCCCGGCCCGCCCCGCGCAGGTCGAGGAACGGGTGCAGCCCGTTCAGGACATGGGCGCTGTTGCGCGCAACAAGTCCTTCATTCCGTCGCAGCCCGCGACAGCACCTTCTGCACAGTCTGCGGCGGCGCAGGCGACGCTGCGGCAGGGTAGCTCCGGGCCGCTGTTCGGTTCGCCGCTCGATACGCGTTTCACCTTTGACACTTTTGTCGAGGGCTCGTCCAACCGCGTCGCGCTTGCGGCGGCAAAGACGATCGCTGAAGCGGGTGCCGGTGCTGTGCGCTTCAATCCGCTGTTCATTCATGCGGGTGTCGGGCTTGGCAAGACACACCTTCTGCAGGCGATTGCCAATGCCGCCATCGACAGCCCGCGCAACCCGCGTGTGGTCTATCTGACGGCCGAATATTTCATGTGGCGTTTTGCGACCGCGATCCGCGACAATGATGCGCTGACGCTGAAGGACACCCTGCGCAATATCGACCTTCTCGTCATCGACGACATGCAGTTCCTGCAGGGCAAGATGATCCAGCACGAATTCTGCCACCTGTTGAACATGCTGCTCGACAGCGCCAAGCAGGTAGTCGTGGCCGCTGACCGCGCGCCGTGGGAGCTGGAATCGCTTGATCCGCGTGTCCGTTCGCGCCTTCAGGGTGGCATGGCCATCGAGATCGAAGGTCCCGATTACGACATGCGCTACGAAATGCTCAACCGTCGCATGGGCTCGGCGCGTCAGGACGATCCGTCTTTCGAGATTTCGGACGAAATCCTGACCCACGTGGCCAAAAGCGTGACGGCGAGCGGACGCGAGCTTGAAGGCGCCTTCAACCAGCTGATGTTCCGGCGCTCTTTCGAGCCGAACCTCTCGGTTGACCGTGTCGATGAGCTGCTGTCGCACCTCGTCGGCAGTGGGGAGGCCAAGCGCGTCCGTATCGAGGATATTCAGCGCATTGTCGCCAGACATTATAATGTGTCGCGGCAGGAGCTGGTTTCCAACCGTCGCACCCGCGTCATCGTCAAGCCGCGCCAGATCGCCATGTATCTGGCCAAGATGCTGACACCGCGCTCATTTCCCGAGATCGGTCGCCGTTTCGGCGGTCGCGACCACACCACGGTTCTTCACGCGGTGCGCAAGATCGAGGATCTGATTTCCGGCGACACCAAGCTCGGCCACGAGGTTGAGCTGCTGAAGCGCCTTATCAACGAAAACAACGCATGAAAAAAGCGGCCTTCGGGCCGCTTTTTTATTGGTTTCTCGGTTGTTGATTGGCTCAGGACCAGGCAGGCTGCCGGTCAGCAGGCGAGATCGGCGACCACGGCATCCAGAATAAGCATGCCGGAAGGGGTGCAGCGCAGGCGGGAATTGCCGATCCGTTCCACGAAGCCGTGTTGCAGGAGGAATTCCTCTTTCTCCGGGTCGAGTTCGCGGCCGGAGAGATCGCTCCAGCGAGCAAGATCAATGCCTTCGCGCAGGCGAAGGCCCATCAGCAGCAATTCGTCTGCCTGTTCGTCGACGCCGAGAAGCTCCTGATCGACCATGCCGTGGCCTTCACGCTCTACGGTCTCGAGCCAGGTTTCGGGATGGCGCTCGGTGACGGTGGCGAGCTTGGAGGCGCCATTGGTCAGGCGTCCATGCGCACCGGGTCCAATACCGGCATAATCGCCATAACGCCAATAGGTCAGGTTATGGCGGCTTTCCGCACCGGGGCGGGCGTGATTGGAAACCTCGTACGCCGGCATGCCGTAACGCTCGGTGATTTCCTGCGTCGCTTCATAAAGCACCGCCGAATGCTCGCCATCCGGTACGATCAGCTTGCCAGCCTTGTGCAGCCCGTAGAACGGCGTGCCTTCCTCGATAGTGAGCTGATAGAGCGACAGATGGTCGACGGCGTAGGAGACGGCTTCCTTCAGCTCAGCGTCCCATTCGGCCACCGTCTGGTTCGGGCGGGCGTAAATCAGATCGAAGGACATGCGCGGAAAAATTTCCCGCGCCAGACGGATGGCTTTAAGCGCATCGGCAACATCATGCAGCCGGCCAAGGAACTTCAGGTCCCGGTCGTTCAGCGCCTGGACGCCGAGCGAGACGCGGTTGACGCCGGCTGCCCGGTAACCGCGAAACCGCTCCGCCTCGACGCTTGAAGGATTGGCCTCCATGGTGATCTCGATACCATCAGGCACATGCCAGAAGCGCGAAACGCCATCAAGAAGCGCGCCTACGGTCTGCGGGTCCATCAGCGAAGGTGTACCGCCGCCCATGAAAATGCTGGTAACGACACGCGGACCGCTGAGCGCCCGCATCTTTGCCATTTCGCTGAGGAACGCCGCAGTGAACCGTTCCTGATCCACCGGGCGGTGGCGGACATGGCTGTTGAAATCGCAATAGGGGCATTTGGCCGCACAGAAGGGCCAGTGCAGATAGATCCCGAAACCGGGATCGCCCGTATCCGGCAGAAGCGACGCGCCGGGGGCAGAAAGTTGGTGCTCCCCGGTCATCGGGTTCATGCCTCCAGACAGGTTTCGACGAATTTTTTGAACGCGCGGGCACGGTGGGAGCGCGCAAACGCATCGCCGTGCTTCCAGCCGTGTTTTTCGTCTGCGGTCATTTCACCGAATGTGGTGTCGTAACCTTCTGGTTTGAAGATCGGGTCATAGCCGAAACCGCTCGTTCCGCGCGGGGGCCACGCCACCGTGCCTTCCACCTCGCCGCGAAAATATTCGACATGCCCGTCCGGCCAGGCAAGGCACAGCACGCTGACGAATCGGCCCGTGCGGTCTTCCGGCTTCGTTGCACCGCGTTCGGCAAGCGCATCCTCGACCTTCTGCATGGCCATGGCGAAGTCGCGCGTACCGTCAGCCGTTTCAGCCCAATTGGCGGTATAAACGCCCGGCGCGCCATCCAGCGCATCGATCACCAGACCGGAATCGTCAGAAAGAGCCGGCAGGCCGGACGCCTTCGCAGACGCAAGCGCCTTGATGGCAGCATTTTCCTCAAAGGTGGTGCCTGTCTCGTCCGGCTCCACGAAGTTCAGCTCCGCAGCCGATTTGGCTGAAAAGCCGAAAGGCCCGATCAGGTCGGCGATTTCGGCGATCTTGCCCTTGTTGTGGCTGGCGACAACGATCGTTCTGGTATCGAGCTTGCGCATGACGTTTTCCTGTCGGCTCAGGCGATTGCCTGCTTCTGAAGGGCGACCAGTTCGCTGCATCCGGCCTTTGCAAGACCGAGCAGCGTCAGGAATTCCTCTTCGGAGAAGGGGGCACCTTCCGCGGTTCCCTGCACTTCGACGATGCCGCCGGAGCCGGTGATGACGAAATTCGCATCGGTCTCGGCGGAGGAATCCTCGAGATAATCGAGATCGATGACCGGCTGTTTTGCAAAGATGCCGCAGGAGATCGCGGCGATATGGTCTTTCAGGACCTTCTCGACCTTGATCATGTTGCGAGTTTCCATCCACTTCAGGCAATCATGCAGGGCGATCCATGCGCCGGTGATGGAAGCCGTGCGCGTGCCGCCATCGGCCTGAATGACGTCGCAGTCGATGCTGATCTGGCGCTCGCCAAGCGCCTGCAGGTCGACCACTGCACGCAGCGAGCGGCCGATGAGGCGCTGGATTTCCTGCGTGCGTCCGCCCTGCTTGCCGGCCGAGGCCTCGCGCTTCATCCGCTCATGGGTGGAACGCGGCAGCATGCCGTATTCGGCGGTGACCCAGCCCTTGCCGCTGTTGCGCAGCCACGGCGGCGTCTTTTCCTCAAGGCTTGCGGTGACGAGCACATGCGTATCACCGAATTTGACCAGACAGGAACCTTCGGCATGTTTCGAGAAATTGCGCTCGAAGGAAACCTTGCGCATCTGATCGGTTTTTCTGCCTGAAGGCCGCATATGATCCACTCTCCATGTTGGTTCCTGCCTTCTAAGGCGCGCCCCGGGGTTTTGCAAAGCCAATTTCCATTTTGCCGCAGCGGTGCAACGCATTATATTGGTACGGACAGAGTTTTGACGATAAAGAACGGATGATATGGGCTTTTCCGCACCGCTTTCAAAAGATCAGGCATCGTTGCTGGATGAACGGTCGCGGGAGATTTTCCGGCGCATCGTCGAAGGCTATCTCGACACCGGCGAACCCTTGGGGTCGCGCAGCCTGTCGCGGCTGTTGCCGATGTCGCTTTCACCGGCCTCCGTTCGCAACGTCATGAGCGACCTCGAGGAACTGGGTCTCATCTATTCGCCGCATATCAGCGCCGGTCGCCTGCCCACCCAGACGGGGCTGCGCTTCTTCGTGGACGCATTCATGCAGGTGGGCGATCTGCCCGCCGATGAGAGAGCCAGTATCGACCGCCAGATCGGTCCGGTCGCCGGCCACGAGCAATCGCTGGAAGGGTTGCTGACGGAGGCAAGCCGCATGCTTTCAGGCATGTCGCGCGGTGCCGGCCTGGTGCTGACGGCCAAGAGCGACGTCATTCTCAAGCATGTTGAATTCATCCGGCTGGAGCCCACCAAGGCGCTTGCCGTGCTGGTAGGGGACCACAATCAGGTCGAAAACCGTATCATCGAATTGCCGGTCGGCATTTCGTCATCGCAATTGACAGAGGCGGCAAATTTCATCAATGCCCATCTTTCCGGGCAGACGCTGCAAGAACTGCGGGGCCAGTTTCAGACGCAGCGTGCCGAATTGCAGTCGGAACTCGGCACGCTCGCGCAGGACCTCATTGAACGTGGTCTCGCCATATGGGCGGGCGACAATGAAGAGGGCAAGCTCGGCCGCCTCATCGTCCGCGGACGCTCCAACCTGCTGGAAGGTCTGGCCGGTGAGGAAGATATCGATCGTGTGCGCCTGCTGTTCGACGATCTGGAACGTAAGGAAAATCTCATCGAGATACTCAACCTTGCGGAAAGTGGCTCAGGCGTCAGGATTTTCATCGGCTCGGAAAACAAGCTCTTCTCGCTGTCAGGCTCGTCACTGATCGTGGCACCTTATCGGGATGAGGAAAATCGCGTTGTGGGTGCCGTCGGCGTCATCGGTCCCACGAGGCTAAATTACGCCCGTATCGTGCCTATGGTGGACTACACCGCACAAATTATGGCCCGCCTTTCCCGAAAGCAGAGATAGGACAAGCCCGCAAGGTTAGAGAATGCGGCAAGCTTTTCGCCGCAAGCCTTGATTTTTGCCCTTCAAACCTCGATATCGGGCGCAACCAACAATATTCAAATCTGGAGAACGTCATGACCGACGATACGAAAAAGCCCGGACCTGACGCGGACGTCGCCGAAGAGTTTGTCGAACCCGCATTTACAGGGGAAGAGACGGCGGAAGCTGCCGAGCCCGATCCGATCGAACTGCTCAGGGCCGAAAATGCCGATCTGCGCGACAAGTTCCTGCGTCTTGCAGCAGAAATGGACAATCTTCGTCGCCGCACCGAGCGCGAAGTCAAGGATGCGAAGGCCTATTCTCTCGCCGCTTTCGCGCGCGACATGCTTGCCGTTTCCGACAATCTTCGCCGCGCTCTTGAAGCCATTCCTGACGAACTCAAGACCAATGGCGAAGCCGGTCTCAACGGCCTGATCGAAGGTGTCGAGATGACGGAGCGCTCGATGCTCTCGACGCTGGAGCGACATGGCGTCAAAAAGATCGATGCGGAAGGCCAGAAATTCGATCCGAATTTCCACCAGGCGATGTTCGAAATTCCGAACACAGCAGTTCCGAACAACACGGTACTGCAGGTGGTTCAGGCCGGTTTCACCATCGGTGACCGGGTGCTGCGCCCCGCCATGGTTGGCGTCTCAAAGGGTGGCCCGAAGGTGGAGACCGCCGCAGCGCCCGAGCCGGGCACCGCCTCCGTCAACGAGAAGGATGCGTGAGGCATTCCCTCATCTAAAGCGCGTCCGGATATAAAAACCGGGACGCGCTTTTGTTTGAAATGCTCCAATAAAAAACGCGCCTCAAGGGCGCGTTTTTTGTCCATGGAAAGGACCGTCGGCAGCCTTTGATCAGGCAGCGGTCGCCTGCTCCTGATTGAGGAAGGCGTAAATTGCCGTGTCGGAATCGGTGGCACGCAGCTTGGCCACCAGCTCGGGGTCGCGCAAAGCTCGGGCAATTCTCGACAGCGCCTTCAGATGATCCGCGCCGGCGCCTTCGGGTGCAAGCAGCAGGAAAACCAGATCGACCGGCTGGTCATCCAGCGCCTCGAAATCAACAGGTGTTTCAAGACGTGCGAAGACGCCGGTGATCTGATGGATGCTGCTCAGCTTGCCATGCGGAATGGCAATGCCGTGCCCCACACCGGTGGAGCCGAGTTTCTCACGCTGGAGGATGACGTCGAAAACTTCCCGTTCCGAGACTCCGGTAATTCTGGCTGCCTTTGCGGCCAGCTCCTGAAGCAATTGCTTTTTGGAATTCACCTTGAGGGCGGGAATAATCGCATCTTGTTGCAGCAAATCTGCCAACGCCATTCTCTTTTTCCTTCATGCCATCGAGACGATGCAGGAGGCAGATACGCTTTCGCGCTCTGCCTCCCATGTCTTGTCAGACTGTTCAGCTCTTGATCGTTTCCGCGTCGATCCAGCCAATATTGCCGTCATGTCGTCGGTAGACGATGTTGAGATATTCCTTGCCGGGGCTGCGGAACAGCAGAACCGGTTCGTCCGTCATGTCGAGCGCCATCACGGCGCTGGCGACGGACATCGTCTTTATCTGTTTCGAACTTTCCGCAACGATCGTGGGTGCGTAGTCTTCCGGAACCTCGTGGTCCTCATCGGGGACAGCATCCATTACCGTATAGGCGATTTCCGACATCGCGCCGTTCGCCGCGGAACCATTGTGGTGATGGTCCTTCAGCTTCCGTTTGTAGCGACGCAGGCGCTTCTCGATACGCTCGGCGGCGGCATCGAAACTCGCTTGCGGATCATTTGCCTGACCCGCCGCATGCAATACAACGCCCGTATCGAGATGCAGTTTGCAATCGGCTGCAAAACGCGATCCGGACTTCTCTACGGTCACTTGGCCTGAATACCCCCCATCGAAGTATTTGGTAACTGCCAGACCTATATTGTCCTCAATCCGCTGCCGGAAAGATTCGCCGATCTCCATATGTTTACCAGATACACGCACACTCATGGAAAATTTCCTTTTTGTAGTGATTTGCGAGTACCAGCTTACGTCAAGCCGCGCGCGCATCCAAGCGTTTCGAAGGCCTTTAAAAGCCCCCATTCGAATTTTACGCCCATGGACGGTGGAGATGAATCCGTTACAAATGACCTTGCTTACGTGTGCGGCGGGCTTCTAGCCCTTGCCGTAGCAAGAGTCAATGGTGCGGCTGGAAAGCCCTGAAAACGTGACCAGCGCCACCGCTCAGAACGCCGACAGTCTGGCCAGGGCCTTCTTCTCGCGCCGTCTCTGAACGGAGGATGGGATGTTCATCGCCTCGCGATATTTGGCCACGGTCCGGCGGGCAAGATCGATACCACTCTTTTTCAGATTATCGACGATATCGTCATCGGAAAGCACTGCGTCGGCGGCCTCCTGCGCGATCATCGCCTTGATGCGATGACGCACGGCTTCTGCCGAATGGCTGTCACCGCCTTCCACCGAGCTGATGGAAACACTGAAGAAATATTTCAGCTCAAACAGGCCGCGCGGCGTCAGCATGTATTTTTTCGACGTCACCCGGCTGACGGTGGATTCGTGCATCTTGATGGCGTCGGCCACCGTCTTGAGGTTCAGCGGGCGCAGGTGGTCCACGCCATTGACGAGAAAGGCGTCCTGCTGGCGCACGATTTCGGTCGCCACCTTCATGATCGTTCTGGCGCGCTGGTCGAGGCTGCGGGTCAGCCAATGGGCCGTCTGCATGCATTCGGAAAGGAAATCCTGATCCTCTCCCTCACGCGACTTGTGCCTTGAAACCTCTGCGAAATAGGTCTGGTTGATGAGCACGCGCGGCAGGGTCTCGGGGTTGATTTCCACAAGCCAGCCGCCGGCAGAGGAGGGGCGAATGATGATATCAGGAACGATTGTCTCGGAAACGGTCGAATCGTAACCAGCGCCCGGACGCGGATTGAGCGTGCGGATTTCCGCCAGCATGTCGAGAAGGTCTTCCTCATCCACGCCGCAGAGTTTTTTTAGAGAAGCGAAATCCCGTTTCGCCAGAAGCTCCAGATTGTCGATAAAAGCCCGCATTGCCGGATCAAGCCTGTCCTTCTGGGCAAGCTGGATCGCCAGACATTCGCTCAGCGAGCGGGAAAACACGCCGGGAGGATCAAAGCCCTGAAGCGTCTCCAGAATTCGCTCCACTGCCGAAGGCGCCGCCCCCAGCCGTTCAGCGACGTCTTCGACGGCATCTACGGCGATATATCCGGTCTCGTCGAGCTGGCCGATCAGCGCATCGGCGATCATCCTGTCTTCCACAGAGGATATGGCGAGAGGCAATTGCTGATTGAGATGGTCGCTGAGGGTCTGTTTCGCGGCAACGAAGTCGTCGAGATCGTAACTCTCGCCTGACTCCTGCCCGGGCATGGATTTCCACTGCCCCGCAAGTTCGGGTGCGTCGGGCTTTCTGGGTTCGGTATCGTCGGGAAAGACATTTTCGAAGCTGGTGTCGAGCTGTTCGCCGAGATTTGCCGCGCGATCGCCGTACCAGTCGTCGCTGTCGGCCGTTACCGGCGCGGACTTGTCGGACCCTTCGCTGTCGGCATCGCCGAAATTCTCCGCATCAACAGGGCTATCGCTGCTCAAATCGCCGTCGTTTGCCGCAATTTCAAGCAAAGGATTGCGCTCCACCTCCTGCGCGATGAACTGCGTCAGTTCGAAATGCGTCATCTGAAGCAGCTGGATGGACTGCATCAGTTGCGGTGTCATCACGAGAGACTGGTTTTGACGCAGCAAAAGGCTGGCAGATAATGCCATGGCGGACGCGAAACTCCCCTTACAGCTTCTTCGTCGCCACAAATTTCATAAATTTTGCGCAGGCAACGAAACTTGGCCCAAAAATTGCTTTTTTATTATGTTTGGTCAAGCGTCACTGCGGGGCGCGATGAAGAATCTTTCGCGCCCGGGAGCTTAAAGGCTAAAATTATTGCCGAGATAGAGCCGGCGCACATCCGGATTGTTGACGATATCGTCCGCACGGCCATGGGTCAGAACCTCACCGGCATGGATGATATAGGCGCGGTCAATGAGGCCGAGCGTTTCGCGGACATTGTGGTCGGTGATGAGAACGCCGATCCCGCGCGCGGTCAAATGTCTGACAAGGTTCTGAATGTCGCTGACGGAGATCGGATCGACGCCGGCAAAAGGTTCGTCCAGAAGCATGAAGGTCGGATCGGTCGCCAGAGCACGGGCGATTTCCAGACGGCGACGTTCGCCGCCCGACAGCGCGACAGCGGGCGATTTGCGCAGCTGCGCAATGTGGAACTCTTCCAGCAACTCATCGAGCTTGCGGCTGCGCTTGGCGCTGTCAGGTTCGTGCACTTCCAGCACGGCGCGGATGTTTTCCTCGACTGTCAGTCCACGGAAAATGGAGGCTTCCTGTGGCAGATAGCCGACACCGAGGCGGGCACGCCTGTACATCGGCATGGTAGTGACGTCGTTGCCGTTGATGGCGATCTTGCCGCTATCGACAGGTACGAGGCCCGTGATCATGTAGAAACAGGTGGTTTTGCCCGCGCCGTTCGGGCCAAGCAGCCCCACGGCTTCACCACGGCGCACGACCAGCGAGACGCCGTTGACGACGCGCCGTGTATTATAGGTCTTCGTCAGACCATGCGCGATCAGGGTGCCGTCATAGCGAGCCTTGTCGGCCTGCGACGCAGCGTCCACAGGTCGGTCGCGCCCACCGCCAAATATTTTTGAGATCGAGGCTATCTTCACGAGGTGAGACTACTGTTTCTTCTGCTGCGATTTCGGATCGAGCATGATCCGGACAGGGCCGCCGCAGCTTTCGAGCTTTGCCTGCCCCGAATTCATCAGAACAGTGAGCTTGCAGCCGGTGAAGACATTCGCGCCCTCGGACAGCACAACCTGCTTGCCGGTCAGAATGAAGGTCTGCGCCGCCATGTCGAATTCGCCGTGATCGGCCGTTGCCTTCTGCGTCTCGGACGTCAGGTAGACGTTATTGTCGACGAAGATTTTTTCGATGTTGGCGTCACCGCTGGTGAGCGAGGAACCTTCACCCTTGTAATTGACCGTCATCTTGCCGGCCTGAAGGGTGGTGGTGCCCTGCACAACTTTCACGTTACCGGTGAAATAGGCCTTGCGCTCCTGGTCCCGAATCTCGAGCTGATCGCTTTCGATAGCGATCGGCTGGTCGCCGGAGAGCTTGACGCCTGTCATGTTGCTGGTGGTGTTCTGAGCGAAAGCCACGGTTGCAAGACAGGAAAAAGCAAAAGCTGCGGCTGTAACGCCTGCGGATTTGCCAAGGGAAACGGGACGGGAAATTTGCATCATCTGGACCGGGCTCTCACTTGCCTTCATTCTTGATATTGGATGCAGCGATACGTGCGCGTACCTGCCCCGAAAATGTAATAGTCTTGCCATTATCCGCGATATCAATCGATTGCGCAACAATGGCGCCGTCGTTTGTTTTGATCGAAACCGGCTCTTTGCTGCTCATTTTTCCAGCCTTCAGATCGACATCCGCAGATTGGAACTTCGCTTGTATGCCATTGCTGAGATTGATGTCAAAAGGGGCGGTCATCTTCAGCGTGTTGGTGGCCCGGTCGAAAATGCCTTCCTTGGCGATCACCTGGGCGACGCTGTCGTTCACAGGCACCGCAGCCAGAACCCTTTCGAGCGTCATGAGGTTGGGGTTGGCGATATCCTGCAACGCACGATCTGCGTTCATGGAGTAGTCGATCCCCTTCTCGTTGCGGCCCGCAACGGCCGGCTTTTCCATCACGATCTTGCCGTCTTCGATCCTTGCGCTTTCAAGCGAAACCTCTTCGGGCGCCCAGGTGCGAATGAGCGAAACGGCGACGAAGGCAAACGAGATGATCGCCGCACCGAGCGGCAGAATGATTTTCAGCCGCTTCACGCGCGCGGAATGCCTCAGCGCGCGCTCATAAGCGCCGTTCTGGTCATTGGGCAGCGGAAACGCTGGCGCGGGTTGGCGGAGTCTTTCGAGCATAAGAGTGGGTCCGGAAAACTTCCTAGGCGCCACTTTGGCGCGCAACTGAAGCTTATATGTTTATCTTGATGTCTTTGGCATGAGTGCTGTGTCCTGCCAATATGGTTTTTGTCTGGAAAGGTGCAAGGGAAATGCGAATTTAATCGTAATTCTGGTTTCCTTATTGTTTCCTTGCGGCTTCGCGCTAGAAGAACCATATGGCCATGACGCTTACATTACGCTTCAAATGCCGGAAGGCAGGGGTTTTCGATGGATAATATGGCGATAGCGGATCGCAGACGATTGCGCCGCAAGCTGACTTTCTGGCGGATTGCCGCTGTTTTTCTGTTTGTCGCCGGCATTTTCGGCCTCTACCGGTTTTTATGGGCCACCCCGCAGCAAAGCGAGAGACCCCATATTGCCCGTGTCCAGATCTCCGGGCTTATCCAGGACAATACCGAACTTCTGGAGCGGCTGGACAAGATTGCCAAGAGTGACAATGTCAAAGGGCTGATCGTTTCGATTTCATCGCCCGGTGGCACCACCTATGGCGGCGAGCGCATCTTCAAGGCCATTCGCGGCGTTGCGGAAAAGAAGCCGGTGGTGTCCGATGTCCGCACGCTTGCCGCCTCCGCTGGATATATGATCGCATCTGCAGGTGACGTCATCGTCGCTGGCGAAACCTCGATCACCGGCTCGATCGGCGTGATCTTTCAATATCCCCAGATCGGCCAGCTGATGGATAAGCTCGGCGTCTCGCTGCAGGAAATAAAGTCCTCTCCGATGAAGGCGGAGCCTTCGCCGTTCCATGAGGCGCCCGAAGAGGCGAAGACGATGATCCGTTCCATGGTGATGGACAGCTACGGCTGGTTCGTCGATCTTGTGGCCGATCGCCGCAAATTGCCGCGCGAGGATGTGTTGAAACTGGCGGACGGATCGATTTTCACGGGCAGACAGGCGCTCGCCAACAAGCTGGTCGACACGCTTGGCGGCGAAAAGGAAATTCGCGGCTATTTCGAAACGCGCGGTGTTGCCAAGGATCTGCCGATCGTGGAATGGCGCGCACCGTCTTCCAGTTCGCCTTTTTCGCTTTTCAGTGTTGCGCAAATAGCGAAGCTTCTGGGATATGACGATTTAATCCCGTTTGCGGGCTCCGGTCAGCTCGGTGCGGACAAGTTGTTTCTTGACGGTCTTGTTTCCGTTTGGCAGGTTGAGCCGCATTAAAAATCCAATTCTTTCAGGGGGCAACCGTGATCAAGTCTGAACTGGTGCAGATCGTTGCTGCGCGTAACCCGCACCTTTATCACCGTGACGTGGAAAATATCGTCAATGCGGTGCTGGATGAAATCACCGATGCCTTGGCAGCGGGAAATCGTGTCGAGCTTCGTGGTTTCGGCGCATTTTCGGTGAAGAACCGTCCTTCGCGATCCGGTCGGAACCCGCGCACGGGTGAATCGGTTTTTGTCGAGGAAAAATGGGTGCCTTTCTTCAAGACGGGCAAGGAACTGCGTGAGCGCCTGAACCCCGGTATGGGTGACGAAGAGGACGATTGATCGTTCTCACCCGCCGCGCCGGAAACGGAGCCGAGGGAATGCACGCCGCGATGGAGTAATGTCGGATGTCGAAAAAAATCATCAACCTCATCATCCTGCTTCCGCTGGCGATTATCCTCGTCATCCTGTGCGTGGCCAATCGTCAGTCCGTGACGCTCGCGCTCAATCCGTTCCGGCCGGAGGATGGTGTACTTTCCTTCACCGCGCCGTTTTTCGTGTTCCTGTTTCTAGCCGTCATTTTCGGTGTGCTTCTGGGATCTTCCGCCACCTGGTTTGCGCAGGGCAAGCATCGCAAGCGCGCCCGGATCGAGGCGAAGGAAGCCGTTCGCTGGCATGACGAGGCGAACCGGCACAAAGCGGCAACAGCCGCGCAGCTTCCGAATGCGGGCCAACTCCCGGCAAAGTGATGGTGCCGACATTCGTTGCGGCTCTAGTCGAGCGACGCTTGGAATGCTATTTGCTGGCGCGATAAGACGCGGGCAGAAGCGGAAAGATTTCCATTGAAGAAAAAAGACAGCCGGCCGGGCAATCGCGTGCGTGCCGGGAGCGAGAAAAAACAGGTTCATGCCGCAAAGCCGGCACGGCGAATGGACGCGGCACCGAAAAAGCGCGAGCCGGACGCGGTGCGCAGCGCGCCGAAACCTGCGCCGAGGGAAAAGATAGCCCCAGTACCGGCCGTTGAGCAGGTGCCTGCGCGGCCCCTCAAGCATCGCACCGGCGAACGTCCCGCAGAACAGGTTCCGGTAATTCTGGAATCGAGTGGCGCGGGTGATTTTCATCTCATCGACAGCGGCAATGGCCTGAAGCTTGAACAATACGGCGAATATCGCGTCGTCCGTCCCGAGGCGCAGGCTCTCTGGCAGCCGTCGGTTCCCGACCGCGTATGGCAGAATGCCGACGCCATTTTTACTGGCGACACGGATGAAGACGGCATGGGCCGTTGGCGTTTTCCAAAGGCAGCACTTGGCGAAACCTGGCCCCTGTCGCTGCTCGGCGTCGAATTTCTCGGCCGCTTCACAGCCTTCCGGCATGTCGGCGTCTTCCCGGAGCAGATTGTCCACTGGGAATGGCTGAAAAATGCCGTTGAAACGGCTGACCGGCCGCTGAAAGTCCTGAACCTGTTTGGTTACACCGGCGTCGCTTCTTTGGTCGCCGCTGCTGCAGGCGCTGAAGTGACCCATGTCGACGCCTCCAAGAAAGCGATCGGCTGGGCAAAGGAGAACCAGGCGCTTGCCGGGCTCGAACAGGCGCCGATCCGCTGGATTTGCGAAGACGCGATGAAGTTCATCCAGCGCGAGGAGCGTCGCGGCAGCACCTACGACATCATTCTCACCGACCCGCCGAAATTCGGCCGCGGCACCCATGGTGAAATCTGGCAATTGTTCGACCATCTTCCGTTGATGCTCGATATCTGCCGGGAAATCCTGTCGCCCAAAGCGCTCGGTCTGGTGCTGACGGCCTATTCTATCAGGGCCAGCTTCTATTCGATGCATGAATTGATGCGCGAAATCATGCGCGGCGCCGGTGGCGTCGTTGCATCCGGCGAGCTCGTCATTCGCGAGGCCGGGCTTGATGGCAAGACGCCGGGCCGGGTGCTTTCCACATCGCTGTTCAGCCGCTGGGAGCCGAAATGACGAACGACATGCGCGAAAACACGACGCGCCGGGTTGGCCAGGTCAAGGAAGTCACCAGCCTTGCCAATCCCATCATCAAGGATATCAAGGCGCTTACCCAGAAAAAGGGCAGGGAAGAGACCGGCACCTTCATGGCGGAAGGCCTGAAGCTGGTTATCGACGCGCTCGAACTGGGCTGGACCATCCGCACCCTGGTTTACGCCAAGGCGGCCAAGGGCAAGCCGCTGGTGGAGCAGGCGGCCGTAAAGACGGTCGCTTCGGGCGGGCTGGTGCTCGAAGTCAGCGAAAAAGTCATCGCCTCGATCACCCGACGCGACAATCCGCAAATGGTCGTTGGCATCTTTGACCAGAGATGGAAGCCATTGAAGGATATCCGTCCGGAAAAAGGCGAGACCTATATCGCGCTCGATCGGGTGCGTGATCCCGGCAATCTCGGCACCATCATCCGCACGGCGGATGCGGCGGGTGCCTCAGGTGTCATTCTGGTCGGCGATTGCACCGATCCGTTTTCGCTGGAAACGGTGCGTGCGACCATGGGTTCGGTCTTCGCTACGCCCGTTGCCCGCGCCTCGGTTGAGGAATTCCTCTCATGGAAAAAATCAGCCAATGTCAGTGTCGTTGCCACTCATCTTGCCGGGTCGGTGGACTATCGAAAAATCGATTACGCCGGAAAGCCCGTCGTGCTTTTGATGGGTAACGAACAATCCGGCCTGCCGCCTGAACTGGCCGGCAAGGCAGACCAACTGGCGCGCATTCCCCAACAGGGCCGTGCCGATAGTCTCAATCTCGCCATCGCAACCGCTGTCATGCTTTTCGAGGCGCGGCGACATCTCCTCGAACTGGCACCGGTGAAGTAATGGCCAAAGCGGCGTTGTTTTCGAAATTTGGCCCGGCTTTCGCGCTTATCGTTGCTGCCCTTGTGCTGGACCAGGTCGTCAAGCAACTGGTCGAGACCTATCTGCCGTTGCAGGAGATGGTGCCGGTCATTCCGTTCCTGGCGCTTTACCGCACCTATAATCTCGGTGTGGCGTTTTCGATGCTGGCGGACATGCACGGCTGGTTCATCGTCAGCATGCGGCTCGTCATCGTGGTCTTCGTTCTGTGGCTCTGGCGCAAGACGGCGGCGGATCGGACTTTTGCCCATCTTGGCTTCGCCTTCATCATCGCTGGAGCGGCTGGCAATCTTCTCGACCGCTTTTTCTACGGTCACGTCATCGACTACATCCTGTTTCACACCGATACATGGTCGTTCGCGGTCTTCAATCTGGCCGACACTTTCATAACAATCGGTGCCGGTTGCGTCATTCTCGATGAGTTTCTGCACGCCCGGGCGGCTAAAAAGTAAAATTTTAGCGTTTGAGCCAAACATATCAAAACCGCTGCCGTGGTAGCGGTTGTGCATGAGCGAACTGGCACGACTGCGGGAAAAAGTTTCAGATGGCCTCGCCGCCACCCCGGCGCAGCCGGCTGATCGCGTCGACACGACATCTCACCATGGTGGTGCGGGGCGCGGGATAGATGTCAGATCGATCACGCTATACGTTGCCGCGTCATTGTCGGTGGGTGCCTTCTCCGCAGCCTTGATCGCGCTTGCGGTGCCTTATGCGGTCACCGTCGCCTTGGCATCCTTCTTCGGTGCGGTGCTGGTCGGTCTCCTGTCCTACGCCATGTTCGGCAAATCCTTCCAGTATCCCGGCAAACTATCTGCAGATGATTTGGATGTACGGCTACGCCAAACTCAAAACCGATCGCTGATTGCCGAGATCCAGGAGGCCATGGGCGATATCATCGTCATCCGCAATATGGATCGGCGCATCGTCGAGGCGAATGCGGTTTTTCGTGAAGTGACGGGCTGCTCGGCACCCGAAGGGCTGAGCTGTGAGGAAATCGGCATCGCTTTCCGGCCAGGCGACAAGGCCCACACTTATGATGTGGAAATCGCGACCCCGTTCGGTCAGCGCATTTTCTCCTGGCACGATGTCGTCACCCGCGATCTGGCAAGCAGTCGTCTTCTCATCAGCAGCATCGCGAGAGATGTCACCGAGGAGCGGCTGGCACTCGGCGAGCGGGAAAACGCCCGGTTACGCGCGGAAAAGGCCGATGCCGAAAAGGCAAGGCTGCTGGCAACTGTTAGCCACGAGATCCGTCTGCCGCTTTCCGGCATGCTCGGCATGAACCATCTTCTGTCGCAGACGAAGCTCAATGAAGAGCAACGTAATTATCTCGACGGCATGAAGCAGTCCGGTCAGTCGCTGGTACAGTTGGTCGAGGACCTGCTGGATTATTCGACCATGGAGGCGGGCCGTTTCAAACTCAATCCGCGTGCGGAAAACCTGCGCCGGCTGATCGAGAGCATTGTCGAGATGCTGGCGCATCGCGCCCACGAAAAGGGCATCGAAATCACCTCCTTCGTCACGCCGGATGTGCCTGATTATCTGGATTTCGATCCGGCAAGGCTGCGTCAGGTTCTGTTCAACCTCCTCGGCAATGCCGTCAAATTCACGCAGGTGGGCGGGGTCGTCATCCGAGCGCGCATGGCTGAAGGCGAATTGCATATCACCGTCGAGGACACCGGCCCCGGCATGAGCCAAGCGGAACAAGCCCGTATCTTTGGCGAATTCGAACAGGCAGGCCCGATGTCGCAACAAAGTGGGGGAACAGGGCTTGGGCTCGCGATTTCCGCCCGCATCGTGCGGGAATTCGGCGGCAGCCTCACGGTCTTCAGCCGCAAGGGTGAGGGCAGCACCTTCAAGCTGGCATTCCGTCCGGGCAGTTCGTCCACCGGCACGCCGGACCCGGACCGGCACCATTGCCTGCAGCATACCAATGTCCTGCTGGTCGCGCCGAGGGGCGTGGCAGCAACGGTGACGATGGAGGCGATCGAGGCTTTCGGCGGTAAATGCGCTCTTATCCACGAACCGGAGGACTTGGAAAAGCTGCACGGTACAGCTGCCGATCTCACCGATATCATTGTCGACAGGCGTATTTCGCCTCTGTTCAGAGACGCGCTAAGGGATTGGCCGCAACAGAATGTCCGCCGCACGTTGCTGGTCAGTCCCGAAGAGCGGGCGTCGACCATGCATGCGTCCTTCGACGCCTGGTTGATCCGGCCGCTGCGCGAAAAGTCCCTGATTGACGTCCTCTGCGGTCGTCTGCGCGGCATAGAACGGCGCGATGCCATCAACGACAACCATCCGGATGTGGGGTTTTCGTCACGGGTGACGGAGGGGGTAAGCGGCATCGATATCCTCGTGGCCGAGGACGACGCCGTCAATGCGCGCATCATCCGGGCCGTTCTGGAAAAAAGCGGTTACATCGTGCGCGGTGTCGACGATTTTCAGGCCCTGCAGCAAGCCGTGGCGCCCGGCGCAACCCGCCTGCCGCACCTCATCATATCCGATCTCAATATGCCGGGCGGCGAGGGGCTTGAGGTGCTGCCGGAGCTTCTCGGCACGCTGAAGGGTGGAAGAAATATTCCGCTCATCGTGCTCAGCGGCGATGCGAGCGTTGAAACCGCCGAAATCCTGCTGAATGCCGGTGCGGCCAAGGTTTTGACCAAGCCTGCCGACCCGAGACGACTCGTCGAGGAAATCCGCCGCTTGCTGGAGGCGAAACGCCTGCTGCCATCATGACTTGAGAGACTCGCAATGGCTGCATTTTGTCACTATTCTGTCGTCAATTAGTGATTTATGACAGGAAAAATCTTTTGGTGGCGGAGCGATTCCCCATGGTTGCCGAAATCTACAGTCACGACATTTGTGAAAACAAAGTTGTTATTCATCCTCGTCCAGACACCGCTCAGGACAATGAGGGGCTTTTCGGCCGTATCGGCTCGCTGGAAACACGGCTCGCAAGAAACGAGCGGGAGATCGACGCGGCGCAGTCCGTGCGTTACCGGGTTTTCGTTGATGAAATGAAGGCGCGCCTTCCCGCAGACGCCATGCGCCGCAAGCGCGACATCGACGCTTGGGACAGTGTCTGCGACCATCTGCTCGTGCTCGACAAGGCGATTGAAGGCGACAGCGAGGATCAGATCGTCGGTACCTACCGTCTGTTACGTCAGGAAACTGCACTCGCCAATAACGGTTTTTATTCCGCAAGCGAATTCGACATCGCCGGGCTGGTAGCGCGCCATCCGGGCAAGCGCTTCATGGAGCTTGGCCGCTCCTGCGTGCTGCCGGAATATCGCACCAAGCGCACGGTTGAGCTTTTGTGGCAGGGCAACTGGGCCTATGCCGTGAAACACCGCATGGATGCCATGATCGGTTGCGCCTCGTTCCCCGGCGTGCAGCCGGAAGCCCACGCGCTTGCTCTGTCTTTCCTGCATCACAATTGCGTTGCAAAGGGCGAGTGGGCGGCTTCCGCTCTTCCCGAGCTTTATCACGAAATGGACCTGGTACCGGCTGAGGCGCTGAACGCCCGCAAGGCGCTGAACGCCATGCCGCCGCTGATCAAGGGCTATATGCGTCTCGGCGCCATGTTCGGCTCCGGCGCCGTGGTGGACCACGCCTTCAACACGACAGATGTTCTCGTGGTCCTGCCGGTTTCCTCTATCGCCGGCCGCTACATCAGCTATTACGGCGGCGAGACCGAGCGCATCAACGGCTGACCGGTTTTAACTCGGATCTAGCGGGATGTTCCTGTGGGCAGCGATGTCGTGTGTGTTGTCTTGGTGCGGCCATTGCCGCTAGTGTCGGCGCTCCCTTTCCGCAACACGATATGACATCGGCAAGCCATTGACGGACGTTTTGACCACCGCTTCCCTGATCTCGGAAGAGAGCCGCGCTACGGCCACTCCCATGATGGAGCAATATATCGAGATCAAGGCGAACAATCCCGGTTCGCTGCTGTTTTACCGCATGGGCGATTTTTACGAATTGTTCTTTGACGATGCGGTGGAAGCCTCGCGGTCGCTGGGCATCACGCTGACGAAACGCGGCCAGCATATGGGGCAGGATATTCCCATGTGCGGCGTTCCCGTTCACGCCGCGGATGATTATCTCCAGAAGCTCATCCTGCGCGGTTATCGCGTCGCCGTCTGCGAGCAGGTGGAGGACCCGGCCGAGGCGAAAAAGCGCGGATCGAAATCCGTGGTGAAGCGCGATGTGGTGCGGCTTGTCACGCCTGGCACGCTCACCGAAGAAAAGCTGCTGTCGCCGACGGAATCCAACTATCTTATGGCGCTCGCTCGTATTCGCGGCAGTGCGGAGGCACAGTTTGCGCTTGCCTGGATTGATATTTCCACCGGCGTCTTCCGCTTGGCGGAAACCACGCTGACGCGGCTCCTCGCTGATATCTGGCGCATCGATCCGCGTGAGCTGATCGTTACCGACAGTCTGTTCCATGACGAAGAGCTGCGACCGGTTTTCGATATGCTTGGCCGTGTCGCCGTGCCGCAGCCGGCCATTCTGTTCGACAGCGCTACGGCGGAAGGGCGGATCGCGCGTTACTTCAACGTCTCGACCCTCGATGGTTTCGGCACATTTTCGCGCGTGGAAATGGCCGCTGCCGCTGCCGCGGTTGCCTATGTTGAAAAGACCCAGATTGCCGAGCGCCCGCCGCTTGGTGCGCCGGAACGCGAAAGCGCTGCCTCCACGCTGTTCATCGATCCCGCGACCCGCGCCAATCTGGAGTTGGTGAAGACGCTCTCAGGCGAAAGGGACGGATCGCTCCTGCATGCCCTCAACCGCACGGTCACGGGCGGCGGTGCGCGGCTTCTGGCCGAGCGGCTGATGTCTCCCTTGACCGATCCGGAAAGGGTTAACGCCCGTCTCGATGCGGTCGCCTATCTTATTGATGACGTATCCCTTTGCGATGGCCTGCGCGACGCCTTGAAACAGGTTGCCGATATGCCGCGCGCGCTCTCCCGTCTTGCGCTGGAGCGCGGTGGCCCGCGCGATCTCGGGGCGATCAGGCAGGGCCTGGCGTCGGCCGAGAGAATTGCCGCCATTCTCGATCAGGGATTATTGCCGGAGGAGCTTGCTGCTGCACTTGCGGATCTGAAGGCTTTGCCGGGCGGGTTGGAAGCCATGCTCGGATCGATGCTGGCCGACGATCTGCCGCTTTTGAAGCGTGATGGCGGTTTTCTGCGTGAGGGCGCCAATCCAGAACTCGACGACGTGCGCGCATTGCGTGACCAGTCGCGCCGGGTGATCGCCGGGCTGCAGCTGCAATATGCCGAGGAAACCGGCATCAAGTCGCTCAAGATCAAGCATAACAACGTGCTTGGTTATTTCATCGAGGTAACGGCGGGCAACGCCGATGTCATGATGGCGACGGATGAAGCGAAGGCGCGCTTCATTCACCGCCAGACCATGGCCGGCGCCATGCGCTTCACCACCACCGAGCTTGCCGATCTCGAAAGCCGCATCGCCAATGCCGCGGCTGAGGCTCTGACCATGGAGCTGGAAGCCTTCGAGCGCATGGTCGAGGCCGTGGTGCAGCAGGCGGAGGCGATCAAGGCGGGTGCGCTGGCGCTTGCGGTGATCGATGTCGCCTCAAGCCTTGCTTATCTCGCTACCGAACAGGCCTATTGCCGACCGATCGTTGATGCCTCCATGACCTTCGCGATCACAGGCGGGCGCCACCCTGTGGTTGAACAGGCCCTGCGGCGCCAGTCGGCTGGGCCATTCATCGCCAATAATTGCGATCTGTCGGCTGCTGCGGGCGGCAAAAATGGTGCGATCTGGCTGCTGACCGGCCCTAATATGGGCGGTAAGTCGACTTTCCTGCGTCAGAATGCGCTCATCGCCATCCTCGCGCAGATCGGCTCCTTCGTTCCGGCAGAAGCCGCCCATATCGGCATCGTAGACCGGCTGTTTTCCCGCGTCGGCGCGTCCGACGATCTGGCGCGTGGCCGCTCGACCTTCATGGTGGAAATGGTGGAAACGGCCGCCATCCTCAATCAGGCGACGGATCGCTCGCTGGTCATTCTGGATGAGATCGGCCGTGGCACGGCAACCTTCGACGGCCTTTCGATCGCCTGGGCGGCGGTCGAGCATCTGCACGAGGTCAATCGTTGCCGTGGCCTCTTCGCCACGCATTTCCACGAACTGACGGTGCTGTCGGAAAAACTTGGTCGCCTTTCCAATGCCACGATGCGGGTGAAGGAATGGGAGGGTGATGTCATCTTCCTGCACGAGGTCGGACCGGGTGCTGCGGATCGTTCCTACGGTATTCAGGTGGCACGGCTCGCCGGACTTCCGGCATCGGTGGTGGAGCGCGCCCGTGAGGTGCTGACGAAGCTCGAAGATGCCGATCGAAAGAACCCGGCCAGTCAGCTGATCGACGATCTTCCGCTGTTCCAGATCGCGGTTCGCCGTGAGGAAACCCGCAAGGCTGGACCATCTAAGGTGGAAGAAGCTTTGAAGGGGCTCAACCCGGACGAAATGACGCCGCGTGAGGCATTGGACGCGCTCTATGCGTTAAAGAAAGAACTTGGCAAGGCTTAAGAGGATAGACTGCCTGTCCATCGCCTTTGAAACTCGCTATAGGACAATCCCATCGCAAGCGGTGGCTTTTCCACAGGACATGGATAACGGCATAAATGGCCATCAAGGACCTGGATTTTTCCGAAATTCTCGATGTTTCGGCGCTGAAGCGCGAATGCGACATCATCTTCAAGAACGACGGCAAGCGCATCGCCGATGTCAGGTCAGACCTGCTGCCGATCTTTCGCAAGGCCAGCACGGAAGGCCGGGAAAAGGCTCGCGAACTGCTGAAATCCGACGGCAGCGGCATCGATTGCGCCCGACGTATCTCCTGGCTCCAGGACCGGCTGATCGAAATCCTCTATGATCTCGCCTGCCAATATGTCTATCCGAAAGACGCGCCGCAGATCGCCGTTGCAGCGGTGGGGGGTTACGGTCGCGGCACGCTGGCGCCGGGATCGGATATCGACCTTCTGTTCCTGCTGCCGGCCAAGAACACGCCGGATATGCACAAGGCCGTGGAGTTCGTGCTTTATCTGCTCTGGGATCTCGGCTTCAAGGTCGGCCACGCCACGCGCACGGTGGATGAGTGCGTCCGCCTGTCGAAATCCGATATGACCATCCGCACCGCCATTCTGGAAGTGCGGGCAATCTGCGGCAAAAAATCCCTGACCGACGATCTCGAAAAACGTTTCGAGTCGGAAGTTGTCACCGGCACCGGGCCGGAATTCATCGCCGCCAAGCTGGCAGAGCGTGACCAGCGTCACCGCAAGGCGGGCGATACGCGCTATCTGGTGGAGCCGAACGTCAAGGAAGGCAAGGGCGGCCTGCGCGACCTGCACACGCTGTTCTGGATCGCCAAATATTATTACCATGTCCGCGATACAGCCGATCTCGTCAAGCTTGGCGTCCTGTCTAAGCGCGAACTCAGGCTGTTCGAAAAGGCCGATGATTTTCTCTGGGCCGTCCGTTGCCAGATGCATTTCATCACCAACAAGGCGGAAGAGCGCCTTTCCTTCGACATTCAGCGCGAGATCGCCGATGCGCTGGGCTATCAGCCACGCCCCGGGCTTTCCGCCGTCGAACGTTTCATGAAGCATTACTTCCTGGTGGCGAAGGACGTGGGTGACCTGACCCGCATCGTCTGCGCCGCACTGGAGGACAGGCAGGCAAAGGACGTGCCGGGCCTGTCGGGTGTTCTCAGCCGCTTTGCCCACCGCGTCCGCAAAATTCCCGGTTCTGTTGAATTCGTTGAGGATCGCGGCCGCATCGCGCTGGCCAAGCCGGACGTGTTCAAAAACGATCCGGTCAATTTGATCCGGCTCTTTCATATCGCCGATATCAACAATCTCGAACTTCACCCGGATGCGCTGCGTGTCGTTACCCGGTCGCTGTCGCTGATCAATGACGGGCTTCGCGAGAACGAGGAGGCGAACCGGCTGTTTCTGGCGATCCTCACCTCGAGGCGTGATCCGGCGCTCACCTTGCGGCGCATGAACGAGGCTGGCGTCCTCGGCAAGTTCATTCCCGAATTCGGCAAGATCGTCGCGATGATGCAGTTCAACATGTATCATCACTATACGGTGGACGAGCATCTGATCCGCTCGGTCGGCGTACTGTCGGAGGTGGACAAGGGGACGGCTGTGGATGCCCATCCGCTTGCCAACCAGCTGATGCCGGGTGTCGAGGAGCGTGAGGCACTTTATGTGGCCGTTCTGCTGCACGATGTCGCCAAGGGCCGGCAGGAGGACCACTCGATTGCCGGCGCGCGGGTGGCCCGCAAGCTTTGCCAGCGTTTCCGGCTGACCGGCAAGCAGACCGAAATGGTGGTCTGGCTGATCGAGCAGCATCTTCTGATGTCCATGGTCGCCCAGACGCGCGACCTCCACGACCGCAAGACCATCACCGATTTCGCCGACAAGGTGCAATCCATGGAGCGGCTGAAGATGCTGCTTATCCTGACGGTCTGCGATATCCGCGCGGTCGGCCCGGGTGTCTGGAACGGCTGGAAGGGTCAGTTGCTCCGCTCGCTTTATTACGAGACCGAGCTGCTCCTCTCCGGTGGCTTTTCGGAAGTCTCACGCAAGGAAAGGGCGCATATTGCCCGTCAGGCGCTTTACGACGCGCTGGAAGACTGGGGCCAGAAGGCACGGCGCAAATACACCAAGCTGCACTATGAGCCCTATCTGCTGACGGTGGCGCTGGAAGATCAGGTGCGTCACACCCGCTTCATCCGCGAGGCCGACAAGCAGGAAAAAGCGCTGTCGACCATGGTGCGCACACATTCCTTCCACGCCATCACCGAAATCACCGTGCTGGCGCCCGACCATCCGCGCCTGCTGTCGATCATTACCGGCGCCTGCGCTGCGGCCGGCGCCAACATTGCCGACGCGCAAATCTTCACCACATCCGATGGGCGGGCGCTCGATACGATCCTGATCAACCGCGAATTTCCGATCGACGAAGACGAGACGCGGCGCGGCAACAATGTCGGCAAGCTGATCGAAGAGGTTCTGTCCGGTCGTCAGCGCCTGCCGGAAATGATTGCCACCCGCACCAAGAGCCGGAGGAAGAAAAGCGCCTTCACCATTCCGCCCTCCGTCATCATTTCCAACGGGCTTTCGAACAAGTTCACCGTTATCGAGGTCGAGTGCCTGGACCGGCCGGGGCTTCTGGCGGATATGACGGCTGTCATTGCCGATCTGTCGCTGGATATTCATTCCGCACGCATCACCACCTTCGGCGAGAAGGTCATCGACACATTCTACGTGACGGATCTCTTCGGTCAGAAGGTCACCAACGACAACCGGCAGGCCAGCATTGCCACGCGTCTGAAGGCCGTGATGAGCGAGCAGGAAGACGAATTGCGCGATCGCATGCCAAACGGCATCATCGCCCATCCCGATGTGGCGGCGCTGCCGGCCACGCGCACGGCAAAGGCTTGAAATTCCCATGAGCTTGATCGGAAAGTTCGCCACGGTCGGCACGGCCACGCTCGGAAGCCGTATCTTCGGGTTCCTCCGCGAGACGCTGATGGCCGCAGCCGTCGGTACCGGCCCGGTTGCCGATGCCTTCAATGCTGCCTTCCGGTTCCCGAACACCTTCCGGCGCCTTTTTGCCGAAGGCGCGTTCAACTCGGCCTTCGTGCCGCTTTTTGCCAAGGAAATCGAGGCGAACGGCATGGAGGGCGCAAGGCGCTTTTCCGAAGAAGTTTTCGGCGTTCTGTTCACCGTGCTTCTGGCTTTGACGATCCTGATGGAACTGTCGATGCCGTTCATCGTGCGCACCGTTATTGCGCCGGGCTTTCTGGAAGACCCGGTGAAATTCGACAACACCGTCCGTCTCGCAACCATCATGTTTCCCTATCTCGCCTGCATGTCGCTGGCGGCGATGATGGGCGGCATGCTGAATTCGCTGCACCGTTATTTCGCTGCCGCGATTGCTCCGGTCTTCCTGAACATCATTCTGATTGGTGTTCTGATGCTGGCCTGGTGGAAGCATTACGACCCGCTTCAGGTGGGTTATGCCCTGTCCTGGGGTGTCATGGCGGCGGGTGTGGTGCAGCTTGGCATCGTCTGGATCGCCGTGCGCAATGCCGGCATGCGGATCGGTTTCCGCAGACCCCGGCTGACGAAGAATGTCCAGCGCCTGCTGGTCCTTGCTTTGCCGGCCGCGATCACCGGCGGCATCACCCAGATCAATCTCCTGATCAACACCAATATCGCGTCTGCCGGTGAGGGTGTGATCTCCTCGCTTGCCTATGCCGACCGGATTTACCAGCTGCCGCTCGGTGTCGTCGGCATCGCCGTTGCCACCGTGCTTTTGCCGGAGCTGGCGCGGGCTTTGCGTGGCGGACATATGGTCGAGGCGGGAAGCCTGCAAAACCGCTCGGTCGAATTCGTGCTGTTTTTGACATTGCCCGCTGCCGCTGCCCTTCTCGTTATGGCGGAACCCATCGTGCGCTTTCTGTACGAGCGCGGCAATTTCGCGCCTTCGGCCACCGTCACCGTCGCGCAGATCCTCGGTATTTATGGCCTCGGCCTGCCGGCTTTCGTGCTGATAAAGGCGTTCATTCCCGGCTTCTTTGCCCGCGAGGATACCCGCACGCCGATGATCTTCGCGGCGATTTCCGTGGTTGTGAACGTCTCTCTGGCGCTGACATTGTTTCCGCGTCTCGGAGGTCCGGGCATCGCCATCGCCGAGATCACCGCCGGCTGGGTCAATGCCGCCCTGCTGTTCGGGATGCTGTTGTGGCGGGGTCACTGGCATGTGGACATTCCGCTCCTTACCCGCATTCCGCGCTTGCTGCTGGCCGCCGCCCTTATGGCGGGCTTCGTTCACTATGCGCTGACCTATCTCAGCTTCGAGCTGTCCTCCGCCTCCTCCATTTTCGTCCGGGCCGGAACCATCATGGGCCTCGTGCTCTCCGCCATGCTCGTTTATTTCGTGCTGGCGTTCGTTTCGGGTGGTGCCGATCTCGGCATGGTCAAGAGAGCCATCAAAAAGCGCCGCAACAAGAATGCCCAGACGGAGACAAGCTGATGTCCTTCGCAGAAAACCGTCGCATCGCCCTCATCACACTCGTGGTGGACGATTATGACCGGGCAAAGACGTTTTATTGCGAGGTTCTGGGGTTTGACTGCCTTTCCGACCAACCTCTTGATGACGGCAAACGCTGGCTGGTGGTGAAGCCTCAAGGGACCGATGGCTGTGCCCTCTTGCTTGCCGAGGTGGATGGCGAAGCGCAGCGTCTTGCCATCGGCAACCAGACCGGCGGCCGTGTCGGGTTTTTCCTGCATACCGACGATTTCGGTCGTGACTACGAGACGATGCTTGCGCGCGGCGTGCGCTTTCTGGAAGAACCGCGCCATGAGGTTTATGGCTCCGTCGCGGTCTTTGCGGACCCTTATGGAAATCACTGGGATCTTCTTCAGCCACGCGGCTGACGCGCCCTGAAACCGCTTGATTGCGAGGGGCTGTAGGTGCATAAGCGCGCGTGCAATTCCAACCACGGGGCGGGGCCCTCCACAAGCCTTTTCGAGGACGACAATGAACGCATTCAAGCCGCTGGTTTTCTCGGGCGTCCAGCCGACCGGCAATCTGCATCTCGGCAATTATCTCGGGGCCATCCGCAAATTCGTGGCGTTGCAGGAAGATAACGACTGCATCTATTGCGTCGTCGACATGCATGCCATCACCGCCCAGCTCGTTCATTCGGACCTGAAGGCGCAAACCCGCTCGATCGCTGCCGCCTTCATTGCCGCAGGCATCGACCCGGTGAAGCATATCGTCTTCAACCAGTCGGCTGTGCCGCAGCACGCCGAACTCGCCTGGATCTTCAATTGCGTGGCGCGCATCGGCTGGATGGAGCGCATGACGCAGTTCAAGGACAAGTCCGGCAAGAATGCCGAGCAGGTGTCGCTTGGGCTGCTTGCCTATCCGAGCCTGATGGCTGCGGACATTCTCGTCTACCGCGCGACCCACGTTCCTGTCGGCGACGACCAGAAGCAGCATCTGGAACTGGCCCGCGACATCGCCCAGAAATTCAACATCGATTTCGGCGACCATATCCGCAACGCAGGTCTCGGCCTCGACATCACGGTGGGCAATGAGCCGGTGCATGCCTATTTCCCGATGGTGGAGCCGCTGATCGGCGGTCCGGCACCGCGGGTGATGTCGTTGAAGGACGGCACCAAGAAGATGTCGAAGTCCGATCCGTCGGATCTGTCGCGCATCAACCTCATGGACGATGTCGATGCCATTTCGAGAAAGATCAAGAAGGCGAAGACGGACCCGGATGCACTGCCGAGCGAAGTGGAAGGCCTGAAGGGCCGCCCGGAGGCCGAAAACCTCGTTGGTATCTATGCGGCACTGTCTGACAAGACGAAAGCGGAGGTTCTTTTAGAATTCGGCGGACAGCAGTTCTCGGCCTTCAAGCCGGCTCTCGTCGAGCTTGCCGTCAATGTGCTGGCTCCGGTCAACAACGAGATGCGCCGCCTTCTAGACGATCCCACCCACATCGATGCCATCCTCAAACAGGGTGGTGAGCGCGCGCGCGCGATCGCCGAAAACACGATGAACGAGGTGCGCGACATCATCGGGTTCCTGCGCTGACCACGTATCGCCTTGCGGATCACGGCAGGCGGTTTGCGCCCGCCGTGATTTGATATAATCTCCGCCCGAACCGTCGGGCGGTTTTTCGGATCGCGGCGGACACAGGGAGTGCGGAATGGTTTCAAAACGGCTGTCGCGTCTGGAAGGGCATCGTCGCAAATTTCTCGCTGTTATCGATGACACACCGGAATGCGAAAGGGCCGTGCATTATGCCGGTCGTCGCGCCAAGAACTCCAATGGCGGACTGGTTCTGCTTTACATGATACCGGAAGGCGATTTCCAGCAGTGGCTGGGCGTCGAGCAGATCATGCGGGCCGAGGCGCGCGAGGAGGCGGAAGCAACGCTTGCCAAGATCGCCCAGAAGGTCCGTGAGACCATCGGCATCGAGCCGGAAGCGGTGATCCGTGAAGGCGGCGCAACCGAACAGATCCACGGGCTCATCGAGGAAGATCGCGATATTGCCATTCTGGTTTTGGCGGCAGGATCGACGAAGGAGGGGCCGGGACCGCTCGTCTCCTCCATCTCAGGACGCGGTGCGGCCTTCCCCATCCCCGTCACCGTGCTGCCGGATACGCTGACGGATGAGGAAATCGACGCCCTTTGCTGAACTTTGTTCGACCCCGAAAGGCAGGAACGGATTCGGGCAAGAATTTGGGGCTGACGATTTCTTGAATGTAATTATCATGTCAGGGCTTGAAGTAAGGCTTCGCCAGGCGTATTTTTTGGAAGAATTCTAAATTGCGGGGCGTGAACGGCGACCTCGAAGGAGACAGATAATGTTCATTCAGACGGAAGCCACGCCGAACCCCGCGACCCTCAAGTTCCTGCCGGGCAAGGTGGTGCTGGAAAGCGGCACGGCTGAGTTTCTCAACCCTGCGCAGGCGCAGGCCTCGCCGCTGGCAGAGCGCCTCTTCACCATTCCGGGTGTCACCGGCGTTTATTTCGGCTTCGATTTCATCACCGTCACCAAGGATGACGCCGAATGGCAGCATCTGAAGCCCGCCATTCTCGGTTCGATCATGGAGCATTTCATGTCTGGCCGCCCCATCATGGGCACTGCCATTGCGGCTGAAGTGTCGGATGAGGAAGGCGAGTTCTTTGAAGAGGGTGACGAAACCATCGTCGCCACCATCAAGGAACTGCTGGATACCCGCGTCCGCCCCGCCGTAGCGCAGGATGGTGGCGATATCACTTTCCGTGGTTTCCGCGACGGCACTGTGTTCCTGAACATGAAGGGCGCCTGCTCCGGTTGCCCGTCCTCCACCGCCACGCTGAAGCACGGCGTCCAGAACCTGCTTCGCCATTTCGTGCCGGAAGTGCGCGAAGTCGAAGCTGTATGACGTTGTAAGCCAGGCCGCGCCATGATTGTTCTCGCACTCGATACCTCAGGTGTGGACTGTTCCGCCTGCGTCTATGACAGCGCCTCCGACACGGTGCTTGGCGAGGTATGCGAAACCATCGGAAAAGGTCATGCCGAGCGGCTGATGGCTGTGATTGATGGTGCCCTGCAGCAGGCGCAGCTGCCGCTTCAGAAAGTCGGACGCATCGCGGTAACGATCGGACCGGGTTCCTTTACCGGCATTCGCGTCGGCGTTGCCGCCGCGCGTGGTTTTGCCCTGTCGCTCGGCATAGAGGCAGTCGGCGTAACCACGCTTGAGACGATCGCCTTGCATCATCTGCTGGAAAATCCCGGCCGGCCAGTGGCTGTCGGGCTCGACGCCAAACGGGGCGAAGCCTACCTCCAGACATTTGCAGAGGATGGATCGCCGCTCCTCGAGGCCGCGCTTTTGTCTCTGGAGGATGCCAAAACGGCTCTCTCCGGTTTCGATGGCGCCATTATCGGTTCCGCCGCACCCCTTTTTCAGGGTTTCGACACGGGGTCGGGTCCCGATCATTTTCCGATTTCCACTGTTGCGCGGGCGGGTGGACGCAAGCCGAAAGGCATGCCGAAACCCGCACCGCTTTACCTTCGCGGCCCGGATGCCCGGCCGCAGACGGGTTTTGCGCTGGCACGCCAGAGCGTTGCCTGATAGGTGGCACCCGTAAATGCGTGCGGATGATTCCTTGTTATGTTTGACGAATATCTAAGCTGGAAGCCCTATTTCGAGATCGTGCCGATGCAGCATGAGGATTGCGCCGGAGTGGCGGAATTGCATGCGCTGCGCTTTCCGCGCCCCTGGAATGACGGGGAGTTTTCCGGGCTGTTGACGCAGGGCTCGGTTTTCGGTGCCGTCGCGCGGCAGACGAACGCATTTTTCAGCAAACCGCTCGGTGGTTTCGTGCTTGCGCGCGAAGTGGCCGGCGAGGCGGAAATCCTGACCGTTGCGGTGGCCGACAAGTTCGCGCGCACCGGCCTCGGCTGGCGCCTGATGCAATCGGCCGTCCGTGAGGCGATGATGCGCGGTGCCGAAACGATGTTCCTGGAAGTGGACAGCAACAATGCCTCCGCTCTGGGACTTTATAAAAAGCTCGGCTTCAAAACGGTCGCTGAGCGCAAGGCCTATTACACCGCCAAGGATGGCGCGAAGTCGACGGCGCTTGTCATGCGCCGCGATCTTCGCTAGTTCCCTGCGACAGGCATTTTTCGGCGACAGCCCCGAAATTCAACCGGAATACTCAAAAGGCCAGAAGACGTGATAGACCTTTCGAAAACGCTGGAGGAACTTTGTGCCGAACGCGGCATGCGGATGACGGACCAGCGCCGTGTCATCGCCCGCGTGCTGCAGGAATCGGCAGACCATCCGGATGTCGAGGAGCTTTACCGCCGTTCCTCCGCCGTGGATCCGCGCATCTCGATTTCTACCGTTTACAGAACGGTGAAGCTGTTCGAGGACGCCGGCATCATCGAGCGTCATGATTTTCGCGATGGCCGCTCGCGTTACGAGACCGTGCCTGAGGAACATCACGATCATCTGATCGATCTGAAGAATAGTGTGGTCATCGAGTTTCATTCACCCGAGATCGAGGCGCTTCAGGAAAAGATCGCCAGGGAGCATGGCTTCAAGCTCGTTGATCACCGGCTCGAACTCTACGGTGTGCCGTTGAAGCCCGGCGAACATTGAGACGCTGGTGAGCAAGCGCACGGTTCAATCATGATGTGGCTTCGGACAGCCTATATTGCGGTCGTTCTCCTGATCGTCACGCTTATATTGCTGCCGCTGCAACTGTTGGGCCTTGCCTTCGACTGGCGGCTTCGCCGTCGCATTCCACGCATCTGGCACCGCATAGCCTGCCATGTCCTCGGCATCCGCGTGCATGTCCATGGGGATGTGGAGCGGGCAAAACCGCTGATGCTGGCGGCCAACCACGCCTCGTGGAAGGACATTCTCGTTCTCGGCAGTATTGCCGACGTGGTGTTCATCGCCAAGACGGAAGTGCGTGACTGGCCCGTCTTCGGCTGGCTCGCCCGTCTGCAGAAAAGCATCTTCGTCCAGCGCGAGCAGAAGCGCAGCACCGGTGCGCAGGTCGGCGAGATCGCCGCCCGCATGGCCGATGGCGAGATCGTCGTGTTGTTCCCGGAAGGCACCACCTCTGACGGCAACCGCATGCTTGCCGTCAAATCCTCGCTGTTTGGCGCAGCCTCCACGGCCGCCGAGCAGGTTCCGGGCAAGCTCGTCTATGTGCAGCCGGTTGCAATCGCCTATACGCGGGTGCAGGGCATGGCCATGGGACGTTACCACCGGGTCATTGCGGCCTGGCCGGGCAGCATAACTCTGGTGCCGCATCTGCTCGGTATCATCAGGGCAGGTGCTATCGACGTCGACGTTACATTCGGTGACAGCGTTCCGTTTCACAGCACGGATAACCGCAAGCGTCTGGCGACCGATATTGCCGCTTCTATCCGTTCCATGTTGGCTTTCAGCCTGCGTGGTGGCTGGCGGAAATAGAGCATTCCAGCTTTTCCGGTATTTTTCTGTTTAATCCGGGCGTGAAAAACACTAGATAACCGCCATGACCCAGGAAACGCTTGGCCTCGATGCCCCCGAAATGATTGCCCGCGAGGGTTCTAACAGCAGGAAGGTCTTCATCAAGACCTATGGCTGTCAGATGAACGTCTACGATTCCGTCCGCATGAGCGATGCGCTGGCGAAGGACGGTTACGTTCAGACGGAGGATATGGGCGAGGCGGATCTGGTGCTTCTGAACACCTGTCACATCCGCGAAAAGGCCGCGGAAAAGGTCTATTCGGCGCTCGGCCGCCTGCGCGACATGAAAAAATCGCGCGAAGAACAGGGCCGCGAATTCGTGATCGGCGTTGCCGGATGTGTGGCGCAGGCGGAAGGCGAGGAAATCCTTCGCCGTGCGCCAGCCGTCGATGTCGTCATCGGCCCACAGACCTATCATCGCCTGCCGGACGCCCTGAAGCGGGTGCGCGGCGGCGAGCGCGTCATCGAGACCGAATATGCCGTTGAGGACAAGTTCGAACATCTGCCGGTGGCCGAAAAGGCAACACTGCGTACGCGCGGCGTCACGGCATTTTTGACGGTGCAGGAAGGCTGCGACAAGTTCTGCACCTTCTGTGTTGTGCCCTATACGCGTGGTTCGGAAGTTTCGCGTCCCGTGCGCCAGATCGTGGATGAGGCGATGAAACTGGTGGATGCCGGTGTGCGCGAAATCACGCTGCTCGGCCAGAACGTCAATGCCTGGCAGGGCGAAGGCTCGAAAGGCGAAAAATGGGGACTTGCCGAGCTTCTTTACCGGCTGGCGGAAATTCCCGGTCTCGCACGCCTTCGCTATACCACCAGCCATCCGCGCGACATGGATGACCGCTTGATTGGCGCCCATCGCGACCTGCGCATTCTGATGCCCTATCTGCATCTGCCTGTTCAGTCCGGGTCGGATCGCATTCTGAAGGCGATGAATCGTCGCCACACAGGTGAGGAATATATCCAGCTCATTGAAAAAATCCGGGCCGCCCGCCCTGATATCGCCATGTCCGGGGATTTTATTGTTGGCTTCCCCGGCGAGACGGATCGTGATTTCGAAGACACGATGGCGATCATCGAACAGGTGAAATATGCGCAGGCCTTTTCATTCAAATATTCCACACGCCCCGGAACGCCGGGCGCTGATCTGACGGATCAGGTTGCGGAAGAGGTGAAGGCCGAGCGGCTGGAACGATTGCAGGCGCTGCTCTTGCGGCAGCAGAAGGAATTTGCGGAATCGCTGGTCGGAAAGACGATGGATGTGTTGCTGGAAAAGCCCGGCCGCATGCCTGAACAGTTGATAGGTCGCTCTCCCTGGCTGCAATCTGTGAATCTTGATGCAAAGACTTTGAAAATCGGTGACATTGTTAATGTACGAATCACCGCAACGGGTCCAAACAGCTTGTTTGCCGAGGTGGCAGAGAGTTAGAGTGAGGAGCCGACACTGATTGGGACAGGAGCCTGACCGCTTGAACGCACATGAATTGGTATCACCTTCATCGCGCCAGCCACGCCAAGCCGCGACCGACGCCAATCACTTCGTCCTCACGTTCGAGAATAACAGGATAGCGGGAGAGCTATTCGGTCAGTTCGATCAGAACCTCAAATTGCTGGAACAACGCCTCAACATCGATGCGCGCCCGCGCGGCAATTCCGTTGCCATCACCGGCGATGTCGTTGCCACCAATCAGGCTCGCCGGGCGCTGGATTTCCTTTACGAGCGTCTGCTCAAGGGCGGAACCGCCGAGGTTTCCGACGTGGAAGGCGCGATCCGCATGGCCATGGCGGCAGATGACCAGCTGACCTTGCCGACGATGGAGCGCAAGGCGAAGATCTCCATGGCGCAGATTTCCACGCGCAAGAAGACCGTCGCTGCCCGAACGCCCACCCAGGATGTCTACATGCGGGCGCTGGAGCAGTCCGAACTGGTTTTCGGCGTCGGCCCCGCCGGCACCGGCAAGACCTATCTTGCCGTGGCGCATGCAGCGCAACTTCTGGAGCGTGGTGCGGTCGACCGCATCATCCTCTCGCGTCCCGCAGTAGAAGCGGGCGAACGCCTTGGCTTCCTGCCGGGCGACATGAAGGAGAAGGTCGATCCTTATCTGCGCCCGCTTTACGACGCGCTTTACGACATGATGCCGGGTGACAAGGTGGAGCGCGCCATTCAGGCGGGCGTCATCGAAATTGCGCCGCTGGCCTTCATGCGCGGACGCACGCTTGCCAACGCCGCCGTCATTCTGGACGAAGCCCAGAACACCACGACCATGCAGATGAAAATGTTCCTTACCCGTCTTGGTGAGAAAGGCCGCATGATCGTGACCGGCGACCCAAGCCAGGTGGACCTTCCGCGCGGCGTGAAGTCGGGTCTTGTCGAGGCCCTGCAAATCCTCACCGATGTGGAAGGTGTATCCGTCGTGCGCTTCAAGGATGTGGACGTCGTGCGCCATCCGATGGTGGCGCGCATCGTACGGGCGTACGAATCCCACACGGCGGTGCCGGATGAAAGCCTCGTGAAGGGCAACTGACGCAAGACAATGACAGCTCTGGATATTCAAATCAGCGTCGAGGCCGAAGGCTGGTCCTCGGAAGAGGACCTTCTTGCCTTCGCCACCAAGGCGCTGGATGCAGCGGTTGATTTTTTGAAGCGGGAAGAGAAACAACCCTTCCCGAAAATGCCGGTGGAACTGTCGCTGGTCTTTACCGACGATGAAAATATCCGGGAAATCAATGCCGAATGGCGCGACAAGGACAAGGCAACCAATGTCTTGTCTTTCCCCGCTTTTCCGCTGGAGCCGGGCGGCATGCCCGGCCCGATGCTGGGCGATATCGTCATCGCGCGCGAGACGGTTGAACGCGAGGCTCTTGAACTTGAGAAGAGTTTCGAGGATCATCTGACCCATCTTCTTGTTCATGGGTTCCTGCACCTGTTCGGTTATGACCACATGGATGAGGAGGAGGCGGAAGAAATGGAGTCGCTTGAGACTCGCATTTTGGCGGTGCTTGGCCTATCTGATCCTTACGCGGGACAGGAACCGCTTTGAATATTGTCTGGAGCCATGAACGAACATTCTGCACGACCTGCCAATGAGGGCAGAGAAAACGGCGAGCAGTCCTCCTCGGAGGAGGGCAGTAGTCATTTACGGAACGACTCCAATGCAAAGCCGAGATCGACGATCTGGTCGCGCATTGGACGGTTGCTGAAACCGTCACAGGGCGAGCGCCTGCGCGAGGATTTGACCGACGCGCTGATGGACGACACCGAAATCGGTGCCGCCTTTTCGCCCGAAGAGCGGGCGATGCTGAACAATATCCTGCGTTTCCGGGAGGTTCGGGTCGAAGATATCATGATCCCACGCGTGGATATCGACGGTCTCGACCAGAATATGACCATCGGCGAAGCTCTGATCCTCTTTGAGGAAACCGGGCGCTCCCGCATGCCGGTCTACGATGAGACACTGGATAATCCGAAGGGCATGATCCACATTCGCGATCTGCTGGCCTATGTCGCCAAGCAGGCGCGCAACAAACGCCGGGTGGGATCGCGTGGCGTTGCCTATGGCGAGGCGAAGGCTCCGCGCTCGCCGCGACCGAATTTTGACCTGGCACGGGTGGATCTGGAACAGACGGTCGCCGATGCCGGGCTGGTGCGTAAAATTCTTTTTGCACCCCCCTCCATGCTGGCCTCCGATCTTTTGAAGACCATGCAGGCACAGAGAACACAGCTTGCCCTAGTGATCGACGAATATGGTGGCACGGACGGTCTCGTCAGCCATGAGGACATCGTCGAGATGGTCGTGGGTGACATTGATGACGAGCACGACAAGGACGAGACGATGTTTTCCCGTCTATCCGCCGACGTGCTGGTGGCGGATGCCCGCGCCGAACTTACTGAACTTGCCGAGGCAATCGGACCGGAATTCGATGTCCGCGAACATCTTGAAGAAATCGATACGCTCGGCGGCCTGATATTCTTCGCACTCGGCCGCATTCCGGCCAAGGGTGAAGTGGTCAGGGCCGTACCTGGTTTCGAGTTCCAGATCCTCGATGCGGATACAAGGCGTATCAAGGGTGTCCGTATCGTCCGCGATCATGGCTCGGAAGGGCAGGATGACCGCGCGCCGGGCGATGCCGATGCCGATGAGGTTATTCCGCTGCCCGCGCCGGATGTTCGCCTCATCACCCACCAGCAAAACGCTGACTGAGGTGGGCGACGGGATGCTACCCGTCGCCGCCGCTCCTTGAACGCGTCATCAAGTGTCCAAAAGGACGCACGGTGCTCCGGCGATCATCCCTTCTGTGGACTGCGAATCTTTTTTCCTTTACGTCGAGTCTAAAGGGAAATTCGTTTGCACGGCCATGCCGCGGTTGGGCTTTTCCGGGTGGGCATTAAACGGAGATGGCATGGAGCGTCTTGCAGGCAGGGTAATGCTGGCCGGCGGCAAAAGCCGCGCAGTGATGGCGATTGCCGCAGGCGCGGTTGGAGCGCTGGCCTTGCCTCCGGTTGGCTTTTTCGCAGCGCTTTTTTTGTCTTTCACCCTGCTCGTCTGGTTGGTCGATGGCTGCACCGGCAAGCCGGGCGGTGGCATCTTCAGCCGCATCATGCCCGCTTTCGGCATCGGTTGGTGTTTCGGCCTTGGTTATTTCGTGGCGGGCCTGTGGTGGCTGGGCAATGCGCTCCTGCTGGAAGCTGACGAGTTCGCCTGGGCGCTACCGCTCGCCATCCTCGGCCTTCCGGCTGTTCTCGCCGTGTTTTACGGTTTTGCGGTCGCAGCCGCCAATATCGTCTGGTCGGACGGTCTCGGCCGTATCGCCGCACTTGCGGCCGCATTCGGCCTTTTGGAATGGCTCCGCAGCTTCATAGCAACTGGCTTCCCCTGGAACGCCATCGGTTATGGCATCATGCCTGTGCCGATCATGATGCAGTCGGCGCATCTGCTTGGTCTTTTTGGTGTCACCACGCTTGCCGTTTTCATCTTCGCCTCGCCTGCCTTGATCGGCACGAAAAAAGGCATGTGGCCGGGTCTCATTGTGGCGGGCCTGCTGCTGGCTGGCCATTTTGGTTATGGCTTTTACCGCCTTCAGACACCGTTGGAGACACCTGCGGACGCGCTGACCGTGAGGATAGTGCAGCCGTCGATCGACCAGTCCCGCAAGATGCTGAATGCAGACAGGGCCGAGATTTTCAGCGAGCATCTGCGCTTGACGGGACTGCCGCCCGGCGAAGGAAAAAAACGCCCAGATATCATTGTTTGGCCGGAGACCTCCGTGCCTTTCATCCTGACGCAAAATCCGGACGCTCTGGCGGAAATCGCCAAGACGCTTGAAGACGGGCAGGTCCTGTTTACCGGTGCGGTCAGAATGGAAGATGCCGGTGCCGGCCGGCCTCCGCGTTACTACAATTCGGTCTATGCGATTGACAGTCAGGGCGAGATCATCGGCGCGACCGACAAGGTCCATCTTACACCCTTTGGAGAATATGTCCCTTTCGAAGATATTCTACGGGGATTCGGCATCAATAATGTCATCAGCCTGCCGGGCGGCTTTTCAGCCGCGTCTTCGCGCACGCCTTTGACGCTTCCTTCCGGTAAAACCCTCTATCCCCTGATCTGCTACGAGATCATTTTTCCCGAAGAGATGACCCCTGGTCTGGCGGGCGCCGCAGCGATCCTGAACGTCACGAATGATGGCTGGTTCGGCGATACACCCGGCCCTTATCAGCATTTTCTACAGGCAAGAGTACGGGCCGTTGAAACGGGAGTGCCGGTGATTCGCGGCGCTAATACCGGGATTTCCGCCGTTATAGATCCCTATGGTCGTATTATTGCCGGGTTGGATTACGGCCGGGTCGGAATTGTTGACGCCACCTTGAGTGGTGGGTCAAATGACGCTGTTACTTACGACATACATCGGACGTATTTCTGGTTGATTTTTTCTATCATGCTGACCGTTTCGGTATTTTCTGCCTGGCGTTTTGCCCGGCGCCAGAATTGACCGGGAACCCCTACAATTGCATAGTGAATACGTCAGTCGTAAAACAAGTTTAGACGCTGTCGAAATACCAGCTCATTTCTTCGAATAAGCAATGAAACGAGATATCAACCCTTTCCGAGTGTCAGGACCGCATGATGACCGAAAATAAGAAAAAGCCTAACCCCATCGACATTCATGTCGGAAGCCGAATTCGTCTTCGCAGAACCATGCTGGGCATGAGCCAGGAAAAGCTGGGTGAAAGCCTCGGAATTACCTTTCAGCAAATTCAGAAGTATGAAAAGGGCACGAACCGCGTGGGCGCCAGCCGCCTGCAGAATATCTCCGCGATCCTGAATGTGCCGGTTTCCTTCTTCTTCGAGGACGCGCCGGGTGATCAGGCGGTCGGCACGACGGGCATGGCAGAAGCATCGAGTTCCAATTACGTGGTGGATTTCCTGTCGTCTGCCGAAGGCTTGCAACTGAACCGCGCTTTCGTGAAGATCGCCGACCCGAAGGTTCGGCGCCGCCTCGTTGATCTCGTGAAGTCGCTCGCCGCCGAAGGGGATGCCGAGTAGCACTCGCAGGCGACTGCTTTATTTTCCAGCGTACGGCGCTGGACACTCAACGGTCCGCAAGGGCCGTTTTTTTGTGCCCAATTAGAAAGGAATTCTCACATAAAGATATATTTATGTGGTTGTGTCCTTGTCTTTCATGGCCGAAATGACTAACAAACTCGAAGACCGTTCTTTGAGGGGAATCCCGCATGCGTGCCAATTACCTGTTCACCAGCGAGTCCGTGGCCGAAGGTCATCCGGACAAGGTTTGTGATCGTATTTCCGATGAAATCGTGGATCTCATCTATCGTGAGGCATCCAAGACGGGTGTCGACCCCTGGACCGTGCGCATCGCATGCGAAACGCTTGCGACGACGAACCGCGTCATTATCGCCGGTGAGGTTCGGGTTCCCGATACCCTGCTGAAAAAGGACAAGGACGGCAAGGTTCTCAAGGATGCTGCCGGCCACCCGGTTATCAATCCCTCGAAGTTCAAGTCGGCTGCCCGCAAGGCGATCCGCGACATCGGCTACGAGCAGGATGGTTTCCACTGGAAGACGGCGAAGATCGACGTTCTCCTGCATCCGCAGTCGGCGGATATCGCGCAGGGCGTGGACAACGCCTCCGACAAGCAGGGCGACGAGGGTGCTGGCGACCAGGGCATCATGTTCGGTTACGCCTGCAAGGAAACGCCGGACCTGATGCCGGCTCCGATCTATTATTCCCACCGTATTCTGCAGCTGCTCGCGACCGCCCGTAAAAGCGGCGAAGGCGAAGCTGCGAAACTCGGTCCCGACGCCAAGAGCCAGGTGACGGTTCGTTACGTCGACGGCAAGGCTTCGGAAGCCGTATCCATCGTTTTGTCCACGCAGCATCTCGATGCCAGCTGGGATTCGAAGAAGGTTCGCGAAGTTGTCGAACCTTATATCCGCGAAGCGCTGGGTGACCTGAAGATCGCCGATGATTGCCAGTGGTATATTAACCCGACGGGCAAATTCGTTATCGGTGGTCCGGATGGCGATGCGGGTCTGACCGGCCGCAAAATCATCGTGGACACCTATGGCGGTGCTGCCCCCCATGGCGGCGGTGCATTCTCCGGCAAGGACACGACCAAGGTCGACCGTTCCGCGGCCTATGCTGCCCGCTATCTGGCCAAGAACGTGGTGGCTGCCGGTCTGGCCGAGCGCTGCACCATTCAGATTTCCTACGCGATCGGCATCGCCCAGCCTCTGTCGATTTATGTCGATCTGCACGGTACCGGCAAGGTCAGCGAAGATCAGGTCGAAGGCGCCATCCGCAAGGTCATGGATCTCTCGCCGTCGGGCATTCGCCGTCATCTCGATCTCAACAAGCCGATCTATGCCAAGACGTCCTCCTACGGCCATTTCGGTCGCAAGGCGGGCCGTGACGGTTCCTTCTCCTGGGAGAAGCTCGATCTGGTGAAGCCGCTCAAGGAAGCTTTGAGCGCTTGAAGCATTTCCAGTAAAATTGCGTAGCGATTTTACGTTCGGAAAATGCGGGGACTTGTTCTAAGCCTTGTCATTCGACGGGGATTGAGAGATACCGGTTGCACCATTTGTAACCCGCATAGTGCCATTCAAGTGGCCCTGTGCGGGTTTAGTCTATTTGTTCTTGAGAGTATGACATGACGGAAGAGCGGCGTTCGCGCGCAACGGAAGCGTTTTTTGGCAGACGCAAGGGCAAGCCCCTGCGCAATCAGCAGATCGATACGATCGAAAACCTGCTGCCTTTGCTGAAAATCGATCTGGAAAGCGCGCCTCCGAAAAATCTCGTCGCTCTCTTTCCGGCGGATGTGAAATCGGTCCGTCTGGAAATCGGTTTCGGCGGCGGCGAGCACCTTGCCCACCGCGCGGTTGAAAATCCTGAGACCGGCTTTATCGGCGTCGAGCCCTTCGTCAATTCCATGGCAAAGCTGCTGGCAAGCGTGCGTGAAGGCGAGTTGATGAATATCCGCCTTTACGATGATGACGCGACGCAATTGCTGGATTGGCTGCCGGATGGGTCGATCGATCACATCGATCTACTCTATCCCGATCCCTGGCCGAAGAAGAAGCACTGGAAGCGCCGTTTCGTTTCCGACGTCAATCTTGCCCGTTTCCATCGCGTCCTGAAACCCGGTGGCAAGTTCTGCTTTGCTTCCGATATCGATACCTACGTCAACTGGACGCTACAGCATTGCGCCCGCCACGGCGGTTTCGAGTGGACGGCGGCAAGTGCCGAGGACTGGCACACCCCCTATGCCAACTGGCCGGGCACGCGTTATGAGAACAAGGCGAAAAGAGAAGGCCGCAGCTCGGCCTATCTCACTTTCATTCGCATTTAACAGCTCGAACCGTCAGATATTCGCGTCCACTTCGGCAGCAACCGGAATGGAAGGCTGGGCGCCGGCGCGGGTGCAGGCGAGCGAGCCTGCGACGGCGGCGCGCTTCAGCGCCTTTTCGAAATCCATACCCTGATCGAGGCTGGCGGCGAGATAACCGCAGAATGTATCGCCAGCGCCAACAGTATCGACCGGCTCGATCTTGAGACCGGACGCCTTGAAGACCTTGCCGTTGCGAATGGCGATCACGCCATCAGCACCAAGCGTCACGATCAATGTCTGGCCGGTCTGCTCATGCAGGGATTTGAGTTCATTTTCCCGTTCGGAGGCTGAAAGTCCGTTTTTGTCGATCAGCAGTTCGAACTCGGTTTCATTGGCGATGACGATTTCGGCAAGGCTGGCGAGGCGCGGCCCGTCCGCGGTCAGCGGCGCGGTATTGATGATAGTGGTGATGCGTTTAGCCTTCGCGGCCGTCAGTGCTGCTTCGATTGAGGGTGCCGGCACCTCGAACTGAAGCATCAGAATATCGCCCGCTGCCATCTCCGCCACGGCTTTTGCGGCGTCGGATGCGGAAACTTCGCCATTGGCGGCGGGAATGACCGAGATCATGTTCTCCCCGCCTTCACCGATCAGGATTACGGCGGTTCCCGTGGGGCCGGGCGCGGTCTTGACGAGCGACAGATCGGTGCCGGCATCGCGCAGCAATGTCAGCGCTGGCGCGGCAAAGGTGTCATCACCCGTAGCGCCCGCCATTTTGACCGTTGCACCTGCGCGCCGTGCGGCAAGCGCCTGATTGGCTCCCTTTCCGCCGGCCGCCGTGGAAAAGGTCTCTCCCGTCACGGTTTCACCGGGTTTGGGCAGGCGTTTGGCGGTGGCGACGAGATCCATGTTGATGGAGCCGAAAACAGTAATCATCAGGGCATGTCCGTATGAAATTCAAAGCAAGGCGGTGACTTTGCCCGAGGGGATCACTCGTCGTCAACCACCCGCAACTTGGCCGTTCCTGCCCTGTTCTCTGCAAAGCGTCGCGCCTGCTCGATTTCGCTATGGGAGGTCTCCTTTTCCGTCGGCGAAAAATCGAGGCCCTCGATCTTCTGGCCACGCGCCAGCACCTTGTCGGAGGAAATTAGCATCATGTCGACATCTTTCTGCGCCAGCCCGAAATGGGCCTGCAGCTTGCGCGTCCGGTCGTCCAGCCGCCGCACGTCATCCATGAGAAGCGCGACTTCACCCTGAATGAGGTGCGCCTGCTCGCGCATGCGCTGGTCCTTCAGCACCGACTGGATAACCTGCACCGACAGCATCAAAAGCGATGGCGAGACAATGACGACACGGGCGCGATGGGCACGCTGCACGAGATATTCGAAATGCTGGTGAATATCGGCGAAGATCGATTCCGACGGCACGAAGATGAAGGCCGTATCCTGCGTTTCGCCGCGTATCAGATATTTCTCCGCCACGTCGCGAATATGCACTTCCATATCGCGGCGGAACTGCTGGGTCGCAGCCCGTTTGCCCTCGGGCGTTTCATCCGCCTTCAGCGCATTCCACGCCTCCAGCGGAAACTTGGCGTCGATGACGAGGGACGGGGCGTTGTTCGGCATCCTGATGATGCAGTCTGGTCGGTAGCCATTCGAAAGCGTGGGCTGAAGCTGAAAGGCCCCGGCGGGAAGCGCATCGGCGATCAGCGCTTCCATCCGCGCCTGCCCGAAAGCGCCGCGCGTCTGCTTGTTGGAGAGGATCGCCTGAAGCCCGACCACGTCCTTTGCCAGATCCTGAATATTACCCTGCGCGGCATCGATAACCGCAAGCCGCTCCTGCAGGCGGCTTAGATTCTCGTGCGTCGACCGGGTCTGCTCGGTCAGCGTCTCGCCCAGCCGCTGCGACATGCCGTCGAGGCGCTGGTTGATCGTCTGGCCCATCTCGCTCTGGCGCGTGCCGAGCGTCTCGGCCATCGCCGCGATCCGGCCATGTAGTTCCGACTGGGTTTTCAACAGATCGGAAATTTCACCATCGGCTTCCGCTTTTTTCCCACGACTTTTCGTGACCATCCAGAAAGCGGAAAGGCCGAAAACGAGAGCCGCAAGAAGCCCGCCGAAGCTGATGTCGACGGAGCCGGCCCGCAAGGCGGGATCGAGGAGAAAAGAGAAATCGATGCTCATGGCTAAATCTACCAGATTTCCAGTGATTCGTAAGATCAAAACAAGAACATTCATGCGGCGGAATTGAGTCGGGCAAAACCAGCCGAAGGTCTCTTTTCGACCGCGTATTTTTTATTTCCTCCGCGCAAGAGATACGTTATGGGAAGCCATGACTATCAAACCGCTTATCATTTTGCCCGATCCCGTGCTGCGCCAGCAATCAAGGCCCATCGAACAGGTGGATGCCGAAGTGTTGCGCCTTGCCGACGATATGCTTGAAACCATGTATGATGCGCCGGGTATCGGCCTTGCCGCCATTCAGGTGGGCGTGCCGCGCCGCATGCTGGTGATCGACGTTTCGCGCGAGGACGAGGAGAAAAAGCCGGTCGTCTTCATCAATCCGGAAATCCTCAGAGTGTCGGACGACGTCTCGGCCTATGAGGAAGGGTGTCTCTCCATTCCCGATTATTATGCCGAGGTAGAGCGTCCCGCATCCCTGACAGTGCGATATGTCGATCGTGACGGAAAGCAGCAGACGGTCGATGCGGACGGACTTCTGGCGACGTGTCTGCAGCATGAGATCGACCACCTGAACGGCATTCTGTTCATCGACCATATTTCGCGCCTGAAGCGAGAAATGGTCATCAAGAAATTCACCAAAGCAGCCCGCGCTAAGGTCTGATTCGTCTTAAATATTTAGACGGACCGGCATAGAGGGCAGGGGGCGATATGGCTCTTCGCATCATTTTCATGGGCACGCCGGATTTTTCCGTTCCCACGCTGCGTGCATTGGTGGACGCTGGTCACGAGGTCGTTGCCGTTTATACGCAGCCGCCGCGTCCAGGCGGTCGCCGTGGCCTCGATCTGCAGAAATCGCCGGTGCATCAGGCGGCCGAACTGCTGGGTCTGCCCGTGCTGACGCCGGTGAATTTCAAGGCCGAGGGAGACCGGCAGCAATTCAGGGAATTCAACGCCGATGTCGCTGTTGTCGTTGCCTATGGGCTGCTATTGCCCGAGGCGATCCTGAGCGGTACGCGTCTTGGCTGCTATAACGGCCACGCCTCGTTGCTGCCGCGCTGGCGCGGCGCTGCTCCCATTCAGCGGGCGATCATGGCTGGCGATGCCGAGACGGGCATGATGGTCATGAAAATGGAAAAGGGGCTCGATACCGGCCCGGTGGCGCTGACCGCCAAGGTCACGATCGGTGAGAATACCACGGCAGGTGAATTGCACGACAGCCTGATGCTGACAGGCGCGCGGCTGATGCGGCAGGCGATGGACAAGCTGGAAGCAGACGATCTTCCTCTCGTTGCGCAGCCGGAAGAAGGCGTCGTTTATGCCTCGAAAATCGACAAGGGCGAGACCCGGATTAATTTTTCCCGGCCGGCACAGGACGTCCATAACCATATCCGCGGCCTTTCGCCTTTCCCCGGCGCCTGGCTGGAAATGGAAATCGGCGGCAAGGCCGAGCGCGTGAAGGTTCTGGCGTCAGAACTGGCGAGCGGTATGGGCGAAGCGGGCGCTGTGCTCGATGACGCCCTGACCATCGCCTGCGGCAGTGGCGCGGTGCGGCTTACCCGTTTGCAGAAGGCGGGTGGCAAGCCGCTGTCGGCTGCCGATTTCGTTCGTGGCACACCCGTTCCCGCCAGAACGAGGCTCGGCTGATGCCGCGTTTCCGCATGACCGTCGAATATGACGGTACGCCTTACTTCGGCTGGCAGAGACAGGATAACGGCCCTTCGGTTCAGGGCGCGCTTGAAGCTGCCGTCCGGTCGCTGACCGGCGAAACCGTGTCCATTCGCGGCGCTGGCCGCACCGATTCCGGCGTGCATGCCGTGGGACAGGTAGCCCATGTCGATCTTTCCCGCGATTGGGCTCCGTATAAGCTTCGCAATGCTCTCAACGCCCATCTGGCCATGGCGAAAGAGGCCGTCTCGGTTGTCGACGTGACGGCGGTGACCGAGGATTTCGACGCGCGCTTCTCCGCGCTTCGCCGCCATTATCTGTACCGCATCATTTGCCGGAAAGCGCGGCTGGCACTCGAGCACAAGCGCGCATGGTGGGTATCGAAAGATCTGGACCACGAACGCATGCATGAAGCTGCACAGATGCTCGTCGGCCGGCACGATTTTACCACTTTCCGCTCGGTTCATTGTCAGGCGAGCAGCCCGGTCAGAACGCTCGACCGGCTGGATGTGACGCGCAATGGCGATCTTATCGAGATACGCGCCACCGCGCAGAGCTTTCTCCACAACCAGATACGCTCTTTTGCCGGAACGCTAAAAATGGCCGGTGAAGGCAGCATGACACCGGAAGACGTGCGCGCGGCACTGGAAGCACGGGATCGCAAAGCCTGCGGCCCCGTCGCGCCGCCGGATGGTCTCTATTTCATGCAAGTCGATTATCCCGATGTCATTCCGCCGCGGGTCTATTCAAAGGTCGAGACGGTCGAAGACACGGACTAAAGTCCGTCTCGTTTCTCAGGCCGGATAAACGCCGAGAAAACGCTGCAGCGCCTCGGACAGAAGCATGCCCGGCACCAGCAGGGTCATGACGATCGCCGAGACAAGCAACGACTGGTCGCGGATGAAGAAGCGCACGATCCGCGAAAAGGCGAAGACCAGCGACAGCAGGAGTGCCAGCCAGAGGATGGCGATCAGCCCCTGCAAGGGCGGCAGAAAAAACGCGATCAGGATCAGAACCGCATAGGCATAGGAAAACGGCAGCGACAGCCAGTTCATGGTGGTGACCAGTGCGGTGAATTTTTCCCGTGCGCCAAAGGCGAACAGCAGCATGCCGATCAACAGCAGCGGCACGATCCAGCAGATAGCCTCGACCATCGCAAGGCGGAAAAAGTAGATTAGTCCCGTTCCTGTTCCGGGCGGATAGCTTGCCAGGAACGCAGCGCGCAGCCACAGCCAGGACACCAGCATGGCGGGCAGGCACCAGAGGGCGGAGTAGAAGGACCGCCACATGCCGCGTTCGGACAGATCCAGATAACGCGCGCCGGTATGGTCGCCGAGCAGCAGCAGCCAGAGGCCTTTCAGATAGAGCCTTACTTCACTTGCCGTCGGCATGGGAGAACCAGCGTTCGATGAAGGTCTCGTAGATGTTTGTGAGAGTCTCCAGATCGGCGATTTCCACGCGCTCATCGACCATATGCATGGTCTGCCCGACGAGGCCGAATTCCACGACGGGGCAATAATCCTTGATGAAACGCGCATCCGACGTGCCGCCAGTGGTCGAAAGCTTGGGCTCCTTGCCTGTCACGGCTTCCACGGCGCCGGAAAGCGATGAGATGAGCGCATTGTTCCGGGTCAGGAAAACATGGGCCGGACGGTCCGCCCAGACGATCTCATATTTGACCGGGCTGCGGTCGGGACGAAGTTCTCCCTCGGCAGCGGCGGCATCGAGGCGGCGGATGATTTCCGCCCGCAGGCTCTCCACCGTCCAGCTGTCATTGAAACGGATGTTGAACGACGCCGTCGCCCGCGCCGGAATGACATTTGTGGCGGCATTGCCGGTGTCGATGGTCGTCACTTCCAGATTGGACGGCTGGAAGTCGTCCGTACCGTGATCGAAGGGCGGATGCATCAGCGCGTGGGTCAGTTGCAGCAGCCCGCGAATGGGGTTGTCGGCCAGATGCGGATATGCGGCATGACCCTGCACGCCATGCACGGTGATGCGGCCCGAAATCGATCCCCGGCGGCCGATCTTGATCATGTCGCCCAGCTGGTCGGGGTTGGTCGGTTCACCCACCACGCAGGCATCCCATGCCTCGCCTTTGGCGGCGGCCCATTCCAGCAACTTCGAGGTGCCGTTGATCGAGGGGCCTTCCTCGTCACCGGTGATCAGGAAAGAAACGGAACCTTTCGGTTTTCCGTGTTTCTCGATGTAGCGGGCGATGGCGGCAACGAAACAGGCAATGCCGCCCTTCATGTCCACCGCACCACGGCCGAACATTTCGCCGCCGGCAATTTCAGCGGCAAAGGGTGGATGGCTCCATGCCGCCTCGTCGCCCACCGGAACGACATCGGTATGGCCCGCAAACATCAGGTGCGGACCTTCCGTGCCAAGCCGGGCGTAGAGGTTTTCAACGTCAGGCGTTCCCGCTTCCGTCGCCACCATCTTTTCCACCGCAAAGCCAAGCGGTGAAAGCAGGGTGTCTAGCAGGGATAGCGCGCCACCTTCGGCTGGTGTCACCGAAGGGCAACGGATGAGGGCGGCGAGATTTGCAACGGGATCGGTCGTGGTCATGGTATCAGCTTTTATCAGTCGCGCAGAAGCTCGTTGATGCCGGTCTTGGAGCGGGTCTTTTCATCGACGCGCTTGACGATGACGGCGCAATAAAGGCTCGGGCCCGGCTCGCCGTTCGGGAACGGCTTGCCCGGCATGGTGCCGGCAACGACGACGGAATAGGGTGGCACTTCGCCATAGGTGATCTCGCCGGTGGCGCGATCGACGATCTTGGTCGACTTGCCGATGAAGACGCCCATGCCAAGAACGGCGCCTTCGCGCACGATGCAGCCTTCTACGACTTCCGAACGGGCACCGATGAAGCAATTGTCCTCGATGATGGTCGGGCCGGCCTGAAGCGGCTCCAGAACGCCGCCGATGCCAACGCCGCCGGACAGATGCACGTTCTTGCCGATCTGCGCGCAGGAGCCGACCGTCGCCCATGTGTCGACCATCGTGCCTTCATCGACATAGGCGCCGAGATTGACGAAGGAAGGCATCAGCACCACGTTCTTGGCCACATAGGCCGAGCGGCGCACGACGGCGTTAGGCACTGCGCGGAAGCCCGCAGCGCGGAACTGGTTTTCACCCCAGTTCTCGAACTTCGACGGCACCTTGTCCCACCAGGTGGATTCACCCGGGCCGCCGGTGACGATTTCCATGTCGTTCAGACGGAAGGAGAGGAGCACGGCCTTTTTCAGCCATTGGTTCACTTTCCAGTTCCCGTCCGCCTGCTTTTCGGCGACGCGGACCTTGCCGCTGTCGAGAAGTTGAAGAGATGTGTTCACCGCGTCGCGAACCTCGCCCTTTGTCGATACGTTCACACCGTCACGGTTGTCGAAGGCTGTTTCGATGGTGGTTTCGAGAGAGGTGAGATCCGGAAGGCTCATGGAAAATTCCTTGAATGTCGCGTGTGTTCGTGGCCACGGATGGTCCCGCGCCGCTGGAAGGCTCTGGTCATTTGATCTAAGGGAGTGTTGGAAAGGCGTCAATGTGATTTGGGTGATTTGGCGCACCAGACGAAAGGCTTGGAAATGACACGACTGAAAAACGGCAAATTGCGGCGCAAGGATGGGGTGTGGGACCCGTTGAAGCGTAGCTCTGTGGACAAGCAGCAGGCCGATGTCATTCCCAAAACACCGCAGTCGGATTCCCCATCCTACCGGCTTGCCTACGCGGATATGGATTTTCTCTGCCGCGAGGAGTTGCGCCCCGTCAGGCTTCAACTCGAACTTCTGAAGACGGAAATGGCGCTGACCGAGCGGGGCATCAAGTCCACCGTCGTCATGTTCGGCGGCGCGCGCATTCCCGAGCCCGGCGGGGAGGCTTGGGCGGCCCGCAACGAGACGCAGAAACGCAATCTGGAGCAATCCTCGGTTTATTACGAGGAGGCGCGCAAGTTCGCCCGGCTCTGCACCGACTACGGCGCGAAATCGGACCATCTGGAATATGTCGTGGTCACCGGCGGTGGTCCCGGCGTCATGGAAGCGGGCAATCGCGGCGCAGCCGATGTCGGAGGCCCGTCCATCGGCCTCAACATCGTTCTGCCGCATGAGCAGGCGCCCAACCCCTATGTCACGCCGGAGCTGAGCTTCAACTTCCACTATTTCGCCATCCGCAAGATGCATTTCCTGATGCGGGCGAAGGCCGTGGTGATCTTCCCCGGCGGTTTCGGCACGCTCGATGAACTCTTCGAGACGCTGACGCTGATCCAGACGAAGCGCATGGCGCCCATCCCGCTCATTCTCTTCGGAGAGAAATTCTGGCGCTCCGTCGTCAATTTCGAATTCCTCGCGGATTTCGGAACCATTGCGCCCGAAGATATGGAGCTGCTACATTTCGCCGAAACGGCCGACGATGCATGGAACATCGTATCCGCCTATTACGAGCACTGATTTCGGCTCGATGCGACGGGGGAATTTTAGGGGTTAATTAGCAAAGATATTCTAATTTCCCCTCGTCGCGTTGCAGCGCACTGCCCCCAGCGGGCGGGCCTCCATGACGGAGATTTCTCATCCGTTGACGCCAGCCTTTTCGGCCGGCGATTTGATCGAGGCCAAAATGTTCAATTTCAAAGTGAAGTCGCTTGCGACCAAGCTGATCCTTGTAACCGGCTGTGCAATCACCACGGTCCTTGTCGCATCGAACTCCTTCCTCATTTCCCAGACCAGCGACCGTGTCCATTCGCTGACCATGGATCAGGCGAACACCGAGGCACGCGCCATCGCCAACGTCATCGCCGCCGATGTCGGTGAACTCGGCAGCGCTGCCCGCTCCATGGCCGGTATCATCGGCCGTGCGCACCAGGCGAAATCGATGGACCGCCCGGGCATCGTCAACATCCTCAAGGCCAATGTCGAGCAGAATGCTTTCGCTTTCGGAAGCTGGTTCTGTGAGCAGCTGGGCCTTTTCGACGGACAGACCACCGAGATCGCCAACAGGCTCGATCTCGGCACCAATGCAACGGGTGCATTTGCCCCCTACTGGTCGAAGACCCAGAAAGGCGACATCCAGTTTTCGACCTTCAAGAACGACTATGCGGCGGAGTGGTATTCGCTCGCTGCCAAATCCGGCAAGGGCGCCATTACCCAGCCCTATCTGGCCGAAGGCACGGAAGTGCCCACCACAATGACCTCGCTTGCCTATCCCGTCATGTCTGATGGTAAGATGATTGGTGTGGCGGGGGTCGATATCTCGCTGGCAGCTCTGTCGCAGAAGCTGCAGGCGCTGCATCCTTTCGAAACCGGCCGTGTGACACTCATTTCGCAGGGCGGCCAATGGCTGGTACCGCCGACGCCCGAGCAGAACATGAAGGCCTATGACGGAGAGGGTGCAAGCACCGTTCAGGCGGCGATCACATCCGGCAAGCAGGGCCTGATCGAAAATCTCGGCCTTGATACAGACGCGCCCTATAACCGCCTTGTCTATCCGTTTGCGGTTCCGGGCCTCAATGCCACCTGGGTGGTTCTGGTGGATATCCCGCATCAGGCGTTGAACGCGCCAGTGCAGGAGCAGACTTATCTGATGATCCTCGGGGCGATCGTCATTCTTGCGGCGGTTATTGCCGCGCTTTATTTCTCCGTCCGCTATTTCGTCCGCAATCCGCTCGCCTCGCTGGTCTCCGATGTGAAAACACTGAGCGACGGTCGTTACGATGTGCCGGTTTCCGGACAGGATCGCAGGGATGAGACGGGCGCGGTGGCAACGGCTCTGGAAGGCTTCCGTGCGAAGCTTGCCGGTATCCGCGAAATGGAAGCGGATGCCGCCGTGCAGCGTGGCAATGCGGAAACGGAGCGCCAAAGGTCCGAATCCGAGCGCAATGAGAACAGCCGGATGCAGCAACATATCGTGAGCGTACTCGGCGCGGGTCTCAATGCGCTCTCGCAGGGCAATCTGACCTATCGCATCGAGGACCAGTTCCCCGGTGAATATGCAAAGCTGCGCAACGACTTCAACTCGGCGCTCGCCAGCCTCGAGGAAACCGTTTCCACCGTCAACGGAACCGTTGCCAGCATCGGCAACGGCACGGGCGAGATCACCCGCGCTGCGAGCGATCTCTCCCACCGCACGGAACAGCAGGCTGCAAGCCTGGAAGAAACCGCTGCCGCCCTCAACCAGCTGACTGCGCAGGTCAATTCCAGTGCGGAAAACGCAGCGCAGGCGGCGACAGCTGTCAGCAATGCCTGCGATGACGCCGGCAAGTCGGGCGAGGTCGTGCAGCAGGCCGTCAGTTCCATGGAAGGCATCGCTCAATCCTCGGCGGAAATCTCCCGCATCATCGGGGTAATCGACGAAATCGCTTTCCAGACCAACCTTCTGGCGCTGAATGCCGGTGTGGAAGCTGCCCGTGCGGGCGAGGCTGGCAAGGGTTTTGCCGTCGTCGCGCAGGAAGTACGTGAACTGGCGCAACGTTCCGCGACGGCTGCGAAGGAGATCAAAGGTCTGATCAACACCTCCGCAAGGCAGGTGGGCGAGGGCGTCCAGCTGGTCGGCAAGGCCGGCGAGACGATGAGAAAGATTGCCGATCAGGTTCTGCAGATCAACCAGCTGATACGGCAGATTTCGGCCTCCGCCAGCGAGCAGGCGGTCGGTCTCAAGGAAATCAATTCCGCCGTCACCCAGATGGATCAGGTCACCCAGCAGAATGCGGCCATGGTGGAAGAAACAACGGCGGCAAGCGTGACGCTGAACAGCGAGGCGGAAACGTTGAAATCGCTCGTTGCCGGCTTCTCCGTATCCGGCGGTCATTCCAGCCAGTCGAGCCAGCAATTGCGCGCCACCGCGGCGGCAATGCGTGCGCCTGTCGCCCCGTCACAGGCATCGGGCCGCTCGGCTGCGACCCAACGTTCGCGCCCAAGAACCAGCGGCGCAAACGCGCTGGCACAGGACGACTGGACCGAGTTCTGAGAATATCCCGTGGTTCCAAATGAAAGGGCCGCTGGTCATGCCAGCGGCCCTTTTCATGTCTGCGTTCCCATCAGAGGCGGGCGAAACGTTCCGTCAGCAATTCGAAAAAGCCGTCCGCATCCACATTTCGCATCACGCGGGCGTTGACCGGGCGCTCGGTCACCCGCCACCAATCCACCACCGTCATGCCCATGGTCAGTTCGGAATTGACCTCGATTTCGACATTGCAATCGCGGCCCTGAAACAGCTCGGGCTTGAGGAGATAGGCGATGACGCTTGGATCGTGCAGGGGGCCGCCGTCCGAACCGTATTTCTCGATGTCGAAACGCTCGAAGAATTCCAGCATTTCCGCCATGGCGATTGCCGGGCGTGTGCCTATATCGCGAATGCGGCTGACACGCGCCTTGGTGGTCAGCAACTGGTGGGTTACGTCAAGCGGCATTACGACGATGGGCACGCCGGAACGGAAGACGATATCGGCAGCCTGCGGATCGACATAGATGTTGAATTCCGCAGCCGGTGTGATGTTGCCGCCTTCAAAGAAGCCGCCACCCATCATCACAAGTTCCTTGACGCGGCCTGCAATCTCGGGGGCCTTCTGCAAAGCCAGCGCCACATTGGTCAGCGCGCCGAGCGTGCAGAGCGTCACGGTGCCCGCAGGCTCCCGCAGCAGCGTTTCGATCATGAAATCGACGGCGTGCTGCTTTTGTGCCTCCATCGTCGGCTCGTCGAGAACCGGGCCATCAAGGCCGGTGCTGCCGTGAACATGCTCGGCAGTGATGGGCTTTCGCACCAGTGGCCGCTCGGCACCCTCATAGACGGGAATATCGGTGCGGTCGCACAATTCGCAGATGATGCGGATGTTGCGGCTGGTCAGTTTCAGCGGAACATTGCCGGCGACGGCGCACAGACCGAGAATTTCAATTTCTTCCGGGCTTGCGAAAGCCAGCATGATCGCTGCCGCGTCGTCCTGACCTGGATCCGTGTCTATGATGATTTTTCTGCGTTCTGCCATGTCTTGCCCGCCGTTGAGATAAGGCGCTTTTTTCGAGCGGCGGACGCTCACTTGTCAAGTCTCATTCCTCGGCGTGCCCGCCTTTGCCTTGTGGCCCCGCCTTGCGCATCGTGGTTTTGCTTCCCATATTGCGTAGAGCCGGTAAGATTGACCGGCAGGGTTGCCGGAAGCGGGACCGCGAAACGTCGCTTGGTTGCAAGGACAGAGACGATATGAGCCGCATGACGCCATTCACCCACCCGCTTTTGCTGGGTTTTGATGCCATGGAAAAAACGCTGGAGCGTATGGCGAAGGCCAATGATGGCTACCCTCCATACAACATCGAGCGCCTGCCCGGCGGTGAAGACGTGCCGGAACGCCTGCGTATCACGATTGCAGTCGCCGGTTTTTCGCAGGACGATCTGGATGTGACGACGGCCGACAATCAGCTCGTCATTCGCGGTCGCCAGCAGGAGCAGGAAAAGCGAGATTTTCTCTACCGGGGTATCGCTGCCCGGCAATTCCAGCGGGTCTTCGTGCTTGCAGACGGCATGCAGGTGAGGGACGCGCGCCTGCGCAACGGCCTTCTTGCCATCGATCTGGTGAAGCCCGAAATTTCAAACGTGGTAAAGAAAATTAATATTTCCGTCTCAGAGTAGAACGTGAACGCCGGAATCCGACACGAATCGCTCGGCGTGAAGAAGGAGGCTGAAATATGCTTTTAAAAGAAGCGCATGCGCGTCTCACCCGGTCCCAGCTCGCTCATATCGGCGAGGGAGAAGTGGGCTATATCCGTAAAATCCGCGCGGAAGACGTAAGCCGCTGTTTCCCGGAAGCGCCTGATCTCGATCCGCAACTCGATCTCTGGGCCCTGTTTGGCGCGGATGGCACGCCGATCCTCCTGACAGACAATCGTTCCAGCACGTTTTTCAAGGCTGCCGAAGACGATCTGAAAACCGTCAGCCTGCATTGAAAGGAAAAAAGCCCGCCGATTGAGCGGGCTTTTTCTTATGTGATTAAAGGAACGGGCGGTCTGGCATATCATCGATAGAGATGACGCCGTCCTTGTTCCTGTCCAGCCGTTCGAACATTTTTTCGCCGGCTGCGGTGAATTCGGCCTTGCTGACCTGGCCGTTTTCATCGGTGTCGGCCATGCGCATCATCGCGAACGCCCCACCCTTGCCGCCATGCTTGCCCCAGCCCTGACGACCGCCATGTTCGCGTTCGGCGCGCTTGCCCTCAGGTCCCTTGCCTTCGCCCGCTTTGGCGTTAGCAGCCTCTGGGCGCGGATGAGCCGCACGGAACGCCTCCATTTTGGCCTGGCGGTATTCACGCATTTCCTTTGGCGTGATCGAACCGTCCTTGTCCTTGTCGATCTCGGCAAAAAGTGCGTCCTGACGTGCGGCGAACTCTTCCTTGGTAATCTTGCCGTCCTTGTTGGTGTCGGCCACCTTCAGCAGCTGAACGAACGCCAGTTCCGGGCGGAACGGCATGCGCTCGCCGTGGCCTTTGCCGTGCGCTGGCGGGGCCGCAAAGCTGGCTGTAGCGGCCGAGCCGAGCAAGAGGGCTGCGCCAAGAGCAGAGAGTGCGATCTTTCGTGTAGACATCGTCATTACCTTCCGTTGGTGTCCCTGAGGAGGAAGATAGTGGCGCAGGTGGCAGTTCACTACTTAAACATCCGTAAGGTGCATGAAGCTTCGGTAATGTCGTCTGCGCTCGATTTCGATGTTGCCGGTCAGCGGGTGATCGTTTTGGTCAGGAAACCGGTCAGATCGTCAGTGATGTAGTCGATATGCTCATCCGTCGCGGCGGGGATCTCCCAGCGCTCCATGATCACGCCTTCGAGGTTCGAAGGAACGAGCAGCACGGTCTTCATGCCAAGTGCCTTGGGTGCCGCGAGATTGCGCGGCAGGTCCTCGAACATGGCGGCTTTTCTGGTGTCGAGCTTCGCAAGTGCGGCAAACTTCTCATAGGTCGCACTGGCCGGTTTTGGCAGATAGTCCGCGGCGACGATATCGAAAATATCCTCGAAATGGTCGAGAATGCCGAGCGCGCCCGCCGCTGCCTGTGCATGCTTGACGCTGCCATTGGTGAGGATGAACTTGCGGCCCGGCAACGCCTTGATTGCCTCGCCGAGCTCCGGATGCGGGCTCAGCGCGGAATAGTCGATGGCATGCGCGCGCTCCAGAAACTCGTCCGGGCTGATGCCGTAGTGGATCATCAGGCCCTGAAGCGTGGTGCCATGTTCGTGGTAATAGCGCTTCTGAAGTGCGCGAGCCTCGTCGGGCTCGAGCTTTAAAAGCTCCGCAACATAGGCCGTCATGTTACGATCGATCTGGGAAAACAGATTGACGTGATGCGGATAGAGCGTGTTGTCGAGGTCGAAGACCCATTCGCTGACGTGGGCGAAATCGGCGGCATCGGGCAGGTTTTTCGGCTTTGTGTCCATGGGCAGCTTTATGCCCGTTTCGTATGCCGAAGAAAATCGAAAAGACGACGACAGACGGGAAAATCGGGCTTGGCTGCGGCCTCCAGCGCATGATACCGCCAAGATCATGGAACTCTGGATAGGCATAACCTTCGCAAGCGCGTTCTTGCAGAACCTGCGCTCGACCCTGCAAAAACACCTGAAGGGCATGATGGGCACCACGGGCGCAACTTTCGTGCGCTTCGTTTTTGGAATGCCCTTCGCTCTTGCCTATCTCGGTTTTCTGCATGGTGTACTTGGCCGACCGCTGCCGGTGCCGAACATGTCATTCGCCGTCTGGGCGATGGTCGGGGCCATGGCGCAGATCGCCGCCACTTTCCTGTTGGTGCACCTCTTTTCCTTCCGCAACTTCGCGGTTGGCACGGCCTATTCCCGAACTGAGCCGGCGCAGGCGGCATTGTTTGCACTGATTTTCGTTGGCGAAAGCGTCAATGGCGGCACTCTTGCGGCCATCGCTATTTCGGTGGCTGGCGTCATGCTGATTTCGGTCGCGCGCACGGAAGTGACCCCTGCCTCCATTCTCACCTCCATCTTCAGCCGGACGGCGGGCATCGGCCTCGCCTCGGGGGCTTTTTTCGGCCTGTCGTCTGTCGCTTACCGTTCGGCCTCGCTGGCGCTAGCACCCAGCCTGCCAGCACCGGATGCGGTGATGCAGGCCGGCTTTACCCTCGTCGTTGTCATCGTGACTCAGACCTTGGCGATGTTCTTGTGGATCGTATGGCGGGAGAGGGACGAATTGCGGCGGATCGCGAAGGCATGGAAACCGTCGCTTGCGGTCGGTTTCGTGGGGGCCACGGCGTCATTCGGCTGGTTCACGGCGATGACGTTGCAGCAGGCGGCTGTGGTCAAGGCGCTGGCGCAGGTGGAGATGCTCTTCGCCTTCGCCTCGACCGTGCTCTTCTTCAAGGAAAAGATCAACCGGCTGGAACTCTCGGGCTGCCTGCTGATCGTGCTGGGCGTGCTGTCGCTTCTGATATTCGGCTGAAAGTGTTGTCGTGGCGGACAGGCATTCCCGTCCGCCACATGAACCGTATCAGGGCACGATGAGCGTGCCCGCGCCTTCCGTGAAGATTTCCAGAAGAACGGAATGGGCGGTCTTGCCGTTGAGGATCACCACGCCCTGAACGCCGGCCTTGATGGCCTCGATGCAGGTCTCGACCTTCGGGATCATCCCACCGGAAATCGTGCCGTCCTTGATCAGCGCACGCGCCTGGGAGACCGTCAGTTCCTTGATGAGTTCCTTGTTCTTGTCGAGAACACCAGGCACGTCCGTGAGGAACAGGAGGCGGGTGGCGTTGAGCGCACCGGCGATTGCGCCGGCAAAGGTGTCGGCATTGATGTTGTAGGTGGCGCCATCGCGACCGGGAGCGACGGGAGCGATGACCGGGATCATCTCCGACTTGGCAAGCAGGTCGAGCAGGGTGCGGTCGACCTCGACGACTTCACCGACAAAACCAAGATCGAGAACGCGCTCGATATTGCTGTCGGGATCGACGACGGTCTTTTTCGCCTTTTCGGCGAAGACCATGTTGCCGTCCTTGCCGCACAGGCCAATGGCCCATTCGCCCGTCTGGTTGATGAGCGCGACGATCTCCTTGTTGATCGAGCCGGCCAGAACCATTTCGACGATCTCGACTGTCTTGGCATCGGTAACGCGCAAGCCGCTTTCGAACTTCGATTCAATGCCCATCTTCGTCAGCATCGCGCCGATCTGCGGGCCGCCGCCGTGCACGACGATGGGGTTTATACCGGACTGCTTCAACAGGGCGATATCTTCCGCAAAAGCCTTTCCAAGTGTGGAGTCGCCCATGGCATGACCGCCATATTTCACCACGATGGTCTTGTTCTCATATTTCTGCATAAAGGGCAGAGCCTGTGCGAGCAGCCGCGCCTGAGTCTCGCTTTCGGAAGCAGTCATGGAAAAACCTCGGTCTGTGGTTGCGGCCCTTGAGAGCCTTTCATCGCTCTACAGCATCGGCGCAAAAATCGGAATCGATTTTTGCGGTGCAGGATGCGCAGATTCGGCATGTCGATGCGTTTGCAAGGACAGGTGAATACGCGGGGTGAATGAATGAAGTAACCTCCGGGCCATATTGTGTCGGCGCATAGTAAAATTCCGCTTTTGGGCGGCCTGCGGCGCGTAATGAGATTGACATAAAGCACCAATCGGACCAGCCTTGTGGCGAGCAGGGGAGGGGTTATTCAGCAGGGCGACGGAGGATCGTTGCGCATCGCAAAAAACGATGCTGGCCTGAACGACCGAGGAGTTTGAAAACATATGGCCGTACCGGATCGAGACAAGCAAAGCGGTTTGCGGGACGAAGTACTCGCTGGCGAATATGTGCTGGGTGCCTTGCCACCGGAAAGCATGGCGGAGCTTGCAAAACGCGTCAAACGCGACCGCCAGTTTGCGGCCATGGTCAGGCGCTGGCGGGACAATCTGGCGGAAACCGAATATCGCGAAAGAGCGGGCGTTGCAGCCCTGCTTGACAGGGATCCGCTTCGCTCCGGTCTGCCATTCAAGGGCCAGCCGCTTCGCAATGGCAGCATATTCGCCGCAATGCTTCTGGAGGTGTGGAATTCCGTGCGTTTCTGGCGGCTTCTGGCATTGACGGCGATGCTGTGGACCGCCGTCCTGCTTTTCACCATCGCCTGAAGGCGAGGGTCTTTTAGAGCGAGACCGTTCGTACGATCTCGGCGCGCAGGCTATCCAGCCCGAAGGATTTCTCCGAAGAGGTAGCGAGAACTTCCGGATAGGCGGCGGGACGCTTGCGGATTTTTTCCAGCGTTTCACTGATCAGCCGGGGAACGCCAACGTCCTTGATCTTGTCCGTCTTCGTCAGCACGACCTGATAGGACACGGCCGCCTTGTCGAGCAGGCCAAGAACCTCCTCGTCGTTCTTTTTTATTCCGTGGCGGGAATCGATCAGCACGTAGACGCGCTTCAGCGTCGCACGTCCCCGCAGGTAATCGAAGACGAGCTTCGTCCAGGCATCGACATGGTCCTTCGGCGCCTGCGCATAGCCGTAACCCGGCATATCGACCAGCGCCATCGGCGGCAGGTCGCCCGGCTCACCGGAATAACCCTCAGGAACGAAGTAGTTCAGTTCCTGCGTGCGTCCGGGTGTGTTGGAGGTGCGGGCAAGGCCTTTGTGGCCCACCAGCGCATTGATGAGCGAAGACTTGCCGACATTCGAACGTCCGGCGAAGGCAATCTCCGGCGGGCCTTCGGGCGGCAGGAATTTCATCGCGGGAACGCCGCGAATGAATATCCAGGGTCGCCCAAAGAGGGGCTTTTCGGTTGCCGGGCCGGTTTCACTCATTTCGATTGCACCGGCTTTCGCTTGAATAGCCCTTTGAGATTATCGAACAGTTCGATCTTGGCACCGTGACGCTTCATGATGAGGGCCTGCTGCGAGATCGACAGCGTGTTGTTCCATGCCCAGTAGATAACCAGACCGGCGGGGAACGAAGCCAGCATGAAGGTGAAGATCAGCGGCATCCAGGTGAAGATCATCGCCTGTGTCGGATCGGGTGGGGTCGGGTTCATGCGCATCTGCAGGAACATCGTGATGCCCATGACGAGCGGCCAGACGCCGATCATCAGGAAGTGCGGCACGTCGTAGGGCAGAAGGCCGAACAGGTTGAAAAGCGAGGTCGGATCGGGCGCGGAAAGGTCGTGAATCCAGCCGAAGAACGGTGCATGCCGCATTTCGATGGTGACGTAGATGACCTTGTAGAGCGCGAAGAAGACCGGAATCTGCAGCAGCATCGGCCAGCAGCCGGCAACCGGATTGATCTTCTCTTCCTTGTAGAGCTGCATCATCGCCTGCTGCATGGCCATGCGGTCATCGCCATGCTTGGCCTTCAGCTCTTCCATCTTCGGCTGCATGCGCTTCATGTTCGCCATGGATGCATATTGCTTGCTGGCGAGCGGGAAGAAGAGAGCCTTGACGACGATGGTGGTCAGCAGGATGGCCACACCGAAGTTGCCAAAATAACGGAAGAAGAAATCCATCATTTTGAACATCGGCTTGGTGATGAAGTAGAACCAGCCCCAGTCGATCAACAGGTCGAACTTCGGAATGGAATATTCGGTTTCATAGCGGTCAACCAGCGGCACTTCCTTGGCACCGGCGAAGACAAGGCTCTTCAGTTCGATGGACTGGCCGGGTTCGACCGTCATCGTGTCGCTCTTGAAATCGGCCTGGTAGCTCGGCTGATTGCCCTTGATGTGCGAGTAACGCGTTTCGAACGGCGTCATCTGCGGCGGCACAATGGCAGCGGCCCAATATTTGTCGGTGATGCCGAGCCAGCCGCCGGTCGCCTTGGCAATCGTTACCGGGGTTTCTTCGACATCCTTATATTTTTCTTCCGTCAGGCTGCCGTCTTTGCCCGAGACGCCGAGGAAGCCTTCATGGATGACGAAAACGGGCGGTATTGCGGGCTTGTTGTTGCGCGTCACGCGGCCGTAGGTGGCAAAGGAGACGGGCGCCTGCCCGGGGTTCTCGACCTTGTCGTTGACCGTGATCATGTAATGCTGATCGATCGAAACGGTACGCGAGAAAACGACGCCATTCTGGTTGGTATACTTCAGCGTAACCGGTGTGGTCTCCGTCAGCTTGTCGCCGCTTGCGAGTGTCCACACGGTCGAAGGACCGGGAACGCTGCCGGCATCGGCACCGCCAACGTAACCGAGTTCGGTGAAGTAGCCGTCCTTGGTGTCGGAAGGCGAAAACAGCGTGATGATCGGGCTCGAGTCATCGACGGTCTCATGGTAGCCCTTGAGCCGGATGTCATCGAAGCGGGCGCCGGTCAGATTGATCGAGCCGGCGATGGCGTTGGTGTCGATGGCGACACGCTGGCTTTTTGCAATCGCCTCTTCACGCGTCGCCGTGGCGGCGGCCTGCGTGGAGGAGGCAGGCGGTGCGCCGTCGACGGTCACGCCGGGTGCGGCACCCGGTGCCGGTTGTTGCTGCGTCGTCTGCTGCTGCGCCTGGCGGGCCTCTTCGGCGCGGCGCTGCTGCTCGATGCGCGGATTCATGTAAAGGAATTGCCAGGCGAGGACGATGACAACCGAAAGGGCTATCGCGATGAAGTAATTGCGGTTCTTTTCCATCATTCTTTCCTGGAGCGGGTGTCCTGGGACCGTTTCGGTTTCGCCGTTCCTTCAATTCGCTCGGTAAGGAGAGACTGAAGTTTCGGGAAGGCCGTCTCGAGCACGTCCCTGCGGGCGACAATCACATAGTCATGGCCGGGCTTCATTGCGAATCCGGCAGAAAGCCTGACGGCTTCCTTGAGACGGCGGCGCATGCGATTTCGCTCGACCGCGTTGCCTTGTCTTTTCGTTACGGTGAAACCGACCCGAGGTTCGGTTTCCGGGGTTTTCCTGTCGAGGACCTCCAGAAGAAAGGTGCCTCCCCGACGCTTTTCCCCCGTCTGCACGGCAAGAAAATCCGACCGGTTTTTAAGCCGGCCGGGCAGTTTTTTTGTCTTGCTCATGTGCCCGCGACTTTCATCGGGCCACAGAGACGGCAATTAAGCCGACAGACTTGCGCGGCCGCGCGCACGGCGGGCTGCGAGAACTTTGCGACCGCCGGCAGTAGCCATACGGGCACGGAAACCATGACGACGCTTGCGAACAAGCTTGGATGGCTGGAATGTACGCTTCGACATTTATTTAATACCGCGGTGTGCGGCCCTTCTTGAATTTGCACTATTTGCAAGAGCGTTTCGTTTTTTGCACGGCTAACCCCGCCTGGGCGAGCTTTTAATGGCCGAGCGTGCGCGGCTTATAAGGGCATAGGCCGAGCAAAGTCAATTGCCGAAGGGGTTTTCGCGCTTCACCTTTTGCGGAAGCGCCATGAAATCGGCTTCGCTCACGGGCGCTGCGGGCGCATTCCGATCGCACGATCGGTAAATTCTGAAATTCTTTCTTAAGGCGGCATTGATAAATGTTGTGATGGGAAAAGTTATGCCAGCTTCCCATTTTCCATCGTGCGGCTGGCTTTTGGGGGAACGAAATTGAGAATTCGCGGTCGTATCAATCTTCTTGTCGGGCTTATGAGCCTTGTGGCCTGCACCATCGGCGGCCTGTCCATATATGCGGTCAGCGAGTTTCAGGTGCGCACGGTCGGATACGAAAAGGCAGCGGAGCGCGCCTATAAGGGTGAAGCGCTGAACCGGCTTGTGACTGCGGTCGTCATGGAGGCGCGCGGGGTCTACGCTGCGCCCGATATCGAAAAGGCGGCACCTTTTGCTGATGGCATCGTCAAGAACCTCGACGCCATGGAGAAGCTGATCGCAACCTGGACCCCTCTCGTTCCGGCAGAACAGAAGGCGGCCTTCGACAATCTCTCCAGTCGCTTCAAGGAATTCAAGGCCTTCCGTCTGGAAACGGCGCGGCTTGCCCGCGAGGCCGGCCCGCAGGCCGCCAACCAGCAGGGTAACAACGACGCGAACCGGGCCAACCGCAAAGCCTATCAGGCGGAAATCGATGCTGTCGTGAAGAATGACATCGCCGGGCTTGAAGCCGTCAAGGCGGGCATTGACGGGTTTGTAACGACGACCTTCTGGCTGGTCATCATCGTCACCGGTAGCGGCATATTGGCCGGCGCGGCGTTCGGCCTCTACATCGGAGCGCGGCAGCTCAGCGCGCCCATCCGCAAGGTTTCGGAAGTGATGAATGCCGTTGCGGACGGAAATCTGGATGCGGACGTGCCCTATCTCGGCCGGACCGACGAAATCGGCGAAATGGCAGCGGCAGTCGAAGTCTTCAAGAAGAACGGTCGTGAAGTGCGCCGCATGAATGCGCAGGAAACCGCCATGCGTGCCAAGAGCGATGATCTGCAGGCCGGCATGGCCGTTGTCGTCGACGCTGCGGCCCAGGGCGATTTCAGCCGCCGCATCAACAAGGATTACGGCGACGAAAACCTCAATCGTTTCGCTGCGACGATCAATGCCCTGCTCACCGGCGTGGACAATGGTGTTTCCGAGACCAGCCGCGTCATCGAAGGTCTGGCGCGGGGCGATCTGACGGAAAAGATGGATGGCGAGTTCCGCGGCGTGTTCGCCGAGCTCCAGACCAATGTCAACGAGACGCTGGCCAAGCTGCGGGAGACGATGCGGGAAGTGCGCAGCAGCACGGAAGGCATCAGCGGCAATGCGAACGAATTGCGTTCGGCGGCCGACGACCTTTCGAAGCGGACGGAACAGCAGGCTGCGGCACTGGAGGAAACCTCCGCCGCCCTCGACGAAATCACCGCCGTCGTTCGCAATTCCACGGATCGGGCACAGGAAGCCAGCACCATGGTTGCCGAGACCAAGCAGAAGACGGCAGAATCCGCCAATGTCGTGCGCGATGCCGTCTCCGCTATGGATCGGATCGAGCATGCCTCGCGGGAAATCAGCCAGATCATCAATGTCATTGACGAGATCGCCTTTCAGACCAACCTCCTGGCGCTGAACGCCGGCGTTGAGGCCGCGCGTGCGGGTGAGGCGGGCAAGGGCTTCGCTGTCGTCGCACAGGAAGTGCGTGAACTGGCGCAACGCTCCGCGACGGCTGCGAAGGACATCAAGGCGCTGATCACCAAGTCCGGCGAAGAGGTCGGGCGCGGTGTGTCGCTGGTGCAGAGAACCGGCAGCGCGCTGGGCGAGATCGAGACCCGCGTTCTGGCTATCAACGAACATATCCATTCGATCGCCACGGCGGCGCGGGAACAGTCGACCGGCCTGCATGAGGTGAATACCGCCATCAACCAGATGGATCAGGTGACGCAGCGCAATGCCGCAATGGTGGAGGAAACCTCGGCCGCAACCCACAAGCTGAGCGGTGAAGCGGGCCATCTCGTCACGCTGGTGTCGCGCTTCAAGGTCGGCGTAGAGGATGGTCAGATCCGCTCTCGCGCAGAACAGCCGATGCGGCCCGTGGCGGTGTCCGGAAGGGCAGCGGCCGTGGCCTCTCCGGCACGTAAATTGATGAGCAGCGTCAGCCGCGCTCTCAACGCCCAACCAGCCGCTGCCGTAGCGAACGGGGACTGGCAGGAGTTCTAAGCCATTCCGCCTGCGGTTTCGCTTGAGACCGGTTCTAAGTCAAACGCCGCCCTCCCGGGCGGCGTTTTGTTTTTCAGGCGATGGAAACGTTTGTTTTGCAACGCATTTGAAAAATATCTGTTAGGTCCTATTATCGTGCTTGCATATAAACCGAGCCGTTCCACCGAAGCGGCGGCGCGCATACAGGATCAGGGCCCGGTGTTTTCTAAAGGCGTAGACAGCTTGGACGGCACGGAAGACAATCCGGTGCACTGCATGCCGGGATTGACCGGGGGGCTTTCCGGGCGCCTGCTGTTGCTCACCGTTATTTTCGTGATGATTGCCGAAGTGCTGATCTTCGTGCCTTCGGTCGCCAATATGCGCCTTTCATGGCTGCGGGACCGTCTGAACACGGCGGCAGCAGCCGGCGCGGTGATCGATGGCTTGCAGGCCGAATTGCCGCGGAGCGTGCAGAACGACACGCTGATGGCCACCGGGGCGAAGCTGATTGCGCTGCGCAAGGATGGCACATCGCGCCTGCTTGCCGTGGCGGAAACGCCACCCGGGGTCGATGAGCAATATGATCTTTCCGATGTCTCGCAACTGGCAGCGGTACGGGATGCCTTCTCCACATTGCTGTTTGGCGGCAATCGCGTCATCCGCGTTTTCGATGTGGTCGGAGACAGCGACACCATCATTGAACTCGTGCTGGGTGAAAACAAACTACGGGCGGCGATGCTGGCTTATGCCCGCAATGTTTTCCTGATCTCCATCGTCCTGTCGCTTGTCACCGCCGGTCTCATCTTCGTTTCCATCAACCGCATCATGATCCGGCCCATACGTCGCCTGACGCTCGGCATGCAGCGTTTTTCCGAGGAACCGGGCAATCCCGAGCGGATTTTCGTGCCGGAGGAGGGAAGCGACGAGCTGTCCGTCGCAGGCCGTCACCTGGCCGATATGCAGACGGAGTTGCAGAAAACCCTGCGGCAACAGAAAAACCTCGTGGATCTCGGTCTGGCGGTTTCGAAGATCAACCACGACATGCGCAATATCCTGTCATCCGCACAGCTTATGTCGGACCGGCTGGTGGACGCCAAGGATCCGATGGTCAGGAGCTTTGCGCCGAAACTGCTGCGCACGATCGACCGCGCCGTGGCCTATACAACCGAGGTTCTGGCCTACGGGCAGGCGACGGAGGGCGCGCCGAAACGCAAGACGGTGCAGTTAAGTCTTCTGGTGCGGGATGTGCGTGACATTCTGGCGCTCGATCCGGAAAGCGGCATCGAGTTTCACGATAGCGTGCCGCCCGATCTCACCGTCGATGCGGATGCCGAGCAGCTTTTCCGGGTGATCCACAATCTCTGTCGCAACGCCGTTCAGGCACTGCAATCCGACACGGCGAACGCGGCGCCTCGGCATCTGTCGATTGCAGCCCAGAGGGCCGGCAACGTCGTCAGCATCGTGATAGACGACAACGGGCCGGGAATGCCGCGCAAGGCGAAAGAGAACCTGTTTTCCGCCTTCCGGGGATCGGCCCGCTCCGGCGGCACCGGTCTCGGCCTCGTCATTGCGCGGGAACTTGTGCTTGCCCATGGCGGCACGATAGCGCTTGTCGAAAAACCCGGTCCCGGTACGCAGTTTCGCATCGAGATCGCCGACCGCGCCGCCTCCGTACATGCCGCTCGAACCGCCTGATGACTTCGCCTGAACAAGGTCCTGCACAATCGCCGCACCTCCCGGAATATGCGCCCCATATGGCCACTCAAAAATGCCCTTGATGGAATTTCTAGTATAATCAATAAGATACATGAATTGCTGCGGAAAAATGACAATTTCGAAACGAAATCGCTTGCAATCGGAATGAGGACGTTTTAGAGGATCGCCACGCCACCGGAAATGACCGGAACGGCACGCACCCGTAGCTCAGCTGGATAGAGCACCAGACTACGAATCTGGGGGTCAGGAGTTCGAATCTCTTCGGGTGCGCCATTTCTCTTCCCACAAAAATACTATGATACTGCCTTTGCCTAAAGCTGTTTGTCGTGTCGATAGAATATCGGCACCGTTGGCATATCCGTAAAACCCACGTGGCCGAACAGATTCCGAATTTCCCGTATATGTGCTAAAGTTCCGGGGTCATCAGCTGACCGCAGGGTGGAAGCCATGTTGGAAACGGACAAGGTTTTTGCCGGCTCTATTCCGGAAAACTACGACCGCTATATGGTGCCGTTGATTTTCGAGCCATTCGCCCGCGATCTGGCACGGCGGGCGGCGGCGTTGACACCGATCAATGTTCTGGAAATCGCCGCAGGTACCGGGGTTGTCACGCGTGAACTGGCACCAGGATTACCGCCCGCGGCAAACTATGTCGTGACAGACCTCAACCAGCCGATGCTTGACTTTGCGGCGTCGCGCCAGGTGTCCGACAATCGCATCCGGTGGCGCCAAGCCGACGCTCAGGCGCTGCCGTTCGAAAATGCTGCTTTCGATCTCGTTATCTGCCAGTTCGGTGCGATGTTTTTTCCCGACCGCCCGTCTGCCTATCGCGAAGCGAAGAGGGTGCTGAAGCCCGGCGGCCATTATTTATTCAACGTATGGGACCGCATCGAGGAGAATCATCTCGCGAATGAGGTGACGAACGCCCTTGCAAGCCTGTTTCCCGACGATCCGCCGCGCTTCATGGTCCGCACCCCGCACGGCTACCACGATACGACATTGATTCGTGGTGAGCTGGAAAGTGCCGGCTTCTCTCGGGTGGTGATCGAGACGATAGCGGCGCAAAGCCGTGCATCGTCACCGCGCATTCCTGCCATCGCCTATTGTCAGGGAACCGTTCTCCGGACCGAAATCGAAGCCAGAGCGCCGGGAAAACTTGAAGCCGCGACGGACTGCGCCGCATCCGCCATTGAAGCGCGCTATGGCAGCGACGAAGTCGTCACCAAAATTCAGGCTCATGTGATTCTTGCAGCCGTTTAGAAACCGGGCCCGCGAGGCTCGCGGAGCCAGTGAACAAGCGTCGAGCTCGGATAGTCGAACTGCCCCCTGATATTAGCGGCTTTTTATGAAGGTCGGCATCGCAAGGCGTGGCGATGAGCCGGGATTGCCGGGCTTTTCAGTGTCACGGAACTTTCTGCAAACCTTCGTCATATTGTCATACAATATAAGCATATGCGCTCCAGAAAAGGAGCGCAGAATGACGCCACAATCACTTGAACTTTCGGGTATCGGAAAAGGCTTTGGAGCTGACGATGTTCTGAAAGAGATCGATCTCTCGATCCGTCCCGGAGAATTTTTGTCCCTCGTCGGCATGTCCGGCTGCGGCAAGTCAACGCTGCTGCGCATCATCGCGGGGCTGGAAACGCCGGATCGCGGTTCGGTGACGATCGGCGGTCAGGATGTGACGGAGATCGATCCGAGTGACCGCAATCTGGCGATGGTGTTTCAATCCTACGCGCTTTATCCGCATATGAGCGTGCGCCAGAACATCGCAACGCCGCTTCGGATGCGACGTCTGCCGCTTGCTGCACGCTTGCCGCTGATCGGAAGATTTGCGGCGCCTGCCGAAACTTTGCGCCAGATCGATGCTGCCGTCGAACAGGCGGCCGAGACCCTGCAGATCGCGCATCTGCTGGACCGCAAGCCGGCCCAGCTTTCAGGCGGCCAACGCCAGCGCGTGGCGCTAGCCCGGGCACTGGTGCGCTCGCCTGCCGCATTCCTCATGGACGAACCACTCTCCAACCTAGATGCAAAGCTTCGCGCCCACATGCGCGAGGAGCTTGCCGGGCTGCACCGGCGGTTGGGCGCGACGTTTATCTACGTCACCCATGACCAGATCGAAGCGATGACAATGTCGGACCGCATAGCGCTGATGTCGGAAGGTCGTATCGAGCAACTGGGCACGCCGGACGAGCTTTACCGGAAACCGGCGACACTGACGGTTGCGCGCTTCATTGGCACGCCGTCGATCAACCTGCTGCCGGTGGAAATCCATGCTGGAGGTAAGGTCACGGCTTTCGGCCGCGATCTTGGCGTCGAGGCTTCTGGTCGTGATGCCGGCCCGGCGACGCTTGGTCTTCGCGCCGAGGATCTGCGCCCGGGTGCCGAAGGCTTCGCGGTGCGGTTGACCCGCAGCGAAACCCATGGCGCGGACCGTTTCGTGAACTGCCGTCTTCTGAGCGACGAGACAGTCGCCATTACCCTGCGTCAGGCCGCGGGCGAGGTGTTGGGCGCCGATGAGAACGGCGTGATGAACCTCGGCTTTGCGCCGGAGCGCGTGCATCTTTTTGCCGCAGACGGCCTGCGTCGCAAGACGACGGTGCGTGAAATGGTGCCGGCATGACGGCGGTTGATTTTTCCTCGGCCACGCGCGCAAAGTCTCGCCCGCGCCTCTCGAAGGCGGACCGGCGGATGATCTGGCGTGGCCTGATGTTCGCGGCACCGGCAAGTCTGCTGCTTTTGGCAATCTATATAGTTCCCATATTCGTTCTGGCCGGTTTTTCCGTCACAGATTACAAGCTCGGCGCACTCTCCACCCGCTTTGTGGGTCTCGACAATTTCGTGAAGGCTTTCCACGACCCGGTCTTCCTGCGCGCGCTGGCGAATACCGCCATTTATGCGGTCATCGTCATTCCCTTCGGCGTGTTCCTGGCGCTCGGCGTGGCTTTGCTCGTTTATAATCGCAAGCGCAGCCGTGCCTTCTGGGAAGTCGCTTATTTCCTGCCCGTCACCGCAACGCTCGTCGCCATGGCGACCGTGTGGCAATTTCTGCTGCATCCTTCGCTTGGCCCGGTGAATGCGGCGATCAAGTGGTTCGGCTTCGAGCCCGTCGCGTTCCTCTCCAACCCGGTCCTGCTCATTCCCACCATGGCGCTGATGGGTGTCTGGCAGGTTCTGGGCTTCAACATGGTGCTGTTCCTCGCCGGCCTCACCGCCATTTCGAAGGATCTGCACGAGGCATCGAGACTGGACGGCGCGAAAAACCCGATCGACCGGTTCCTAACGGTGACTTGGCCGATGCTGGGGCCGACGACGATGTTCGTGGTGGTCACCACCTCGATCTCGGCCTTCAAGGTGTTCGAGACGGTTGCCGTGCTGACCAAGGGCCGCTTCGGTTCCGAAACCCTGCTTTTCGATCTCTATCTTGAAGGGTTCGAATATTCCAACACCGGTTATGCCGCTGCGCTGACGGTGATCTTCCTCGCGATCGTGTTGATCCTCTCGATCGGCCAGACGCTGCATATGGACCGGAAGGTGCACTATTGATGGCCGCGCTTCGCAAATACTTCCCGCATCTCGTGCTGGCACTCGGCGCTTTCGTGATGCTGCTGCCGTTCTACTGGATGATGTTGACGTCGATCCGCTCGCCTGCGGAAATATTCGACGTCTCGCTCTGGCCGATCCCGGCGAAATTCGATGCCGTCGAAAACTATACCCGCGCAGCGAGCCAGGTGCCGATGGCACGTTTCATGCTGAACGGCGTCATCGTCTGCGTCGGTATCCTCGTCGTACAGGTCCTGACATCGGTGCCGGCGGCCTATGCGCTGGCGAAGCTCAGGTTTCCGGGCCGCAAGCTGCTGCTGGGTCTCATCATCGCGGCACTCTGCGTGCCAATTCAGGCACTTGCCCTGCCGCTTTTCGTCGGTCTGGCGAAGACGGAACTGCTGAACACCTATTTCGCGATGATGATGCCGTTCTTCCTGTCGGTCTTCGCCATCTTCCTGTTCAACCAGTCCTTCCGCAGCTACCCGGATGAAATCATCGAAGCGGCCCGCATGGATGGTTTTTCGGAAATGGAGATTTGCTGGGGACTGGTGCTGCGCGGCTCGCTGCCTTCGCTCGCGGCTTTCTCGATCTTCTCGCTCGTCGCCCACTGGAACGACCTTTATTGGCCGATGATCGTGGTCTCCGACACCAATCTCGCCCCGCCCCCGCTCGGCATGATGCTTTTTGCGGATGTCGAATCCGGCGCCAATTACGGTGCCCTGATGGCGGGCGCAACACTGATTACCGCGCCAATGGTGCTGTGCTTCCTCCTCGCACGGCGGCATTTCATCGCCGGTATTACCATGACCGGCGTCAAGTGACGTCGTTCGAACTCCTCCTCCCAACCCATTTTGGAGAATGACATGAAAATCAACCGACGCGCTCTGATGGGCGGTCTGGCACTCGGCGTGGCGTTTGCAGGCCTCGCAACGCCGGTTCTTGCCAACGAAATCACGCTGAACGTTCTCTACAACCTGCCGGGTTTCACGAAATTCCATCAGCCGCTGGCCGATGAATTCATGAAGAAGAACCCGGATGTGAAGATCAACTTCCTCGCTCCGGCCGCAGGCTACAATGAAGGCCAGCAGCAGGTCTTGCGCTCGGCCGTCACCGGCAATCTGCCCGATGTTTATTTCTCGGGTTACAACCTGACGGCGGAACTGGTGCACACGCTCGCACCGCGCAACCAGATCACCGATCTTAGCCCATTCATCCAGGCTGAAGGCGGTCAGGCCTTCCTCGACAAGAACTACAGCCCGAAGATGGCAGCTCTCGGCCAGATCGACGGCAAGCAGTACGGCCTGCCGGTCAACGCTTCCTCGCCGATCATCTACATCAACTCCGACCTCGTCACCAAGGCTGGCGGCGACCCGGACAAGATGCCGACGACCTTCCCGGAGCTGATCGCTCTCGCCAAGAAGATCAAGGCACTCGACCCGAAGTTTGCGGGCATGAGCTACGACATCAATGGCTGGCCGGATGACTGGTTGTGGCAGGCGCTTGTTTTCGAACAGGGCGGCAAGCTCGTTGACGAAAAGACCAAGACCGTTGCGTTCGACAACGAGATCGGCCTCAACGCCCTGAAGATGACCCGCCAGTTCGTCACCGAAGGTGGCCAGAACCTGCTCGACTGGGACCAGTCGCGCCAGCAGTTCGGTGCAGGCCTTACCGGCTTCATCTTCTCAACCCCGGCCCACGTTCAGACCATCACCGGCCTGGTTGGTGACCGCTTCAAATTGAAGACGGCAACCTTCCCGCTCGACAACAAGGAAAAGGGCGGCGTGCCGACCGGCGGCAACTCTGCCGTTATACTGACGCAGGAAAAAGCCAAGCAGGATGCTGCCTGGAAGTACCTGAAGTGGATCACCGGCCCCGAGGCGCAGAACACCATCGTGCGCATCACCGGCTACCTGCCGACCAACAAGCTGGCAACCGGCGCCGACTTCCTGGCTCCCTATTACGCCGAGAACCCGAATGTGAAGACAGCTTCGCTGCAGGCTGATCGTTCTCTGCCGTGGGCCGGTTATCCCGGTGGCGATTCCGTCCGCATCTGGCGCACCCAGCGCGATATCATCGGCACCGTCATGCGCGGTGAAGTGTCGCCGGAAGCTGGCCTCAAGCAGATCGTCGAGCAGACCAACGCCCTGCTGAAGTAAGCGACACCATGGAAAAGGCTGCGGGAACCACATTCCCGCAGCCATTTTTATGCAGAAAGACCGACAATGAAGATCATCCAGATTACAGACACCCATCTTTTGCCGCCAGGCATCGCGATAAACGGCGTGGATCCCGAGAAGCAGTTGCGCGCGGCGATATCAGATATTGTCGAAAAACACGCAGACGCCGACCTTCTGGTGATGACGGGCGATCTTTGCAATTACGGCGAGCCGGAGGCCTATGAACTCCTTCGCGACATTTTGGCGTCCGTGTCCTTGCCCGTGCGGTTGATGCTCGGCAATCACGACCGCCGTCCGGAATTCGTGGCGGCCTTTCCCGAACAGCCAAGGGATGAAAACGGCTATATCCAGTCCTTTATCGATACCGAATTCGGCCGGCTGCTGTTTCTCGACAGCCACGAGGCCGATGTCATCGGCGGCATGTACGGTGCGGATCGCCTGACATGGCTGGACAAGGCGCTTGAAGGCGCTGGCAACCTTCCCGTGACAGTTTTCCTTCACCACCCGCCAATGGATTGCGGTATCCGGCATTTCGAAAACATCGGCATGCATGATGACGGCGCGGTTATGCAGCGTCTAGGCAGACATCCGGCCGGCGTGCGCCATATTGTTTTTGGCCATATTCACGTTCCGATGGCGGGCACCAGCGCTGAAGGCATCGCCTATAGTTCCGGCCAGGCCTGCGCGCATCGCTTCATCACCGATATCGAGGTTGTCGATCCCCTGTGGACCGGCGGCAACCCCTGTTACCGGGTGATCAGCCTCGGTACATTCGGCATGCGTGCCTATGATGTCGAAGTAGGGCAGGTCGTGCTGGGTCAGGCCTCCGCATGCGAAGGCCCCTGATTGCGGGCAATAGCTGAGGCAACCCTCCGGTATGTAATGAGGCGATCCATACGCCTCATCAGCGGTTGCGGTCGGCTGCGATGCTGCGATGGCCCTGCAGCCTGTCGCGCCGATGCGCCACTTGCGGTCTGTCGATCAGATTTGATGGATCAAAGCCATGGTCCCGTTCACACCCTTGATCTATGTCAGTTTCATCGTTGAAACTCCGCGCCATAGTCACTGGTGAGGTGGCCAGCCACGTGACGCGCCATCTGGAATGCAGATCATGGAGAAGTGCATGCTTGAAAAGCGTATCCGCAACGCGTCCCTCTTGAACAGGATCGTCAGCGCCGAAGAGGCTGCCGGCCTTATTCAGGATGGCATGACGGTGGGCATGAGCGGCTTTACGCGGGCCGGCGAAGCAAAGGCGGTACCGCTGGCGCTGGCCGAGCGTGCGAAGACGCACCCGATGAAGATCACCCTGATGACCGGTGCATCGCTTGGCAATGATCTCGACAAGACCATGGTGGAGGCGGGCATGCTGGCGCGCCGTATGCCGTTTCAGTCCGACCCCGCTTTGCGCAAGGCGATCAATGACGGCAAGGTGATGTTCATCGACCAGCACCTTTCTGAAACGGTCGAGCAATTGCGCGGCGGCCAGATCCACGGTGTGGATGTGGCCATCATCGAGGCGGTTGCGATTACGGCGGACGGCGGTATCGTGCCCACCACATCCGTTGGTAATTCGGCGAGCTTTGCCATTCTGGCTGAAAAGGTCATCGTTGAGATCAATCTGTCGCAACCCGACGTTCTCGAGGGGTTGCATGATATTTTCATCCCCGCAAAACGCCCGACCCGCATGCCCATTCCCGTGGTGGCAACGGACAGTCGCGTCGGTCTGCCGTTCATTCCGGTGCCGCCGGAAAAAATCGCCGCAATCGTCCTGAGCGACAAGAGCGACAGTTTTTCGACGGTGCTGCCACCTGATGACGAGACCAAGGCGATTGCTGGCCATCTCACCGAATTCCTGCTGAATGAGGTCCGTCATGGCCGCATGACCCACGAACTCCAGCCGTTGCAGGCCGGTATCGGCACCATCGCCAATGCCGTCATGCACGGTTTCATCGATACGCCGTTTCACGATCTCAAAATGTATTCGGAAGTTCTGCAGGATTCGACCTTCGAGCTTTTCGACGCGGGCAAGCTGACTTTCGCTTCCGGTTCATCGATCACGCTCTCCTCTGCCATGAACGAACGGGTCATGCCGCGACTGGCCGATTACAAGAGCAGGCTGATCCTGCGTCCGCAGGAGGTCAGCAATCACCCGGAGGTCATCCGCCGCCTCGGCATCATCGGCATCAACACCGCGCTGGAATTCGATATTTATGGCAACGTCAATTCCACTCATGTCGGTGGCACTCACATGATGAACGGCATTGGCGGCTCGGGGGATTTTGCCCGCAACGCCTATATGTCCATCTTCGTCACCAAGTCGATTGCCAAGGGCGGCGCCATCTCCAGCGTCGTGCCGATGGTCAGCCATGTCGACCATACCGAACATGATGTGGATATTCTGGTCACGGAAATCGGGTTGGCCGATCTGCGCGGCCTTGCCCCGCGTGAGCGCGCTGCGGTCATTATCGCAAATTGCGTGCACCCCCACTATCGCGATGCCCTGACGGACTATTTCCAGCGAGCGGTGGCACGCGGCGGACATACGCCGCACCTCATTGAAGAGGCGCTGTCCTGGCACAATGCCCTTCGCGAAAGGGGCACAATGCTGCCGCAGCGATAGAACTCGCCTGCACGTCACAATCACGTCTCGCGGCTCCGCAAGGCGGGGAAATTGGGTCTGTTTGGACACACCGGCGCGGAAATCTCCGCGCTTGCACGATGGTTGCTGGCGCGGCAGTTCCGCCTCCGGTAGAAATTCCTGTCCTCTGGCCGCTATCCGGCTGCCTTTGGGTTGCAGGAGAGTGATGTGATGCCAATCCGCTTCGTAGCCATAATCGCGATTGTTGCCCTGCTCGCTGGCTGCGGGGGGCGTCCCATCGGGGTCATGACGCCAACAGGGCAGACCGTGGCGGGAACCACGCCCGTCAATCTCCTGGTCGCCACCACGCGAGCTCCCTCGGACAATGCAGCCGTGCTTTTCGGCGGCGAACGCGGAACCGGCTTGAAGGTCGATGCCGTCACCATCTCCATTCCGCCCAAGGCCAACCGCAAGGTCGGGCAGGTGCAGTGGCCGAAGAAGCTGCCGCCTAACCCTCTGAAGGATTTCACCACGGTGGCGGTTGAGCCTGTTCGTTCCGAAGCGGAGACGAAAAGCTGGATCAGCAAACATATCCATAAGGACCGCCGCGTTCTGGTCTTCGTGCACGGTTTCAACAATCGTTACGAGGAATCGGTCTATCGCTTTGCGCAGATCGTCTATGATTCCGGCTCGGATGTCGTGCCTGTGGTTTTCACATGGCCGTCACGGGCGAGTATTTTCGACTATAATTACGACAAGGAAAGCACCAATTACTCGCGCGATGCGCTTGAGGAAATGCTGACCCGTCTGGCAAAGGACAAGTCGATCGGCGAGGTCACGGTCATGGCGCATTCCATGGGCACATGGCTTGCCGTGGAGGCGCTGCGCCAGATGGCCATCCGCAACGGCCGCGTCGATCCGAAGATCAGCAATGTCATTCTGGCAGCACCAGATCTCGATGTGGACGTGTTCAGCCGGCAGTTCGCCAGCTTCGGCAAGGCGCCGCCGAAATTCACCCTGTTCGTCTCGCAGGATGACCGTGCGCTCAGCCTGTCGCGCCGCATTTCCGGCAATGTCGACCGTCTGGGCCAGATCGACCCTTCCGTCGAACCCTATCGCAGCCAGCTGGAAAAGGCCGGCATCACTGTACTCGATCTGACCAAGCTGCAATCCGGTGACCGGTTGAACCACGGCAAATTTGCAGAAAGCCCTGAAGTCGTGCGCCTGATCGGCGACCGCCTCATTGCCGGCCAGACTGTGACGGATTCCGATGTCGGTCTGGGGGAGGCGCTGGGCGCGGTCAGCATCGGTGCCGCGCAAACGGTTGGAACGGCGGCAAGCGTCGTGGTCAGCGCGCCCATTGCGGTGTTCGATCCGCGCACGCGTGAAAATTACGGCAGGCAGGTGGAGAGGCTCGGTCGCTCTGTTGAAAACACCGTCGGATCGGTTGGTGATACGGCCGGCTCCGTGGTGGACGATCAGGCAGTTCAGTCTTCGCGAGTGAATTGCGACGCCGCCGCCAATCGTAACCGGGCGGAGTGCCGAAATCGCTAGATCATGATGAGAACTGGATGGCGAAAACCATAAGCGATTTTCGCCATCCAGCTCGCGCAGATTTGTATACAGCTTGTATTTTTACCTATATGGTCGGGTCAACAGCTCAACTTCCGGAGTAAGATCCCATGCGTTGGAAACGCACCCTGCAGCTTCTCGATGTTCATTGCGAAGGCGAAATCGGCCGTGTCGTCACCGGCGGCGCGCCGAAAATTCCCGGCAACACCGTGGCCGAGCAGCTTGACTGGATGAATACCGATCCAAAAGGGGAAGCCCTGCGCCGCTTTCTGACGCTGGAGCCGCGTGGCACGCCCATGGGGTCAGTCAATCTTCTGCTGCCGCCGAAACACCCGGATGCCCATACAGCCTTCGTCATTCTCCAGCCGGATCAGGCGCATGCCAGTTCCGGCTCCAATTCCATCTGCGCGACGACAGCACTTCTGGAAAGCGGCATGGTGGAGATGCAGGAGCCGGAAACGGTCGTCATTCTGGAAACGGCCGCCGGTCTGGTCAAGGCCACCGCCACCTGCCGCGACGGGCGCTGCGAAAAGGTCAAGCTGACCATGGTACCGTCCTTCGTGCATGAGCTGGATGTGACCATCGACACGCCCGAATGGGGCAAGGTGACGATGGATATTTCCTATGGCGGCATCTTTTACGCGCTGGTCGATGTGCGCCAGATCGGCCTGACCATCGAAAAGGCCAATGCAGCGAAACTGGTTGCTGCGGGCATGATCCTCAAGGACCTCGTCAACAGTGAAATGACGGTCGTGCATCCCGAAATCCCCGCCATATCAGGCGTGGCCTATGTGATGTTCCGCGATGTGGATGCCGATGGTTCCATCCGCACCTGCACCACCATGTGGCCGGGCCGGGCGGATCGCTCGCCCTGCGGTACCGGCAATTCCGCCAATCTCGCCACGCTTTATGCGCGCGGCAAGGTGAAGGTGGGAGACGAATACAAATCCCGTTCGATCATCGGTTCGGAATTCGATGTCGGCCTTTCCGCCGTCACCGAAGTGGCAGGTCGTCCGGCGGTCATTCCCACCATTGCCGGCCGCGGTTTCACCTTCGGGCTGCACCAGGTCGGCCTTGACCCCTTCGATCCCTTTGCGGACGGCTTTGCCATGACGGATGTGTGGGGTCCCGAAGCGGGCGGCATCTGAAGCTCGCTTCAAAAAAATGACATTTACAGCCGCCCGATGCCTCTCGGCGGCTGTTTTCCTGTGACGAAAGATGCTAAGCGGGCGCCAATTCCGTCATGCTCCGAGGTATCCCGATGAAGTCGCTCACCCTTCGCCGCCCTGATGACTGGCATCTGCATCTGCGCGATGGCGCCATGCTGGAAGGCGTGATCGGGGATACGAGCCGCCATTTCGCCCGCGCAATCATCATGCCGAACCTGGTGCCACCGGTGGTCACCTGCGCCGATGCCCGCGCCTATCGCGAACGCATCGTCAAGGCCATTCCTGCGGGCGACCGTTTCGAGCCGCTGATGACGCTTTATCTCACCGAGGACACGCAGGCCGACGACGTGGAAGAGGGCAAGAAAAGCGGTCTTATCACCGCCGTGAAGCTCTATCCGGCCGGCGCGACCACCAATTCCCACGGCGGCGTGCGCGATTTCAACAAGGCGATGCCGGTTCTGGAACGCATGGCGAAAATCGGCCTGCCGCTTTGCGTGCATGGCGAGGTGACGACGCCGGAGGTCGATATTTTCGACCGCGAGAAAGCCTTCATCGACACGGTTCTGGAGCCGCTGCGCCAGCGCCTGCCTGAGCTCAAGGTGACGATGGAGCACATTACCACCCGCGATGGCGTGGACTACATAAAGTCGTCCAAGGCCAATCTCGCCGGTTCCATCACCACTCACCATCTCATCATCAACCGCAACGCCATTCTGGTCGGTGGTATCAAGCCGCATTATTACTGCCTGCCCGTCGCAAAGCGCGAGGAGCACCGGTTGGCACTCCGTGCGGCCGCGATTTCGGGTGATGCCCGCTTCTTCCTCGGCACCGATTCCGCCCCGCATGTCGATCCGCTGAAGGAATGCGCCTGCGGCTGCGCCGGCATATATACCTCGATCAACACCATGAGCTGTCTTGCGCATGTCTTCGAGCAGGAAAACGCTCTCGACAAGCTGGAAGCCTTCGCTTCCCTCAACGGCCCAGCCTGGTACGGGTTGGCGCCAAATGAGGAGACCATCACGCTAGTGAAGCGCGAGGAGCCGGTGTCGTTTCCCGCCAAGATCGAGACGGGCGCCGGGCCGGTGACCGTATTTGATCCGATGTTCCCGCTTCATTGGGACGTGAGCTGATTTTTTTAATGACCGCCGGCACTGCCGGCGGTTTTGTTATGAAGGCCGAAAAAGGAGAACGCCTATGAACCATTTCACATTCACTGACCGCACTGTCGTTGCAGAACTGGTTGCGAAGATGTTGTGGGAAATCAAGGCGGTCCACTTCAATTCGGAAAGCCCGTACACCTTCGCTTCGGGCATGAAGAGCCCTGTTTATATCGACATGCGCAAGCTCATTTCCTTCCCGCGTATTCGCTCTGCGGCGATGGATTTTGCGGCAGCGGCGGTGATGCGCGAGGCCGGTTTCGAGAAATTCGACTGTGTCGCGGGCGGTGAAACGGCGGGCATTCCCTTCGCGGCTTTCCTTGCTGAGCGTCTTGGCCTGCCGATGATCTATTGCCGCAAGAAGCCAAAGGGCCATGGCCGCAACGCCCAGATCGAAGGCCATATGCCGGAAGGCGCCCGCGTGCTCGTCATTGAGGACCTGACGACGGCTGGCGGCTCGATGTTCACCTTCATCGACGCCATCCGCGCGGCAGGCGGCATTGTCGATCACGGTATTGCGCTCTTCTATTACGGCATTTTCGAACAGGCCGAAGCGCGCTTCGCCAATGGCAATGTCAAGCTGCATTATCTCACGACCTGGCGCGATGTTCTCGCTGTTGCCCGGGCTGAAAAGCTGTTCGACGAAAAGACCCTGTCGGAGGTCGAGGCCTTCCTCGATAACCCGCTGCCTTGGTCCGCAAAGCGCGGCGGCGTCAGCGAATTGCCGCAATCTTAATTTCGGATGCGGCCAGCCAGCTTGTGGCTGGCCTTCCGATCGATCTTCGTCTAAATCGATTTAAGTCCATTTGATTTGCTGTTTGAGGAGGACCGTAATGATCCTGTGTTGTGGTGAAGCCCTGATCGACATGCTGCCCCGGCAGACGACGCTGGGTGAGGCGGGTTTTGCCCCCTATGCAGGCGGAGCAGTCTTCAACACGGCCATTGCGCTCGGGCGTCTCGGCGTCCCGTCCGCGTTCTTCACGGGTCTTTCCGATGACATGATGGGCGATATCCTGCGGACAACCCTGCGGGCGAGCAACGTGGATTTCAGCTATTGCGCAACGCTTTCACGGCCGACCACCATCGCCTTTGTCAAGCTCGTCGATGGCCATGCCACCTACGCCTTTTATGACGAAAACACCGCCGGCCGGATGATCACCGAGGCAGAGCTTCCGGCCTTGGGCGCCGATTGCGAGGCGCTGCATTTCGGCGCGATCAGCCTCATTCCGGAACCCTGCGGCAGCACCTATGAGGCGCTGATGATGCGCGAGCATCAAAGCCGAGTCATCTCCCTCGATCCGAATATCCGCCCCGGTTTCATCAAGGACAAGCAGTCGCATATGGCCCGCATCCGCCTTATGGCTGCCATGTCGGATATCGTTAAATTCTCCGACGAAGACCTCGAATGGTTCGGTCTGGAAGGTGATGAGGACACGCTCGCTCGCCACTGGCTGCACCATGGCGCGAAATTGGTCGTCGTCACCCGTGGCGCCAAGGGTGCGGTCGGTTACACCGCCAATTTCAAGGTGGAAGTGGCTTCCGAGCGGGTGGAGGTCGTCGATACCGTCGGCGCGGGCGACACCTTCGACGCCGGCATTCTCGCCTCGCTGAAAATGCAGGGGCTTCTGACGAAGGCGCAGGTCGCTTCGCTGACGGAAGAGCAGATCAGAAAGGCTTTGGCGCTCGGCGCAAAGGCTGCTGCGGTGACCGTCTCGCGAGCTGGCGCAAATCCGCCCTTCGCGCATGAAATCGGATTGTAAAGGATATGGTTGAACCGTTTTGAAAAGGCGGTTCATCACTCCTGCCTGGGCCGGGGTCGTAAAAAATCGATATTTGGATATCAAGAAGCTTGTGTCGGCCGGTCTTTCACGAAACAAGCATCGCATGAGCGTTCCAACAACCCATCCTTTCGATTTCGACCCGACCTATGGCATGCGGCGCGAGCAGTTGCTGGCCATTATCCCGCCTGAGGCGCCGCCGGGCTTTGATGATTTCTGGAAGAAGCGTTGTCGCCACGCGCTGGCCACGGATCCGCGACCGGTGCTGCGCAAGAGCAAACTCAGCCATCCCCGCTGGCATGTTCTCGATATCTCATACACATCCACCGGCGGCTTCCGCATCGGTGGATGGATGCTTCTGCCGCGCAAAGGACAGGTGCGGCGCGGACTTGTTGTCGGCCATGGTTATGGCGGGCGGGGAGAGCCCGATTTCGATGTGCCGGTTGAAGAAACGGCCGTGCTGTTTCCCTGTTTTCGCGGGCTTTCGCTAAGCGCCTGTCCGCCGATTTCGTCTGACCCGGCCCTTCATGTCCTCTACAACATCGACAGAAAAGACGACTACATCATCGGTGGCTGTGTCGATGATCTGTGGATCGCCGTCTCCACGCTCGTCACGCTCTATCCATGGCTGGAGGGGCAGGTGGGCTACAGCGGCATCAGCTTCGGGGGCGGGATTGGGGCTTTGGCGATACCATATGATGCGCGCATTGACCGGGGCCATCTGGTCGTACCGACATTCGGACACCGGCCGTTCTGGCTGACGCTGCCGACCGTCGGCAGCGCGGATGCGGTCCAGACCTATCAGAAGACCCATGCCAATGTGCTGGAAATGCTGCGTCTGTTCGATGCCGCTTCTGCGGCTTCCCGCATAAAAGTGCCGATGCTGGTCGCGCCCGCCCTGTTCGATCCGGCGGTGGCGCCGCCGTGCCAGTTTGCGGTTGCCAATGCCCTGCCGCTCTCAAAATTTAATGAAATCTTCATCCTAGACGCGGGACATTTCGAATACGCTGACAGTGCATCCCAAGATGCGGTCCACAGGGACAAGGTCAGACAGTTTTTCAAGGTGCCATGAAACGCGAATATCTCCGCTGGTATAGTCAAAGGCTTCATCGTGATATGGAGCTGTTGATATTCGGTCATTCTGGCGCCAAGGTGCTGATGTTTCCCACACGCGACGGGCGCTTCTTTGAATATGAGGAACTTGGCCTTGTCGACAGTCTGGCCGATAAAGTGGAGGCCGGTCATCTTCAGCTCTATTGTATCGAGGGGCTGGCCAAAGAGACCTTTTATGCGGCCCATAATCACCCGTCCGAGCGCATTCGCCGCCATGCCGCCTTCGAAGATTATATTCTCAATGAAGTGCTGCCGCTGATGGCTAAGAAAAACCCGCATGGCGATACCATCGTGCAGGGCTGCAGTCTCGGCGCGTTTCAGGCCGCCAGCCTCGTCTTTCGTCACCCACATCTTTTCCGCAAGCTCGTCGCCTTTTCCGGCCGCTACGATCTGACGATGAAGGTGGAATCCTTCGGCGATCTGTTCGACGGTTACTACGATGACGATGTCTATTTCCACATGCCGAGCCACTTTCTGCCGGACCTCGCCTGCGGCTGGCGGCTTGAAAACCTCCGCCGCATCGACATGGTTTTCACCATCGGCGATGCCGATCCGTTTTTGGACAACAATCATCACCTGAGCCGGGTTCTTAACGACAAGCAGATAGGGCATCAGTTGCATGTCTGGGAGGGACGTGCTCATCGGGCAGGCGCCTGGCGCAAGATGGCGGCGCTGTATATCTGAGGCGCCCGGCGCCGCCTCAGGCGAGGAGAAATTCCATCAGAGCATTCTGCGCGTGCAGAAGAAATGCCTTTGCGGGCCGGCTTTGACAGGCCGGATGCGACATTGCATCTGCCGTCACTTCCTGACCACGGGCGACCGGCGGGCAGGGTAAAAAGATCACCTCGGGCTGCATCCTGTCGAGAAGGGATGCGGATATACGGTAGTTGATCAGGATATGATCCGAACCGGCGGGCCAGGAATCGGTAATGACCACATCCGCGTCCAGCAACTCCGCTATATCAGAGCTGGCCCGGAAATTCGGGTTGATGAGCGCAGCATCCGTGACGTGCCATTGTTCGGGGTAAACTTGTGTGACCTGAATTGGCAGGGACATCGAGGCCTCGACCCACGAGCGCAAAATATTGGCATCCGGCGCGACGCCGACGATCTTGAGACCGTCGACCCGGCTTCTCAAGCTTTTGATGTGGGCAAGATCGCCAAGCGTCTCGCAGGGATGATTGGACTTGGTCCGCGCGTTGATGACGGGTGCGCGCATTTCGCCCGCAAGCGCCCGGAGGGTCGAGAGTTCTTTCGTGCGGATAATGACTAGATCGAACCAGTTGTCGAGATAGCCCGCCAGGTCGGCAATTTCTTCGCGGCCATTAAAGCTGATCGGGACGGTGACACAAACACCGCCCATGGCCTGAATGCCGAGATCGAAGGCAGCGGTGTTGCGCCAACCGGTATCGTCGACGATCAGCCCGATGCGTTTTCCCTTGAGCAGCTGCGGCATCGTGCCCTTTGACCAGTCCTGCGCCAGACTGCCTGCACGGTCTATGATCGACAGCACCGCATCTTCAGGCAGGTCATGAAACGCCAGAAAATCCTTGCCTTGCCGCAGTGCCATATGTGCCTCCAATCGGCGTTCCATCGATGCTGAATTGAAAAAGCCGGAAGTTTCCTTCCGGCTTTCGTAATCATCAAGGGAGCAAGAATTTTACCCCGCCAGTCCCGACAGCGCCTTCACCAGACCCTGTGTCGAGCTGTCATGGCCGGCTGCACTTTCCTTGCCTTCAACGACGGGAAGCAGGCCGGTTGCCAGTTCCTTGCCAAGCTCCACACCCCACTGGTCGAAGGAGTTGATGCGGAACAGCACGCCTTCCACGAAGACGCGGTGTTCGTAGAGCGCGATCAGACGGCCAAGCGCAAATGGCGTCAGCTTGTCGTAGACGAAGGTAATGGACGGGCGGTTGCCGGTGAAAACGCGGTGCGGCGCGATGAAATCGGCTTGGCTGTCTTCCATGCCCTTGGAGGTGAGCTGGGCTTTCGCCTCAGCCAGCGTGCGGCCCTTCATCAGGGCTTCCGACTGCGCCAGGCAATTGGCGATGAGAAGCTGGTGCTGATGGCGCAGTTCTGGTTCGAAACCGTTGGCGGCGATCATGAATTCCGCCGGAATGACGCTCGTGCCCTGGTGGATGAGCTGGTAGAAGGCGTGCTGGCCGTTGGTGCCGGGTTCGCCCCAGACGACCGGGCCGGACTGGCCTTCGACAGGTGTCCCGTCGATCGTCACCCCCTTGCCGTTCGATTCCATGTCGAGTTGCTGCAGATAGGCAGGAAAACGCGACAGGCGCTGGTCATAGGGCAGGATCGCCCGCGTGGAATAGTTCAGCACGTTGCGGTGATAAAATCCGATGAGACCGAGCAGCATCGGCAGGTTTTCACGGATCGGCGCCTCGCGGAAATGCTTGTCCATGGCATGCGCGCCATCCAGAAACTTTCCGAAATTCTCCGGCCCGATGGCGATCATCAGCGGCAGGCCGATAGCCGACCAGATCGAATAACGTCCGCCAACCCAGTCCCAGAAACCGAAGATGCGATCGCTCTCGATGCCGAAGGCGGCAACCTTTTCCAATGCTGTCGAAACGGCGGCGAAATGGTGCTTCACAGCCTCTTCACCCAGCTTGTCGGCAATGAAACGGCGTGCGGTCGCGGCATTCGTCATCGTTTCGATTGTGGTGAAGGTTTTGGAGGCGACGATGAAGAGCGAGGTCTCGGGATCAACGAGCTTCAGCGTGTCGGCAATATGCGCGCCATCAATATTGGAGACGAAATGCGCACGCGGACCATCATGGAAAGGCGCAAGCGCCAGCGTCGCCATGACGGGGCCGAGATCGGAGCCGCCGATACCGATATTGATGATGTCGGTGATCTTCTTGCCGGTCGCACCTTTCAGGGAACCGGAGCGAATGGCGTCGGCAAACTTGCCCATGGCGGTAAGAACGGCGTTCACATCCGGCATCACATCCTTGCCGTCAACGAGAACCGGCGTGTTGGAGCGATTGCGCAGTGCGGTGTGCAACACGGCACGATCTTCGGTGAAATTGATCGCCTTGCCGGAGAACATCTCCTCGCGCTTTGCCTCGACGCCACCGTCGCGCGCCAGCTGTTCGAGAAGCGTGACGATTTCGTCATTAACAGCGCATTTGGAATAGTCCATCAGCAGGTCATCGAATTTGGCGCTGAAACGGCTGAATCGTTTGTCGTCGGCCGCAAAAGCAGCGCGCAGATCGGTTGCGGCTGTGCTGCTTGCCGTTGCTTTCAGTTTTTCGATGGTGGCCTGCATCTCGTGCTCCTCGGCTTCCTGGAAGGATGAGGAAACTATTCTTTTTCAGGCGACCAAATCAAGGCGACTTCGGTAAAAGAAATGGACTGGGAGAAAAGAAAAGAGCCGGTCACCCGGCTCTCGTCCTTTAGTTCAGATTGCGCAACTCACGCCGCAAGATCTTGCCGACGTTCGATTTCGGCAGCTCCGTTCGGAACTCGATGATTTTCGGCCGTTTGTAGTTTGTCAGGCTTTTGGCGCAGAAGGCCTTGAGTTCCGCTTCCGTCAGCGACTGATCCTTCTTGACGACGAAAAGCTTGACGGTCTCGCCGGAATGTTCGTCGGGAACCCCGATTGCCGCGCATTCCAACACGCCGGGATGGCTGGCGGCCACTTCCTCGATCTCGTTCGGATAGACGTTGAAACCGGAAACGAGGATCATGTCCTTCTTGCGGTCGACGATCTTGGTGTAGCCGCGCTCGTCCATGAAGCCCATGTCGCCTGAACGGAAGAAGCCGTCTTCGGTCATTGCTTTCGCGGTTTCATCCGGCCGCTGCCAGTAACCGGCCATGACCTGCGGCCCGCGAATGCAGATCTCGCCGACCTCGCCGGTCGGCAGGCTTTTGCCTTCCTCGTCGCGAATGTCGATTTCCGTAGAGGAAATAGGCAGGCCGATGGTGCCGCTGAATTCCGTGGCATCGAGTCTGTTAACGGTGGCAACGGGCGATGTTTCCGATAGCCCGTAACCTTCGGCGATCGGGCAGCCGACCATGGAAAGCCAACGCTCGGCCACCGGCCTCTGCACCGCCATGCCGCCGCCGAGAACGAGAATGAGCGAGGACAGATCGAGCTTGCGGAAATCCTCATTGTTCATCAGCGCGTTGAACAGCGTATTGATACCCGGAAAAATATGCGGTCGATAATGCGACAACTCCTTCACGAAGCCGGGAATATCGCGTGGATTGGCGATCAGCAGGTTATGGCCGCCAAGCGCGATGCCCATCAGCGAATTCACTGTCAGTGCAAAGATGTGGCACAGGGGCAGCGCGCAGATGAAGTTGAGGACTTCTGGACGGTCCTTGCGTTGGGTGAAAGCAGCATCCAGCCAGAGGCTGATCTGCGCCTTGTTGGCCAGAAGATTGGCGTGGGTGAGGATCGCACCTTTGGAAATGCCCGTCGTTCCGCCGGTATATTGCAGGAATGCGATATCCTGCGGCAGGAGGCGGACCGCCTTCAGGGAAAATCCCTGACCTTCCTTCAACACGGCCTTGAAGCTGATGGAGCCGGGAATAGCGTAGGCCGGCACCAGTTTCTTCACCTTGCGAACCACAAGATTGACGATATGTCCCTTGAGGCCGAGGAGATCACCCATGGCCGCAACGACCACATGTCTGACGGCGGTTTTCGGCACCGCCTGCTGCGCCACATGGGCGAAATTCTCCAGTACGAAAAGTGCTTTTGAGCCGGAATCCTTCAGCTGGTGTTCCAGCTCGCGCGGCGTATAGAGCGGATTGACGTTGACCACGATCATGCCTGCCCTCAAAATTCCGTATACGGCGACGGGGTTCTGCAGGATATTCGGCATCATCACGGCAACCCGGTCGCCTTTTTCCAGCCCTCTGGATTGCAGCCAGGCTGCCACCGCGCGGGTTTCAATATCCAGATCCCGGTAGGTCAGGGACTTTCCCATGCTGGAAAAGGCCTTCCTGTCGGCAAATTTCGCGCAGCTCTTTTCGAGAAGTTCGACAAGGGAGGTATTGGCGGATGCGGGGATTTCGGAAGGTACGCCCGGCGGGTAGGATACCAGCCAGCGCTTCTCTGCGCTGACATTTTCCGGATGTCCCAGGGACAATTCACTCATGCTTCTCCTCCCAGAGTCTCTGTCGCGCCGTGCGTTCGATGGAACGCATGAAAGGCGCTATAAGCTGCCTGATCATCATGAGACCCCCAATCAACCGGCGTAATGGCCGGATTGAGGGAACCGCATGTGGCGTCACCGGATCGACTGCTCCTCCGCTCCCCGATGACGAATGATAGACGTCTAATCACTTGACGTCCATCGTATCGGCAAAGCCTATTTAACTCTAACGTAAACGTCAATATTCCTGCCGAACATCTCGCAACCTCGTGAATGGAAACCTATTTTCCCCGCCTTTTGACTTTAATCCTGATTTGAGCGATCAACATAATTCGCAAAGCAGGGCAGGATTGGAAATGGCAGGCAACGCAGCGCTTGAACTGAAATCGGTCGGAAAAAGATTCGGCGATACGGATGTATTGTCCGATATCGATCTGACCGTCGAACGCGGCGAAATCATTTGTCTGGTGGGACGTTCCGGCTGTGGAAAATCGACCCTGCTGCGCATTATAGCGGGTGTGGAAACGCCGGATCATGGCAGCGTTTGTGTGAATGGCGCAGTCGTTGCTGGTCCGGCTGGTTTCGTGGAACCGGAAAAGCGCAATATCGGTTTCGTCTTTCAGGATTATGCGCTCTTCCCGCATCTCACCGTCGAACAGAATGTGATGTTTGGTCTCAGGTCATTGCCAAAAGCCGAGGCCCGCCGCCGGGCTGCGGAGATGATCGAGCACGTTCATCTGCAGGAGTTGGCCAAGCGCTATCCCCACACGCTTTCGGGCGGTGAGCAGCAGCGCGTAGCCCTCGCCCGCGCCCTTGCCCCGCAACCGGGCCTGCTGTTGATGGATGAGCCCTTTTCCAATCTGGACCGGGGATTGCGCGACACTGTGCGCGAGGAAACGCTGGGCGTCCTGCGGCAACTGGGCACGACGGCGATCATGGTCACCCATGATCCGGAAGAAGCGCTTTCCGCCGGCGATTGTGTGGTGCTGATGCAGCGCGGTCGTATCGTCCAGAGCGGCACGGGCTACGAAATCCACGATCATCCCAAAAGCCGCTACGCCGCCGATTTTTTCTGCGCCTTCAACAAGATCGAGGGCAGGGTGAGGGAGGGGCGGGTGGAAACGCCGCTCGGGCCTCTGGGCGATGCGTCCGGTCTGGCGGAAGGTCTTGCCGCCACCGCCTATGTTCGCCCCAATGCGATTTCGATCATCGAGGACAGCGCTGCGAAAGACGGGATTGCCGGCGAGATATCAAGTCGTGTGTTCCTCGGCGAGATCGAACAGCTCGGCATAGCCGTTCCCGGCCTTCCAGCCGACCTGCGCGTCAGGACGATGCAGCGCACACCCGCCAAGACCAAGGCCGTGCGCTTCGGCATCGATCCGAAGGGTGTCCTGATATTTACCTGAAGTTGAATGAGCGGATTTGCATGTTTATTTTCGCTCCATTTTCAACTGTTGGTGATCGAAACCCTCCTGAAAACGGCCAAATAAAACTTGATTTGATACGTCATGTATGATGTTTGCTCCCCCTATATTGCGCCATCGAAGAGGGAGACACACCATGACGAAATTTGCCAGACTTGCCCTGCTTGCCAGCACGGTCACTTTTGCAGCGGGATCAGTCAGCGCTGCTGAACTGAACATCTACACCACGAGAGAGCCGGCCCTGATCCAGCCCCTGCTGGAATCCTTCACGGCCTCCAGCGGTGTCAAGGTCAACACCGTATTCCTCAAGGATGGTCTTGCAGAGCGCGTTCTGAGCGAGGGCGCAAGCTCACCTGCCGACGTGCTGATGACGGTGGATGCCGGCAATCTCGTCGATCTCGCGGAAAAGGGTGTTACCCAGCCGGTTGAATCCGAAACCCTGAACAAGGCTATTCCGGCGGAACTTCGCGATGCCAAGGGCCACTGGTTCGCACTTTCCATGCGTGCCCGCGTTCTCTATGCGGCGAAGGATCTCGACCTTGCCTCCTTCAACTATGAAGACCTGGCAGATGCGAAGTGGAAGGGCAAGATCTGCATTCGTGCCGGCCAGCATCCCTATAATACGGCTCTCTTTGCCGACTACATCGCTCACTATGGCGCAGCGGACACCGAAAAGTGGCTTGCCGGCGTCAAGGAAAACCTGGCCCGCAAGGCAGGCGGCGGCGACCGTGACGTTGCCAAGGATATCCTCGGTGGCATTTGCGATATCGGCATCGCCAACTCCTATTATGTCGGCCTGATGCGCTCGGGCAAAGGCGGCGAGGAGCAGGTGAAGTGGGGCGACGCGATCAAGGTCGTTCTGCCGACGTTCAAGAATGGTGGCACGCAGGTCAACATCAGCGGTGCGGCTGTTGCCAAGAACGCTCCGAACAAGGCCGAAGCCGTCAAGCTTCTGGAATACCTTGTTTCGGACGAAGCCCAGAAGATCTATGCCGAAGCCAACTTCGAATATCCGGTCAGGCAGGGCGCAGCACTCAACGACATCGTTGCCTCCTTCGGCACCCTGAAGGTTGACAACAAGTCGCTGACGGAGATCGTCTCTCATCGCAGACAGGCGAGCGAGCTGGTCGACAAGGTCGGTTTCGACCAGTAAAGGCCAATTGGCGACAACAAGTTGGAAGGCGTTCGCATCCGCGGGCGCCTTCCCTGTATTTTCAAGAAGCTCATGAATCCAGACGCCGTCCAGCCATTGATGCCCCGCGCAAGACCAAGGTTTTCATCCTCCTTCTGGTGGCTGAGCCTGTCTCTGGCAGCGGTCTGTGGCGCAATGCTGCCGGTTCTGGCACTCGTCTCGCAGGCGGTGCAGGGGTCTGATGGCCTGTGGTCCCATCTTGGTTCGAGCGTGATTTTGACGGCTTTGCCGGATACCGCAGTTCTGATGCTCGGCGTCGGGTTGCTGGCCGGTGTTATCGGCACATTTGCCGCCTGGCTGGTTACGGCCTATGATTTTCCCGGCCGCAAAATACTGGAATGGGCGCTGCTGCTGCCGCTCGCCATGCCCACCTATATCGTCGCTTACGCCTATCTCGATATCCTGCATCCGATCGGGCCGGTGCAGGGGGCGATCCGCTGGCTGCTGGGCTATTCCAGCCCGCGTGAATTCCGCCTGCCGGACATAAGGTCCATGACGGGCTGCATCATCCTGCTCGGTTTCGTGCTGTTTCCCTATGTCTATATTCCTGTGCGCGCCATGTTCCTCACGCAGGCGGGCAACCTGCTTGAAGCAGCACGCACGCTTGGCGTTTCCAGACGCGCGGCTTTCTTCAAGGTTGCGGTGCCTTTGGCACGCCCGGCCGTCGCGGTCGGCATCAGCCTTGCCCTGATGGAAGCGCTGAACGATATCGGCGCATCGGAATTCCTTGGTGTCCGAACACTCACCGTTTCGGTCTATACCACATGGGTCACGAAATCCGACCTGCCAGGTGCGGCGCAGATCGCGCTTTCCATGTTATTCATCGTGGTTGCCCTCGTGGCATTTGAACGATGGGCGCGGCGTAAGCAGCGTTATACCGTGTCGGCGCAGAAAAGCAGGGAACTGGAGCCTGTGCGTCTCACCGGTCTTAAAGCTTGCGGTGCCTTTGCGCTCGGCAGCCTGCCGGTTCTGATCGGCTTCGTGGCGCCGGCAAGCTATCTCGTCACCGAGGCATGGAAGCGTTTCCGGTTCAGCGGACTGTCGTCCCGTTTTGCCGATGAGGCTCTGAATACCATCCTCTTTGCCGGACTGGCGACGGCGATCACCCTCGTCCTCGGCCTTGCGGTCGCTTACGCGATGCGCCTTGCTCCGGGACGCTTCTCGCTCTGGTCCTACCGGCTTTCCACGGTAGGTTACGCGGCCCCCGGCACGGTCATCGCCATAGGTGTGCTGATTGCGCTTGGCGGCTTCGACCGGTTTGTCGACCAGACCATGCGCGACTGGTTCGGCATATCCACCGGCCTCATTTTCATCGGCAGCGGTGCGGCCCTGATTTACGCCTATTCGGCGCGGTTCCTCACCATTGCGGCTGGCGGCGTTGATGCCGGCCTGAGCCGTATCCCGCAATCCTTCGATCACGCCTCGCGAACACTGGGACGATCCGCAACACAGACATTCCGACAGATCCATCTGCCGCTTTCAAAGGCATCGCTGGCCGCCGCCGCCTTGCTGATCTTCGTCGATTGCGTCAAGGAACTTCCCGCCACCCTCCTGTTGCGGCCGCTGAATTTTGAGACTTTCGCAACCCATCTTTACGGTGAGGCAGCGCGTGGCACCTACGAGGAAGCGTCGATTGCGGCACTGGCGATCGTCGTCATCGGCATCCTGCCGGTCATGCAGCTTGCAAGGATCGGGCGGCGCAAGAGCTGACGCCTGCACCATAAATGACAGGCGCAAAACTGTGCGAGAAGCCAATAAGCTTCAAATCTGCCCAGAAAACGACAAGCATCCGGCCTTAATCCTGATGTAAATACTCAGCTTAATTGAGGTGCTGCGGCCTGCCGTATATAAACGTCGGCCGTGATCTGTTTCGGGGCATATCTTGAAAAATTTGCATGAGATGTTTTTGGGCCGCCTGGCTTTGGGAACGGCTGCCATTGTTTTGATGGCGCCATTGGTAGGTCACGCACAGCAGACGACCGTCCTGCGGGAGATCACCGTCGAGGGGCAGGGCGCGGAAAACGCCACTGGTCCGGTCCGGGGGTACGTTGCGAAGAAAAGCGCGACGGGTTCGAAAACTGAGACGGAAACGAAGGACATTCCTCAGTCCGTATCGGTCGTCGGCCGCAAGGAAATGGATGACCGCGGCGTCGTGACCAAGATCGACGAGGTGCTGCGTTACACGCCCGGCGTAACGGCGGAGCCTTTCGGCACCGATCCGGATACGGACTGGTTTTACATTCGCGGTTTCCAGGCAACCCAGACCGGCGTGTTTCTGGATGGGCTGAACCTGTTCAGCTACGGTTTCGGCGGTTTCCAGATGGATGCCTATGGTTTGGAGCGGGTGGAGGTGCTGAAGGGACCGGCTTCGGTGCTCTACGGCGGCGCCAATCCCGGCGGCATCGTGCAGATGGTTCGCAAGCGCCCGCAGGATGAGCCAGTCCGCGAAACGGAAATCGGCATCAACAATTTCGGCAATGCTTTCTTCGGTTTCGATCTCGGCGACAAGGTTGACGGTGAGGGCGTGTGGAAATACCGCGTCACCGGCAAGGTCTCGGGCGGCGATAATTACACCGACTACTCCGAGGATCTGCGCGGCTTCATCATGCCGCAGATCACCTTCGAGCCGGATGCTCAGACCAGTGCCACGCTCTACGGCTATTTCTCGGCGCTGGATCAGGTCCATGTCGGCAATGGCTTCCTGCCCTATGTAGGCACTGTGGTTGACGCACCTTTTGGCAAGCTGGACCGCAAGGCCTTTTATGGCGAGCCTGATATCGACAATGGTCGCGTCTACCAGTCCATGGTGGGTTACGAAGTCAGCCACGAATTCGACAATGGCTGGAAGATCAGCCAGAACGCACGCTACGGCCACCTCTACAAGCATGAAACCGGACCCTATGCGGGCGGCTGGGCCAATACTGACGCCAATGGCCAGCCAATCCTCGATGCCACCACCAATGACTATATGCTGACCCGCTTTGGTTATGACGGCCTGTCGAAGGTCGACAGTTTCGGCGTCGACAACCGCGTCGAAGGCCAGTTCGATACCGGTGCTGTCAGCCATTCGTTGCTCTTCGGTCTCGATTATAAATACTACAAGCTGGATCAGGTGCAGGCGTGCTGCGGATCGAATGCGATCGGTGCGCTCAACCCGGTCTATGGTTCGACGCAGGGAACGAATTTCGTCTACGCCAATAACGTCGTGACGCAGCAGCAGATCGGCATCTATGCACAGGATCAGTTGCGTTTCGGCGATGGCTGGCTGGTAACGCTGAACGGGCGCTACGATTACGTCGATACCGAACTGAACAACAGGCTGCCAGCGGGTGTGTCTCGCCGCTCAAATGACGATGCGCTGAGCGGTCGCGCCGGTCTTGCCTATGAATTCGACAATGGCCTGACGCCCTATGTCTCGGCGGCCACCTTCTTCAATCCGCTCATCGATACACTTGCGGATGGCAGCTCCGCCGTACCCGAGGAAGGACATCAGTTCGAGGCCGGTATCAAATACGAGCCGACCTTCTTCGATGGCAGCATCACCGCCTCTGTCTTCAAGCTTGTTAAGGACAACGCCATCGTTTCCTATACCGCCGGCGGCGTAACGACGAGCGGCCAGTTCGGACAGGTGGAGTCTACCGGCTTTGAGCTGGAGGCGAAGGCCAATCTCACTGACAACTGGAAAACCATTGCCTCCTATTCCTATACCGATCTCGATATCACCAAGGACGCCAATCCTAACCTGATCGGCAAATCTCCGTGGATTGTGCCTGCTCACACCGCGTCGCTTTGGGTGGATTACGCCTTCACCGATGATACGTTTGAAGGTCTCAGTATTGGCGGCGGCGTGCGTTATCAGGGCAAGTCCTGGGCAGATGCGGCAAACACGCTGCGTGTTCCGGATGCTGCGGTCTTCGATGCCGCGATCCGCTACGAGAAGAACGACTGGACGGCATCCGTCAACGTCGCGAATGTCTTCGACAAGGAATACGTCAAGAGTTGCGCCGGCGTCTCGGTTTGCGGCTGGGGTGACAGCCGCACCATCACCTTCAAGCTTTCCAAGAAGTGGTAACGGGTAGCTGGCAGTTGCGGGAAAAATAGTTTGCCCCTATAAACATGAATAATCTTATCATGTTTATAGGGGCGCCTTTGCGCCTTGCGGGATCGAGAGGCCATGGCTTTCCGCGTTCGGATGGAAAATGAGATCGAGGGCTTTGCCGTCATCGGCGGCCCACGCTCGCGGGTGTGGAACGGCATCGTCGCCGATCTCTGGGACGTGCGTTGCGCATCGAAGGCGGGTGGCCGCTATGTCGGCAAGGACCCGCGTTTCGTTTTCCTGCTCGATATGGATGGGACGAATGATGGCCGGTTCATGATGAACCGTAGCCGCCGCGACAATTACGCGTCATCCGAAGCGAACCGCATTTCCTTCGTACCGGCCGACCTGGATATACATGCGGAACTCAGCAATGTTTCCTTCGTGCGCCATCTCGATCTGCACTTCGATGCGGGATTGCTGGGGGCGCGGCTGGTGCAGGGGTTCGATCCGCACGGGTTGCTCGATCCGCACCTGATGTTCGAGGATGAGCGCCTGCTGGTGCTTGCGCGGCTGATCGCCGCCGAATGTGATAATCCAGACCCTTTGCACGATCTATACGGCGAAAGCCTCGTGCTGGCGCTATTGACGGATTTCCTCAAGGTGAAGCGGGAGCCGGTCAAAAAACGCAGCAAGCTGGCCTCCTGGCAGTTGAGGGCGGCGACCGATTACATTCGCGAACATTGCCTGCGGTCGATAAGGCTGGAGGAACTGGCAGAACTCACCAACCTGTCGCAATCCCATTTCAGCCACGCCTTCAAGGCGTCGACAGGCGTACCGCCGCATCAATGGCAGATGCAGGCGCGTATCGATCGGGTCAAGGACCTGATGATGCGAACCGACATGGCGCTGACCGACATCGCCATCGCAGCCGGGTTTTCGGATCAGGCGCATTTTTCCCGCGTCTTCCGTAAAATGGTCGGCGTTTCTCCTTCCGTCTGGCAAAAAATCCGCCAATAGGGCTTTTTCCGCGCCTCCTGATCCGCGTCTTCAGTCCGCAGCGCGCGAAAAGCTTCGGAACGAATTTCTGGTGGAGGGGTTTACCAGGCGTAATACTCACGAGGAAAAAACCAAGGAGGAAAGACGTTATGTTGCATCAAGAACCCCGTGCCGGGCAGGACCCTTACGTCAAGGATACACCGAGCCTGATCGCCAGCGACAAGGTTGAAGGCACGCGCGTCTATGGCGCCGATGGTAAGCATATCGGCTCGATCCAGCGGATCATTCTGGAAAAACGCGGCGGCCGTGTCGCCTATGCGGTTTTGAGCTTTGGTGGCTTTTTCGGAATCGGCGACGACTATTATCCGCTGCCGTGGGAAAAGCTCCATTACGACGAAGAGCTTGATGGCTATCGCATCGATCTTACCAAAGAGCAGATCGAAAATGCGCCTCACTTCGCCAACCTGGACGATGATGACCTGCTGCATGCGCGAGACCGCAAGGTTTACGACTACTACGGCGTCGCACCTTACTGGATGTAGATCGAACGAAATATAGCAAGCATGAAAATGGCCCCTTTCGAGGGGCCATTTATCGTCTGAATATGGTCAGTGCGGATTTTTCTGCATCTCGGAAACCGCATCGGTAAAGCACTTGCGCGCTTCCTCCGGCGATTTGCGTCCATCAAGCGCAGCGCGGCAGGCGCTTCTGGCTCTCACGAAACTCAATCCGCGAATTTTGGGCCAGCCTTCCGTCAATAACATCAGTGCCTCGAACGGGCCGGCGATAACGCTTTTGCCCTTCGCCTCGAGATTAACCTCGACAGGCTCTGTCCATCTCTCGTTCTTCATCGTGCACCTCCCAGAGCAACGCGATCCCGAAATACACCCGACAGCAAAGCAACCCATGAACGCAGCCGTGTGTTACCGCTGATTAGAATAAGCGCAAGCGATCGAATTGACAACGGTGATCAACGAAAGCCGAAAAACGACAGAATCGCCAGAACGATGACGACGAGGCCCACGATGTAGATGATCTGGTTCATGATTTTCTCCTTAGCTGGTGTCATCACCATAACGTGAGGGAGAAGATGAGGTTCCAGTCGGTATTGCGAATTTAATCACGTACTAAAATATTGTGCGCATCTGATGGTTGTCCCGTCATATGCCGCGCAAATTTCATTTGCGCAGGATCACCCAGATCGCGTGAATGATGCCGGGAATGTAACCGCAAAGTGTGAGCAGGATATTCAACCAGAAATGCAGGCCAAGTCCGACCTGGAGAAACACGCCAACCGGCGGAAGAATGATGGCGATGAGAATACGAAGGACATCCACGATGGCAGGCTTTCCATTTGATTGCGACTTGCTGCTCAACGTGCGGAGGCCCGTTTGGTTTCAAAGGTTTTATGATTGCAGCAGCAGCGCCAAATGACGATTTCCGCCAGTGGACAACGCCGCGCCAAAGGCAACTAAGTGTCGGAAATGAATTTTTTAGGAAGAAATGGTGCCGCTTACGTGACTCGAACACGTGACCCCGTCATTACGAATGACGTGCTCTACCAACTGAGCTAAAGCGGCCCGATTGTGACCCGTTTGTTACGGATCAGCTTCATGGCGGGCTGATACAGGCAATGCTGACGGATTTCAAGCCTTGAATGCGCGGGTTTCGAAAAATCCGAAAAAAAGCTTTGCCTGCCCGTTGTTTATAGGTGGCCTCAGCCTCTCGCGCAGATGCGCTGTCTGGCTGCCTCATACTCGCGTACCAGCCGATCGACGAGGTCAGCCACCGGCTCCACCACCTTGACCGCGCCGATGCCTTGTCCGGCGCCCCAGATATCCTTCCAGGCCTTTGCGCCGCCGGTGGCGGTTTCGAAGTCCATCTTGGAAGGGTCTGCTTCCGGCAGGTTGTCGGGGTCCATGCCTGAGGCGACGATCGAGCTTTTCAGGTAGTTGCCGTGTACGCCCGTGAAATAGTTCGAATAAACGATGTCCTTGGCCTGTGCCTCCACGATCGCCTGCTTGTAAGCGTCGGAGGCCCTGGCTTCCTGCGTCGCGATGAAGGGGGAGCCTATATAGGCCATATCCGCGCCCATGGCCTGCGCCGCAAGGATGGAGCCGCCATTGGCGATGGCGCCAGCCAGCAGCAGGGGACCATCGAACCATTCGCGGATTTCCTGAACCAGGGCGAAGGGTGAAAGCGTGCCCGCATGTCCGCCGGCACCCGTTGCCACTGCAATCAGCCCGTCCGCGCCCTTGCGGATGGCGGAGCGGGCGTGGCGATCGTTGATGACATCATGCAGCACGATACCGCCATAGGAATGCACGGCCGCATTGACTTCCGGTACTGCACCGAGCGAGGAAATCACCACCGGCACCTTGTATTTGACGCAGAGGCCGAGATCGTGTTCCAGCCGCCGGTTGGACATATGTACGATCTGGTTGACGGCGAAAGGAGCGGCCGGGCGCTCGGGGTTGGCCCTGTTGTGGGCGGCCAGATCCTCGGTGATCATTGCCAGCCATTCGTCCAGCTGGCTTTCGGGCCGCGCATTCAGCGCCGGGAAAGCGCCGATGACACCCGCCTTGCATTGCGCCAGCGTCAATTGCGGATGCGAAATAATGAATAGCGGTGACGCTATGACCGGAAGACGCAGATTGTCTTTCAGCACGGACGGCAGCATGTCTCCTCCCACGGATTACGTTTACGCGCACGTAAGTCAATATCGTGTTCGGCGGCGGATTGAAAGCGAAAACAGCGTCGCACTGGCCCGGCAGACCTGCGCTCGCAGCGCCACAATGGATCGATTTTCCCCAAGGCAATCCGGTCTTTATCGCAAACGATGCTTGCGGAGGCGCGGCATAGCCGTTACCGAATCGTAAACCAATGGCGCACTGCCACATATTTTTTGCGAAGAGCAGTAGAATAAGGATCGGTCGTGAGCGGACTGGAAACGGCAATCAGAAATGCTCTGGAAAAATCGGACAGATCGAACGCCGAAGTTCGTGCACGAATTTACCAATCGTCCCGTCAGGCACTGGAAGCGGGCCTGCGCAAGCAGGGCATAGACGACCCGCAGATTGTGGGCCAGCAGCGCCAGCGGCTCGAAAGCCTGATCCATGTTATAGAGAATGAAGAGCGGAATCGTCTTCTGGACAGGGTGGAGCAGCAGTTGCGGCCGCCTGCGCCGGAAAGTGCGGCGCATGACGGCCCCTCGGTCGATCCCGTCTCACAATCGCAGCATCACGGCGATATGGCCGTCGAGCCGGAATTGCGTGGCGAAACGCGCGACGTGCGGCCGGGCGCCGCTGCCGCTCCGGAACCTCTGAGTGCTGGACGTCGTAATGGAAAACCGCCAAGAAGAGGCTCCAGCGCAGGTGACGCCTCGCTCGCGTTTCGTCCGGAAGGTGCCGTTGGCCGCCGCAAGCGTCGCGGACTTTTCGCCCGGCTTTTCATGCTCGTGACACTGCTTGCCTTTGTTGGTTTCGGCGCCTGGTGGGTCTATTCCTCCGGCCTGCTGCTCACGCCGGAGCAGCGCGATACCAGCGTGCCCAATCCGCCGGCACAAGTCCAGGCGGAGGACTTCAACGGTACTGAGCCCGCGCCGAGCCTTTCCGCCGGCCGCGGTTTTTCCGACGACTGGGTGGAAGTATTTAATGCGGAGCGCGGCAGTTCCGGAGTTTCGGCAGGCCCCCGCGCCAATGTCGAGAACATCGCCACACCCGCCGGCAAGGCGATACGGGTGACGTCGAGAAGCGTCTCTCAGGACGGCGCAATCAGCGTCGAGGTTCCGGTGGAAGTGATGCGCGACATGGCGGGTAAATCCTCGACCATCTCGATCACGCTGCAATCCTCCAGCGATCGGCAAACGCAGGTTTCCGTAGCATGCGATTTCGCCACGTTGGGCGATTGCTCCCGTCACCGTTTCACGGCCACGGCCGAGCGTGCGGATATGCTGCTGAACACGACGTTCGAGCGTTCGCTTGCCCCGAATGCGCCCGGCAAGATCTTCATCAACAGCGATATCGATGGCAATGCCCGCCCGGTGAACCTGTACTCCGTGCGCATTTTGCCGGGTCAGTAAGAATCCAGCAAGAAGAGGGAACAAGCGCCGCAGCCGGGGCGCTTGTTGACGTCTCCCAGTCCTATTTCAGAAAACCCGGTCCTGATCCCAGGATCTTGTCGTCGATTTCGCCAATCGCCTTTTTGTCCTTGCCGTCGTAGTCAAGCGTATTGAGGATGTGGCGAATGAGGTTCACCCTCGCACGGCGTTTGTCGTTGGCGCGCACCACCGTCCACGGGGCGACATCGGTGTGGGTCTTTTCCAGCATCTCGTCGCGCTTTTGTGTGTAGTCGTCCCACTTCGTCAGCGCGGCGATATCCATGTCGGAAAGCTTCCAGCATTTCAGCGGGCTGTGGCGACGGTCATGGAAGCGCTCGATCTGCGTTTCGCGGCCGATATCAAGCCAGAACTTGAACAGATGAACACCCTCATGGACCAGCATCTTTTCGAGACGTGGTGTTTCCTTGAGAAAGCGCTTGTGCTCTTCCGGGGTGCAGAAGCCCATGACAGGCTCCACCCCGGCGCGGTTATACCAGGAACGGTCGAAGAGGACGAATTCTCCAGCCGTCGGGAAATGCGAGATATAGCGCTGGAAATACCATTGGCCACGCTCGGTCTCGGTTGGTTTGGTCAGCGCCACGACACGGGCATAGCGGGGGTTGAGGTAAGCGTGGGCCGCAAAGATCGCGCCGCCCTTTCCGGCAGCATCGCGTCCTTCGAAGACTGCCATCACCCGTTTGCCGGTGGCCTGCAGCCAGAACTGCACCTTGACCAGCTCCACCTGCAGCGCCTCGAGGGTGGCGTCGTATTCCTCCCGCTTCATCTTTTTGTCGTAAGGAAAATCTCCGGCGGAAAGCTTTTTCTCCTCCACCCAGTCGGGAAGAACCGGATCGTCGATGTCGAAGCTGCGCAGCTTGCCGCCAATGGTGATCTCCACCGATCGCTTCTTCGTTTCTTCGCCCATGCTTTCCTCCTGATGTTGTTGTGTAAAGGCAACTCGCTGCCAATGAGTTCATATCCACCCGCATAATTCAAGTGAAAGAGGATTGGTTAGCCGGAGTGCTATCGCAGTGACGATTGCGGCGCAGATTTTGCGCATATACGCTGTGGAAAATACGCGATGATGAATCTCTGTCATGAAGCTGGCCTATGAGACTCCGATGCGCTGTCAGGTGAAAGTGGAAAGTGTGCTGAAATGGCAGTCATGAAAGGCGAGAGTGGATTGAAGCTTTTTGCGAAAAAGCTTGGCCGAAACTGGTTGCCTGTTCTCGTCGTCAGCATGCTTGCCGTCGCTGCCGTTTCTGAGTTGCAAACGCCCTATATGCCCGCCGTCCTGTGGCTCTGCGCCGTCATCGCTATTTTGACCGCTCGGCAAAAGCCGGAGGAGCCGGCTAAGGATGAAACCGCAGCTGCTGAGGCGGAAGAACCTGATGTGCCCGGCGAAAACGTCATTTCCGGGGTGAGGGCGGGTCTGGCCGTTCTGGATACGCCGGTCTTCATCCTCGATAAAAACGCAGGCGTGCTTTATCAGAACGGCGCGGCGGAACGCGCCTTTGGCCAGCTTCCGGCCGGCGCACATATTTCCGCCCGGCTGCGTTCGCCGGGCTTGCTGGATGTCATTCGCGAAACCATCACCACCGGCCAGCCCAACCAGGTCGAGCATTCCGAGCGTTTTCCCTCAGAGCGGGTCTTCATCGTCCGCATTGCCCGGGCGGATGCGGGAGAGGCAGCGGGTCCACCGTTCTACATTCTGTCGTTCCGCGATGTTTCGGAGCTTCGCCGCATCGACCGCATGCGCAGCGACTTCGTCGCCAATGCAAGCCATGAATTGCGCACCCCGCTCGCCTCGCTGCGCGGTTTCATCGAAACCATGCAGGGGCCGGCCCGCAACGACCCCAAAGCGCAGGAACGTTTCCTCGCCATCATGCTGGATCAGGCCACACGCATGAGCAGGCTGGTGGATGACCTCATGTCGCTTTCAAGGCTGGAATTGCGGGCGAATATTGCGCCGGACCAGAAGGTCGATCTCGTCCCAGTCATCGGCCATGTCCGGGATGCGCTGCTGCCGCTCGCCAACGAGCTGGATGTGGTTATTACGCTGCATCTGCCCGACCGGCCGGCAGAAGTGCAGGGCGACCGCGACGAGCTGGTGCAAGTGTTTCAGAACCTCGTTGAAAATGCTTGTAAATATGGCCAGGAAGGCAAGGTCGTGGATGTCTGGCTGCGTGCCGATCCCGGTAAGCCGGTGGAGGTGAGCGTCATTGACAAGGGGCCGGGCATTCCTGCTGAACATGTGCCGCGTCTGACGGAACGGTTTTACCGCGTCAGTGTCGCTGACAGTCGCTCCAAAAAAGGGACCGGCCTCGGGCTTGCCATCGTCAAGCACATCCTCACCCGCCACCGCGCCCGCCTCATCATTAAATCGGAACTGGGCAATGGCACGGACTTTACCGTCAGATTCTGACATAGAGTACGTTACAGTCTTCAGCTTCGAAAAATTTTATAAATAAAATCAATAATTTAGGCTGTCACAAATCTTTCACCGAAGTGACATAAAAGGAAGTGGTTACGGTGGTTAAGAAGAGACCGCCGAGCGCATGCTAAGAGCGTCTGCCGCTATCGGCTGCGTCCACAAACAAGCCCACGACGGGAGAGACAAATGAACTTCGTTAAATTTTCCGCAGCAGCTCTGGTGGCTTCTGTCGCCTTCGCTGGCGCCGCCGCTGCTCGCGACCAGATCCAGGTTGCTGGTTCCTCCACGGTTCTGCCCTATGCCAAGATCGTTGCCGAAACTTTTGCTGAGACTTTCCCGAACTTCAAGGCTCCGGTTGTTGAGTCTGGCGGCACGGGCGGCGGTCTGAAGGCGTTCTGCTCCGGCGTCGGCGAAGGCACCATCGACATTGCAAACGCTTCGCGCCCGATCAAGAGCGACGAACTTGCCGCTTGTAAGGCCGCTGGCGTTGCCGACGTTCAGGAAGTGAAGATCGGCTACGACGGCATCGTCTTCGCAATGGACTCTTCCAACAAGGACATCAAGCTCGAGCCGAAGGATCTGTACCTCGCGCTCGCCGCTGAAATCGTCAAGGACGGCAAGCTCGTTGCCAACCCTTACAAGAAGTGGTCGGAAATCAACAAGGAACTGCCTGATGTAGCGATCGCCGCTTACATTCCGGGTTCCAAGCACGGCACACGCGAAGTCTTCGAAGAGAAGATCATGGCTGACGGCTGCAAGGAAGCCAAGGCGACCGACGCCATCAAGGCGCTGATCACCGACGCCAAGCAGGCTGCTGCCAAGTGCGTTGCAGTTCGCAAAGACGGCGCTGCAGTCGACATCGACGGCGACTACACCGAGACGCTTGCCCGCATCGACGCCAACAAGACCGGCCTCGGCGTTTTCGGCCTGGCATTTTACGAGAACAACGCTGACCGCCTGAAAGTTGCGACCGTCAGCGGCGTTGTTCCGTCCACGGAAACCGTTGCCAGCGGCAAGTACCCGGTTTCGCGCCCGCTGTTCTTCTACGTGAAGAAGGCTCACCTGGGCGTTATCCCGGGCCTCAAGGAATATGTCGAGTTCTTCGTTTCTGACGAAATGATCGGCCCCGACTCCCCGCTCGCAAACTACGGCCTCGTTGCTGCTCCGGAAAAAGAACGCGAAGAAATTCGCTCCAAGTTCGCTGCCGGCGCTTCGATGTAATAAACAAGGAGGGGTGCGGCCTGCCGCACCCCTCTCTCCGCTCCAGTACCGTTGTGCTTAAGGCGGCTGTCTCCGGTTGACAGTTCCCATCCATCGCCGTCCACATAATTGTTGATGGATTACAGATGGATAGGATGTATCAACCTTGACGCTTGCCAGACTTTGTTACAGTCAGGCGGCAAGCATCTCTGGATGGTCCAGCGGTCTCGTTTTGATGACTTTTTGATTTGCCCGATATCGCACCGTGCTCTTGAGGCACGACGAGGGAACTCTAATGAACACATCGATCCTTTTGCTGATACTGGTGTTGATCGGCATCGGCAGTTATCTGCTCGGCAGCCGCCGCGCCGTTGCTTTGTCTGGTGGGCGTCCCTCCAGCATGCATTCCCGTGCCGGTTATCACGGTTCCTACGCTGTCGTCTGGGCGGTGCTGCCCGCAGCGCTCATTCTCTGTATCTGGCTTGTTATCAGCCCGCTGATCGTTACCTCTGCGGTGCGTGGCGAATTTCCCGAAGATGTGCGCTCCCAATCCGAAGCGCAGCAGAGCCTCACCTACGGCATGGTAACGTCCATCGCCCGCGGTCTTCAGCGTCTGACGCCGGAAGAAACCGCAAAGGTTGATGCGGATACGGCTGCGGTAAGATCGCTTCTGGCATCGAAGGGCGTGGCAATTGCCGGCGAACCCCAGCGTTTCATGGTCGATGCCGCCCAGACGCTGAATGCGATGACCTCCACCAGCCGCCTGGGCATGATCGCCACCGTGCTGCTGGCCGCATTCGCCGGTGCCGCTTATGCACTGCGTTCAATCGCGCCGCGTTTTCGGGCGCGCAACAGGGTGGAGCGGGTCATTCTCGCGGCTCTGGTCGTCGCGTCGTCCATCGCCATCCTGACGACCATCGGCATCGTCCTTTCGATGCTTTCAGAAGCGATCCAGTTCTTCACCATGGTTCCGGCGCACCAGTTCTTCTTCGGAACGGTATGGGATCCGCGTTTTGCCGCTGCCGGTGCGACTGACTCTTCCGGCCAGTTCGGCCTGATCCCGCTGCTCGCCGGCACGCTCTATATTGGTTTCGTCGCCATGCTGGTCGCCGTTCCGGTCGGGCTGTTTTCGGCGATCTATATGTCGGAATATGCGACGCCGCGCCTTCGCTCGATTGTAAAGCCGCTGCTCGAGGTGCTCGCGGGCATCCCGACAATCGTCTACGGCTTCTTCGCGCTGACGACCGTTGGTCCTTTCCTGCGAGACATTTCCACGCAGATCAGCGGTCTTGCGACAGGCAACTACGCCAACTTCATCCAGGCGCAGAGCGTCATCACCGCCGGCTTCGTCATGGGCATCATGCTGATCCCTTATGTTTCGTCGCTGTCTGACGACATCATCACCGCCGTGCCGCGTTCGCTGCGCGATGGCTCTCTCGGTCTCGGCGCCACGCGCTCTGAAACCATCAAGAAGGTCATCCTTCCCGCCGCTCTTCCCGGCATCGTCGGCGCCGTGCTGATGACGGCGTCGCGTGCGATCGGCGAGACCATGATCGTGGTTCTTGCGGCTGGTGTCGCTGCCCGCCTGCAGCTCAACCCCTTCGAACCCATGACAACAGTGACGGTCAAGATTGTCAGCCAGCTGACGGGTGACCTTGAGTTTACCTCGCCGCAAACGCTGGTGGCCTTCGCGCTGGGCATAACTCTTTTTGCAATCACGCTTTGCCTGAATATCTACGCGCTTTACATCGTGCGCAAATACCGGGAGCAATATGAATGACCGACATCGTTTCTCCGGCGGCCGGTGCTGCCGCCGTGAACAAGGCCACGCGCCGTGATATCGGCATCAAGCGTCGCTATGCAGCTGAACGCCGCTTCCGCGCCTATGGATTGGCAGCAATCTCGTTCGGCCTCATATTCCTCTTTCTGCTGCTCTGGTCGGTCGTATCCAAGGGTCACACCGCCTTCCAGCAGACGATGATCACCGTTCCGGTCGAGTTTTCCGAACTGATCATCGATCCAAAGAACGAGCGCGCAACCAATCCGGCAAAGCTGATGACGGCCAACTACCCCGTCCTCGCCCGTGATGCAGTGGCCAAGGTTCTCGGCGTCGCGCCGACGGATAAGGCCGGTCTTCGCGCCGTCAACGTCATGATCTCCGACAGCGTACGCACCCAGTTGCGTGATATCGTCGTCGCCGATCCGTCCGTCATCGGCACCACGCGCAGCGTCACGCTTCTGGCGTCGGGTGATGTCGACAGCGCCTTCAAGGGCCAGGTCGACATGTCGGGGGATGAAGCAAACCGCCGTATCTCGAACCAGCAGCTCGGCTGGATGAACCAGCTCGTGGAAAGCGGACAGCTTGGCAAGCATTTCAATACCGGCATCTTCGTCAACGGCGCTTCGAGCCGTCCGGAAGCCGCGGGTGTTGGTGTTGCGCTGATCGGCTCGTTCTACATGATGCTGATCGTGCTAGTGCTGTCGCTGCCGATCGGTGTTGCGGCCTCCATCTATCTGGAGGAATTTGCCCCCAAGAACCGTTTGACGGACCTTATCGAGGTCAACATCAACAATCTGGCGGCTGTTCCCTCCATTGTTTACGGTCTGCTCGGTCTCTCCGTCTTCATCAACTTCATGGGCTTTCCACGCTCGGCCTCGCTGGTCGGCGGCCTCGTCCTGACGCTGATGACCCTGCCGACAATCATCATCGCCACCCGCGCTGCATTGAAGGCCGTGCCGCCGTCGATCCGCGCCGCCGCACTCGGTCTTGGCGCTTCCAAGATGCAGACGATTTTCCATCACGTCCTGCCGCTGGCAATGCCTGGCATTCTGACCGGCACCATCATCGGTCTCGCCCACGCACTGGGCGAGACGGCGCCGCTGCTTCTGATCGGCATGGTGGCATTCGTCGCGAACTATCCGACAACGCCTATGGATCCGTCCACGGCCCTGCCGGTGCAGATTTACATGTGGGCGAACGAAGCTGAGCGTGCCTTTGTCGAACGGACATCTGGCGCTATCATCATCCTGCTTCTGTTCCTCATTCTCATGAATGTTGGCGCAATCCTGTTGCGTCGCCGCTTTGAGCGGCGCTGGTAGAGGGAGCTAGAGCAATGAACATGTTGTCGGAAGCAGCAGTTGAAAAGGCGCTGGACAAGAAAATGAATGAAGTCTCATACAAGATGATCGGCAAGGATGTTTCGGTTTTTTACGGCGAAAAGCGCGCGCTTTACGACGTGAACCTCAATGTCCGCGAAAACACGGTGACTGCACTTATCGGCCCGTCCGGTTGCGGTAAATCCACTTTCCTGCGCACCTTGAACCGCATGAACGACACGATCGACGGTTGCCGGGTCACCGGCAAGATCACGCTCGATACCGACGATATCTACGATCAGCAGATCGACGTCGTGGAACTGCGTGCCCGCGTCGGCATGGTGTTCCAGAAGCCGAACCCGTTTCCGAAGACGATTTATGAGAACATCGCCTACGGCCCGCGTATCCACGGTCTCGCCCGCAACAAGGCGGATATGGACCAGATCGTCGAGCATAGCCTGCAGAAAGCGGGTCTCTGGAACGAGGTGAAGGATCGTTTGCTGGAATCCGGCACGGGTCTCTCCGGTGGCCAGCAGCAGCGTCTGTGCATCGCACGCGCGGTTGCCGTTAGCCCGGAAGTGATCCTGATGGACGAGCCGTGCTCGGCGTTGGATCCGATCGCGACTGCGAAGGTCGAGGAACTCATCCACGAACTGCGCACCAACTACACCATCGTCATCGTCACGCACTCCATGCAGCAGGCGGCGCGCGTTTCCCAGCGTACGGCCATGTTCCATCTTGGTCATCTTGTCGAAGAAAACGAAACCGACAAGATGTTCACCAATCCGGACGACCAGCGCACGCAGGACTACATCATGGGCCGCTTCGGCTGATCCCCGGCCGGTGCTTTATCGTAACCGTACAAGACTGGTGCCTCTGCCGTGCCCCGCTGTTGGGCACGCGCATGCAGGCCAAGCCGGAGGAATAGACCATGACACAGACAACGACCCATTCGCATATCCTGTCTGCCTATGACGACGAACTGAAGTTTCTGACGCGCCGCATCGCCGAAATGGGCGGTCTTGCCGAGCAGATGTGCGGTGACGCCGTGCGCGCACTCGTCAATTCTGATGCTGCGCTCGCGCAGAAAGTCATTTCGGACGATACCATTCTCGACCATGCTGAGCGCGAAATCGGCGACAAGGCGATTGTAACCATCGCCAAGCGTCAGCCGATGGCGGCAGACCTTCGCGAGATCATCGGCACCCTGCGTATCGCCGCCGATCTCGAACGCGTCGGCGATCTTGGCAAGAACACGGCCAAGCGCGTTATCGCTGTCGCCGGCACCGGCGTTCCGCGCAAGCTCGCCCGCGGCATCGAGCATCTGTCCGACCTGGCGCTGGTGCAGCTCAAGGAAGTCCTCGACGTCTATTCCACGCGTTCCGCCGAAAAGGCCAATGCGATCCGTGAACGCGACGAGGAAATCGATGCCATGTACACGTCGCTCTTCCGGGAGCTTCTGACCTACATGATGGAAGACCCGCGCAACATCACCACCTGCACGCATCTTCTGTTCTGCGCCAAGAACATCGAGCGTATCGGCGATCATGCGACGAATATCGCAGAGACGATCTATTACATGACCACTGGCAGCCAGCCGGAGGGCGAGCGTCCGAAGGACGACAGTTCCAACACGCTTGGTTCGGTGACCGAGTAACAGACAAGCAGAAGCTTGCGGAGTTCAGCATATGGTGCCCAAGATTGCAGTTGTGGAAGACGAGGAAGCGCTGAGCGTCCTGCTTCGTTACAATCTCGAGGCTGAGGGATACGACGTCGACACGATACCCCGTGGCGATGAGGCGGAAATCAGGCTGCAGGAGCGCATTCCGGATCTTCTCATCCTGGACTGGATGTTGCCCGGTGTCTCCGGTATCGAACTGTGCCGGCGCTTGAGAATGCGGCCGGAAACAGAACGCCTGCCCATCATCATGCTGACGGCGCGTGGCGAAGAGAGCGAACGGGTTCGCGGTCTCGCTACCGGCGCTGACGATTATGTCGTCAAGCCGTTCTCGACGCCGGAACTCATGGCCCGGGTCAAGGCCATGTTGCGCCGGGCCCGTCCGGAGGTTCTGTCGTCGGTGCTCAAATGCGGCGATATCGAACTGGACCGCGAGACCCATCGCGTTCACCGCAAAAGCCGCGAAGTGCGCCTCGGCCCGACGGAATTCCGCTTGCTGGAATTCCTGATGACGTCGCCGGGTCGGGTGTTTTCCCGCTCGCAATTGCTGGATGGCGTCTGGGGTCATGATATCTATGTCGACGAGCGTACTGTCGATGTGCATGTCGGACGTCTGCGCAAGGCCCTGAATTTCTCGCACATGCAGGATGTCATCCGCACGGTGCGTGGTGCGGGATATTCGATGGAAGCCTGAGCGATGCGGAACCAGATAGTTTCGCTGGCGAAGTAGTGCACCAAAAAATCAGGAAGCCCGAAATCTGAAACGATTTCGGGCTTTTTCAATATGAATATCCGCCAAACTCGATGCCATTGTCCGTTTTGACCGGAGGAGATCGGCGGCGCGTTGAAATCCGGATTGAAGGGTCACGCCCGATAGTAAGGGGAAAGGGTGAGGCCTGCCATCAAGCCGCCCAGAAAGCGGCTTTATTTTTGTCATAAAAAAACGGGCCCGAAGGCCCGTAATTTTTGAGTGCTGAATGCGTGCCGCAACACTCAAGCCTTGCGGCGCTCGCTCACCGGCTGGTAGGCGAGTTTCGCATGGAACTTGCAATAGGGCGAAGATTCCAGCGCTTCACAACCGCAGAAATGGAAGTCGTCCTTCAGCGGATCGCCAACCGGCCATTTGCAGGTGCGCTCGGTCAGTTCCGTCAGCGTCAGGCGACGGGAAATCGGCGTGACAACGTTCTTGGAAGGAACGTAATCGAGAACCTGCGCGGTCTCGATATCGATCTCCTCGTGCAGCGCCGTTGCCGCGTTCGAACGGGTGAGGATGCGTGCCGGTGCCGCGTTGACGCGACCTGCGAAAGTCGTCGCACGCGGGGCAGGGGCAGCGGTGCGCTTCGGCGCGGAGCGTGCCGAAGTCACTGGACCGCCAGCCTTGACGCGTCCCGGCAGATTGAGACGATGGACCTTGCCGATCACGGCATTACGGCTGACGCCGCCCAGCTGCGCTGCAATCTGGCTGGCGCTAAGGCCCTCGGACCACAATTTCTTGAGCTTTTCGACTCGTTCGTCTGTCCAGTTCATGCCGCTTCTCCGCTTGTCGCGTGTATTTTCGGCAGAATCCCTCTCCGTCTCGCGCGCATGCCGCAAGCGTGGTTTCCGCCTGATTTTCGGTGACTAGTTCCGCCGCAATGCAGTCTAGTAATTAGCGATTAACCTAGTGCCAGCCCGACTCCGTGGCAAGAGTCGCGGGAATCATCTGGAATCGATTTTCCGGTTTTCCCCAACTTGCTGGCGTATTGAGTCTGAAAGGCAACACCTTGGGGCTGGCCCGCCGCCGCATACTAGTGCTTGAGAAGCCCGGGAAACGCTGACTTTTGTTGACATCGGCAAACGAAGTGACAATAGTGCCCCTGCCGCCGCAAGGCGGCATTTTGATTTTCAGGCGAGGGATAACCCCGCAAGCCTATTGACAACAGTTTGACAGCGCATCTGCGCAAGGAGTGATACAGCCATGGCCGAAGCCGGCGCGCCATTGTTTGATACGTTTTCAAGAGCCCCCTTGCGCTTCGAGCGCGGTGAGGGTGTATGGCTGTTCACGGAAAGCGGCGAGCGATATCTGGATTTTGCGGCCGGTGTTGCTGTCAACTCGCTGGGCCACGCCCATCCTCACCTCGTTGATGCGATCAAGACGCAGGCCGAGAAGGTCTGGCACGTCTCGAACCTTTATGAAGTACCGGGACAGGAAAAACTCGCCAGGCGCCTGACGGAAGCGACTTTCGCGGACAAGGTATTCTTCACAAATTCAGGCGCGGAAGCCCTGGAATGCGCCATCAAGACCGCCCGCCGTTATCACTATACCAAGGGCCATCCGGAGAAGTTCCGCATCGTGTCCTTCGAAGGCGCTTTCCATGGCCGTACACTGGCGACGATCGCCGCGGGTGGCCAGCAGAAATACCTCGAAGGTTTCGGTCCCAAGGTCGAAGGTTTCGATCAGGTTCCGTTCGGTGATGTCGATGCCCTCAAGGCCGTCATCACGGCTGAGACTGCAGCACTTCTGATCGAGCCCATCCAGGGCGAGGGCGGCATTCGCTCGCCCAGCAAGGAATTCCTGCAAATTCTGCGCGGATTGTGCGACGAGCACGGCCTGCTGCTGATTTTCGATGAGGTCCAGACGGGTGTCGGCCGCACAGGCAAGCTGTTTGCTTATGAACATACCGGTGTTGCGCCCGATATCATGGCGGTCGCCAAGGGTATCGGTGGCGGTTTCCCGCTCGGCGCATGCCTTGCCACGGCAGATGCCGCTTCCGGCATGACGGCGGGCGTACATGGCACCACCTATGGCGGCAACCCGCTGGCCATGGCAGTCGGCAATGCCGTGCTTGACGTCGTTCTCTCCGAAGGTTTTCTCGAGAAGGTCCGTGACGTCGCGCTGGTCTTCCGGCAGGGTCTGGCCTCGCTCAAGGACCGTTATCCTGACGTGATCGACGAAATTCGCGGCGAAGGCCTGCTTCTGGGCATCAAGGCGAAGATTCCTTCGGGCGAATTGCTGCAGGCCATGCGCGCAGAGCATCTGCTTGGCGTGCCTGCGGGCGACAATGTCATCCGTCTTCTGCCGCCGCTCGTCACCACGGCGGAAGAGGCCCGTGAGGGTCTTGCACGTATCGACGCGGCTGCCGCTTCCCTGACGGTTGCGAAACAGGCAAAAAGCGCCTGAAAAAATCAAGAGCGGGCCTCTCTTCAGGGGGCTCGCAAGCATGGGACAGATTAGAATGGGTTCACCAAAACATTTTCTGGACCTCTCGGCCGTCGGGTCGGAGGATCTGCGGACAATTCTTGATGATGCGCGCACGCGCAAGATTGCCACCAAAACCGGCACGGCGGAAAAGCCGCTTGCCGGCAAGATGCTGGCAATGATTTTCGAAAAACCGTCCACACGCACCCGCGTCTCCTTCGATGTCGGCATGCGCCAACTCGGCGGTGAGACCCTTTTCCTGTCGGGCACGGAAATGCAGCTGGGCCGCGCGGAAACGATTGGCGATACGGCCAAGGTGCTGTCGCGCTATGTCGATGCCATCATGATCCGCACCACGGATCACTCGCGTCTGCTCGAGCTTGCCGAACACGCCACCGTGCCTGTTATCAATGGCCTGACGGACGACACGCATCCCTGCCAGATCATGGCGGATATATTGACGTTCGAGGAACATCGCGGCCCGGTCAAGGGCAAGACCATTGCCTGGACGGGTGACGGCAATAATGTGCTGCATTCGTTCGTGGAAGGCTCCGCCCGTTTCGGTTACCGCATGGCGATGGCAGTACCGATGGGTTCGGAACCGCACGACAAGTTCCTGAACTGGGCACGCAACAATGGCGGCGAAATCTCGCTGTACCACGATGCCGACAAGGCAGTGGCGGGCGCTGATTGCGTCGTCACCGATACCTGGGTGTCCATGAACCAGGAACACAAGGCGCGCGGCCACAATATCTTCCAGCCTTATCAGGTCAATGAAGCGCTGATGGCGAAGGCCAACAAGGAAGCGCTGTTCATGCACTGCCTGCCGGCGCACCGCGGCGAGGAAGTAACGGATGCAGTGATCGACGGGCCGCAATCGGTGGTCTTCGACGAGGCGGAAAACCGGCTCCATGCGCAGAAGTCCATTATCGCCTGGTGCATGGGCGTCATCTGACCGCTATCGGCCGGGTGCTTGAACTCGGCGATGCACATTCCCATTTGTGGGGCTTCGAAGACGCTCGTCGGCTTTTCGCTGGCGGGCCACCTCACGATTTGCACGATTTTCCCCGGAGGCAGTTTCGCTTCCCGGATCTCTGTGCGACAAGCTGAAAAAGTACATTTTAAAAGCCGGACTTTTGGACGGTAGCGGCGCAACGGCTGCGCCAAGGAGTTATGACATGGCAGATGTAACGGTTGAACTGGACAATCTCGATTTAGCTGGCGACGACAAGGTTGTGCCCTTTCAGGTCGAAGGTCTGGACGTGCGCGGTCGCGCCGTACAGGTCGGGCCGCTGTTGAATGCCATCCTCGAACGTCACGAATATCCCGAGATTGTCGCCCGCCTGCTCGCGGAAGCAACGGTTCTGACGGCGCTGATCGGCACATCCCTGAAATTTTCCGGCAAGCTGACTGTGCAGACCAAGGGCGACGGCCCGGTTGACCTTCTGGTGGCGGATTTCACCGCGCCCGAGAGCATGCGCGCTTATGCTCGTTTCGATGAGGAGCGGCTGGCGGAAGCTGTTGCTGCGGGGCAAACCTCGCCCGAACAATTGCTCGGAACCGGCATTCTGGCCTTCACCATCGATCAGGGCGTCGGCATGCAGCCTTATCAGGGCATCGTGCCGCTGGACGGTTCTTCGCTGGAAGAAATCGCCGGGGTTTATTTCCGTCAATCGGAACAGCTTCCCACCCGCGTACGCCTCGGCGTTGCCCAGTTCTTCGACCGTGACGGCGAAGGCAAGCCGCGCCATAGCTGGCGTGCAGGCGGCGTGATTGCCCAGTTCCTGCCGCAGGCGCCCGAGCGTTTGCGCATGCGCGATCTCCATGGCGGTGACGGCGACGAGGGCGATTATGAAGTGGCGGAGGACGATGCCTGGACAGAGGCAGTGTCGCTGCTGAATACGGTGGATACCGACGAGCTGACCGATCCGCAGGTGCCAGTGGAGCGTCTGCTTTACAGGCTTTTCCACGAGAGCGGCGTGCGCATCTACGATCCGCAGGTCATTTTCGACCGTTGCAGCTGTTCACGGGACAAGATCAAGGGTGTGCTGTCCGGTTTCACCGCTCAAGAGATCAAGGCGAGTGAGGAAGACGGTGCGATTGCCGTGACGTGCGAGTTCTGCTCCACGACCTATCGTTACGATGTCAGCGAGTTTGAAAACGTCTGACGAGGAGAGCCGCGCTTGTGAATGGCGCGGCTTTTTTGTCAGTTCAGCACCCGCAACAGGCCGGGTGAATCCAGTGAAAAGGCGGGGATGGTGACGTTGAACACCTCGCCTTTGTCCGTTTCCATTTCATAATGGCCAAACATAAGGCCTGACGGCGTATCCAGCGGGCAGCCGGATGAATATTCGTAACTGTCGCCGGGGTTCAGATGCGGTTTTTCGCCGACGACACCCGGCCCGTAGACCTCATCCACCTGTCCGTTCTGGTCGGTGATGTGCCAATAGCGGTTGACGAGTGTTATCGGAACATCGGAATTGTTCGAGATCACGACTTTATAGCCCCAGACGTAACGATCGTCATCCGGGTCGGACTGCTCCTCGAGATAATACGGATCGACCGTTACCTCGATATCCCTTGTCAGAGCACGATACATACGCGCCACACCTCGATATTTTCCCTGCTGCCATCATCCTACACTACAGGTTCTGGCTATCGTCAAGAAAATGAATGACTTGACGACCACGTGCATCTTCTGTTGCGCCGTTTTTTCACCGTTAGGGATAACGGTAAAGGTAAATATTGGTTGCCCGACGCGGGCTTTCACCCAGGCGGGATGCGTGCCATGGTCCGACGAGGAAGTCGGGCCATGGCGATATGTCGATTGAATTCTTAAGCTGAAACGGCCGCAAGACCCTTCGCCAGATCTTCCAGCAGATCGTCCGTATCTTCGATACCGCAGGAAAGACGCAAGGTCCCGCCGGAAATACCGAGTTCGGCACGCGCCTCGTCGGTCAGGTTCTTGTGCGTCGTGGTGCCAGGGTGGGTAATGAGGCTCTTGGCATCGCCGAGATTGTTGGAAATCTTCACGATATCAAGCGCGTTCTGCAGTGCGAATGCCGCTTCCTTGCCACCCTTCAGTTCGAAAGCCACGAGCGTCGAGCCGCCCGACATCTGCCGCGCGATGATGTCTGCCTGCGGATGGTCGGCGCGACCAGGATAGATCACTTTGGCAACCTTGCCGCTGTCGGCGAGGAAATCGGCGATCTTCGAGGCATTGGCCGTCTGCTGCTTGACACGCAGCGGCAGGGTTTCGATGCCCTTCAGCAGCGTCCAGGCATTGAACGGCGACATGGCTGGGCCGGTGTGGCGGAAATAGTCCTGCAGCTCTTCCTCAATCCACTTCTTGTCGGAAAGGATCACGCCGCCAAGGCAACGGCCCTGACCGTCAATGTGCTTCGTCGCCGAATAAACGACGATATGGGCGCCGAGTTCGAGTGGCTTCTGGAAAAGCGGTGTGGCGAAAACATTGTCGACAACCACTTTCGCGCCGATCTGGTTGGCGAGCTTCGCCACGCCGGCAATATCCACCACTTCGAGCGTCGGGTTGGTCGGGCTTTCGAGGAAAAACAGCTTGGTGTTCGGCTGGATCGCCTTTTCCCAATTGTTGAGATCGCGTCCGTCGATCAGCGTGCACTCGATACCGTATTTGGGTGCAAGCGTTTCTACCACCCAACGGCAGGAGCCAAAAAGCGCGCGGGCAGCAACGATATGGTCGCCTGCACGCAGCTGGCACATGATGGCGGCTGTCACGGCGGCCATGCCGGAGGCAAGCGCACGGGCGTCTTCCGCACCTTCCAGCAGGCACATGCGCTTTTCGAACATGTCATTGGTCGGGCTTGCATAGCGGGCATAGATGAAGCCATCCGTTTCGCCCTTGAAGCGCGCTTCGGCGGCTTCGGAGTTTTCGTAAACGAAACCCTGGGTCAGATAGATCGCTTCCGACGTTTCACCATAGGGCGAGCGTAGCGTACCACCGTGAACGAGCTGGGTTGCCGGGCGCCATTTATTGCTCATGTGATCACCTCAAAACAAAAAAACCGGTCGCAAAAGCAGACCGGTTCCTAGCACCCGGTCTTTTTAGCCACTTGTTTAACGTGGCTGCAAGCCGACCGGCCAAATCACCACGGGATAAGCTTGCCATACTGCCGTTACCGGCTTGCGTCAATGCTTTCCTTTTGGTTTTGTCGCCGTAAAAAGGAATGATGATCATGACCAGAACCACGGGCATTTTGGCGGATGGCGCGATCAGGGCGCTGTTTGCGGGCGGCAAGCTGAAAAGCGAGGCTGATCTCGATGTCGATCAGGTGCAACCCGCCAGCCTCGATCTGCGACTGGGTTCCAAAGCCTATCGCGTGCGCGCCAGTTTCATGCCCGGCCCCGGAACCCGAGTCATCGACAAGCTCAACCGCTTCAGCCTGCACGAGGTTGATCTGAGCGAGGGGGCGGTGCTGGAAACCGGTTGCGTCTACATCGTGCCCTTGATGGAGAGCCTGGAGCTGCCGGCGGATATGTCGGCTTCGGCGAATCCGAAAAGCTCGACGGGGCGTCTTGATATCTTCACCCGCGTCATGACCGACAATGCGCAGGAATTCGACAAGATACCTGCGGGCTATGCCGGCCCGCTCTATCTGGAAATCAGCCCGCGCACCTTCCCGGTCGTCGTGCGCCGTGGCTCGCGCCTCTCGCAAATCCGTTTCCGCATCGGCCACTCGTTGCTTAACGAAGCCGAGCTTCTGAAATTGCACGAGACGGAGATGCTGGTCGCCAGCGAAACCCCTAATGTGACCGGCGGCGGCATCGCGCTTTCCATCGACCTAAAGGGTTTTGGCGAAAAAGGGCTGATCGGCTATCGCGGCAAGCATCACACAGCGGTGGTAGATGTCGACAAGAAGGCTCAGCACGATGTTCTCGATTTCTGGGAACCTCTATACGCCCGCGGCCGTGCCGAACTGATCCTCGATCCGGATGAGTTCTATATTCTCGTTTCGCGTGAAGCCGTGCATGTACCGCCACTTTATGCGGCCGAAATGACACCCTTCGATCCCTTGGTGGGCGAGTTCCGCGTGCATTATGCGGGCTTCTTCGATCCAGGCTTCGGCCATGCGCAGGCGGGCGGCACGGGCAGCCGCGCCGTTCTCGAGGTGCGCAGCCACGAGGTGCCCTTCATCCTCGAACACGGCCAGATCGTCGGCCGGCTGGTTTACGAGCACATGTTGCAAAAACCTGATGGCCTCTACGGCAGCGGCCTTGGCTCCAACTATCAGGCACAGGGCCTGAAGCTCTCCAAGCATTTCCGCACGGAGTAATGATCCTGTCGGGTGCTTGACACCCGATAAGAACTGTCCGATGTCTTGTGCGCGGCGCGGGTGTAGCTCAATGGTAGAGCAGCAGCTTCCCAAGCTGAATACGAGGGTTCGATTCCCTTCACCCGCTCCATATTTTCAAGGCAATCCAAACAACTTCCTGGCCAGCCAAAAGCGCGCATGTCACCGCCATCGCTCCGGCAAACGTGCGACTATGCGATTTAGCTTGACTACAATTAAATTGCACGTAATAGTTGATGCGGTCGTAACATTATTGGGGGAGTGTTATGAGTCGCAAGCTTCTTTCGGAATTTCTTGGCACTTTCTGGCTCGTGTTCGGAGGTTGCGGCAGTGCGGTTTTTGCCGCTGCTTTTCCTGAACTCGGCATTGGCTTTCTCGGTGTCGCTTTCGCTTTCGGTCTGACGGTTTTGACCATGGCCTATGCGGTCGGGGGTATTTCGGGCGGTCATTTTAATCCGGCCGTTTCCGTCGGTCTGTCCGTTGCTGGCAAATTTTCGGCATCGAACCTCGCTCCTTACATAGTGGCGCAGGTTCTGGGGGCGATTGTCGCGGCGGGGGCGCTTTATGTCATCCTTACCGGCAAAGCCGGTGCCGATATTGGCGGTTTTGCCGCAAATGGTTACGGGGAACATTCGCCGGGTGGATATTCGCTCGTGTCGGCACTGCTGATCGAAGTCATTTTGACGGCATTTTTCCTGATCGTCATTCTGGGATCGACGCATGGCAGGGTTCCCACTGGTTTTGCGCCGATCGCCATCGGCCTTGCTCTCACACTTATTCATCTGATCTCCATTCCGGTCACCAACACATCCGTCAATCCGGCCCGCTCGACGGGACAGGCGTTGTTTGTTGGTGGATGGGCGCTGCAACAGCTCTGGCTGTTCTGGCTCGCTCCGATCCTCGGCGCCGCAATCGGCGCCGTGGTCTGGAAACTTTTCGGCGAGAAAGACTAAGGCTCAAGGCCCGCTTTCTCCGGCCCGAACAGACATGAATGGGAAGCATTGTTTCCCCGAATGGTCGGGGAAACCTGTGAGGAGGATGACATGGATCTTACTTCGATATTGGCCCAAATTGTCGGCGGTGCGGTTGGCGGTTCGGCCGGCGGAAAAATACTCAAGGATTCCGATCTCGGTGCGCTCGGCAACCTGATTGCCGGCGCTATTGGCGGCATCGGCGGAGGAACCGTGCTCGGATCGCTGCTCGGGACGGCGGGAACTGCTGCCGCCGGCGGCATGGATATAGGCGCTCTTGCCGGCCAGCTCGTTGGCGGCGGCGTCGGCGGCCTGATTGTCCAGATCATTGTCGGCCTCATCAAGAACAAGCTCGTTACCAAATAGAGCTGCTCGGCCGATCTTTTGCGAAGCGATAAAGCTTGCCGATGGAGAAACCTCGATCGGCAAGGCGTTTTGGTTTGTGCCATATCCGCAGTGGCGGCGCTGACGGAACCGGAATTCGTTTATAAAATCTGGTCGTCAGGCCTTGTTCCTGATGACCGGCATATGCGGCGTCTTGTTCCAGACGAACGGCTTGGTTTTCAATTCCACCACGGCGCGCCATGCGGCGAATGACAGCATCAGCCAATAAAGCGGGATCGCCAACCAGCGCCGTCCGACCTGTTGTTTCTCATGAGCTATCATCCTGTTTCTGCCCATCAGTACGAAGATGGCGTAGCTTCCGAAAATATTCAGCGTATCGATGAAAAACAGAATGCCCTGCCAGGAAAGCAGCATATCCGCGCCGTTTTCCCGGATTGCTATGGCCATGAAGGCGAAGGAAACAAACAACAAGGGATGGGCCAGCGACGACAGAAGCATGCCGCCAATCAGCAGCTGAAAGACGATATAGGCGATCCATCCCATGCGGTGCGCGGTCGTGAAGGGCGAGCGGGTCATGACCAGCCAGCTTTGCAGCCAGCCCTTGTACCAACGCGCGCGCTGGTTCAGCCAGACGGAAAGGGAGGTCGGAGCATCCTCCAGTGTCTGTCGCCGGATGACACCGCAGCGATAACCCAGCCTGTGCAGCCGGAGGCCCATATCGGCATCTTCCGTCACATTATACGGGTCCCATCCTCCCACCCGGCGTAACACGGCGGTGCGGAAATGGTTGGAGGTGCCGCCAAGCGGCAGCGGCAACTTGCACGCTGCAAGAACGGGCAACATGCAGCGGAAAAGGCCGGAATATTCAAGTGCGAAACAGGCGCTGAGCCAGGAGGAGCTGGCATTGCTGATAATAAGCGGCGCCTGCACACAGACCACCTCGTCCGGCTGGTCGCGGAAGGCGGCATAGGCCTCGCGCAATTGCAGCGGATGCGGCCGGTCCTCGGCGTCGTAAACGGCAACGAAAGTGCCACGCGCGCCGGAAAGCGCATAGGTCAGGGCCTTGGGCTTCGTGCGTGGCATGGATGGCGGCACCCTGACGATCTCGATATGCGGACCGGGATTTATCCGCTGGATGGCCTCGATCGTCGCTACGTCGTCTGCCTCGCATACAAGCTTGATATCGAGCCGGGATTTGGGCCAGTCCAGCCGCTCCAGCGCATGAATGAGCTGCTCAACGACCGCCTCTTCGCGATAAAGCGCCACAAGAATAGTGTAGACCGGCAGCTCCCCGTCCTGCTGGAGTGGTATGACGGTTTTCGCATCGTTTCCTTTTGGCGTATGGACGAGTGCAAACAACCTGAAAAGCAAGGTGGAGAGATAAAGCATCGTGAGGGTGACGTGAATATAGGCCATGGCCGCCTGCGTATAAAACAGTAGCGACAGAACGAGCAGGGTAACGAAAATGCCGCTGACAAAACCCTGCTCGCCATGCAGCGTGATCCTTGCGGAATGCTGCGGCGCCGCGTTGAAAAGCTGATGTCGCGTGTCTCGGCAGCGGCGTGCTTCGCCGGCCTTCCAGATTGCGCTGCGCATGGCCTGTGGCGTGGTCACGGCAAGTTCTTCGAGAAGATACGGACGCTGATCGAGGATGCCTTTCAGCAATTCCATCCTTGCCAGTTCCGGCACGATCAGCAGCACTGGCTTGCCATTCAGCGGTGTCAACCGCAGGAGCCGTGGTTCGGCTAGTTGCGCGTCCAGGTGATTGAGGTCTGCCACACGACCCGGATCGATTTCCGGTCGAAACGGCAATCGCAACAATCTGGCAAAAGCACCGTAATACGCATCCGCATCGACCAGGCCGCTCGCCAGCAACTCGTCTTCCACGGTTGAGCCGTTTTTGAGGGCCTGCTCTTCGAATGCAGCGATGTAAGGCTTGCCGAACCCCAGCGAAGAGAGAAAGCGTGTTGGCCCATGCTCGTCCGGTTCGGGCGCTGTCCAAAACGGATTGTCGCCGATGAGCGAAAACGCAATTTTTCGCCCCGCTGACGTCGTGCGGAACGATTCTCGTGTATAGTGCCTAAAATAATCCATGCATCGCCGCCGCCGCCATGGTAACGCCCTGCTTCTTGCTACGGACAGTATAGATGAGAATGATGAATGTAACGCGAAATATAGTTATTGTCTTTACTTTAGCTATCGCTTTACAATTCGGTGGTAATTTGGGAAAACTTCACGCGGAAGGTCTCTCGGACAGAAACCGCATGCCGGTGCTGTTTGATGCGCAGGAGCGGTTTCCGGGTGGCGATCTGTCCTCCGTGCCCCGGATCAGGTTTTTGATGTCGGTCGATTTCCCACCCTTCAATTTTACCGATCAGGAAGGCCGGCTTGCCGGTTTTCATGTCGATCTGGTGCGCGAAATCTGCGCCCAGCTGAAGGTTGAGAGCAAATGCCAGGTGCAGGCACTGCCGTTTGATGAGCTGGAGGCAGCGCTGGAAATGGGAGAGGGCGAAGCGGTGATTTCCGGCATTGCCACCACCGCCGATCTGCGAAAGAGTTTCACCTTCTCGCGACCCTATCTGCTGTTGCCCGCGCGTCTTGCCGTCAACAAGGCAGCGAAATTCACTGGCTCCGGCGCTGATGCCCTGTCGGGAAAGAAGGTGGGTGTGGTCACGGGCTCGCGGCACGAACAGATGCTCAAGGCATTTTTTCCCAAAGCCTCGGCCGAAGGCTTTAATGGTTACGAACCCATGTATGAGGCGTTGAAGACGGGCAAGGTGGACGCGGTTTTTGCGGATGGTCTGCGCCTGCCTTTCTGGGTTTCGGGAAGCACGTCCGGTGCTTGCTGTGCGCTTTTCGGCGGACCTTATTTATCCGACAGATTTCTTGGCGAAGGCCTTTCCATCATGGCAGTTGATCCGGACGATGTGCTTGTACCGGCCTTTGATCAGGCGCTTGCCGCACTTTCGCGCAATGGCCGGCTGGAAGAAATCTACCGGCGTTATTTCCCCTACGGGCTTTATTAGAGAAATCCGGTTTCATTCGGATCTGCGCCCGGATAACGTTCTATTTGGCGGGCACAAAGGCTTCTTCGTTGCGCCGCAATCGCAAAAGAGCGATCCAAACGGCGGCGGCGATGGCGGCTTCCACGAAGAAATAGCTGCCGATCGTTCCCGAAATGCTGAACGACCAAGTGAGGAAGGCGACGATAACGGAGCCGATGAGATTACCGCTGTTCCATATCTTGGCGCGGATATCCTGCCGTCCGGATGCACCAAGCGCCTCAAGCGCGGTCGCCGCAACGGCCATCGGCAGCACGACCCAGCAAAGGATACGGGTGATGATCGGCAGCGAGACGTATTCGTCGCCGAACAGTAGCGGCAGGAAGGGTGCGATGATGAAGATGACCAGCGCGCTGCCGACTGCGATGACAAGCGCTGCCTTCAGCACATTATAAGCGCGCTCTATAGTCTTTCCGATACCCTGCAGGGCGGCTGAGGCCGACCCCGGATAGATCAGCCGGTTGAGAGCCTCGACGGAGAGGTAGGAGCTGTCGAGAATTCGCCGGGCAATGGAGTAGCTGCCCAGAACCTCGGCGCTGGCAACGGCACCGAGAACGAGAATATCGGCATTGCCACGCACGGCCTTGAACAGGAATTGGGTGGAAAACAGGATGCCGATGCGGATTTCATCGCGAACGATCCGGAAAATCGGCCGACCGAGCCTGCCGATCGCCTTCAGCGAAATCACTGCCGCAATCGTATGGGCAGCCAGGTTCCACAGGGCCCAGGCCTCCACCGTCTCCACCTTGAAGATGAGACAGGCGACCACGGCGGCAATTGTGCGGGCAACGGCGAACATCACTTCCAGCTTGTTGGCCGAGGCGAAGTCGGAATGGGCGATGAAGCTTTGGGTGGAAAGTGAAATGACTTTCAAAAGGATGAGGTTCGTGACCAGGATCACGAAAGTGGTGATGAGGGTATGCAGCAATGTTTCCGACGTCGGGAAAAACACCGGGATCGTGACCATGCCGATGATGGTCAACACAATACCGGTAGCGGCGCTCAAGAGATAGCTGTGGCCGAGCATCACGGGAAACATGCTGCGATCCTGCGCCACGCGGCGGATCAGCGATTCCTGCGAACCGAAACCACAAATCTGTACGCCGAGATTGGTCACGGCCGTGATCGAGGCATAGAGCGCGAATTGTTCCACGCCGAGATGGCGGGCAAGCAGGGCGAAGGTCAAAAGCTGGGCGGCGCTGGACATCAAAAGCGCCCCGCCGGATGCCATATAGGTCAATCCCAGTCTGACTAGATGGCTGAACCGCGGCGTATTCAACGACACCTTATTCTCCGTGCTTTCCGGCGTCGCCGGGCGAATTCAAGATAACTGCCGTGTTTTTAAAATTGATGAACTGAAAAACCCGGCAAGGGGGCAATAATTCGAAGGCCGTCGACCTCTATGAATGGCAGTTGCCCAGTCTTAGCCTTCTTAAGGTAAGAGAGGGTTAAAGCAATTGTATAATAATGATGATAATGACTGTTATGGTTATTTGGACATGGCCCGGTTTCAAAAAGGGTTTCGTTGTTCGTCACAAGGCAGGCCAATGATCCGATTATCCTTTTTCGATGTGGCCGACGATGCCGCCTTTTACTGATACGCAGTCCATTCCTGTACAAAGCAACAGCATGTCGCTTACGGGCGGCCGTCGCGACGCGATTTTTTTCGTCGTCACGATGCTTTATATCTGGATTTCCGTTGCGCCTTTCGAAAATCTTGCGGCTGCACCCGTGCCGCACGCCGCCGCAAACCAGCTGACCGGGCTGGTGATTGCGCTGATGCTGGGTGTTTTTGCCCTGCGTCATCGGCTGACGGGGCTTTTGTTGCGGCCGCGTCTGCCCATTCTGCTGTTGTTTTCCTGGCTGGTGATTTGTTCGGTGCTTGGCTCCCAGCCTGGCACTTCGCTGCAACGTTTGCTCTTTACGGGCCTTCTGTGCTTCATCACCAGTGTCCTCGTCGTCATGCCGCGCGACAGGCGGCAGTTCGACCGGATGATGGCCATCTTCGCCGTCATCCTGCTGGCGCTCTGCTACTTCGGGGTGATCTTCCTGCGCTCGCGCTCGATCCACCAGCCCTACGATCTCGATGAAACGGCGCTCGCCGGCGATTGGCGCGGCATCTTCAATCACAAGAATGCCGCCGCTCCGGCCATGATCATTCTCGTCATGATCGGGCTTTACCTGCGCAATAGCTGGTCGACGGTCGGCGGCATTGTCATCACGCTTCTGGCAGGGTTCTTCCTCTGGAAAACCAACGGGAAAACCGCAGCAATGCTGTTGCCCGTCACTGTTGCGCTGGTCTGGGTCATGGAAAGACATGCCGGTCGGACATTGCTGATGATCGGAGGTCTTCTGGCTTTCCTCAACATCCTCGCGGTCGGCTCCACCTATTTTCCGAGCATACGGCATGTGGTTGATAGTCTGGGGATCGATTCCACCTTTACCGGCCGAACGGATATATGGCGCCTGTCCTTCGACACGTTTGCGCAATCGCCGATCTTCGGGCAGGGTTTTCAGGCATTCTGGACGAGTGACCGGCTTCTGGCGCAGGCCGATACCGCCGGCACCTGGGCGGTCACCGCCTTCCATGCCCATAACGGCTTTGTCGAAAGCCTGCTGAATGGCGGCCTGCCGGCCTTTGTTCTCATCGTCATATGGCTCGTCATCATACCCGCAAACGATTTTCGTATAGCTGTGAACAAGGGTACCGATCCGGCATTAACGCGGCTTTTTGCACGAATTTGGGTGTATGCACTGCTTTCTTCGTGTCTTGAGAGTAATTTCTTTACCGGAACCGGGCCTATCTGGTCTTCTCTACTGATTGCAATCTATTGTTTGAGGCATCAGGCGTACGACATACTTGAGCAGGGGCAGTAATTTGCAGACAGGCCGGGGGGCTTATGCATGACACAAAAAATCGGGACATTTGCAGACAGGATCAATAACCGGCTGGTGCAGTACTTTCCAGGACCGGCGGCGCTGATCAAAACGTCCGAACCAATCGTCTCCTTCACATTCGATGATGTGCCGGCGAGCGCCTGGACAAAGGGCGCGCGCATTCTGGAAAGCGAGGGTGTTCGCGGGACATTTTATCTCGCAGGTACTTTTATCGACAAGCACTATGAACAGCAGGACATGATTTCAACCGAAGGCTGTTCGGAACTTGCAGCGGCTGGCCACGAGCTTGCCTGCCATACTTTTTCCCATCGCAAACTCTCGAGCTTTTCACGGCGCGGGCTTGAAGAGGATCTTGATCACAACGAAACCGTGCTGGGATCGTTCGCCGAAAACCGAGGCAGGCGGAATTTCTCCGTTCCTTTCGGCATGGCCTCGCCCGTCATGCAGCCCCTGTTACGACGAAGGTTCAAGACCGCTCGCGGCATCATGCCTGGCATCAACCGGGGCAGCATCGATCCGTACAATCTTGCCGGGGTGGAGTTGCGCGCGGACCAAAACTATCTCGATGCCGCCGATCGTTGGCTCGAGGACGTTTTGCAAAATGGCGGCTGGCTCATCATTTTCACCCATGATGTTTCGCAGACGCCGAGCTTTTACGGTTGCCCGGAAGACAAACTTCAGAGCCTTGTCCGCAGGGCAGCCTCCGGCGGTGCGAAGATCATGACGGTTGATGCCGCGGCAACGTCACTCGGTCTGTAAAGGGATAGTATCGACGCCTGCTCTCTGAGTTGGGCCCGGGCAAGTAGGACGCCTGTCTTCGCAATGGCGGGTGTCTATTGGCTGGCCCAGATGATGCGGGCGATCCATTCCACATCGGCCATGTCGAAGCTGCGGTTCGGATGTTCGGGATTGAGCGAAAGAAGCTCGATATTCTTGGGGCTTTGCCGCGCCAGCACCTTGGCCATCACTTCGCCGTCTCGGCTTTTCAGCACCACGCGGTCGCCGCGCCGCACCTGCGCGCCCGGCTCCACGATCAGGATATCGCCGTCGCGGTAAAGCGGCATCATGCTTTCGCCCTGTACTTCCAGCGCGTAGACGCCCTGCTTGCGTTCGGGAGAAGAGGGGAACTCCACCACATCCCAGCCTTGGCCGGCCGGAAAACCGCCATCGTCGAAAAAGCCGCCGGAGCCCGCCTGCGCAAAACCGAGCAGGGGGATGGCATTGTCCGCACCTGAAGGCTGCATTGTCTGCGTCCTGCCGAAAGCATAACCAAAAAACTGGTCGACGCTTGCCCCCGTCGCCTCCAGCACCTTGGATACCGATTCCGTCGAAGGCCAGCGTTTGCGGCCATCCGGGCCGAAACGTTTCGATTTGTTGAACGAGGTGGGATCGAGACCGGCACGCTTCGCCAAGGCCGAAGGCGTCAGCTGGTGACGTTTGGCAAGCGTATCGATGGCGCTCCAGATCGTCTCGTGTGAAAGCATGATGAAAGCCCGCAGGTGGAGCCCGTGGCGGAAAAGCTCCTGTCGTTTACTCCGCGGAATCTAGACCATATCCCGTCAGGAGTAAAGAAAAGAAAGGAATAAAATCCTCTATTATGCCACCATGGCCGATGTGTTTATCTTGCTGAGCTGTATCACCGCCTGTGTACGGCTATCGACCTTAAGCTTCAACAGAATAGCGGAGACATGCGCCTTGATGGTGGCTTCCGAAACATTCAGCGCATAGGCGATCTGCTTGTTCAGCAGGCCTTCCGCCAGCATGCCCAGAACCCGGCTCTGTTGCGGCGTCAGCGTTCTGAGCCGGCCGATGAGATCAGCCACGTCAGGATCATGCTCCTTTTCGCCCTGACAGCTTGCCGGTATCCACACATCGCCTTCAAGAACCGCGCGAATGCCATCCCTGATATCGTCGATGCCCGAGGATTTGGAAATAAAACCGGAAGCGCCGAGTTCGATGGACCGGCGAACAGTGGTCGCGTCGTCCGTTGCCGAAACGATGACGATGGGCAGGCTGGAAAATTCCGCCCGCAGCGCCATCAGGCCTGAAAATCTGCTGACACCCGGCATGGCGAGGTCCAGAAGCATCAGATCGGCGTCGTTGCACGCCGTCGCGGCACTTCTGGCAGCCTCGAAATCCCCGGCTTCCATGATTGTCTGCTGCCCGTCGAGACCGGATACGGCCTGTTTTAGGGCGCCGCGAAAAAGCGGGTGGTCGTCTGCGATGATAATGACAAGTTCCGACATTCTGGCCCCCTCCCAAGGGCGTTATGCGGTTCTTTGAAAGGTATGGCGCACTCCCGTTTGCCGGCAGTCTAGACTACTTCCGGCTCCTCTTCTGAAAGGTTGCTCTAATCGGTTGCGTATTACAAGAAAAAGCTTGGGAACAGCCGTCGCGGCAATAAAAATGCCGTGGAAACTGTGGACAATCGACCCGCTTTGCGGCAAACCGCCCAGACTGAAAAGCCTTGGAAAGCCTTCGGAGAGCCCCATGCACGAAACGCCCGCGATCATTTACAAAATCGTGCCGGAGACGTTGTGGAATGCAGCCAGGGAACAAGGCATCTTCGAAGGCGCCGCCATCGATCTGACTGATGGGTTCATTCATTTTTCAACGGCAAAGCAGGCGGCCGAGACTGCCGCCCGGCATTTTTCCGGCCAGACCGACCTGCTTCTGATCGCTGTTGATGGTGCAGCACTTGGCGACAAGCTGGTTTATGAACCCTCGAGAGGCGGCGATCTTTTCCCCCATCTCTATGCGTCTCTTCCCTTGACCGCCGTGCTTTGGGAAACGCCGCTTTCACTTGGCCATGATGGCCAGCACCAGTTTCCGGAGATTTTGTGATGAGCGGATTATTTTCCTCAATCGGCCGCAAGGGCCTGTTTCTTGTCGATCCGGAAAAGGCACATGGTCTGTCCGTGGCGGCGCTGAAAAGCGGCTTTCTGCCCACCTGCATGGTGCCGCACGATCCGCGGCTGCAGCAGACCGTTGCAGGCCTCGTTTTCCCCAATCCGCTCGGCATGGCGGCGGGTTACGACAAGAATGCGGAAGTCCCGGGACCACTTCTTAGGCTCGGTTTCGGCTTTACTGAAATCGGCACCGTCACGCCGCGTGGGCAATCCGGCAATCCCAAACCGCGCATCTTCCGTCTGGTTGAGGATGAAGGCGTCATCAACCGCCTCGGTTTCAACAATGAAGGCCATGCCGCGGCGCTGGAGCGCTTGAGGCAGGCGCAGTTACGCGGCATCGTCGGCGTCAATATCGGTGCCAACAAGGACAGCGAAGACCGCATCGCCGATTATGTGCAGGGCATCGAGGCCTTTTATTCGGTCGCATCCTATTTCACCGTCAACATCTCTTCGCCCAATACGCCGGGTCTGCGTGACTTGCAGGCGCGCGAAAGCCTCGCGGCACTTCTTGGCGCCGTGCTGGAGCGCCGCAGGGCAGAAGCCGAACGCTTTGGCAAACGCATTCCGATCTTCCTGAAGATCGCGCCCGATCTGACCGAGGAAGGGCTGGATGACGTGGCGGAAGAGGCGCTGGCCCATGATCTCGATGGCCTGATCGTCTCCAACACCACGCTCTCGCGTGAAGGCCTGCGGCCCGGTCCGCATAAGGGTGAGGCGGGTGGACTGTCCGGCAAGCCGCTATTCGAGCTTTCGACCACTGTTCTCGCCAAGATGCGCCGGCGCGTCGGCAGCAATCTGCCCATCATCGGCGTGGGTGGCGTTTCTTCGCCGGAAACGGCATTGGAAAAGGTAAGGGCAGGGGCCGATCTGGTTCAGCTCTATTCCTGCATGGTCTATGAAGGCCCCGGCCTGCCGTCGTCCATCGTCAAAGGCCTGTCGAAGCTGGTCTCTCGCGAAGGTGTGCACTCCATTCGTGACCTACGCGACAGCACGGTCGACCGCTGGGCCGACCGCAAGCTTGGATGACGATGACCTGAACGGTCGAGACGCTGCGTCGGTTAAGATAAGTGCTTATCGTGGTGGTGTGCTCTCCTGCCTCATCCCTGTGACAGGGAGAGGAATGAGGGTGGAGGGGGCGTCCCCCCGTTATCTCACGCGCAGAGCACCATCGCCCAATAGGGCCGGTTGCGGCTTGCGGCATCATAGGCAACCGCGACGCCAAGGCCATTATATGGTCCGAGCATGTTTTCGAGATGATGTTTCGAGCCGATCCAGGCCTTGACGACACGCTCAACGCTGTCCTGCCCGGCCGCCACGTTTTCCGCTGCTGGTAGCGGTACATTGCCGTCCTTCATGCGGATGAGGAAACTGTCGGTCAGGCCGATCAGATGCGCCATCTTCTGCGCCTTGACCATGCGTCCGGCCTGATAAGCGGCCGCACCACTTGCCGCACTACTGAAGGAGAGTGGCGAAAGTCCTTTCGAGCGGCGCAACTCGTTGACCATTGGAAGCGCTGCCGCGGTCTCATCGCGGGTGCCTGACGGCATGCCCTTGTTTGTAGGCACGGAAACACAGGCGGAAAGAACGGAACCGGCGGAAATCAGCACGAAGCCGCGCCGCGTAAGCGTCTGGAAAGATGTGTCGGTCATGTCAGCGGCGATAGCTCAGGAGGCGCAGGATGATGAAAATGGGTATGACGATCGTCGCGCCAAGGATCAGATAGTCGCCGATTGCGCCAAGCGCGTGGAAACCGCTGCGCCACAGATCAACCACGAAGTCGCGTGCGCCATAGATGATATTCCATGGCGTCAATCCGAAGATCGCCATCAGAAAGCCGACGAGCAATGAAACCACCAGCAGCTTCACCACGGTGCGGGCCACCGTATCACCCAGCATTTTGTTGACCTCACCGGCCATCAGCAAGTCTCCTGTTTTGTCCTGACATATGAAGCACGCTGCTTCGATGCAAGTTTCGGTGCACTATATCGCGTCATATTCGCAATTCCATGAGTGCGCCATGAAATAGGACTTGAGTTTTTTTATGGCTTGATAAATGACAGCCGACATCTTCTCAGGAAATCTTGAATGGCCCCAAACCAGTTTTCTTCCGGTGACGTCATTGCCGACCGCCGGGCGGACTATGCCCGCATGTTGGCGGAGAGCGGTGATTATCCCGCCGCCGCCGAACTCATGGAGCAGGCGCTTGAACTTGCGCCACGGTGGACGGCGGGCTGGTTTCGCTTCGGGGAATATCATGAAAAGGCGGGGGAAACGGACAAAGCCGTGGCGGCTTACGAAAAAGTCGCCGAACTGGATACGGAAGGGCTGTTTGCAGCCGAACTGAAACTCGCGGTTCTCGGCGCCGCGGACACACCGGAGCAGCCGCCGAGCCGTTATGTAGAAGGGCTGTTCGACGATTATGCCGACCGTTTCGAAACGTCGCTCGTCGAGAAACTGGATTACAGCGTACCGCAAAAGCTGGCGGAACTGATCGGCAAGGCGGCGGGAGGCGGCGTCTTCGACACCATTGTCGATATTGGCTGCGGCACCGGCCTTCTCGGCGTTGAAATCCGCTCCCTGGCGAAGCGGCTGGAAGGTTTCGACATTTCCCAGAACATGCTCGCCAAGGCGGAGGAAAAGGGACTTTACGACCATCTCGGCCAGGCCGATCTATCGCTGGAAGCTGACGCCTCGGGACTGTTCGCGCCGGCAATGCCGCACCACCGCGCGGACCTCGTCGCCGCCGCCGACGTGATGATGTATCTCGGCAGTCTCGAAACCGTCATGCCCCTCGTTTCGGCCCTACTTGTGCCCTCCGGTTTCTTCGCCTTTTCGGTGGAGGACGCAGGGGATGAAGATGGTTTTGTGCTGCGGGAATCGCTGCGTTACGCACATTCGAAAAGCTATGTGACCGGCCTTCTTGAGCGGGCGGGCTATTCTCTTATCGAAATCCGCAAAACCACCATTCGCAAGGATGCCGGAAAACCCCTTTCCGGCATTCTTTTTCTTGCCCGCGCCAAAGCCTGAACATTTCGTTTCTTGCCTTTTTCACGATAGGTCAGTCGTCCTTACGTATCCATCTTGATCGCGTGTTTGTTGCAGTGCAAAATGCGCGGAAACCTGAGGGAAAAAGCGTGAGCAGAACGAGAAGCGTTTACAGCATGTGGAGTTCGGATCCGGCCAAACATGCGCCGGTGGAAGACGTGCAGGGCATCGTTACCGGAGCTATCGTATCGGCGCTCGGTTTTTATCTGCTGAACAAGGTCGGCCTTTTGACCGGTGGCACCGCCGGCGTCGCCTTCCTCATTCACTATGCCTTCGGCATCAGCTTCGGCCTCCTGTTCTTCCTCGTCAATCTGCCCTTCTATTACCTCTCGTTCCGCCGCCTCGGTCTTGCCTTTTCCATCAAGACCTTCATTGCCATCGGTCTTGTTTCGGTGCTGACGGAAGTGGAAGCGCGCTGGATGGTCATTGACAGCATCAACCCGCTCTGGGCGGCGCTGCTCGGTGGCCTGCTCCTCGGTTACGGGTTGCTGGCGCTTTATCGCCATCGCGCCAGCCTCGGCGGCATCGGCATTCTGGCCATCTATATTCAGGACCGCTTCGGCATCCGCGCCGGCCTGATCCAGCTTGCCTTCGATGCATTCGTGATGCTCTGCGCCTTCCTCGTCATCGATCCGGCCACCGTCGTCTATTCGATTGTCGGCGCTTTCGTCCTCAACATGTTTCTCGCCATCAACCACCGCTCGGACAGATACATCGTTGTGCGCTGAATAAAGTACGCTTGAAATCTCTCGCGCTTGGGCGCAATAGCTCGATCAAGGCGGGAAAATCAGGGGAACAGGCATGGGCGATACGACTACGCGAAAGCGCGTGAATATCTGGGCTTCAGCGCCCGATCGCCATTCGCTGCTGGAAGATGCCCAGGGCGTTCTGGCGGGCAGCATGCTGGTCTCGCTCGGCGTGACGCTGCTTTCCGCTGCGGGCCTCCTCACCGGGGGTGTGGTGGGTATTGCCTTTCTGGTGCACTATTCGATCGGCTTCAGCTTCGGCGCGGTGTTCTTCCTCGTCAATCTGCCGTTTTATTATCTCGCCTTCCGCCGTCTCGGCCTTGCTTTCACGGTCAAGACCTTTTGCGCCATTGCCATGACGGCGCTGCTTTCGGAATATATGCCGGGCTTCTTCGCGTTCGAAAGCATCAATCCCGTCGCGGCCGCCCTTTTCGGCGGGTTGACGGTCGCGGCAGGCATGCTGGCACTGTTCCGCCATCGCACCAGCCTCGGCGGCTTCGGCATATTGGCGCTTTATCTCCAGGACCGTTTTGGCTGGCGCGCCGGTCTCGTCCAGCTCGCCTTCGATGGCATGGTGCTGGCCTGCTCATTCTTCGTGGCGACACCCTTCGTCATCCTCTGCTCCATCCTCGGCGCGCTGGTCATGAACCTCGCGCTCGCCATCAATCATAGAAACGACCGCTACATCGCCATGTAACGGTCGTCCGGTGCAGGTAAAGCGGATCAGGCTGCTTTTGCTGCCGTTTCGACCGGGTGCTGCGAACGGAAGCCGACGGCGATGCGGTTCCAGGTGTTGATGGCACCGATGGCAACGGTGATCTTCACGATGTCCTCATCGGAGAAATGCGCCTTCAGGGTCTCGAAGGCGTCATCCGGAGCGCCGGTTTCGGCAATCTTCGTTACCGCATCCACCCAGCCGAGCAACGCCCGTTCCTGTTCGGTATATACCGGGGATTCCCGCCAAACGCTCATCAGGTTGATCCACTGTTCGGAAAGACCGTCGTGACGGCTTTCCTTCACATGCATGTCCACACAGAACGCGCAGCCATTGATGATTGATGCGCGCAGCTTGATGAGATGAACGAAGCGGCGCTCGAGGCCGCTGCTCTGGACGTAGGTTTCGAGCGCCATCACGGCTTTGAAGGCTTCAGGGGATGCCTTGGCGTAGTTCAAACGGGTTTTCATGAGTCTCTCTCCATTCGTGTTTCAGTTTGAGGGGCATGTGTCATCGTTCCGGGAAGCTGCGAAGCTCTCCGGTATTTCAGATGGTTGGGTCTTTTTAGGTTCTAGCGCGTCGCCGTCCTGCGCTCGTTCAGCTCCAGAAAGGCGCAGCCGCGTGCCGCAATGCCGCCGTCGTCAGTGGCGGCAAGGTCGCCCAGAATGTCGGCAATGCTGGTTTTAGCGAGTTCCGCCCGATAGGCTTTCTCCGCCTTCAGCATCGCGGCGTTGATGCCGCAGGGCTTGGTGAAATAACGTCCCGGCAACGGGTTCGGCCCACGCTGGCGAATTTCCGCGCAGCGAAAGGCAGGCTGTGGTCCCTCCACGGCCAGAACAATATCAAGCAGGGTAATCTTGTCGGTTGTCCGGGCCAGACGATAACCGCCCTTCGGCCCCGGTACAGTGGAAACTATTCCGGCACCGGAAAGCAATTGCAGGTGCTTCAAGAGATAACTCGTGGAAACGCCATGGAATTCTGCCAGCGCCGCCGCCGAAAGCACGCCGCCTTCGGAAAGTCCCGCTAACATGCCTACGCTGTGAATGGCCTGTTCAACGCCGTCGCCGAGTTTCATCCGATTTGCTCACGTTTGGTTTGTTTTAGTATCGTGGATATTATTTATCCATGATTATGCATTCCTGTCAAGCAGCTCTGTTCCGCTCTTCTTTTTTCAAGGTTTCTCACTACCTTGAAGGCGTGAAACACGCTGAGTCTCCCATTTCCGGCACGCATGTCGGCACCTTGCCCCTTTCATTCCAGAAATGGTTTGCCGAAAAAGGGTGGTCCCCGCGCGCGCATCAATTGGAGCTGATGGCTCGGGCGCGTGGCGGCGAAAACATGCTGCTGATTGCACCGACGGGTGCCGGCAAAACGCTGGGCGGCTTCATGGCGTCGCTCACCGATCTTGCTGAACGCGGCAAGGTGCCGCCGGGCTCCGCCTTTGTCGGCGTGCACACGCTTTACATCTCGCCGCTCAAGGCACTTGCGGTGGATATCGAACGCAATCTCACCAAGCCTGTCACGGAAATGGGCCTGCCGATCTCAATCGAAACCCGCACCGGCGATACGCCGCAGGCAAAACGCCAGCGACAGAAGGTCAAACCGCCCGATATTCTCCTGACGACGCCGGAACAGGTGTCGCTGCTGCTTGCCAACAAGGAAGCCGAGCGCTTTTTCCGCGACCTGAAATATGTGGTGCTGGATGAGCTGCACTCGCTCGTCACATCCAAGCGTGGCCATCTGCTGTCGCTCGCGCTCGCGCGGGTGCGCAGGCACGCGCCGCATGTCCGCTTCATTGGCCTTTCCGCCACGGTGGCGGAGCCGATGGATTTACGCCGTTACCTGGCACCCCAGGGGCAGGGAGAACCGCCCGCAGGTCTTATAACAGTGGAAGGCGGAGCCAAGCCAAACATCGCCATTCTGCAGACGGAGGAGCGTATTCCGTGGTCCGGCCATTCCGCGCGCTACGCCATGAAGGATTTGTATCCTGCTCTGAAGGCGCACCAGACGACGCTCATCTTCGTTAACACCCGTTCGCAGGCGGAACGGATTTTTCAGGAACTCTGGAATGTAAACGACGATAATCTTCCGATCGCCTTGCATCACGGTTCGCTGGATGCCGGACAGCGCCGCCGGGTGGAGGCCGCGATGGCTGAAAACAAATTGCGCGCCGTCGTCGCCACCTCCACGCTCGATCTCGGCATAGACTGGGGCGATGTCGATCTCGTCGTGCATGTCGGCGCGCCAAAGGGGGCGAGCCGCCTTGCCCAGCGCATCGGCCGCGCCAATCACCGCATGGATGAGCCGTCAAAGGCGATTCTAGTTCCCGCCAACCGTTTCGAGGTGATGGAGTGCCGGGCCGCACTCGATGCGAACTATATCGGCGCGCAGGATACGCCCCCCATCGCGCAAGGCGCACTGGATGTTCTTGCCCAGCATGTGCTCGGTATGGCCTGCGCCGAACCTTTCGATGCGGATGATCTCTATCGTGAAGTGACCAGCGCTTCACCCTATGCCGATCTACCGCGTTCTACCTTCGACCGCGTTGTGGATTTTACCGCTACCGGTGGATACGCACTGCGCACCTATGAACGTTACGCCCGCATCCGCCAGATGAAGGACGGCCGCTGGCGTGTCTCCAATCCGGCGGTCGCGCAGCAATATCGCCTAAACCTCGGCACCATCGTCGAGGCTGCGGAACTCAATGTCCGCATGGTCAAGCGCAATGCCAAGGGCTCGGTCGGACGCGGCGGCATGTCGCTCGGCAAGGTCGAGGAATATTTCCTCGAGCAGCTGGTGCAGGGCGATACCTTCCTGTTTGCCGGCAAGGTTCTGCGCTTCGAAGGCATCCGGGAGAATGAATGCCTGGTGTCGCAGGCCTTTTCGATGGACCCGAAGATACCCTCCTATGCCGGCGGCAAGTTTCCGCTTTCCACCTACCTTGCGGACCAGGTGCGCTCCATGCTGTCCGATCCCGCCCGCTGGCAGTCGCTACCGGATCAGGTGCGCGACTGGCTGGCAATCCAGAAGGAAAAATCGATCATTCCCAAGCGCGAAGAGCTGCTGGTCGAGACATTTCCCTTCCGCAAACGCTTCTTCATGGTCATGTATCCTTTTGAAGGGCGGCTGGCTCACCAGACCCTCGGCATGCTTCTGACACGGCGGCTGGAACGGGCGGGCGCAAAGCCCATGGGCTTCGTTGCCACCGATTATTCGCTCGCCATCTGGGCCATGGAGGATATTGGCAGGCGGCTGAAATCCCGCCGCCTGTCGTTGGCGGAACTTCTCGACGAGGACATGCTGGGCGACGATCTGGAGGCGTGGCTGGACGAATCCTTCATGCTGAAGCGGACCTTCCGCAACTGTGCCGTCATTTCCGGCCTCATTGAACGCCGCCATCCCGGCAAGGAAAAGACGGGCCGTCAGGTCACGGTCTCCGCCGATCTTATTTATGACGTTCTTCGCAGCCATGAGCCGGATCATATTCTGCTGGAGGCAACCAGACGTGATGCGGCGGCGGGACTTTTGGACATTGGCCGTCTTGGCGATATGCTGAAGCGAATCAAGGGTCACACCACCCATCGTGCACTGGAGCACGTCTCGCCGCTTGCCGTTCCCGTCATGCTGGAAATCGGCCGCGAGACGGTGGCGGGCGAGGCGATGGATCAGGTGCTGGCCGAGGCCGCAGACGAGCTTATCGCCGAAGCCATGTCCTGAGGCATCAAACTGGAATGAAGGAACGACCACAAAAGTGCTAAGCCGACTGACATTGAGCGACAGGTTTTCCAATGGCTTCGAATGCCTCGGCAGCGAAACTGCCATCAACGGCGTCGCCGCCTGGTGTGACCCGTTGGGTGGTCTTTACCTGCCCGATCTGTCGCTGCTGGTTGTCTCGGACCTGCATCTGGAAAAAGGTGCGGCCTTTGCCCGGCGCGGGCGCATGCTGCCGCCTTACGACACGATCGCTACCCTCAAAATCCTGTCTTCCCTTGTCAGCCGTTACGATCCGAAGATCGTCGTCAGCCTCGGCGATAATTTCCACGATCGGGTCGGGTCCGAGCATCTGCCGCTTATGCTGCGCGAACTGATCCGCGGGATGGCCCGTGGCCGTGACTGGATATGGATCAACGGCAATCACGATCCGGATGGCACGGTCGATCTGCCGGGGTCTTCGGTAGATGAGATGTTTTATGGCAATCTCGTTTTCCGCCACGAGCCTGAGGTAGGAGATGCCGCTGGTGAAATCGCAGGCCATCTGCATCCCTCCGCCACTGTTCGCCGTCGCGAAAAAACGGTGCGGCGTCCCTGTTTCGCCACCGATGGTTCCCGTCTGTTGATGCCGGCCTTCGGGGTGATGAGCGGCGGACTGGATTTGCGGCACAAGGCCATGCGCGGTCTCTTCGACCACGCTGCACTCGTCGCGCATCTGATGGGGCGGGACCGCATCTATTCGGTACGGTTTTCAAATCTGCTCGGCTGAGCGCATCGCTCCGCCCGTCTATTGGCGGTATACCAGCACCGGTATCTTCGAGTTTTTCAGCACCTTGGCCGTAACGCTGCCGACAAGCATCTCGACGAAGCTTCTGCGCCGGTGTGAAGCCATGGCGATGAGGTCGCAGCCGGTCCTGTTGGCGATTTCGACAATCGCCTCATCCGGCCGTCCCGCCCGCGCCAGCAGGGCTTCGCAATCCAGCCCCATCGATGCGGCGTGCGCCTGCGTATCTCTCAGAAAATGCTCCGCCTCCTCGCAACGGTGGAATTCCTCTTCGGCAATGGCGGCAATGTCCTCGACATCGCTGGCAATCACGTGAAAGGGTTCGGACACCGTCACGACGGTCACCTTTGCGCCTGCCTCTCTGGCGAGAGCGAACCCTTGGTCGATTGCGATCTGCGCCAGCGGCGAGCCATCGGTGGGAATGAGAATGTGCTTGAACATGACATTTCTCCTTTTCATCCCGGTCACAACCGCACTTGCCGCCATAAGCTGCGTACGTGGTTGTAACGTGTTGAATTTTACCGCAAACCATTGAAGGAAGCGAACGCAATCTTTTACGCCGAAGGCGAAAGACGCGCTCTTTTACGGGAATGAAAAACACTCAGTCCTTGCGGAAAATAATACTGGCACTCCAGCCCGTGACGACGGCGAGAAGAACGCACAGCGCGCCATAGGCAAGCGGTGTCTGATGCGCGGCATCGGTGATTGCCTGTTCCATGCCGGTCTTGACGACGCGCAGTTTCAGCTCGCGCTGGGCGATGAAATTGCCGCTCTTGAAGAGATAGGCACGGGCCGTATGCACGCCGTTCGGGACGTTGGCGGGCAGGCGCAAGGTTGCCCAGAACAGACCGGTGCGTTCAAGCCGCACGCCGGTCGTGTCGTTGCGATAGATGCCGCTTGAAAGCCGCAGGCGCCGATAGGCCTCCTGAAAATCGAAGACATTGTCGGGCACGCCGGAAAACACCGCACTTTTGAGCGACAGATGTTCGACACCCAGCCCCATTGCCCGCAAGGTGCCAGGCGAAGCGACGGCGCTGATATCGCGCGTGCTGGCCATGGAATAGGATTCCGGCAGCGGCGTGAAGGTGATGGCGCTGGTATTGATCCAGATACCGGCCACGCGCTCCTTCTTGCGCACCGTCATGTAGTCGCTGGGGCCTTCGAGGGTAACAACGATATCATATTGGCCGATAGCGAGCAGCAACTGGTCGGTATTGTTGAGAGCGCCGAAAAGCGTGAAATCCGCCCCGCGAAAATCGGAGGTGATCGGAATCTCCGTCGTCGATGCGCCGATTTCGATATTTTCCTGCAAGGACCGCTGCTGTGTGCCGGGAGGCAGGGCAAGCGGCGGTGTCTGCGCCGAAGCGGTAAAGGCAAGGCAGGAACCGATAAGCAGAAAGGCGCAAAGCAGCAGGCGGTGGGTCAATAACCTAACCCTCCGACGGCGACCGAAAACAGGTCTTCGGGGCGAACAACCAGTGCCACGGCAAGGCGAAGGGCGACTGCAAGCACCAGAAGCGCCAAAAGCGCGCGCAGCTGTTCGCCGCGCAGTTTCTGCCCGACGCGCACGCCATATTGCGCGCCGATAACGCCCGCGACCATCAGGATGAAGGCCAGCACCACATCGACGGAATAGTTTGTCGCAGCCTGAACGATGGTCGTATAGGCGGTCACGAAAATGATCTGGAACAGTGAGGTCCCGACAACGACGTTGGTCGGAATACGCAGAAGATAGATCATGGCCGGCACCATGATGAAGCCGCCGCCGACACCCATGATCGAGGTCAGGATGCCGATACCGAAACCCAGCGTGACGACGGGAATGACGCTGAGATAGATCTTCGACTTCTTGAACCGCATTTTCAGCGGCAGGCGGTGAACCCAGTTGTGATGGCCGGGGCGGCGCAGCGTCACCGTCTCATTACGGGCAGCACGGCGCAGGGCGGAAATGCTCTCCTTCAGCATCAAGGTGCCGACAGTGCCGAGAAGGATGACATAAAGCAGCGAAACGATGAGATCGAGCTGGCCGATGCTGCGCAGGAAGGAGAATATCCACACGCCCACCGTCGCGCCTACAAGACCGCCGACCAGCAGGACGCTCCCAAGCTTCACATCCAGCGTTCCTCGCCGGAAGTGCGTGATCGAGCCGGAGACGGAAGAGGCCACCACCTGGTTTGCGCCCGTCGCCACGGCCACCACGGGCGGAATATTGTAAAAAATCAACAAGGGGGTGATGAGAAAACCGCCGCCCACGCCGAACATGCCGGAAAGAAAACCGACGGCCGCGCCCATGCCGAGAATGATGAAAATGTTCACCGACAGTTCTGCAATCGGCAGATAGACAGTCACGGCTCGGACCTCGGGCAAATGGTTCCGGGCGGCAGGGCTTGTCCGGGTGTGGGGCCGCGCCGCGATTTACATTTTCTGTCTGAAAAGACCGGGCATGCCCAGCCTTCATCCGTCATGCCCGCGAGGGTCCGACGTGTCAACATTCAACGGTAAATACGTTGATAATTTGGAAAGATAGCGATCAGGCGTGGGAGCAGCGCCACATTCCGGCGCCAAACTGTGGGGAAGCGGCCGGGAAGGCCGCCTCATCCGTTGCGAAACGGTTATTTGTTGCGGGCGAGCAGCGCTGTCACCAGCTCGTTGGTGATGCGCCCGTCGGGCGTCTGGCCAACGGATTTCTGGAAATCCTTGATGGCGGTAACCGTGTTCTTGCCAAGCTTGCCGTCGGGCTGGCCGGCATCGAAACCGTTCTTGTTCAGGATTGCCTGAATGTTGCGGATCGCCTTTTCCATGTCCACGGAGGCAGTCTTCACGCCCTCCTTGCCAGCCCATTCCTCGGGCGGGTTAACACTGTTGGCGTCTTCCGAAAGCGGCTTGACCTTCCATGCGTCGGCTTTCGCACGTGCGCTCTGAAGCTGCTGCGGGTTCATCGCTCCCGCAACCTCGTCACGCTTCTGGGCAGCGTCCGTGTCGCCATCCTTGGCCGCAATGGAGAACCACTTGTAGGATTCCTCGATATCCTGCTTCACGCCGCTTCCGCGCGCGTAGAGAATGGCAAGGTTGAACTGGCTGTCGCGGACGCCGAGTTCGGAAGCCTTGATGAACCATTGCGCGGCGGTGGTGAAATCCGGCTGGCCGGCCGCATCGGAGGCGAGCAGGACAGCGAGATTGTGCATGGCGCCTGCATTGCCCTGTTCGGCTGCCAGCGTGTAATAGCGCTTCGCTTCGGAAAGGTTGCGCTCGACGCCATTCGCCTTCTCGTAAAGGTTGGCGAGACGATATTGTGCGGGAGCAAGGCCGCGATCCGCAGCCAGCTTGTACCATTTGGCGGCTTCCGCGCGATCGGCGGCAAGGCCGCGACCTTCGGTGTAGCGTGCTGCGATCTCGTACAGCGCCTGCGTGTCGCCTTTCGCTGCGGCTTCCGCCAGCGATGCTGGCTCGATACCGGCGGGAACTACAATCGCGCCCTGGGCGGCGGCAGCCGTGGTAGCGGCCTGCACCGGTGCCTGCGGCTCACTCTGTGCGACAGTGCCTGACGTCGCCGCATCCACAGCGGGCGCATCGGCAACAGGCGGTTCATTGGCAAGCGGCGCGCCGCCAATGGTACGCGGATCGATGGTGTTTTCCGATGGTGCTGCGTTTTCGATGCTGTCGGCGGATGCCGCCTCCTGCGGATCGATAGCCAGTTCGGACGGAATGGTCACGGCCTTGTCGCCGGTCTCGGGAAGTGCGGAGACCGGGGCATCGCCCATCTTCTCTTCGATGACCGGTGCCGGGGCTTCCCTGCCGCCCATCATCGTCTTGACGAGCGGCATGGCCATCATCGCAAGAAGAATGGCGCCGATGCCGAGCAGCAGAGGGCGACGATAACGTGAAAGCGCCGAAGCGTCGGGTTTGCGATTTTTCTTGCCGGTTTCAAGCTTCTCCGGGGAGGTTTCCATTGCGGCAGCCTGCGCTGCGCGACGGGCGGCGGCGATGAAATCCGTGCGGCCTTCTGCGTCCGCCGCCTTGCCGCTGGAAGCGACCTGGCTGGCGCGCACCCGTTCCAGTATTTTCTTGATATCAGGTGCGCCAGAGCCGGGCTCCAGAAGTTCGTTCTCCTGGCCCGCAGGCAGCACGTCGATCGGATCGAGCGAAGGGGCGGGTTCCACCTGCGTGCGGGTGGTGGTTGCCGATACGGGTTCTTCTGCCGATTTGGCGGTCTTCGCCGTGCCGGTTTTGAAACGCTTGGTCAGGCCGGCAAGCAGGCTCTTTTTCTCTGCTTTTGCGGGTTTTGCAGCGGCGGGCGGCACGATTGCCATCGCATCCGCGCCGTTTTCGCCGGCATCGCGCGTGTCTTCTAGAATAAGCTGTTCTTCGGCGATGTAGCCCTCTTGCGGGAAGATGGCGGCCGGCATGGCCACGTCTTCGCGGGCGGGCGTAATCATATGCTGCGCGACGTTGCGTGGCGCTGCCTCTTCGCGATAGGCGGGAGCGGGTGCGCGATTATCAAGGCTGTCCAGTCGACCGGCAATCTGCACCAGCGTTTCGTGCAGCGCCTCGAAGGTGCGGTGCGTGCGTTCTTCCGTGTTGCGGCTCAGCGCCTCGAGGCTGCGCAGATCGGTGGCAAGATCGGTCAGCATCGTCATATCGGCGAGGTTTGCGCCGGAGGAGACATTGTTGCGCGTAAAGGCGTCCAGAACGGCCTCGGCCGCCTGTCGAGCCGCTTCGATGATATACTCATCGTTGGACGCCATGTAGTCCTCGATCGCCGACATGCGGGCATCGAGTTCCGGCGACATGCCCGCCGGCTGGTGATGACCCGGCTGGCTGATTAGCGATGAGAGATGGGTGATCTGATTTTCGAGGCTGAGCAAAGCGCCGCTGTCGGCGGGTGCGGCATGGGCGGTCTCGTCCAGACGGGCCGCGATATCGCCAAGCCGTTCTTCCAGGCGCGAAAAAGTGCCTTCGTTGAAACCAGCAACGGGCTGCGGCTGGCTGTAGCGATAGTCAAGGTCTTCGATGCGCCGGGAAAGCGTGTCGAGCCGTTCCGCCAGGCCGTCATTGACGGTGCCGTGATCCAGCGCGTCGATCTTGCGGGAAATGTCGCTGAGGAACGATGTCAGTTCCGCCTGCTGTGAGGGGCGCTGCGAACGCTCCAGAAGCAGGGAAAGCTGGTCCAGTCGCTCGTGCAGCTGTGCCGCGTCGCGCGCCGTGCTCAATTCATCGATCTTGGCGGCCAGCGTTTCAAGACGGGCGGTGAGATCCACAGCTGGATCGGGCTTTGCGGCGGCAATACGATTGATATCACCGAGCTGTTCGGCAAGGCCGTTCAGGCGGGTTTCCAGCCGCTGTGCCAGTGCGTTGTCGGTGGCCTGTGCATTGTTGGAGCGGGCGCCAGTAGCGGCAATGGCGCGGCTGATTTCATCCAGTCGCTGGTCCAGACCGGAAAACTGTTCGGTAAAGGCAGCCTCGTTCGGCTGCATATGCTTGCCGAGCTGCTCCACCGCGCTTGCGATGGTGATCAGCTTTTCCTCAAGCACGCGCACGGCGGGATTGTTGCTCATGCCGCCGAGCTGGGTCTTGATGTCGTCGAGACGATAGGCGAGCGAGACGATTTCGTCCTGCAGCGAGGCCGTGTCGAAACCGCGCAACGTGTCTTCCACGGTGTTCCAGCGGCTTTCGATCCGATGTACGCTGTCTTCACGCGCAAGCTGATCGATGGTGAGGCGCAGGTCATCGAATTCATTGCGCAGCCCGTAGGCATCGGGAGAGGCCAGATTGCCGAGCTGGTCGATGCTGCCTGCAAGCCTTGCAATATCGTCGCGCAGGTCGCCGATGAACTGCTGGTCTTCCGCGATCGCGCGAATGTTTCGGATTTCGGCTCGCAGCCCTTGCGCTTCGCGCGCCACGCCTTCTGAAATATCGTGCTTCAGCTCATGCCGCAGGTTGACGAGCGCCTGCGCGATCTCCTGCAAGGCCGCGTCGTTTCGCTGCTGCTCCTGATAGGGCGGGATGGAGCGCGCGCGCGGTGCGGGGTTGGCCGCCGCGTTCTGCACGTCGTTCGGCCGGTATTCAGGCGCAAGCGGTCTGGTAATGGTTCGTTCCGGGCGCGCAACGGGCTCCTGCGGGCGCTGGAAGCTTGCCTCAAGCAGGCGCTGGCGCTGGCGGATTTCGTTGACGGGGTCGAGTTGCGGCGGGGTGACGGTGGCGCGTGGCTCGCGCGGCGCGGCATGGGCCTCGTTTTTCGGCTCAGCTGTCGTGGCCCGGGGGTCGCGCGGAAATTTCTGGCTCATCAGCCCTTCGATGCGGGCTTCAAGGCCTTCAATGGTGCGATTGAGAGCATCAAGAGACGACCTGTCGCTCGGGCTTTGGTTTTTCGATCGCAATCCGTTCATCTTCTCGCTCGCTTCGCTTCCGTCCGGCGTGCCCGGTGTTTGTTGCAACGGCTACCCGCCTGATAATGCCGTCGCACAACATGCAGCAATTCTAGAGCCGGTATTTGCCCCCATGGAGGAAAATGCTTCGATTGACGAAGCAGTTACCTCGTGTCGGAGAATTCACGAAACGTGGTAAAGAAGTGGTTAACTATGGTTGGAATTTTTTAACTTTTGCGGCGCGTAACGCTTTCGCGTGGGGCTGGCCAAGCATTGCGCGGAAAAAGGGCCATGACATTCGACCGGAATTTATTTGACGTTTACGCGCACGTCAAATATTGTCATCCCATATCGGCCGGATCGGCTCCGGCTTTCACGATGCGGAGGAACATCGGTAATGCCTGTTTACAAGGCCCCAGTTAAAGACACGCTTTTTATTCTGAACGACGTTCTTGGCCTCGAGCGGTATAACAACCTGCCCGGCTTCGAGGATGCAACCCCCGACATGATCGAGGCTATTACCGGCGAGGCGGCGAAACTTGCCGAGGAGCGGCTTTTCCCGCTGAACCTGTCTGGCGATCAACAGGGCTGCAAGCGTGCAGATGATGGTTCGGTTTCCGTTCCTGATGGTTTCAAGGAGGCTTACGACGCCTATTGTGAAGGCGGCTGGATCGGCCTCGCCGTACCGCCGGAATTCGGCGGGCAGGGCCTGCCCTATACGCTGCATGCGGCGATTGGCGAGTATATGTCGTCCGCCAACCTGTCGCTGATGATGTATCCCGGCCTGACGCAGGGCGCCATCGCTGCCGTCCTCGTCCATGGCACGCAGGAGCAGAAAGAAACCTATCTGCCGAAGATGGTCGAGGGAACATGGTCCGGCACCATGAACCTGACAGAACCCCATTGCGGCACCGATCTCGGCCTGCTGCGCACAAAAGCAGTTCCGCAGGGCGACGGCAGCTACAAGATTTCCGGCCAGAAGATCTTCATTTCGGCCGGCGAACATTCCATGACTGACAATATCGTCCATCTGGTGATTGCCCGCATCGAGGGCGCGCCGGAAGGCACCAAGGGTATTTCGCTGTTCATCGTGCCGAAATTCCTCGTGAAGGAGGACGGTTCGCTCGGCGAGCGCAACGGCGTCACCTGCGGCGCGATCGAACACAAGATGGGCATCCACGGCAACGCCACCTGCGTCATGAACTATGACGATGCGACGGGGTATCTCTTGGGTGCGGAGAACAAGGGTCTCTCCGCCATGTTCGTGATGATGAACGAGGCCCGCCTCGGCGTCGGCCTTCAGGGCCTGTCCGTGGGTGAGATCGCCTATCAGAATGCGGTCGAATATGCCCGCGAGCGCATTCAGGGCCGTTCACTTTCCGGGGCAAAATTCCCCGATAAAAAGGCCGATCCGATCATCGTGCACCCGGATATCCGCCGTACGCTGATGACTATCAAGGCCTATAACGAGGCTGGTCGCGCCTTCCTTCTGTGGACCGCGCTGCAATCTGATATCGCCCACCGGTCGACCGACGAGAAAGAGCGTCAGACGGCAGATGACCTGCTCGGTCTCGTCACGCCGATCCTCAAGGGCGTGCTGACTGACAAGGGCTTCGACCATGCCGTAATGGCGCAACAGGTCTTCGGCGGTCACGGCTATATCGAGGAACATGGCATGAGCCAATATGTCCGCGATGCCCGCATCACCATGATCTATGAGGGTGCGAACGGCATTCAGGCGCTCGATCTGGTCGGCCGCAAGCTCGGCATGAATGGCGGCCGTGCCGTCATGGCGCTGTTCAAGGAAATCGGGGATTTCTGCGAGGAAAACCGCGCCGACGAAAAGCTCAGCCTTTACACAAAGGGCCTGAAGAAGGGCTTGAACGACCTGCAGGCCGCAACCATGTGGTTCATGCAGAACGCCATGGCCAAGCCAGACAATGCCGGTGCCGGTTCGACCGATTACATGCACCTCTTCGGTATCGTGGTGCTGGGTTACATGCAGGCCCGCATGGCGAAGGCGGCGAGCGAAGCCCTTGCGGCAGGTAGCACTTCGGACGAGGATTTCCTCAAGACCAAGCTTGTCACGGCGAAGTTTTATATGGAGCGCATCATGCCGGAAACGGCGCTACGCAAGGCCCGCATCGAAACCGGCGCGGACACCATGATGGAACTGGCTGCGGAAGCATTCTGACAGGGCGTGTCACGCGCCGAGGGAGAGAGTTAATGACCGACGTTTACATTTATGACCATGTCCGCACCCCGCGCGGACGCGGCAAGAAGGATGGCAGCCTGCATGAGGTGCCCTCCGTTCGCCTTGCCGCCAAGACGCTGGAAGCCATCCGCGACCGCAACGGGCTCGATACGTCTGCTGTCGACGACATTATCATGGGCTGTGTCGATCCCGTCATGGATGCCGGTGCAGTTATCCCGAAAGCCGCCGCCTTCGAGGCCGGTTATTCCAACAAGGCACCGGGAATGCAGATCTCGCGCTTCTGCGCTTCAGGTCTCGATGCCATCAACTTCGCGGCCGGCAAGGTCAAGGCAGGCTCCGACGATATCGTCATTGCCGGCGGCGTGGAAAGCATGTCGCGCGTCGGCATGGGCATGTCTGGTGGCGCCTGGTACATGGACCCTTCGGTCAACTTCCCCGCCTTCTTCATGCCGCAGGGCGTATCGGCAGATCTAATCGCCACCAAATACGGTTTTTCCCGTGACGATGTCGACGCCTATGCTGTCGAAAGCCAGAAGCGCGCCGCGCATGCCTGGGAAAAGGGCTATTTCAACAAGTCCGTTATCCCCGTGAAGGACCGCAACGGCCTGACGATCCTCGACCGCGACGAACATATGCGCCCCGGTACGGACATGCAGGCGCTGGCTTCCCTCAACCCATCCTTCCAGATGCCGGGTGAAATGGGCGGCTTCGAAGCCGTCGGCATCATGGCGCACCCGGAAGTGGAGCGTATCAACTACGTGCACCATGCGGGCAATTCGTCCGGTATCGTCGATGGCGCGGCCGCCGTTCTGGTTGGTTCCAAGGCGGGCGGCGAGGCTATGGGCGTGAAACCGCGTGCCCGCATCAGGGCTTTCGCCAATATCGGTTCCGATCCGGCGCTGATGCTGACCGGCCCGGTGGATGTGACCGAGAAGCTTCTGAAAAAGACCGGGATGTCGCTTGCCGATATCGATCTTTTCGAACTCAACGAGGCCTTCGCCGCCGTCGTGCTGCGTTACATGCAGGCCTTCGACATCAGCCACGATAGGATGAACGTCAATGGCGGCGCAATCGCCATGGGCCATCCGCTGGGTGCGACAGGAGCGATGATCCTCGGCACGGTGCTTGACGAGTTGGAGCGGCGCGATCTGAACACCGCGCTCGTCACGCTCTGCATCGGCGCGGGCATGGGCACAGCGACCGTTATCGAGCGTGTTTGAGTTACGGAGGGCTAACCCCAGGCTCCTCATCCCTGCGCTCGTCACAGGGATCCCAGCAGCGCCGCGTCTGCGGCGCGCGAGAGTCTTCCAGCCCAAAGACTTGGGCTGACTGGGTTCCTGTGACAGGCACGGGAATGAGGGATCGGGAAGTTCGGCGAAACGAAATTCAGGGAAGAGGAATCCCAAAATGAGCACTTATACCAATTTCACCATCGAGACGGACGCAGACGGCATTGCCCTTATCACCTGGGACATGCCGGAGAAGTCCATGAATGTCTTCACTTCCGAGGTGATGGACGAACTGAACGCCATCGTTGACGCAACTGTCGCCGACGCTGGCGTCAAGGGTGCTGTCTTCACCTCCGGCAAGAGCACGTTTTCCGGCGGTGCCGATCTTTCGATGATCAAGTCGATGTTCTCCTTCTACAATGACGAGAAGGCGAAGGACCCGGATCAGGCAGCCGCCAAGCTGTTCGAACTGGTCGGCCGCATGACCGGCTTGTTCCGCAAGCTGGAGACCAACGGCAAGCCCTGGGTCTCAGCCATCAACGGCACCTGCATGGGCGGCGCTTTCGAGCTGTCGCTTGCCTGCCACGGTCGCGTCGCGTCGAATGCCAAGAGCCTCAAGATAGCCCTTCCTGAAGTCAAGGTCGGCATCTTCCCTGGTGCCGGCGGCACCCAGCGCGTGCCGCGCCTGACCGATGCGCAATCCGCCTTGCAGATGATGACCACCGGTCAGTCGCTGACCGGTGCGCGCGCCAAGGCCATGGGGCTGGTTCATCAGGTGGTGGATCCGGATCAGCTCATTTCCGCTGCCAAGCAAATGATCAAGGACGGCCTGAAGCCGGTTGCCCCCTGGGATGAAAAAGGCTTCAAGGCCCCCGGCGGCGGCATCTGGACGCCGGCCGCTGCCCAGCTCTGGCCGGCCGCTCCGGCGATCCTGCGCCGTGAAAGCGCCGGCAACTATCCGGCAGCACTTGCTATCCTGAAATGCGTCTATGAGGGTCTGCAATTGCCGTTCGATACGGCGTTGAAGGTGGAGCAGCGTTATTTCACCGAAATCCTTCGCTCGAAGGAAGCCTTCGGCATGATCCGCTCGCTGTTCGTTTCCATGCAGGAACTGGGCAAGGGCGCGCGCCGCCCGTCCGGTCAGCCGAAGACGGAGTTCAGAAAGGTCGGCGTCGTCGGCGCGGGCTTCATGGGCGCCGCCGTTGCTTATGTCACTGCCGCAGCCGGTATCCCCGTCACGCTGGTGGACCGCGATCAGGAAGCCGCCGACAAGGGCAAGGGCCATTGCGAGGAAAGCGTCAAGGCCGCCATCGGCAAGGGCAGGCTGACGCAGGATGAAGGCAAGGCCTTGCTCGACCTCGTTACCCCGACAGCGGATTACGCGGCGCTCTCCGACGCCGATCTCGTCATCGAGGCCGTCTTCGAAGACCGCGACGTGAAGAAGGCCGTCATCGAGGCCGTGGAAGCCGTGTTGCCGCAAGGCGCAATTTTCGCCTCCAACACCTCCACTTTGCCGATTACCGGGCTTGCGAAGAACTCCAAGCGCCCGGTGGATTTCATCGGCATCCACTTCTTCTCGCCGGTCGAGAAGATGATGCTGACGGAAGTCATCCTCGGCAAGGAAACGGGTGACAAGGCGCTGGCCGTCGCGCTGGATTATGTGGCCAAGATCAGGAAGACGCCGATTGTCGTCAACGATACGCGCGGCTTCTTCGTCAATCGCTGCGTGCTGCGTTACATGGCGGAAAGCTACGACATGCTGATCGAGGGTGTGCCGCCCGCCATGATCGAGAATGCCGCGAAATTCGCCGGCATGCCGGTCGGCCCGCTGGCGCTGAACGACGAGGTGGCAATCGATCTTTCCTACAAGATCCTGAAAGCAACCGTCGCCGATCTCGGTGAAAAGGCTGTCGATCCGCGCCATATGGAACTGGTGAAGAAGCTGGTGGAAGGCGAGGGCCGTTTTGGCCGCAAGAACTCCAAGGGCTTTTACGACTACCCGCCAAAGCCCGCCAAGAAGTCCCTCTGGCCCGGCCTGAAGGATCTCTATCCTCAGCAGAAGCCGGAGGATGTGGATATGGAAGTGCTGAAACAGCGCTTTCTGGTCACCGTGGCGCTGGAAGCCGCTCGCACCGTGGAAGAAGGCATCGTCACCGACCCGCGTGAGGCCGATGTCGGCTCCATCCTCGGTTTCGGCTTTGCGCCCTACACCGGCGGCGCCCTCTCCTATATCGACGGCATGGGCGTGAAGACCTTCGTGGCGCTGGCCGAGAAGCTGAGCGAGACCTATGGCCCACACTTCAAGCCGACGCCGCTTCTGAAGGACATGGCGGCCAAGGGCGAGACCTTCTACGGTCGCTTCGATCCCTATGGCAGCACCGCGAAAGCGGCATAAGCCTTCAAGACACACAAATGAACAGGCCCTTCGGGGCCTGTTTTTTATCGGCCTATCGTGCCGATACCATCGCTTTATGTGCATCCTTTGCCAGGCTGGGGCGTTGAGAAGGCGTGAACGGGCGATGCGCGCCCGGTGCAGCAATTCAGGACACTTCAGGAGACTGCAATGAAGACATCGCTGCGATCCCATGGTTTCGACAAACCATCGGACCTTGACGACCACTTGGCTGAACTTGATGAAGAAGCTGCGGAGAAAGAGGCAGAAAAGCCCACTGTCCGAGAGGCGCGTGCTTCCGCTACGGTGGACCAGTCGATACGCGCGGAACTGGACGAACTCCGCAAACAGTTGGAAAAGCTGCGCCGCGATGTGAAAAAGCTGGAATCGGCGTCCCATCCAACCCGCCACAAACCGACAGATCTCAGGCACGAGAAAGACCACGAGAATTCGCGCCTGATGATGGTTGTGCGCTCCGTTGCCGTTACCTCGCTTGCCAGCCGCATCTTCGCGTCCTCACCCGTCATGGCGGCTCTGGTGGCCGTGGTGCCTTTTGCGCTTGGACTTGCCGCACGGCGCAGGGAAGGGGCAAGCCGCCCAACCGCCGCTCGCCCTGATCAGCCGCGCCTGAATCCGCCACCTGACTGATGTCGATCAGGTCTGGCGTATCGCCGATAGCGCGTTTCCAGCCACGATAAGGCCTTCACAGCGCATGTATTCCAGCCATCCACAGGCGCCGTGAAAAAACTGTCAAAAAACTTCGCTATGGCGCTTGCCATGTCCGAACAAGATGTTATAACCCCGCTCACTTTCGGGGCACCAAACAGCCCCGCCCGCCAAAAGCGGAGGTTCTTCAAGGACCTGAAGTGCCCGGATAGCTCAGTTGGTAGAGCAGCGGATTGAAAATCCGCGTGTCGGTGGTTCAAATCCGCCTCCGGGCACCATTCTTCTTAATTTCATTTTTTCCTGAATTGAATGCGTGTTGCCTCCTCCGCGCTGGCAAGATTAGATTGCTTCCGTTGTCATCGGTTTTTTAGCGCGGACGATGTAACTCGATGCGTTACGTCTGCCTACTTGTCCAACAATCGGAAAGCTGCCCGCAAGTGGATCATCGGATAAGACCCGTCGCAGGAGAGTTTCCTTGACCTTCAGGAAGGTAATTCACGCAAAACTCTTCTGAGTCCGCGGTGCTACAGATGCTCCCGGTTATCCGTATTCTGCTCCGCCCGGTCCCGATAAAGTGCGGCACGCCCCAGCAGCATCAGCGACACTGGCGTCGTCACCGTCACGAAGATGCCGATGAAGATCTCGTGGAAGGCGAAGCGGTCGCCGGAGACGGAGAAATAGATGATGGAGGCCATGACGATGCCGCCGGTGCCCCAGCTGGTGCCGAGCGTCGGTGCGTGCAGGCGCTCGTAGAAGCTGTTGAGCTTGGCAAAGCCGATGGTGCCGATCAGCGTCAGCGAGGCGCCCAGAAGGACGAAGAACGCCACCAGAATGGCGGCCCAGAGCGGAAATTCTGCGGCATTGTTCATTCAATCACCTCGCCACGCATCATGAATTTGGAAAGGGCAACGGTGGAGACGAAGCCGAGGATCGCAATGAGCAGCGAGGCCTCGAAATAGATGTCGTTGCCGGTGCGCAGGCCGAAGGTCAAGAGAAGCAGCATGGCGTTGACATAGAGCGTGTCGACGCCGAGCACCCGGTCCTGGGCGCGCGGGCCGATGGCGATGCGGTAAACGGAAATCGTCATGGCAATGGCGAGCATCAGCTGCGCGAGCGAAAAGGACCAGAAAAGGATAATCGAACTCATTCGAATATCTCCATCAAAAGTTTTTCATATCGGTTCTTGATGAGGCTTATCCAGGCCGCCTCATCCTCATCGTCGAGAACATGAAGCAGAAGCGTGCCCTGGCTGGAATTATATTCGAGCCAGGCGCTTCCCGGTGTCGAGGTGAGGATTGTCGCCAGAACGGCCAATCCCATCGGATCGCGAATATCGAGCGGCACCGCGAGGAAACCGGATTTGCGGTCTCTCTCGCGCTGGAACAGAATGATCTTCACGACGGAAATATTGGACAGGACGATGTCGTAAAGCACGATCGCGATCAGCTTGACGAGCTTGTGCCAGTTGCGGATGCGCGGTTTTGCCGGCCGGAGCGACGCCATAGCCCAGGAGGCGATGAGGGCCACACCGGTGCCTAGCAGCAGATGTCCGGCTGAAAAGCTGTTGATCGTCATCCAGAAGATGATCAGCGAAACCGTCAGCAGCGGATAGGGCAGGACACGGCTTATCATGGCTGCGCCTCCGGATTGGTTCCCGCTCTTGGGGCGGAAATGACGCCCTGAATGTAGCTGGCCGGCAGATCGAGAATACGCGCCGTCTCCTGCATGTAGCGCATCACCGGCCCCGCCTGCACGGTCATGGCGAGTGTCAGTCCCAGCAGCAGCATGATGGGCGCTATTTCGATGACGAGAACACGCGGTACTGTGCCTTCGAGGGAGGCCCAGAAGGTGCGGATCCCCGCGCGGGTCATCGAGATCAGAGAGGCGAAACCTGCAAAGACAATCAGGAAGACCAGCCACCAGGAAAGGGTGGAGACGCTGTCATTGGCACCCAGCCCTGAAGGATTGAGAATGGCGGTCAGCATGGAGAATTTGGCGATGAAGCCCGAGAGCGGCGGCAGACCGGCGAGGAGAATGCCGCAGGCTGCAAAACACGCCCCGAGCACTGCCATGGTGCCGGGCATGGTCACGCCGACTTCTTCCTCCTCTTCCTCCTCTTCGCCCTCGCCATAGGCTTCCATGGTTACGGCAAGAACGTTCGCGCCGGCATCCTGCCCGCGTTCCACCAGTTCGATCAGCATGAAGAAAGCGCTGATGGTGAGTGTGGAACTGACGAGATAATAGAGCGCGCCGGCTGCAACCGTGGGATTGCCGGTGCCCATGGCGGCGAGAAGCGTTCCTGAGGACACCAGAACCGAAAACCCGGCTAGCCGCCCAAGCGCCTGCGAGGCAAGAACGCCTATGGCGCCGAAGATGATGGTGGCGATACCGCCGACAAGCAGGGCATCATGACCAAAACCGGCCGATTCCCCGGCCGTCTGCCCGAAAAGCAGGAAGGACAGGCGGGCAATGACATAGATGCCGACCTTGCTCATGATAGCAAACAGCCCGCCGACAGGTGCTGAAGCCGAGCCATAGGCGGAAGGCAGCCAGAAATTCAGCGGCCACATGCCAGCCTTGACCAGGAACGCGATGCCGAGAACCGCAGCGCCGGTTTCAAGCAGCATGCGCTGGTCCGGGTTGAGGCCGTCGATGCGGTGGGCAAGGTCACCCATGTTCAGCGTGCCGGTGACGCCATAGATGAGGCTGACGCCGATCAGGAAGAACAATGCGGCGACGAGGTTGATGGCGATGTAATGCAGCCCGGCCTTGACGCGCTGCTGACCGGAGCCATGCAACAGCAAACCATAGGATGCCGCGAGCATAACCTCGAAGAAAACGAAGAGGTTGAAGAGGTCACCGGTCAGGAAAGCACCGTTGACGCCCATCAGCATCATCTGGAACAGCGAATGGAAATGCGCGCCTGCCTTATGCCATTTCGCCAGCGAATAGATCAGCGAGGGAATGGCAAGCAGTGCCGTCAAAAGCACCATTAGCCCGGAGAGGCGATCGGCAACGAGCACGATGCCGAAGGGCGCCGGCCAGTTGCCGAGCAGATAGACCCCGCTCGAAACCACCGCCGCAATCTCGGTATTGACCGTCGAGTTCACCTCGCGGAACAGCAGGATGGCGACAACAAGCAATATCACGGTCGAGGCAAGGCTGATGGCGGCCTTCGCCACGCGCTGGCGCTCGTCGAAGAACAACAGGAGGGCTGCGGTGATCAGCGGCACCAGAATGGGCGCGATGACGATGTGGAAGGGGAACGACATCATTTCGATTCCCTCCCGTCCACATGGTCGGTGCCGGTAAGCCCCCGGGCGGCCAAAAGCACGACGAGGAACAGCGCAGTCGTCGCAAAGCCGATGACGATTGCCGTCAACACCAGCGCCTGCGGCACGGGGTCGGCAAGCGTGGAACTGTCGACGCCGTTTACCAGCACCGGCGGCGCATTGGTCTTGATGCCGCCGACGCCGAAGATGAACAGGTTGACGGCATAGGACAGCAGCGAAAGCCCGACGATGACCTGATAAGTGCGTGGGCGCAGGATCAGCCAGACGCCGGAGCCGGTCATGATGCCGATGCCGATTGAAAGAATGAGTTCCATTACACGTCCTCCACTTTTGCGGCTTCAGGCGTGCGAACGCGGTAGTTACGCAACGATTGGTGTGCCAGTGCTATAAGAATAAGAACGGTGGAGCCGACGACCAGCGAGAAGACGCCGAGGTCGAACAGCAAGGCGGATGCTGTCGGCATTTTGCCGATATAGGGTATCTCCGTGTACTGGAAATAAGAGGTCAGGAACGGATAGCCGAAGTACCATGACCCCATGCCGGTTGCCGCCGCCATCAGAAGGCCGAAGCCCATCCAGCGCAGCGGCAGGATGCGGATGCGATCCTCCGCCCAGCGCGCGCCGCCGGCGAGATATTGCAGCAGGAACGCGATTGCCATGGTGATGCCGGCCGCAAAGCCGCCGCCGGGCAGATCGTGGCCGCGTATGAACAGGAAGATCGAAAAGGTGACGATAACCGGGAACATCCATTGCATGACGATGGACGGTACATAGAGATAGTCGCGCACCGTATCGCCCTTGCTGCGGTCGGGCCGCTCCGCATCGAAGGCGTTTTGCATCTGCTGCTGTTCCGGCACTCCGATGCTTTCATGCGCAGGGCGGAAACGGCGAAGCAGCGCAAAGACCGTCAGCGCCACGATCGCCAGCACCGCGATTTCGCCGAACGTGTCGAAGCCGCGGAAATCGACGAGGATGACGTTGACGACATTGGTGCCGCCGCCTTCCGAATAAGCGCGCTCGAGGAAATAGGTCGCGATGGCGTTCGGCACGGGCAGGGTCATGACCGCATAGGCGATGACGGACATGCCGATGCCGCTTGCTGCGGCCAGCAGGAAGTCACGGGCGCGGCGAAGCTGCGCCGGCAATTCATCGCTGCTGTCCACCTTCTCGAAGCGTTTCGGCAGCCATCTGAGACCGAGCAGGATCAGAACGGTGGTCACGATTTCGACCAGCAACTGGGTGATCGCGAGATCGGGTGCAGAAAGCCAGACGAATGTGAGGCAGGTGACAAGGCCCGAGACGCCGAGCATGATGAGTGCGGCGAGACGATGATATTTCGCCTGCCAGGCGGCACCCAGCGCAGCGATCATGCCGATCAGCCACAGAATGGCAAAGATCGGATCGAAGGACGTCACGCGCGGCAGCGACAATGAAAATTCCGAGAGGAAAAGCGGCGAGAAACCGGCAAGAAGCGCCACGAGGATCAGAAGCCTCAGCTGCGGCTGCAGGCGCCGGGTGCCGAGCGTGCTTTCCAGCCACCGCGCCCACTTCCAGGACACGGTGACGAGAATGCGCTCGAAGATGCGCTGTCCCCGAAGATGCCGGAAGATCGGCGGGCCGTCGTCGCAGCGGGAGAAATAGCCGCCGAGCAGGGCATAGATGGCAACGCCGCCGCCGAGTGCCGCAATACTCATGATGAGCGGCAGGTTGAAACCGTGCCAGATCGACAGGCTGTAGACGGGCGTTTGCGGACCGAGAACGGAAAGCACAGCCGAATGCAGGAACGGGCCGATCGACAGGCTCGGAACGATGCCGACGATCAGGCAGGCGAAAACCAGGAACTCGATCGGGAAACGCATCCAGCGCGGCGGCTCATGCGGATTGGGGTTCGGCAGGTCAACCGGCTTGGGGCCGAAGAAGACCGTGTGGATGAAGCGTAGCGAGTAGGCGACGGCGAAGGCGCCTGACAACGTCGCGACGTATGGCAAAGCCCGGTCGAGCAGCGAGTCTGCGTGGGTTTCGACGGCCTCGGCAAAGAACATTTCCTTGGAGAGGAAGCCGTTGAACAGGGGTACGCCGGCCATTGCAGCGCTCGCCGCCATGGCGAGCGTCGCGGTTGCCGGCATATAGGTGTAAAGCCCGCTCAGCCGCCGCATGTCGCGCGTGCCGGTTTCATGGTCGATGATGCCGGCCGCCATGAACAGCGATGCCTTGAAGGTGGCGTGGTTGACCATGTGGAAGATCGCTGCAACCGCCGCAAGCGGGCTGCCCAGGCTCAAAAGCGTGGTAATGAGCCCCAGATGGCTGATGGTGGAATAGGCGAGCAAGCCTTTCAGGTCCTGCTGGAACATGGCGAAGTAGGCGCCGAGCAGCAGGGTGATGACGCCTGCAGCACCCACCAGCCAGAACCATTCCGGCGTGCCTGCCAGCACCGGCCAGAACCGCGCCAGCAGGAAAACCCCGGCCTTCACCATGGTGGCCGAGTGCAGATAGGCGGAAACGGGCGTGGGCGCCGCCATGGCATTGGGCAGCCAGAAATGAAACGGAAACTGTGCGCTTTTCGTCAGCGCGCCGCCAAGGATGAGAATAAGTGCGGGCAGATAAAGGGAATGGGCGCGGATATCGGGACCGGCCGCGATGATCTTGTCCAGATCGTAGCTTCCCGCCATGTGGCCGAGTATCAGAAGCCCGGCGAGCAGGCTGAAGCCGCCGATGCCGGTCACGGTCAGCGCCATGCGGGCGCCATCGCGCGCGCCGGCATTCTGGTGCCAGTAGCCGATCAGCAGGAACGAGAAGATGCTGGTCATTTCCCAGAATATCGACAGCAAAATGACGTTGCCGGACAGCACTATGCCGAGCATCGAGCCCATGAAGGCGAGCAGAAAGGCAAAAAACCGTGGAATAGGGTCCTGGGCCGACATGTAATATCGGGCGTAGAGAACCACGAGCAGGCCGATGCCGGTAATGAGGATCGCGAAAATCCAGGCGAAGCCATCCAGCCGCAGGGTAAAATTAAGCCCCAGCTGCGGCAGCCATTCCACATCGTATTTCAGCACGCCACCGCCACTGACATTTGGATAAAGAAGGATGCTGCCGACCAGGCCGAAGAGGGCTACGGCGCTAGCTACGTAGGCCGCGCTTGCGGCCGCGCCTTCGCGCGGCATGAAGGCCGTTATGAGTGCGCCGACGAACGGCAATGCGATAATAAATGGTAGAACGGTTGCAAGTGTCATATGCGGCGGCGGTTTTCTCTCTGGAATTGGAGCCTACGGCGGGTTTCCGACGACTCCGATCCCTCAAGGTTCGCAAGGAACCGAATGATGAGGACCGCCGGAATGACTAAGAGATAATATGCGGAGGTGCTCTTGGAACCACGTTCGCAAAGTCTCGGAAAGTTTGTGGCGCGATGGCAACAGGCGTGACGGCCGGTTTGGCGTCAGCCACGATCCGCAGGATGGTCGAGGGAAAACCGACGGGGCGAAGCCCCGGAGCACCGTTGTGAGCCTTGCAGCCGTGATCGTCGCCGGTGGTGCAGTCCTTATCGCGAGGCGAGGGGGAGTGGCTTAGGTCAGCCGTCTGCAATCGTTCCAGACGGCTGGTCTTTGAGATTGCCTTGATGCCGGATGGCGCCTGAAAGCCGATGATGACGAGCAGGCTCGCAACCACAAGACCGATCAACACTTGCGGATGGCGCCTTGAACAGCGGCATTTCTCCATCCGTAACAAGTTGGCGTCTCCTTGATCGTAAAGGTCTCTCTAAAGCATCACCGCTGAGCGAATATCCCGTTGATTTGTTTTAGGGGAAGGCGGACACGCTTGTCCAGCGCACAGGCTGGAAAAACCGCCCGTCGCGTCCGATTCCTTTTCGTTTTTGCCCGTTTGCGGCAAAGTAGGGGCGACAATGGCTAAAAGCTTTTACAAATTTTACCGTTTGACGCCGGTGCTGATGTTTCTTAACTTTCAAGCAAGGAATTAACCATAAAGATTGATGGTATTTCCACGGCGGAATGGGGTTATCTCCCCTTCCAGGCATGACGCCGCACTGCCGTACCGGGCCCGATCCGGTATTTCGTTTCTTGGTTCAAGAAGGTCAGGCAAGCGTCGATGCCGCATCGTCCGCGATGGGTATGTTCGTTCAAAAATCCCCCTTAAGGGTGCTGGCGTTCTGAACCTTGCCATTTGGCCGGGTTTTACCGGCCGTCATATTATTGGGGTCGTCGGTTGGGGCAGGACTTGCCATCAGAACAAGCGCGGAGATCGGCAGGCGCAAGCCTGGCGGGGCGGTTGCGCTTTGCCGGCCTCGACGAGACGCAATCCGATTTCCTGCGCAATTATCGCAGCATGCTGGAGCCTTACGTTAAGGCTGGCCTGCGCGATGTGATGAACCGTTTCCAGTCTATGCCGGACTGTTCGCCGTCTTTCGAAAGCGAAAACCAGCTCGACCGCCTGCACGATTTGCAATCCTCGCACTGGAGCGTGCTGACCGATGCGCGTTTCGATGGGCTTTATGCCGAGCGGGTGAAAGTGCTTTCCGACAATGCCGGTCGCATGGGTCTCGATCCTCGCTGGCAGATCGCCAGCCATGCCGTCGTTCTGGAACATCTTCTGGGCGGTCTGGTGACTGAGCACGCGCCGCGCTCCATCCTGCCCGGCAACCGTAAAAAGAGCCGCGAACTGGCGGAAGCCGTCAAGAACGTCGTCCGTCTGGTGATGGTCGATACCGAGATTGCCGTATCGTTGCGCTTCAATGAATTGCGCCTGCGCCATGGCCGGGAACTGGCAGAACAGCGTGACAATGACCGCTCTGAAGCCGCAAGGTTGCTGGGCGAAGCGTTGACGGCATTTGCCGCAGGCGATTTGCAGGCCCGCATCGGCGGCGACGTGCCCGACGCCTACCGCGACGTTGCTGCCACTTTCAATGCCGCACTCGAGACGATTGGCGCGTCACTGACATCGGCGCAAAACAGCATCGGCGAAGCCGAGGCGCTGAGCGCGCGGTTTGCCGACATTGGCCGTTCCATGGCGGAGCGCTCCCGCCAGCAGGCCGCAGCCCTTGCCGAGACCTCCCGTGCGATCCAGACGATGATCGGGGATGTGGCCGAAAACGGCGCCCGCATTTCGGCGGCGGAGACGGCGGTTTCCCATGCCCGTGAGGCGGCGGTCGAAAGCGGCAAGGCAATCGGCGAGGCGATAAACGCCATGTCGGATATCGAGCAATCCGCCGAGCAGATCGGACGGATCATCGGCACGATTGACGAGATCGCTTTCCAGACGAACCTTCTCGCCCTCAACGCCGGCATCGAGGCAGCACGCGCCGGTGACAGCGGACGCGGTTTTGCCGTTGTCGCGCAGGAGGTCCGGGCATTGGCCCAGCGTTCCGCAGACGCTGCAAGAGAGATCAAAAGCCTCGTTGGCTCCACGAAAAAGCAGGTCGAAGGCGGCGTGCACATGGTCAACCGCACGCAGGACGCAATCGGCGGTGTTGTCCGGCAGGTATCCGGCATCAACGACATGATCACTGAGGTCTCCCGGCACGCGGCAGAGCACGCCGGCGAATTGCAATCAGTCGCTGCCGACATCGGTGAACAGCAAAGACAGGCCGACCGGAACCTTGCCGATATGGGCAATGGCTCCTCGGAGGCCGATACGCTTCACACTGTCATTCTGGAACTCGGCCGCACTATTCGCGAATTCCGCATTGCCCGTCAGGGACAGGCGGCAGCTGTTGCCGCTACGGCTCGGCAGGACACATCATTTGTGGCCCGTGTGGATAACCGCACGGATTACGGCCAGGATTACCAACAATTCAGACGCCAAGGAGTCATGTAATGGCAGCCAGAAAAGCAGCTGAGGCGACGCTGAAACTGTCACCGGTGCTGGATCTCAACGAGGCATCGGCGCTGCACGGCAAGCTGATGACGCTGAGAGGAGCACCTTTGTCGGTGGATGCGTCCGAGGTGGAACGTATCGGTGCGCTTTGCGCCCAGGTCCTGATGGCCGGTGCGAAGTCCTGGGAAGAGGATGGCAAGCCGTTCGGTTTTGCCAGAGTGTCCGATGCATTCGACAAGACCATGAAACTGATAGGCGTCGAAATCGATCATTTGCTCCTGAAGGAGATCAAGAAGTGAAGAAAAAAGTTCTTACCGTGGATGATTCCAGAACGATCAGGAACATGCTCCTGGTCACACTCAACAATGCCGGTTTCGAGACAATTCAGGCCGAAGACGGCATTGAGGGTCTCGAAGTGCTGGAGCAGAGCAACCCCGACGTCATCGTGACCGATATCAACATGCCCCGTCTTGACGGTTTCGGCTTCATCGAGGGTGTGCGTCGCAACGAGAAGTACCGGGCCATACCGATCCTCGTTCTGACGACCGAAAGCGACGCAGAGAAGAAGAACCGCGCCCGTCAGGCCGGTGCGACCGGCTGGATCGTCAAGCCGTTCGATCCTGCGAAGCTCATCGATGCCATTGAACGCGTAACTGCCTGATACGGGACATTTCACGATGGATATGAACGAAATCAAGGAAATCTTTTTCCAGGAATGCGAGGAACAACTCGCGGAACTGGAATCGGGGCTTCTTAAATTGAATGACGGTGACCGTGATCCGGAAACCGTCAACGCCGTTTTCCGTGCCGTTCATTCCATCAAGGGCGGGGCGGGTGCCTTCGGTCTGGATGATCTCGTGGCCTTCGCCCACGTTTTTGAAACGACCCTCGACTGCGTTCGCTCCAACAAGCTGGAACCGACACAGGACGTCCTGAAAGTCATGCTGCGTTCCGCCGACGTGCTGGCGGACCTGACCAATGCGGCAAGAGACGGCGGCAGCGTCGACGAAAGCCGCACCCGTGGCCTCGTCAAGGAACTGGAAGCCCTGGCCAACGGCGAAACCGTCCACGCATCCGCGCCGGTGGCAGCGCCGGTTGTCGCAAAGATGCCGGAACCCGTTGCGCCCAAGCCGACGGACGATAGCGGTTTCGAGCCGATCCCGTTCTCCTTCTCGGACTTTGCCGATGAAACGACGCCGTTGATGGAGACGCCGTCTTTCCAGATAAACTTCAAGCCGCACGCATCGCTTTATTCGAAAGGCAATGAAGCAGCCCTTCTCCTGCGCGATCTCTCGCGCATCGGTGAGATGAGCGTCAATTGCGACCTGTCGGAACTACCCTCGCTCGACAAGCTCGATCCAGAAGCGTCCTATTTCTCCTGGACGGTTTCGATCTCGACCGACAAGGGTGAAGAGGGTATCCGCAGCGTCTTCGAATTCGCCGAATGGGATTGCGATCTCGAAATCACCCCGATTCTTTCGGAAACCGCTGCGGATGCGGAAGAGCTGCCGATGATCCCGGTTCCGTTCGACCTGTCGGCTCTCGACGGTGATGCGGAAGGGGAACCGGCCGTTGTGACCGCCGGGGCCGAAGAGCCTTACGTTGCCGCAGTCGTCGAGGCTGCCGTCGCAACGACGCAGATCGCCCAGAGCGTCAACGCCGCCATCGAAAAGCGTGAGGCTGCGGCAGCGCCGGCCGCAGCGCAGGCGAATGCCAATGCCGCGGCCAATGCAAGCGCCGGCCAGACCATCCGTGTCGATCTCGACCGTGTTGACCGCCTGATCAACCTCGTCGGCGAGCTTGTCATCAATCAGGCGATGCTGTCGCAGAGCGTCATCGAAAACGATGCGAGCGGCACGTCTGCCGTCAACATGGGTCTCGACGAACTCCAGCAATTGACGCGCGAAATCCAGGACAGCGTCATGGCGATCCGTGCGCAGCCGGTGAAGCCTGTCTTCCAGCGCATGTCGCGTATCGTTCGCGAAGTTGCCGACATGATCGGCAAGCAGATCCGCCTCGTTACCGAAGGCGAGAACACGGAAGTCGACAAGACGGTCATCGACAAGCTGGCCGAACCCCTGACGCACATGATCCGCAATGCGGTGGACCACGGCATCGAAACGCCGGAAAAACGCGAAGCCGCTGGCAAGAACCCGGAAGGCACCATCAAGCTTTCGGCCAAGCACCGGTCGGGCCGCATCCTGATCGAGCTTCAGGACGATGGCGCGGGCATCAACCGCGAGCGTGTTCGCCAGAAGGCGATCGACAATGATCTCATTGCCGCCGATGCGAACCTCACCGATGAGGAGATCGACAATCTGATCTTCGCGCCGGGCTTCTCTACCGCGGACAAGATTTCCGACATTTCCGGCCGTGGCGTCGGCATGGATGTGGTCAAGCGTTCCATTCAGGCGCTCGGCGGCCGCATCAACATCTCCTCGCGCCCCGGTCTTGGCTCGACCTTCACCATGAGCCTGCCGCTGACGCTTGCCGTTCTCGACGGCATGGTGGTAACCGTGGCCGGGCAGACGCTTGTGGTTCCGTTGACGGCAATCGTGGAAACCCTGCAGCCGGAAGCGAAGAACATTCACTCCTTCGGCGCCAACCAGCGGCTGATTTCCATCCGCAACTCTTTCTGCCCGCTGGTCGATGTCGGACGCGTTCTGAACTTCCGTCCGACCCAGGCCGATCCTGTGGAAGGCGTGGCGCTTCTGGTGGAATCGGAAGGCGGCGGCCAGCGCGCCCTGATGGTCGATGCGATCCAGGGCCAGCGCCAAGTCGTCATCAAGTCGTTGGAAGCCAACTATACCCATGTTCCAGGCATTGCCGCCGCCACCATTCTCGGTGACGGACGCGTTGCGCTCATTCTGGATGTCGACGCCATCGTCAGCGCTTCGCGCGGGCAGCCACTGAAACAGGAAATGTCACTCGCGGCGACGGGTTGAAGGCGGATATCCAATGGCAGCACTTAATCTCAGCGATCAGCGACAGTCTCCCGATGACGTTCTTGCCAGCGGCGAATATCCGCTGACGAGACGCGATTTGTCGGAGATCGCTGCGATGATCTACGCGGATGCGGGCATCTATCTCAACGACACCAAGGCGTCGCTGGTCTATTCGCGCTTGTCCAAGCATATCCGCAATCTCGGACTGGCCGGGTTTCGGGAATATTGCGCACTGGTGTCATCGCCCGATGGAGCGGCTGCGCGCCGCGAAATGCTGTCGCACCTGACGACGAATTTCACGCGCTTCTTCCGCGAGAACCACCATTTCGAACACCTGCGCGACGAGGTCCTGCCGGGCCTCATTGCAAGGGCAAAGACTGGCGGGCGCGTCCGCATCTGGTCGGCCGCCTGTTCCGATGGGCAGGAGCCCTATTCGATTGCGCTCACCGTGCTCGCCATGTTTCCCAATGCGGCGGACTACGATTTCAAGATTCTGGCGACCGACATCGATCCGAAGATCCTGGCGCAGGCCCGTGCAGGCGTTTACGATGACAACGCGCTCGAAACCGTGTCTCCCGCCATGCGCAAGCAATGGTTCACGGAAGTTGATGCCGGCGGTCGCCGCAAGTTCCGCATCGATGACAAGGTCAAGCGCCTCATCACGTTCAATGAACTGAACCTGATGACGCAATGGCCCTTCAAGGGCAATTTCGACGTCATCTTCTGCCGCAACGTCGTCATCTATTTCGACGAGCCGACCCAGATGCGTATCTGGACGCGTTTTGCAGGCCTGCTGCCGGAAGGCGGTCATCTTTACATCGGCCATTCCGAAAGAGTGTCCGGCGACGCCAAGAACCTGTTCGACAATACCGGCATCACCACCTACCGCTACATTGGTCACACGTCCGGGAGGAAGGCATGAGCGCACTCGCACGGGTCCTCGTCGTCGATGATTCCCCCACCATGCGTGGCCTGATTTCCGCCGTCCTCAAGGCCGATCCGGAGGTTGAGGTGGTTGGGCAGGCCGGCAATGCCATGGAAGCGCGCGCCGCCATCAAGCAACTCAATCCCGATGTCGTGACGCTCGACATCGAGATGCCGGAAATGAACGGCCTCGAGTTTCTCGAAAAGATCATGCGACTGCGGCCGATGCCGGTCATCATGGTCTCGTCCCTGACGCACCGCGGCGCGGATGCCTCGCTCGCCGCGCTTGAAATCGGTGCTTTCGACTGTGTCGGCAAGCCGGCTCCAGGCGATGCGCGCCCCTTCGGCGACTTGGCCGACAAGGTCAAGGCCGCCGCACGGTCGCAACACGCAGCCTACCGCGCGGCGCGCCCGGAACCCGTTGTCGCAGCCCAGCCGTCCCCGGTCAGCGATTATCGCGCCGGCCGCAAAGTCGTTGCCATCGGCTCCTCCACTGGCGGTGTCGAGGCACTGATTGCCGTGCTCCAGAAGTTTCCGGCCAATTGTCCGCCGACTGTCATCACCCAGCACATGCCGCCGACTTTCACCAAGAGTTTCGCGGAACGGCTGAACCGCATCTGCGCACCCGTCGTGGAAGAGGCGACCGATGGGGCGCGCCTGCAGACCGGCAAGATCTACCTTGCGCCGGGCGGTGAACGCCATTTGCAGATTTCCAATCGTAACGCGCCCTGCTGCCGGCTTATCGAGCGCGATCCCGTCAACGGCCATCGCCCTTCGGTCGATGTGCTTTTCGATTCGGTCGCCGAGCTTGCCGGACGCAACGCCGTCGGCGTCATTCTCACCGGCATGGGCCGCGATGGCGCGGCCGGGCTGCTGAAAATGCGGCATGCCGGTGCGCGAACCGTCGGCCAGAACGAAAAAACATGTGTCGTCTACGGCATGCCCAGAGTGGCCTTTGAACTTGGCGCCGTTGAACTGCAATTGCCGCTGGCCTCAATCGGCGAAGAAATCCTGAAACTAACCACTGCCCGCAAAGAAGGTGCTGACTAATGTCTCTCGCAGAAAAGATCAAAGTTCTGATCGTCGACGATCAGGTGACCAGCCGGCTGCTGCTCAGCGATGCGCTGACACAGCTCGGCTTCAAGCAGATCACTGCCGCTGGCGACGGCGAGCAGGGATTGAAGATCATGGAGCAGCAGCCCCATCATCTCGTTATCTCCGACTTCAACATGCCCAAGATGGACGGCCTCGGTTTCCTGCACGCCGTGCGGGCCAACCCGACCCTCAAAAAGGCGGCCTTCATCATCCTCACCGCACAGGGCGACCGTGCGCTGGTGCAGAAGGCAGCGCAGCTCGGCGCAAACAACGTGCTGGCCAAGCCCTTCACCATCGACAAGATGCGCGCAGCCATCGAAGCGGTTTTCGGATCGCTGAAATGATTGAAGCTGCGGCCAAGCGCGTACATATCATTCAGGGCGAGTACAAGGTTGTCAGCGATCCCGACGTGGTCATGACGACGATACTCGGTTCGTGCGTGGCCGCCTGTCTGAGAGACCCCGTTGCCGGCATTGGAGGAATGAACCACTTCCTGCTGCCGGGAACGGGCAACGTGACCGGTGGGGATGCGACGCGTTATGGCGTGCATCTCATGGAACTGCTGATCAACGGTCTTCTGAAGAAGGGCGCACGCCGCGACCGGCTGGAGGCGAAGGTTTTCGGCGGCGCAAAAACGATTGCCAGCTTCTCCAATGTCGGTGAGCAGAACGCCATCTTTGCCATGCAGTTTCTGAAGGATGAAGGCATACCGGTCATCAGCTCCTCCACGGGCGGGGATCATGGCCGCAAGATCGAGTTCTGGCCGGTTTCGGGCCGTGCACGACAGCATCCGCTGAGCGGCGCGGAAACCCAGAAGACGGTCGCCATGGAAACGCGTCCGGTGCCGGCCCCCAAGCCCGTCGCCAACGACATCGAATTTTTCTAGTCACGGAGTTTCCAATGCAGATTGCAAACAACACCGGCACCACTCCGTTCGAAGAAGCCTTGCCCGACGTTCTGATGCGCGTGGTATCGGAACTGCACGATGTCGCCTATCTGATCGAGCGCATCGAGCCGCAACTGCTGGAAGCGACAAGCGGCGAATTGTCCAGCGACGGCGTCAAGCTCTTGCAGGGCATCGACCTTGCCGTCCAGAAAACCCGCGGCCTTGCCGAGTTCATCGATACCGTCACCGGCTCCATTCCCGGTGATTGGATCGTGGATGTCTCGACCGCGCTCAGCCTCGTCAAGCTGGCAGAAATGCAAAAGGCGCTGGGCGCAGCCATCCGCCACGGCCATTCGCAGCCGCTGGACAAGGTCGCCGGCGACTTCGATCTGTTCTAGACAGCATTCATCTGGCGGTTCCCTTCCTTTCGCGGATTGCGGATAAAGGCAACGCTCGCGCAAGCTTCGCACCCTATTGTCATTACGGGGCCAAAAGGTCTCGGACTCTATGAATGACGGTGCGGAACAGAATGAATCTGTTAAATCAAATCCCTCAGGTCTTGAAGAATTTCGCGGCGCTGGGTCAGACACGGTTGTTGATGCTGGGCGGCGTGGGCATTTTGTCCATGGCCATTATCCTTGCAGCAGCACTTTACGTGAACCGTCCCGCTTACGAGACCCTTTATGTGGGACTTGAAAAAAGCGACCTCAACAAGATCAGCATTGCACTCGCCGAAGCGGGGCTGGACTTTCAGGTTGGAACGGATGGCGCCAGCCTCCAGGTTCCGGTCGGCCTCACCAGCAAGGCAAGGCTGCTTCTGGCCGAGCGCGGCCTGCCTGACAGTGCCAATGCCGGTTATGAGCTTTTCGACAATGTCGGTTCTCTCGGCCTGACTTCCTTCATGCAGGAAGTGACCCGGGTTCGCGCGCTTGAGGGTGAGATCAGCCGCTCCATTCAGCAGATCGACGGAATTGCGGCCGCACGCGTCCATATCGTCATGCCGGATGTCGGTAATTTCCGCCGCGGTGAGCAGAAGCCCACCGCATCGGTCATGATTCGAGCCAATGCCACCGCCGGGCGCAAAGCGTCCGCTTCCATCCGTCATCTCGTCGCCTCGGCCGTTCCCGGCCTTGAAGTCGATGACGTGACGCTGCTCGATTCCACCGGCCAGCTTCTCGCTTCCGGTGACGACGTCACCAACGCCGCCATGAACCGCTCGTTGACGCTGGCGCAGAACGTTCAACAGGAAATCACCACCAATATCGACAAGGCGCTGGCGCCTTTTCTCGGCATGGACAATTTCCGCTCCAGCGTGACGGCGCAGCTCAACACCGACAGCCGGCAGATTCAGGAAACCGTCTACGATCCGGAATCGCGCGTCGAGCGCTCCGTCCGCACCGTTAAGGAAGACCAGAAATCCCAGGAAACGCAGCCCGATACGGCCGCGACCGTGGAACAGAACGTACCGCAGGCAGCGCCCCAGGGCGGCGCAGGTGGCCCGCAGTCTTCCGACCAGTCTGCCAAGAAGGAAGAGCAGACCAACTACGAAATCAATTCCAAAACGGTCGCCACCGTCAAGAATGGCTATACCGTCGAGAAGATTTCGGTCGCCGTGGTCGTCAACAAGGGTCGCATCGCCAAGATGGTCGGCGAACCCGTCGATCAGGCCAAGATCGACGCCTATCTTGCCGAAATGCAGAAGATCGTCACCTCGGCTGCGGGGGTTTCCTCCGATCGCGGCGATATCGTAACGCTGACGGCGATGGACTTCCTCGAAACGCAGCTGCTCGACGAAGCCGCAAGCGGGCCGGGCATCATGGAAGTGCTCAGCCGCAATTCGGCAGGCATCATCAACTCGCTCGCCTTCGTCGCTGTTGCTTTCCTCGTCGTCTGGCTCGGTGTACGCCCTCTGGTTCGTACGGTCACTGGCAACGGCGCGGCAGCAGGCCAGATCAGCCAGGAGACCGCAGGCCTCGAACTGCCGGATTTCTCTCCCGGCATGGATGCAGGTGCTGGTGGTCTCATGGAAGGGTTTGGGGCGGATTTCGGCTTCGACAGCACCGACGATCTTCTGGCGGGCGGCGACAGCGAAGGCACCTTCAACCGCCGGGTTCGCGAAGGACCGGAGCGCAGGCTCTCCCGCATGGTGGAAATCAGCGAAGAACGCGCAGCCAAGATACTTCGCAAATGGGCAGTGGAAAAAGCTGCATGATTTTGAAAAAGGCCGGGGTTATCCCGGCCTTTTGCGCATTTCCGGGTTCTTTGGTATCTTGGCGCCGCGCGCGGTCGCATTCCCGCTTTGGGACACTGTTTACAAAAAATTCAGCAACGATACAGTTTGCTGGGAATAGGCTGAGAATGCCGTTTATGGATTGGTCAGCTTTTCAGTATGTTTTTTAGGAATAGACGAACAAGGAAATACGTGGAAAGGCTGGTGTCAGGTAATGGCAAATCCCAGTCCGTTCCATAAAATGAAGTGATTCGGTCTCCGGGGGCTCACCATCCCATTTTGGTAAGCTTCTCGAATGGAATGATTCCATCCCGAGGTATAATCTCCCCATTGGGAGCAAGAGGGCGTAGGCGATTGAAAGTCGATGTTGATATCCGCAGGCTGTCTGCCAAGCCTATGGAGGGCATGGGTAAGCCCTTGCCACGCGACCAGCTTGCCAAGAACGTCGCAGCCTCGGCCGCTGCCGGCAACGTTTCAGGCGCGCTGGATCTGCTCGTAACCTACGCCGGCGCCTCGCATTATCTGCTGGCGCGGGAGGATCTTCTCGAAGAAACCGGACTGAAATTCATCATCACATCCGACTGGCCTTTCGATCTGGTGCGCAGGCTTGGTGCCGAACTCGCCAACAGCCAGAACAGATCGAGCGAAATGGAAAAGTGCCTTTCGCTTCTGCAGCCGCGATTGCTTGTTCTTCCGGACGACGTTTCTGTCCCTTTCGGCATCGACCGGCAATATTCGGCGCTTTCCTTCTGTGTGGGCCGCATTCGTCTTTCGCTTCTGCTGCTGTTTCCTGAACACTCGGTTCCTTCGCCGGATCGTCTGCGCGAAATCGCGCTTCTGACCGGCTATTGCGTCAGCTTCGGCATTGCCAGCGAAGCAAAGGCCGTGCGGGACATCGACCTCACAGAACGTGAGCTTGAGTGCCTGTTCTGGATCGCGGAAGGCAAGACAAGCGACGAAATTGCGATGATACTTGGCATTTCGCGCAATACGATCAATAATTACATTACAAGTGTGATGCGGAAAACCGCGACGAAAACCCGCTCGGAGGCAATCGCCTACGCCGTGCGCAACAACCTCGTATAGATGGTCGGGACCCATGGTACAGACGAAAGATAATGAGGGTACGAGTCAAAGCAGCGGTATGTTTTACCGCAGCCCTGTTGTGACAAGCCGGTCGGATCTGTTTCCGAAGCTGGTCGCCATGCAGAAACTGGTCGGCGCACGTAATTTCGTGGTGACGAAGGCTGCCGCCTCCGGCTTTCCCAACAAGAAGAAGCTGACCTGCGAGCTGGAGAACTGGGGCATGAATGCCGCCGAACAGAGCGCGCAGTTCATCCGCGCGGTCGGCGATATTCTTTTGGATCATATCGAGACATCGCTGCTGCCGGTCATCTGGCGTAACAAGAATGCCGGCGGTTTTGCCGATCTTCCTGACGTGCCGGCTTTGATGCGCCGGATCGAGAACGATACATTGCCCTATGCGGGACTGGCTTTGCCGGTGCGGCTCGGCACGATCGGCAACGGCTACATCGTTTTCTGTGGCAGCAACCTCGTTCTCGACAACGAGGTCGTCATCGAACAGCACATCAAATGCTGCGAGATCATGGTCGATATGCTGGCGCTGGATGAGCGCAAGGTGGCACCGTCTGAAGCGTTGAGCGAAAGGGAAATCGCCTGTCTGCAACTGGCGGGTGATGGCCGTATCAGCGAAGAAATCGCGGTGAAGCTCGGGCTTTCGGTACACACCGTCAACGCCTATCTGGGTTCAGCGACGATCAAGCTCGATTCCGTCAACCGTATCCAGGCGATCGCAAAGGCCATCCGGCTCGGCTATATCCATTGATTGAGGGGGCGGGCTTTCCCGTCCCTGTAAGCCGGCAGGCGCCGGCGCGGCTTGTGTAATCCGCCCTAAAAGCTGCTATCGGTACTTCGCGTTTTTTTAACAGTTGCCAACTAGAACTTTTATAAGTTTGGTTTTGGGGAACTGTTTCATGCACAACCGGCTCTTTAAGTCCGTTGCGGGTAAGGTCGTCGTGCTGACGATCGGCCTGATTGCGCTCAGCGTCGCGGCAGTTGGTTTTTCGACATACATTCGCCTGAAGGACAATATCATCACCACTGCGCTGCGTGACACGCACAGCGCGATGCGCGGCATGGCGATCCTTTACGAGATGAAGGTCGGCGGCGTGGCCCTCGAAATGGTGGATGGAGAGCTCAAGAGTATCGGCCGCGCCAGCATCGGGACACTGCGCGACAATGATCTCGTCGACCGCACGGCTGCCGGTAATGGCGGCATCGCGACGGTTTTTGAAGCCAAGGCCGGCGATTATATTCGCATGACCACCAATCTGAAGAACGAAAAGGGCGAGAGAGCAGCGGGCACGAAGCTCGCCACCGACCATCCCGCTTTCGAAAAGGTCTCCAAGGGTGAGGGTTATTTCGGCGCCGCCACGCTTTTCGGCACCAATTACATGACCGGATACATGCCGGTTCTCAACAAGTCAGGAGCAACCGTCGGTATTCTTTTCGTGGGCGTTCCCATGGCCGTCTACGAAGCCCAGATTTTCGGCCTGCGCGACCTGATGCTGATCTGTGGCGCGCTCGCCATGGTTGGCGTGGGATTGCTCGCCTATTTCGTCATCCGGCGCACCCTGCAGCCTCTAGGCAAGCTTACCGATGCGGTGAAGTCCCTTTCGGACGGCAATCTCGATACGCCGATCCCCTATGCCACCAATACCAATGAATTCGGCAACATCGCCCGCGCTCTCGTGATATTTCGCGAGAATGCGCTTGAGAAACTCGCGATCGAGGGCAAAAGCGCCGAGGAACGGTCCGTGGCGGAATCGGAGCGTCACCGCAACGATGCCGAGAAGCAGGAGCTGGACGGCCAGATCGAATTCGCAGTTAGCGAGATCGCGTCCGGCCTCGGCAGGCTTTCGCGCGGTGATCTGAGCCGCACGATCGAGACACCCTTTAACGGCCGTCTGGATCGTCTGCGCACGGACTTCAACGAATCCCTTCTCAACCTGCGCGATGCGCTGGGGCAAATCCGCGAGCGCACCCTGGTCATCCAGCATAGCGGTTTTGAAATCGAGCAATCGTCGGTCGATCTGTCGAAGCGCACGGAGAATCAGGCGGCCTCGCTGGAAGAGACGGCAGCGGCTGTCGAGGAAATCACCGCAACGGTCAGATCGTCGGCCGAGCGGGCGCGTGAAGCCAACGAAGCCGTCCGCATCACCAAACAGAGCGCCGACAGTTCCGGTTCGGTCGTCAGCAATGCCGTGGACGCCATGGGCCGTATCGAAGACGCCTCGCGCAAGATCGAGCAGATCATCGAGGTCATCGATGACATCGCGTTCCAGACCAACCTTCTCGCCCTCAATGCCGGCATCGAGGCTGCGCGTGCGGGCGAGGCGGGCAAAGGTTTTGCGGTCGTGGCGCAGGAAGTGCGTGAACTTGCACAACGCTCCGCGGATGCGGCACGTGAAATCAAGCAGCTCATCAACCAGTCAACGCATGAGGTGAGTTCCGGATCGAAGCTGGTGCAGGAAGCGGGCACGGTTCTTTCAGCCATCAGCCATCAGATTGTCGCCGTCAGCCAGCATGTCGAAACCATCGCGACGGCGACGCAGGATCAGTCCTCCGCGCTCCACAACGTCAACGGGTCCGTCAACCAGATGGACCAGATGACCCAGCAGAACGCGGCTCTTGCCCAACAGTCGAGCGCAGCCAGCCGGGTGCTGTCGGGCGAAGTGGAAGCGTTGCTCGATCTGGTTCAGCGTTTTCAGATGGAGCAGGGCTCGGCGACCGGCCAGGATCGACTGAGCCGCGCAGCCTGACATTGGAATTTTTGAAAGTCGAAGAGCTCCCGGATCGCAAGGTCCGGGAGTTTTTTTATTCCGCCGCCGCGCTGGCCGTGCTGGATATCTGGTTGATATAGGCCCGCAGCGCGGCCGGTTTGACCGGTTTATGCTGGACGGAAATCCCGTATTTTTCCGCATCGCTGCGCACTTCAGGGCTGCGGTCCGCCGTCACAAGCAGGGCAGGGATCGTTTTGCCGTAGAATGTCCTGATCAGGCGGATGGCGCTGATACCGTCGCCGTCGTCGAGATGATAATCGGCAATGATGACGTCCGGCGCCGCTGACATTGTCAGGAACGGTTCTTCGAGTGTGGCCACCGAACCTGCGGGCAACACCTCACAGCCCCATCCCGTCAGCAATAACGTCATGCCCTCGAGGATTTTCGGCTCGTTGTCGATGCAGAGTACCCTGACGCCGGCAAGCCGGTCGCTCGCCACCGGATTGGTGATCCCGCCAGCGGCCTTGGCTGGCGTCAGGCGGTCTGCCTCGCGCGGCAGGTGGATACGGAATGTCGTACCTTTTCCGGGTGTGGAAATCAGCTGTACCGGATGGTGCAGCATGCGCGACAGCCGGTCGACAATTGAAAGACCAAGTCCGAGGCCGGAGGCCGTTTTTGCACCCTCATCCAGCCGGGCGAATTCCTTGAAAACCGTGCGGAATTTGGATGCGGGAATGCCGATGCCGGAATCCGTCACCTGAATGACGACATCGCCTCCCCGGCGGCGCGCGCCAACGATGACCTTGCCACTCAGCGTGTATTTGATGGCATTGGAGACGAGGTTTTGTATCAGCCGCCGCAACAGGTTGGGGTCGGAGCGGACGGTGAGCGAGGTGGGCATGACCACGAGATCGAGATTCTTTTCCTGCGCCATGGGCGCGAAATCGGTTTCGATGCGTTTCAGCAGCTCGTTCAGCGGCACCGATGTCATGCGCGCTTTCATCGAACCCGTGTCGAGGCGGGAAATATCGAGCACCGCGCCGAGAATGGTCTCTACCGACTCGAGCGCCGAATCGATGTTCTGGACGAGATCGCTTTCCCCCGAGGCGCCAAGCCGCTCGACCAGCGAGGAGGAATAAAGCCGCGCGGCATTCAGCGGCTGGAGGATATCGTGGCCAGCGGCAGCGAAAAACCGTGTCTTGCCGATATTCGCCTCGTCGGCCGATGCCCTTGCCTCCGCAAGTTCGCGGTTGACGCGGGTAAGCTCGACGGTTCGTTCCGCCACACGCTGCTCCAGCGTTTCATTGGCCTGTTTCAGTGCCTGATCGCTCGCCACTCTCTGCGTGATATCGGTGAATGTGGCGACGATACCCTTGTCCGGCATGGTGTTGGAGCGCACTTCGATGATGCGCTCGCCGCCGCCAAGCACCAGCGAGAAAGGCAGGTCCATGGTCAGGAAACTGGTGATCAGCTGTTCCGTGTCGCCCGGCGGCATGTCGCCGCGCTCCTGCAGCATGGAAACGATGTCCGTCAGCGGCAGCCCCACCTGCCCGAATTGCTCAGGTAGATCGAGAAGGGTGCGGAAGCGCCGGTTCCAGATCGTCAGCTGCTGCGAGCTGTCGAAAACGGCGATGCCCTGGTCCATCTGCGCCAGCGCCGTTTGCAGCATGTCCTGATTATATTGCAGCGCCTCGCTTGCCTGATCCAGCAGCCAGGCCGTGTCGGCGCTGGTGTCCTCCGCCTTCTGGAGAATGATCGAAAGCACGAGGCGGGCTGAGGAGGAGCCGATGGCGCTGCCCAGCAATTGTTCGGAGAAATGGATCAGCGCCATGTCGGCGGGCTGGTCGTCATTGAGCTTCCTGCCCGCCGTCTTTTCATAGGTCGCCAATGAGCGCAGCATGCGCTCTTCACCGAGATAACGGGCAATCGCGCTTTTGAGATCGCCGACGCTGACGCGGGTTTTCCAGCCGCGCGTGGCGAATTGTGATTTCGAATGGCGCTTCACGAAGATGCCGGACTGGATGCGCTCCACGGGTCGTGGGTTGCGTGAAAGCGAGCCAAGCACGAAAGCCATGCTGTTGACGAGCAGGCTGAGGATGACCGCGTTCACAAAAGGGTCGGCCTCGGGACCGTTAAAGACCGTACTGCCAGAAAAGAGGAAGCCGAGAACGGTGGCCGCGACCTCTGAGTTATCAGGCCCGCCGAAGCTTGGCAGAAACAGCAGGTAGGCCCAGACAAAAAAGCCTGAACTCAAACCGGCAATCGCACCGCGCGCATTGGCGCGCCGCCAGAACAACCCGCCGAAAAGGGCAGGGGCCATCTGGGCGATGGCGGCAAATGCCAGGAGGCCGATGGAGGCAAGCCCGGTGGCACTATCGGCCGCACGGTAGTAGCCGTAGCCCAGAAGCATCACCGCAAAGATCGCTGTTCTGCGGATGTTGAGAAGCGTTTTGGCAAAGTTGTCCCGGTGCGGCGAGCGGTTCAACAGCTTCTGCCGCAAAAAGATCGGCATGACGATGTCGTTGGAAATCATGATCGACAGCGCGACCGAGGCAACGATCACCATGGCGGTCGCCGCTGAAAATCCGCCAATGAAGGTAATCAGCGAAACGACCGGCATCTGATGCGCGAGCGGCAATTGCAGGACGTAAAGATCGGCGTTGCCATTGGCGCCGAGCGCCAAAATTCCGGCAAGCGCTATCGGCAGCACGAAGATGTTGATCGCAATCAGATAAAGCGGCAGCAGGAACCCCGCCATGCGCAGCTCTTCCGGCGTGCGATTTTCAACCACGGTGACATGGAACTGGCGCGGCAACAGGATGATCGCGAAACCGGAAAGCAGGGTCATCACGATCCAGCGGCTGATGGGCGTGTGATAGGATATGGCCCGCATGGCCCGTTCATTGCCCGACGCAAGTTCCCACAAATGCGAGGGGCCGTCGAATAGGACGAACAGAACGTAAAAGCCGACGGTGCACATGGCGACGAGCTTGACGAGCGATTCCATTGAAATCGCCAGAATAAGCCCGTCCTGGTGTTCGGTGGCGTCGGTATGCCGGGTGCCGAACATGACGGCGAAGCCCGCCATGACGATGGTGACGAGCAGCGGCAGATCGAGGAAATAGAGGTTGCCGCTGCCAATGCCGTAATCGCCGGGATCGACCATCGTCGCCACCGAACTGGAAACGGCCTTCAATTGCAGCGCGATATAGGGAATGGCGCCGACAAGCGCGATGATGGCGACAATCATCGCCACGGTGGAGTTCTTGCCGTAGCGGGCGGCAATGAAATCGGCAACCGACGTCAGCTTTTCGGTTTTGGCAAGCTCCACGATCCGGCGAATGATCGGCATGCCGATGGTGAAGGCAAGGATCGGCCCGGTATAGATGCCGAGGAATTCCAGCCCCTTGTCCGCCGCAAGCCCGACGCCGCCGAAATAGGTCCAGGAGGTGCAATAGATCGCCAGGCTAAGCGCATAGACGAACGGCCGCCCCTTTTTGGGAGCGTTTCTTTTCCGGCTGTTCCCGTCCCCATAACTTGCAACCGCAAACAGCAGCAGGACATAAGCGAAGGCCGAACCGAATATGATCCACCCAGGAAGCACGCATCCTCCCCATGCAACAATCCCTGAAAACGAGCATAGGCGAATTCCGGGCCGTTGAGAATGAGCGCGGTCTGATCATAAAGTTCAAGACTACCGTGCAAAAAGCCTAATAAATGCAATCTTGACGAATTCCAAATGGGACAGGGAATCTATATGGTTGAACCCGTAGGGACAGTCACATAGCTTCAGCTCGCGAAGCAGGAGAGGGACCATCTGATGCTTAACGAATTTAAAACCTTCATTGCCCGTGGCAATGTCATGGATCTGGCCGTGGGTGTTATTATCGGGGCGGCGTTCAGCAAGATCGTCGATTCCGTCGTCAACGACCTTATCATGCCGATCGTCGGTGCGATTTTCGGCGGGTTCGATTTTTCGAACTACTTCCTGCCACTCAGTTCCAGCGTCACCGCCAGCTCGCTTGCCGCCGCACGCGATCAGGGCGCTGTCTTCGCTTATGGTAACTTTCTCACGGTCCTCATCAACTTCCTCATTCTCGCCTGGATCATTTTCCTGATGGTCAAAGGGGTCAACAAGCTTCGCGCTTCTGTCGACCGGAAAAAGATCGAGGAAAAGTCGGAACCGGCTCCGCCGCCGGAAGACGTCAAGCTTCTCACCGAAATCCGCGATCTGCTGAAGACGCGCTGAGGCTTAGATTGCCCCGGCGCGATATTGCTGACCATGGGTCAGCTCCCTCTCGCCGGGCATCCATCCATAAAGAAAATCCATGACTGTTGCACGGAATATCATGCATATCGCCCGTTCGATGCGATAAGAAGACACCAAACGGAGTGTCTTTAATGTCCATTTTGAACAGTCTGAGTGCGCGCTCTCTGGCGGCTCCCGAGAGCGGCATTGTCGAGGTCGTGAATTATGCCCGGGGACGGGACAATCTTCTGCCGCTTTGGGTCGGCGAAGGCGATCTGCCGAGCCCGGACTTCATCAACAGGGCGGCCATCGACGGACTCAACAATGGCGAGACCTTCTATACCTGGCAACGCGGCATTCCCGAATTGCGCCAGGCGCTCAGCAGCTACTACGAGCGTCACTTTTCAGCCTCTCTATCCGCAGATCATTTTTACGTAACAGGTTCCGGCATGCAGGCGATTGCGCTTGCGGTGCAGGCGCTGACCTCGCCGGGCGACGAGATGATCTATCTCACGCCCACCTGGCCCAATATTGTTGCCGCCATCGGCGTGGCGGGCGCAAAGGCGATCGCAGCCGGCATCGATTTCCACGATGGTCGCTGGGATCTCGATATCGGCAAGCTGGAAAGTGCGATCACCGGTAAGACGAAGGCGCTCTTTATCAACACGCCGTCCAACCCGACCGGCTGGACCGCAACGCGAGACAATCTTCGCGATGTTCTGGCACTCGCCCGCAAACACGACCTCTGGATCGTGGCGGATGAGATTTACGCACTTTATCACTATACTGGCACCCGTGCGCCGTCGTTCCTCGACGTGATGGAACCGGATGACAAAATCGTCTTCGCCAATTCTTTTTCGAAGAACTGGTCCATGACGGGCTGGCGTGTTGGCTGGCTTGTGGCGCCACCCGTCATCGGCCAGGTGATCGAGAACCTTATTCAATATTCCACCTCCGGCGTGGCGCAGTTCATGCAGCGCGGCGCAGTCGCGGCTCTCGACCATGGCGACGGTTTCGTCCGCGAGAACTACGAACGCGCTCTGACATCCCGCGACATTCTCTGCGATGCGCTGATCGCGACGAACCGCGTGGAAACATTGAAGCCGGATGGCGCTCTTTATGCCTTCCTCAAGGTGGACGGCGTGACCGACAGTCGCGCCACGGCTCTGGATATCGTTGACAAGACCGGCGTCGGCCTCGCGCCGGGCACCGCCTTCGGCCAAGGCGGAGAGCTGTTTCTCCGTGCCTGCTTCCTGCGCAACCCAAAGCAGATCGAAGACGCAGCCGATCGGCTTGCGTCCTATATTCTCGGCAGATAACCGCAATCCTGCGATAGCCCGCCCTGCCGCGCCGAATTTGGCCGCGGCAGGCAGATTTTCTACCAAAAGAATCATGGCGAGCCGCTAAAACTACAACCTCACGGCGTACCAATCGACGTGCAGGCTTTTCTGTGCTATGCGCCTTGTGTTCCATTTATGAGAACATTTTCATCTAATAAATAAAACACACTTCATTGCGCTAACCAATCGTAAGCCACCTTTTCATAGGGGCGAGGGATAGGTGGGGTATTTGCTGTGCAAGTAATCAATGATGAAGAATTATTGGCTTTGATGGACGCAACAAAAGCAAACAGGGAAGTAATGTCATGGCTGTTCTGGTCACCGGTGGGGCCGGTTATATAGGAAGCCACATGGTGTGGGCTTTGCTCGACGCCGGTGAAGACGTCGTTGTTGTCGACCGTCTTTCGACGGGATCACGTTGGGCGGTCGCGCCAGCGGCGCGTTTCTATCTCGGCGACGTCGCCGATCGCGACTTGCTCGGCCAGATTTTCGAACACAACCAGATCGAGACCATTTTCCACTTCGCTGGCTCCGTCAGCGTCCCTGAATCGATCAGCCAGCCGCTAGAATATTACGAAAACAATACCGGCACGACCCGCGCCCTTGTTGCGGCGGCAGTCGGTCATGGTATCCGCAATTTCATCTTCTCTTCAACTGCCGCGGTCTATGGGAACCAACCCTTTGATGGCCCGGTGCCGGAAACGGCAGTTCTCAGCCCGGAAAATCCCTACGGCCTGTCGAAACTCGCCTCAGAAATCATGTTGCGCGATGTCGTGCAGGCACATGATTTCAACTATGTGGCGCTGCGTTATTTCAATGTTGCCGGCGCCGACCCGAAGGGTCGTGCCGGGCCGTCCCCCACCGGTGTGGCGAACCTCATCAAGGTAGCGTGCGAAGCGGCAACCGGCCGGCGCGACAAGGTGGAGGTTTACGGAACAGATTATCCGACCGCTGACGGCACCGGCGTTCGCGACTATATCCATGTCAGCGATCTGATCGACGCGCATATGCTCGCCATGGCGCATCTGCGTGCTGGTGGCGGCACACGAACGCTCAATTGCGGTTATGGCGTCGGCTATTCGGTACTGGACGTGCTGCACGCCGTGCAGCGGGAATCTGGAAACGATTTCCCGGTTATCCATTGTCCCCGCCGCGCCGGCGACATTGCCGCGATGGTTGCGGATTCGAGCCGCATCCAGTCGGAACTCGGATGGTCGCCGCGTTTCAATGATCTCACAACCATCGTTCGCACGGCCCTTCAGTGGGAGGCCAAACGTCAAGCCCAGCGAAGCGACAGGATTCTGCCTGGGCGGCATAAACTGGCAGCGATAGGCTGAGCGGCCGTTGGTTTTCGGGATGCGGTTCTACCTGACGGAAAAATAGAGGACCGGTCGATCCGAAAGAGTGGCAGCGGGAAGCCATTTCTCGCTGTCGAAATAGCTGCGCGTGAGCTTCAGTCCCGGCAATTGTTCCGTTGCCAGCAAAATCAGGTTCAGCCGATGCGGCGCAGACGGCTCCGGCTTTAGGGAGACCGAAATACCGAAATGCTCTGCCTGATAGGGTTGCAGCCTGCGTGCCGGCTCAAGCATGCTGGCAAGGTCGGCCCAGCGGGTCTGCTCGATGATCATCGCCAACGCGTCCTCAAGCTTCGTCAGAATAACGGCACCATCAGGTGTTTGCGGCGCAACCACTTTCATCCTGATAGAGCGAACCTCGTCGGACGCCTCGCCTCTGATGTCGAGAAAAAGCGATGCCCGTTCCGAGGCGTTCGCCGTGTCCCCGACCACAAGGTCGGCCATGCATTCGAAATTGCGGATCTTCACCGGGCTTGCGTGCCAGCCTTGCGGGTTGGAAAAGCCCGCCGCGGTAAAGCGGTCGCAGAGGTCCTTGCCGGACAGAACGAAGTCGCGGGCAAAGGATGCCCTGTCGCCGCCTTGCTCGAATTTCAGCAGATGCGGCGGTAGATTGAGCTTTTGGGCGGTAACCTTTTGCCGCTTGACGGGCTTCATCCGGGCTGGCTGCTCGGCGGAGCGTGTGGCAGGCGCAAGGTTGAGATAGCTCAGCAGGCTTTTGAGATGTTTCTTGTCATTAGCAAGCAGCACCGTTGCCAATATGGCAAGACAAACTGCCAGCACCGCAAACAGCAGCGCGCCAGGCCTTACTCTTTTTTGCAGGCTTGCGTCCATCGGGGAACCCTAATGGCTGCCGGGGGAGGGGCGTCAACCGGTTTTTGATATGGCTTTCGGGCTGTCGGCAACCCGGTGAATATACTGCGAGCTGAAGGTCATTAAAAATATTCTGTATTCCACCGCCGGATTTTCCGGCGGCGCAACGTTATTCGGAGGAATTTTTGAACGAGTCCTGCTCGTCCGCGCTGCTTTCGTCGTCGGCGACAGGAATGGCGTAGGAACCGTTCAGCCAGCGGGCGAGATCGAGCGAGCGGCAGCGATCCGAACAGAACGGATAGTCTTCCCGTGTCGAGGGCCGCCCGCACTCCGGACATGGCTTCGTTTTCCGAAGCGGCGTAACATTTCCCGCACCTTCAGGAGATGATTTTGTCATGGTCTATCCTTCGAGCCAGCCCGACGTCACCTCGAATCCTTCACCGGAAAGAAGCGACATGGTCTCATACAGCGGCAGGCCGACGACATTGGTGTAGGAGCCGGTCAGTTTCTGCACGAATGAGCCGGCAATGCCCTGGATACCATAGGCCCCGGCTTTGCCGCGCCATTGCCCGGAGGCGATATAGGCGTCGATCTCGCGCGTGGTAAGGCGTTTGAAACGCACCTTGGTTTCCACAACCTTCTGACGGATTTTGCCGCCGGGCGTCACAAGGCAGATGCCGGTATAGACCCAATGGCTGCGCCCCGAGAGAAGATGCAGCGCTGCGGAAGCCTCCTCGGTATATTCCGCCTTGCCGACAATGCGGCGACCCACGGCCACCACGGTGTCGGAGCCGAGAACATAGGCGTCTTTCCACGTCTGCTCGCTCTTAAGCGCCGCATGCGCAGCCTCGGCCTTCTGTAGCGACAGGCGACGGCACAGCGTGCGCGGATGCTCAAGCTTTACGGGCGTTTCGTCGATATCCATCGGCATCAGACGTGCTGGCTCGATGCCGATCTGATGCAACAGTTCCAGACGCCGCGGCGAACCGGATGCCAGAACGAGCTTTTGTTTTGAGTTGGTCATTGCGCTGCCCGGGCTTCCGAATGCCGAAAACGGATTACTTGAAGCGATAGGTGATGCGGCCCTTGCTCAGGTCGTAAGGCGTCATTTCGACCAGCACCTTGTCGCCTGCCAGAACACGGATACGGTTCTTGCGCATGCGGCCCGCCGTGTGGGCGATGATTTCGTGTTCGTTCTCAAGCTTCACGCGGAATGTTGCGTTCGGCAGCAATTCGGTTACGATGCCCGGGAATTCGAGGACTTCTTCTTTTGTCATGTAAGGGTTTTCTTCCTGTTGATAGTGCCGGACCTGTCGTGTCCGGGAAAATTGCGCGGAAACTACACAATCCCGGCACATTTGTGAACCTCTAAAGCATCACGGCGAAAATCGGAACCGATTTTCGCCAGGTGAGAGGTGCGGATCGAATAAATGCCTGTCCTGTGCGGCGTTTGAAGTGTCTGGTCCGATCGAAACGGACACTCAACATCAGTCTTTTGAAAGCGTATCTGCTGCCGGCTGCGGCCTTCCTGGCAGGCGTTCGGTAATCAGCCTAGCAAGATGGTCCCGCACCTCGCGATAGGCATCCAGAATCTGGTCCCGCGTGCCGGTGATGACGGTTGGGTCCATGGTTGGCCAATAGACAACGTCGAGCGAGTTCGAGCGTGTCAGTTCAAGCGCTGCGTGATGAGCTTCGGGTGTCAATGTAATGATCAGATCGAAAAAATCATCCTCGATCTCGTCCAATGTGCGCGGTTTGTGTTTGCCGAGCGAAAATCCCTGTTCTTCCAGAACCGCATCCACAAAGGGGTCACGCTCGCCCGCCCGCACGCCGGCCGACTGGATGTAGATGCCGGGTGCCACCAGTCGTTTGGCGATGACCTCGGCCATGGGAGAACGGATTGAGTTCATACCGCACATGAAGAGGACCGATTTGGGAGCCTGTCCCCCATTTGGAGCCGTGGCGGGATCTCTCATCTCTAACCCCGCCAATAAAGCACACAGACAAGAGTGAAAAGACGGCGCGCAGTATCGAAATCGATTTTGATCTTGCCGGAAAGCCGGTCCATCAAAGTTTGCGAGCCGTCATTGTGAATGCCCCGCCTGCCCATGTCGATCGCCTCGATCTGGCTTGGAGTGGAGGAGCGTATCGCCTCGTAATAGCTTTCGCAGATCAGGAAATAGTCCTTGATGATGCGGCGAAACGGCGTCAGCGACAGGATATGGGTCGAGACATCCTTCTCGTCTTCGGTCTTGATCGAGAAAACCAGCTTGGCATCGACCAGCGATATGTGCAGCCGGTATGGACCGCCCTCATGGCCGAATGGTTCGAACGTGTTTTCCTCTATCAGATCAAAAATGGCGACGGCGCGTTCATGCTCCACGTCCGGCGTGGACCGGCCGATGCTATCGTCCAGAACCACATCGCAGAGCCGGAAATCGCCTGAAGCCATCTCTTAACTTTCCGGGTTGAGGCGAATGGAGACGGAGCGCGCATGCGCGTCCAGCCCCTCCGAACGGGCAAGGGTGATCGCCGCCGGCGCAAGCTGCCGCAGCTGCTCAGGCCCGAGACGCAGGATCGAGGTACGCTTGACGAAATCCAGCACTGAAAGGCCGGAAGAGAAGCGCGCTGAGCGCGCAGTCGGCAGAACGTGGTTGGAGCCGCCGACATAATCGCCGATCACCTCAGGCGTATGGCGCCCGACGAAGATCGCGCCGGCATTGCGGATGTGCGCCATCAGCGCATCCGGATCGTCAACGGCAAGCTCCAGATGCTCGGCCGCAATGCGGTTGGCCAAGGGAATGGCATCGGTGAGCTTTTCGACGAGAATGATCGCACCGAAATCTGCCCAGCTCGCCGCTGCCGTCTCGGCGCGCGACAGCCGTTTCAGCTGCCGTTCCACCGCCGCCTCCACCGCCTTGCCGAGTTCCGCATTGTCGGTGATGAGAATGGACTGCGCGCCACGGTCATGCTCCGCCTGCGCGAGAAGATCGGCGGCCAGCCAGTCCGGATCGTTGTCCTTGTCGGCAATGACAAGCACTTCGGAAGGCCCGGCGATCATGTCGATGCCGACAGTTCCGAAGACATGCCGTTTCGCGGCCGCCACATAGGCATTGCCGGGGCCGACAATCTTGGCGACAGGCGTGATTGTTTCCGTGCCGTAGGCGAGTGCAGCCACGGCCTGTGCGCCGCCAATGCGGTAGATTTCCTCAACACCTGCGATGCGCGCGGCGGCAAGAACGGCGGGGTTTATCACGCCGCCATTCGCCGGCACGACCATGACGATACGCTCTACACCGGCAACCTTGGCCGGGACGGCATTCATAAGGACGGAACTTGGATAGCTCGCGGTGCCGCCGGGCACATAAAGGCCGACAGCTTCGATCGCCGTCCAGCGTGAACCGAGGCCCACACCGATCTCGTCTTCGTAGATATCGTCCTTCGGCATCTGCCGCGCATGGTGTTTTTCAATGCGCCGGGCTGCGAGTTCGAGAGCTTCGATGACACTTCTGTCAACGGCTGCGACGGCCGCATCGATCTCTTCCGCTGTCACCCGCATCGAGACCTTCGAGAAATCGATGCCGTCGAATTTAATGGAGTAGTGGGCCAGGGCCGCATCGCCGCGATTGCGGACGTCATCGATGATGTCGCGAACGGTCGCGTTGACGTCTTCCGAAACTTCCCTCTTGGTTGTCAGGAAGGCAGCGAATTTCTGTTCGAAATCAGCCGATGCCCGCTCCAGCCAGATTGCCACGCCATTACCCTCTCATTTTCCTCGCGGCGATCCCGCGAGGTGCACGAACTCACCGCAGAAAAATGCGGCTCTGGTATGTGGCATAAATCGAAACAGTGACGAAAGGCAACCGTTGCAATGGCGTGGAGAGCTTATTCGCTATCGGGATGATGCGGTTTGGCGGCAGTTTCCCAGGCGCCGCTCACATCCGTCAGCTGCGCCTCGATGCATTCGACATCGAGTGCGATAGCCCCGCCGCCCGAAAGCGTCAGTTCGACGGCGCCATCAGGACCTTCGCCGTTCTGCACGAAGCGGATTGCAAGGAGCGAAAGCACCTGTTCCTTATCAGTGCGATTGATGCCGTGCGAGCGGACGGCGGAGACCCGCTTCAGGAAAACCACGCTGCGGCATCGCTCCGGCGGCAGGTTCTTCTTATTCGCGTTTTCCCAGACGAAACGATTGGCGGAAAGTGTAAATTGGCCCTGCTTTGCCTCGAATGCAACGTCCTTCAGTTTGAAGACGCTGTCCTGCATGTGCGTCGAAATTACGGAGAGATCTTCAGTATCCAGCGCGAGCAATTTCAGGCCGCTCATCGTTTTCTTCCTTTTCCGCGGGGCCTCGCCCGCAATGTCTATTCCTTGTACAGGAAATAGGCAGTCGCGGCCCGCTCTGCAACGGGGAGAAAACGAATGAGCGGCGATGAAAGGATCAATCGCTGACGCGTTCGACCAGCGCACCGCAGCGGGTGAGCTTTTCTTCAAGCCGTTCGAAACCGCGATCGAGGTGGTAGACGCGCGAAACCATGGTCTCGCCTTCCGCCACCAGGCCCGCAATGACCAACGACACCGAGGCGCGCAGATCGGTTGCCATGACAGGCGCACCCTTCAGGCGGGTAACGCCTTCGATACGGGCCATCTGCCCGGAGAGCGAAATCTTCGCGCCGAGACGGGCCAGTTCCTGCACATGCATGAAGCGGTTTTCGAAGATGGTTTCGGTAATGTGGGATACACCCTGCGACCGGGTCATCAGCGCCATGAACTGCGCCTGGAGGTCGGTCGGGAAGCCGGGGAAGGGTTCGGTGACGATATCGACCGGCTGAATGCCGTTGCCGTTGCGCACGACGCGCAGACCGGTCTCCGTGTCGCTGATCGACACTCCGGCAAGCCGCAGCGTGTCCAGCGCATTGTCGAGCAGCGATGCACGCGTGCCTTCCAGCACCACATCACCGCCAGCCATGGCCACGGCCATGGCATAGGTGCCGGTCTCGATACGGTCAGGCAGCACCCGGTGGCGTGCGCCGGAGAGCGAGGTAACGCCCTCGATGGTGATGGTGGAGGTGCCAGCGCCCTCGATCTTCGCGCCCATCGCAATCAGGCAGTGCGCTAGATCGACGACTTCCGGTTCGCGGGCGGCGTTGTGAATGACGGTGGTGCCTCTCGCAAGGCTCGCGGCCATCAGCATCACATGCGTCGCGCCGACGGAGACTTTCGGGAAGGTATAAACAGCGCCGATCAGGCCGCCCTTTGGAGCGCTGGCGTTGATATAGCCGCCATCGATCTCCATCGTTGCGCCAAGCGCCTGCAGGCCCTCGATGAACAGGTCCACCGGACGTGTGCCAATGGCACAGCCGCCGGGCAGTGAAACGCGCGCACGGCCTTCACGGGCCAGAAGCGGGCCGATGACCCAGAAGCTGGCGCGCATCTTGGAAACCAGCTCGTAAGGTGCGGTGGTATCGACAATGGTACGGCAGGTGAAGTGGACCGTGCGGGAATAGGCTTCGCCCTGGCTTTCACGACGGCCATTGACCGAAATATCGACGCCATGATTGCCGAGAATACGGATGAGCTGCTCGACGTCCGCCAGATGCGGCACGTTTTCGAGCGTCAGCGTATCGCTGGTCAGAAGCGAAGCGATCATCAACGGCAAGGCGGCGTTTTTCGCGCCGGAGATGGGAATGATGCCGTTGAGCTTGTTACCACCCGTAATTCTGATGCGATCCATGCGTCCCTACGGGCCTTTGCCCGCCTTTCTTAATCATGCCTTGCGGAAATGCGCGTCCTTAGACGAGTTTCCGCGGCGTTTCAAATGATGCTGGTGAATTCTCTATGAGGATGATTCGTCCGTTTTTGCGGCAGGCAGGCCAATCGTCTCATCCGCATCGCCGGCCCGGCGCGCGCGAACCTGCTGTTTGCGCTTCTGCAGGTTTTCACGCAGCTTCTTCGCTGCCCGCGCCTTGCGCTCCGCCTCGCGTTGCCGCGCCTTCTCGCCGGGACCTGCCTGCGCGTTGCCGCTTGCCGCAACGGCAACGGGGTCTTCTGAAGCGTTCACGGAAAACGCCGCCTTTGCCTGTTTGTCATGATGTTCGTTCATAAATTCAGCAATATCCGAAAAATACGTTTTTCAACAGGGGGAACGCTTTTTTGCCCCGCTTGTTGAAGAATATCGTTTTGCGACTTGCGCTCGTCAAAAACCTATGGCAATAGGCCGCCACGCTTGATGCTGAAGCAAACGCTTCGGCACCGGATGCTGCTATAGCTCAGGGGTAGAGCACTCCCTTGGTAAGGGAGAGGCCGAGAGTTCAAATCTCTCTAGCAGCACCATTTTCCCCAATAAAATCAGAAATTTACGCAACGTGCCGGTGGGTCTTGTCCACGATGTCGGCTTGCTTTTTCGCGCATTCTGCACTGGTCTCGGTAAATGTGAAAACCGCGCCTCTTGCGAAGCGCGGTTTCCATTTCCGAATATTCTGTTGCTGCCAGAGCGGGACGAAACCGCCCGTAGCCAACGGGCGCCGCTTACTGGCGGAATAGCGACAGGATATTCTCGGAGCTGGTATTGGCGATGGAGAGCGACTGGATTGCCAGCTGCTGCTGGGTCTGCAGAGCCTTCAGCTTGGTGGACTCTTCGTTCATGTCGGCATCAACGAGACGTCCGACGCCCTTGTCGATGGAGTCTGTGAGCTTGTTGACGAAATCTTCCTGAAGATCGAGGCGCATCTTGATGGAGCCGAGATCGGCGCTCGCGCTGATCAGCGATTCCAGCTTGGTGTTGACGAACTGGATCATGTTGTCGAGGCCGTCATTGTCCGTCAGCGGCTGGCCCTTGGCGTCCAGCAAACCGCTGAGATCCTTGGTGATGTCGAGATCGATCAGCGAGTAGCCGAGCTTCTGTGCCATCTGGGAATCTGCGGCGGCGGTTTCGAGGTAAATATTGTTATTGGACGAACCGCCGGTTCCGATTGCCGTTACAGTGGTGCCTGCAGGCGTCGGCGCGGTATTGTTGGCTTTTACGTAGAGGGCTTCACCCGCTGCGTTTTCGCCGATCTTGAAGTAGGTGCCGTTGTTTCGTGCGGTTGTCGCCGCAGCAACGGTTACGAGGCCGGTTACTGCGTCTGGAGCAGAAACTGTGGTCGTCGTCCCCGAGGGGAAACCCAGAAGCTGGGATTGCGTGAACACCTTTGCGGTAGAGGGCGTGTTTGTGGCAGCACCTGCGGGTGTGGTCGTGGTAATCTCGAAATTGCGCAGGGAGCCTGTATCGGAATAATAGGCGGCGCTATCGAGGATACCGTTTTTCGCCGCACCGGTCGAGGTATCGAAAAGGGCAGTCTTGTTGTCGACCTGAACGTTGATCGTCTTGACTGCAACATTGCCCGCGCCGTCACGGATGAAGGAGCCGACGATCTGCTTCGTTATCGGGGTGAGGTTGCCGGATGCGTCGCTAATCTTGCCCTTAAGCCAGTTTTCGCCGGAGAAGGAGGCGGATTCGCCGATGCTTTTCAGCTGGTCCTGGAGTTGACGGATTTCTTCCTGGATCTTTGCCTTGTCGACGCCGGCCTCGCGGGCGGCAACCAGCTTCTTGCTGATTTCCTTGACGACATCGACAGTGGTTTCCATGGCGGAATAGGCTGTATCGACCTTTGCGGCGCCGAGGCCGAGGGCGTCCTGAACAGCGGAAAGAGCACCGTTATCCGAACGCATGGTGGTCGCGATAGACCAGTAGGCGGCGTTGTCGGAGGCGGTTTTGACGCGCAGGCCGGAGGAGACACGCGACTGCGTTTCTTCCATGTCGCTGCCGATTGCGCGGAGGGTCTGAAGGGCGGCCATTGCCGCGACGTTCGTCAAAATGCTGGTCATAATTATTTGCCCCTTGATTGGCTTAAATGAAAAGGGACATTCCGGATTGCCGCCGGTAACGATCGCGCGGCTTGATGCCTGTTAACCTCTTTTTCGTCTTGGTTAACCAATCGTTTCGATGGCTAGGTTTTAGGGCCCGAATGGTTAACAAAGCCTAAACTGTTGTTAATAAAAATTAGGAAATAATAATTTCTCTTAACCATGACGGAAAAAGCCGCACCCTTTCGGATGCGGCTCGATTTTTTGGCGATGTCTTTTCCGATTAACGGAAGAGCGACAGGATGCTCTGCGAGTCGTTGTTGGCGATCGACAGGGCCTGAACAGCCAGCTGCTGCTGGGTCTGAAGAGCCTTCAGCTTCGTGGATTCTTCGTTCATTTCAGCGTCGACGAGACGGCCGATGCCCTTGTCGAGCGAGTCGGTCAGCTTGTTGACGAAGTTTTCCTGCAGTTCGATGCGCATCTTGACCGAGCCGAGGTCGGCAGCGGCGGACGTCATGCTCTGGAGCTGCTTGTCAACGAAGGAAACCATGGCGTCGAGGTACTGGTTTTCCGAGACTGCCGAGCCGTCGCTGTTCTTGAACGTGCCGGTCAGGTCCTTGGTGATGTCCAGAGACGTCAGGGAGTAGGTGAGCTGCGTTGCGAGCTGGGCGGTTGCGCCTTCTTCCAGGTAGATCTTGGTGGTGCCGTCGAGGCCAACGGCAATGTTGGTCTTGGTTGCCGGCGAGGTCGGCGCAGTCGTGTTGATTTTCACATACTGGTCGTTGCCAAGATTGAAGTAGGTGCCGTTGACGTCGGGGGCTGTCGCATCGGCGTTAGCGATCGTGACGATACCCGTTGCAGCAGCGGTGGTGAAGGTGACGGCGGTGCCGGCAGTTGCTTCCTTCAGACCCTTGAGCTGGGCTTCAGTGTAAACCTTGGCTGCTGCAACCTTGGTCACCGGCTGGGCGGCGCCTACGCCGTCCGAGTCATTGGTGATTTCGAACAGCTTGTAGCTGCCCGTGGAAGAAAAATAGGCGTAGGAGTCGAGGACGCCCTGCTTGTCCTTTGCAGCGCCCGAAGACGTGTCGAAAAGCACCGTGTTACGGCTCAGGTCAACGTTGACGGTCTTTACGGACACGTTGCCGGCAGCGTCGCGGATGAAGGAGCCAACGATCTGCTTGGTGACGTTCTTCAGTTCGCCAGCACCGTTGCTGACGGTTGCCTGCAGCCAGTTTTCACCGGAGAAAGACGAGGAGCTGGAGATCGACTTCAGCTGATCCTGCAGCTGGGTGATTTCTTCCTGGATCTTGGACTTGTCGACACCGGGTTCGCGGGCGGCAACCAGCTTGTTCTTGATTTCCTTGACGACGTCGATGGAGGATTCCATACCCGAATAGGCAGTGTCGACCTTTGCGGCGCCGAGGCCGAGGGCGTCCTGAACAGCGGAAAGAGCGCCGTTGTCGGAACGCATCGTGGTCGCGATCGACCAGTAAGCGGCGTTATCGGAAGCTTCGCCGACGCGCTGGCCGGAAGACACGCGGTCCTGCGTCGTTTCCATGTTCTGGCCGATGGAGCGCAGGGTCTGGAGTGCAGACATAGCTGCTACGTTAGTGAGAATGCTCGTCATAGTAAATTTGCCCCTTGAATGGCTGATTAAAGAAGGGACATTCCGGTCTCACCGGGAACAGCGCACAGCATCATGCCTGCTAACCTGCTGATTTTTAATGGTTAGCTCGCCGTTTCGATGGCTCTAGCTAACCTCCATATGGTTAATGAAGAGCTAAGGGTCGCAAAAAAATGCACACGCTGAGATTTTATTATGCAATCTTCGCGCGCATGCGCGCGTAGCCTGAAATGTTTAAAAAATAATAAAGCCGCACCCGTTTCCGGATGCGGCTTTGGTAAAAGGGCAATACGCTTGGGTCAGCCTCCGTCACGTTTGCCTGTTTCACGCAATTGCAAGACAGTCAGCCTCCGCTTGCGATCCTGCGTGTTGTGTCATTCAGGCCAGCGGCTATCCGCCTGTCCATGCCCAAAATCTGACAGCCGGTGCTTTCCAATTCCCTAATTTCAGGGCGCTCCCGGCGCTTCGCTCAAATCGTGGTAAATGCTTTCAAAGCAAGGATGGTAAACGAAATCTTCCCGTTTGCGGAGCACTCCACAAATGCAAAACCGCGCCCTTTCGGGCGCGGCTCGACTTTTGTAATTTTCGGTCCGATTAACGGAAGAGCGACAGGATGTTCTGCGAGTCGCTGTTGGCGATCGACAGAGCCTGGATTGCCAGCTGCTGCTGCGTCTGCAGAGCCTTGAGGCGGGTCGACTCTTCGTTCATGTCAGCGTCAACCAGACGGCCGATACCCTTTTCCATCGTTGCCGTCAGCTTGGAAACGAAGTCGCCCTGCATCGAGATGCGGTTGGAGACCGCGCCCAGATCGGCAGCAGCGCTGTTGAGGGTTTCAAGCTGCTTGTCAACGTGGGTGATGAGCTTGTCGAGGATGTCGTTGTCCGTTGCAGCGGCAGTGCCGAGCATGGTGGCACCAGCGCCCTTGTAGATGCTCAGGTCGGAAATATCGAGGTTCGAAACCGACTGCTTAACGCCATCTGCGACAGCTGCCTTGTCGAGGATGCCCGTACCCTTGCCGTCTGTTACAGCGCCGGTATCGAACAGAACGTTCGAGCCGCTGAGCTGGAGATCGACGCGCTGAACCTTGACGGCGCCAGCGGAGTCACGGGTGAAGGAAGCAACAACCTGCTTCTTCAGGTTGGCAATAGCCGCATCGTCAGTACCGGCAGCAAATGCTGCGCCGTCGTTGGATGCTTTCGTCTTCAGCCAGTTTTCACCGTTGAAGGTCGCGGAGTCGGCGATCGACGTCAGCTGCTTCTGGAGCTGGCCGATTTCCTTCTGGATCTTCTTCTTGTCGGCAGTCGGGTCTTGGGCAAGGATCAGCTTGTCCTTGATTTCCTGAACGACCTTGATCGTCGCTTCCATGCCGGAGTACGCGGTGTCGACCTTGGCTGCGCCGATGCCGAGTGCGTCAGAAACGGTGGAGAGCGCCGAAGCGTCCGAACGCATCGTGGTCGCGATGGACCAGTAAGCGGCGTTGTCGGAGGCGGAGCCTACCTTCAGGCCGGTCGAGATACGACCCTGCGTGGTCTCCATGTTGTTGCCGATCGAACGCAGCGTCTGGAGAGCAGCCATAGAGGAGGCGTTGGTGAGAATGCTTGCCATAGTATTTTGTCCCTTGTTTTTACGAGATACTGGAGTTGGGGACATTCCGGACTTTGTATTACCGGTCACAACGTTTCGGCTTCATGCCACTCGGTTCCGAATTACTTGCTTTGGAAACCAAACCCGCTGTGTGTAGGGAGAATTTGGCAGCAAAGAATTGCCCAATTGTTAATTTGAGCATTAAGAAATACTAGAAAATACTTATGGTTACTGCGAAGTATATTTAATTGGTAAGTTTTTAATTTAAAATTATAGTTATCCGACCCCTAGCAAAAACGGTAACCAAAGGGTTAAAACGCGAAAACCCCGCAGCCGTGGGGCTGCGGGGTTAACAAACAGGATTAACGAAGATTATTTCGGCACAGTTGCCGTCAGTTGAACGATCTCACAAGGCTGCCGACCAGCAGGTTCCAGCCGTCGATCAGCACGAAAAAAAGGATCTTGAACGGTAAGGAAATCGAGGTGGGTGGCAGCATCATCATGCCCATGGCCATGGTGATGGTGGCGACGATGAGATCGATGACCAGAAATGGCAGGATGATCAGGAAACCGATCTCGAAACCGCGCCGGATTTCCGAAAGCATGAAGGCCGGAACGAGCACGCGGTAGTCGACCACATTGTCGGTCATCACGACCTGTCCGCGCTCGCGGGCGATATCGACGAACAGCTTCAGATCCTTGTCGCGCGTATTGGCGTTCATGAAGGTACGGAAGGGTTCGGCGATGCGCCCAATGGCCTGCTGTTCGTTGATCTGGTTCTGCAACAACGGCTGCACGCCGTCTGTCCAGGCTTTATCGAAGGTCGGCGACATGACGTAGAAGGTCATGAACATCGCCATCGACAAGAGGATCATGTTCGACGGGGTCGAGGCAAGCCCCATGCCGGAGCGCAGGATCGAAAAGGCGATCACGAAGCGTGGAAAGCTCGTGACCATGATCAGGATGCCCGGCGCGACTGACAAGACCGTCAAAAGGCCGAAGGTGCGGATGATCCATGCGGCGACGGATCCGTCTATCTGTGTATTGAACAGATCGGTCGGAAATTGCTGGGCGTTGGCAAGGCCCGGCAAAGCCACAAGAACAGCGATGGTAACAAGAAATCGAATCATTCGATGACAAAGGTCCGGAACATGACCTTGGATACGCGCCCTTGAGAGCGCAGGTCAACTCGTTCCTGAATGTCATCCTTAAGATATTGAAAGCCGCGTGGCCCTTCCAGCTGCTGAAGGGAAACGGTGCGGACGTAGGCCATGATATCCTGATGGATATCCTCCGCGAGATTGACCTCTACCGGACCCTTGAACATCAGCGCCACTTCAAGCCGCACCCAGTTCGTGGAGGGGTATGCAAGGTTGGTGGTGATGGGATCGAGCTGGACGATACCGTTCGCCTCGGCCGGGATTTTATCGATGCCCTCGCCCTTCTTCTCGCCATGTTCGCCGGCGGCAGCCGGGGCATGCGCCTCGGCGCCGGCGATCTTCGGGGCGACCATGCCGCCCACGAACCAGCCGCCGCCCGCACCCAGCAGGGTGAGGATTGCAACGCCAGCGATGGTCATGACCATCGGCGAGGATTTTTTCTTGCCCTCAGTCTGTTCGTTTTCCATGGGTCAGTCCCGCTTTCGCATGTCGGCGTCAGAGCGGCGAGAACAGGTCGACGACCTGCTGACCGACCGGGGGTTGCTGCACTTCCGTCAGGCGGCCGCGGCCACCGTAGGAGATGCGCGCCTCGGCGATGCGCTCGTAGGAGATCATGTTCTGCGCATCGACATCCTGCGGCCTGACGATACCGCCGACGTTGAGGATGCGGATTTCGTGATTCACGCGCACTTCCTGCGAACCGCTGATGATGAGGTTGCCGTTTTCGAGAATGCCGGTCACCACGGCCGCCACCATCAGCGTCAGCTTTTCGGAACGCTTGGTCTTGCCCTTGGCCTGGGTGTCTGTGTCGGAGCCGTATTTGATGTTGGAATCTGCCTCCGGCGTCCAACCTAAGATTTCCGCCTTTGCCTTCCAGTTCAGGCCGCTGGAATTGGTGCGGTTGCGCTCGGTTTCGTTGTCGAAATCGGCCTTGTCGTTGATCTGGATGTTGACGGTCAGGATGTCGCCGATGTTAAGCGCACGTAGATCCTTGAACAGCGCACCCTGGCTGTCGCTCCACAACGAATAGCCGCTCGCCATGTGCTTCGGCTGTTTCGGATACATGCCCATCTGCGGCGTCTGGCTGAATTGCAGGCCGCTGCCGATCGGGCTCATCGCGGGAGCGTTGCCGATTTCCTTCAGGGTCTGGTTGTTCTGGCAGCCGGCAAGCAGGGCAAGCGGCAGGAGGAGGGCCGGAAGACGCGGGGTCATGAAGGATCCTTCGAAGTGTTTTTGTCGATTGCCTGCGACATGATGCCGGCGACGATTGCGGCTTTCTGAGCATCCATTTCACTGAGGATGAGGCCCGATTGGCGCGGCGGAAGCTGCATGATGATGGCAGCCGCGATTTCCACATGCATCTTCTCGAGCTGCGGTGCTGCGGCATCCGCCTTCATCGTCTTGTAGATATCGACCAGATTGCTTTTCGCCTGCTCGAGGAAATGATTGCGGCGTGCCAGCCAGTCCTCATATTCCGCCTTGCGGTCCTGCAACGCGGAAATGCGCTCGTTGACGTCAGCCTGAAGCTTTTCCAGCTCCTGCTTCTGCATGAGATAGCGCTGGTCGCGGGCCGCATCGGCAATATTGGTGCAGAATTTCTGGATTTCATCCTGCGTGCTGAGTTCGGACACCACGTTCTGCTGGCTTTCGGCGCCAGCGGCGGGCAACAGGAAAAGCAGCGAGGCAACGGCCGCGAACCGGGTAAAGCCGTTCCTGAAAGCAGTTTTCTTCTGAAGTTCCATCATTGCAGCACGAGCTCCGCCTGAAGGGCGCCGGCGGATTTGATGCCTTGCAGAATGGCGATGATGCCGTCCGCCTTGAGCCCGATGCTGTTGAGACCGGCAACCAGCGTGCGAAGGTCAGGGCCTTCGACGATGGCGACCTTGCTGCCTTCCTGCAGTGCCATGATATCCGTCTGCGGTTGCACCGCCGTCTCGCCGCGCGAGAAGGGCGCCGGCTGGATGACCTGCGGCGATTCCGTCACCTGCACGGTCAGCGTTCCATAGCTCACCGCCACGCGGGAAATACGCACATCCGCGCCGATGACGATCGTGCCCGTGCGCTCGTTGATCACGACTTTCGCCGGCGTATCCGTCTGGACCGTCAGGTTTTCGATTTCCGCCATCAACCGCGTCAGGTCGGCGGTGCGAGGCTTCTGCACCGAGATTTCCTGCGAATCGCGCGGTTCGGCGATGCCGTCGCCGTAACGGGCGCGGGCAAAGGCGTTAACGACATCGGCGACGCGCACCGCGGTCGAAAAATCGGGATTGCGCAGCTGAAGGACCAGATTGACCGAATCCTTGAATTTCGACGGCAGTTCCCGCTCGATGATCGCGCCGTTCGGCACGCGCGCCGAGGTCGTGACGCCCTGCGTCAACGTCGCTGCATCGCCCTGTGCCGAAAAGCCGTTGACGATCAGTGCTCCCTGCGCGACCGCATAGATCTGCCCGTCTGCACCGGAAAGCGATGTCATGATGAGGTTGCCGCCGCGAAGCGAGGAGGCGTCGCCGAGCGAGCTGACCGTCACGTCTACACGGCTGCCGGGGCTGGCGAATGGCGGCAGGTTGGCCGTCACCATCACGGCGGCGATGTTCTTGGCGTTGGACTGGCCGCCCTGCGTGGTGATGCCGAGGTTCTGCAGCATGGCGCGCATGGACTGTTCGGTGAAGGGTGAAGAGCGCAGGCTGTCGCCGGTGCCCTGTAGGCCCACGACGAGACCATATCCGATCAGCTGGTTGTCGCGTCCGGCCTGCAGGGATGCGATATCCTTGATACGGGACGTGTCTGCCTGGGCTGGCGGCGTCGAGATGAAGGGCAGGGCCGAAATAACCAGAGCCGCACAGAGGATACGAAGCACTTTCATTTCGCCATAACCTGAATGGTTCCGTCCTTCATGACGGTACCGCTGACCATCACGCCGGAATCGATGTTGCGTACCCTTACGACCTCGCCGAGCGAGCCGTCGCTCATGGGCGTTCCGGACGCCATCAGCGTCATGTTGCCGATGTGGAAAACGAGTTTGACGCTCGTGCCGCGCACCACAAGTGACGGTTCACGAAGCGCTGCAATGGGGATCGTGCGGCCGGGAAGCAATGTCTGCTTGGAGATCATGCCTTCCACTTCGCTGATATCGCTCGCGTAACCAGCGGAAATGTTGGGGTTGGTCACTTCCACCGGCTTCACCTGTTCGGGCGTGATCGTCTCGCCCGGATAGATCGTGCGAGTAGGAACCAGCGCCGTCGGTGCCTGTGCAAAAGCGGGTGCCATGGCACCCAGTGAAAAGGCAGACGCAAGGCACATACGGACGAGTGCCGTTCTGCAGCTGCTATGTTTCCGGCCAAACCTCATGTCCGCCTGCCTTTCCGTTCTTACTTCAGGTTCTTGCTGACAATCGAAGCCATTTCGTCAGCGGTGGTGATGACCTTGGAATTCATCTCGTAGGCGCGCTGCGCCGTGATGAGGTCGGTGATTTCCTTGACGGCATCGACGTTCGAGCCTTCGAGGTAGGATTGCTTGATGTAGCCGTAGCTCGGATCGTCAGGCACGCCGATAACGGCGGCGCCGGAGGCCGGCGTCTGGGAAAAGAGGTTGTCGCCGAGCGGCTTCAGGCCCGCCTCGTTGGCAAAGTTGGCGATGGTCAACTGGCCGAGTTCAGTGAAATCCGCAGCGTTGCCGATGCGGGCGGTCACCTGACCCGTGCGGGTGATGGTGATGTCCTGCGCGTCGGTCGGGATATTGATGTTCGGGATGACATTGTAGCCATCAACCGTCACGAGGTTGCCGTCAGCATTCTTGTTGAAGGCGCCGGCGCGGCTGTAGAGCGTCGAACCGTCGGCCGCCTCGATCTGAAACCAGCCCTGGCCGATGATTGCCACGTCGAGCTTGTTGCCGGTTTCGATCAGGTTGCCCTGGGTGTGGATGTTGCGCACCGCGGAAGTCTGCACGCCGAGGCCGATATTCGCTCCCTCAGGCACGATCGCCTGGTTGGCACGGTTCGGCACACCCTGCATGCGTTCGGTCTGGTACAGAAGATCGGTAAACTCTGCACGCGCGCGCTTATAGCCGGTGGTGTTGATGTTGGCGATGTTGTTGGCAATGACTTCCAGATTGGTCTGCTGGGCGTCCATACCGGTGGCAGCGATGGCAAGAGCTCTCATGTCATTTTTCCTGCGGGGCTAGAGCATTTCCAGTAAAGGCGCGGAGCGGTTCTACGTCCGGAAAGTGCTTAAAAACAAAGGCCTAGAGCGCGGCCAACGATTGGCTTCAAACCGGACGCGCTCTAGATCTGCATCTTGGTAATGTCGAGATAGGCCGACACGATCTTGTCGCGGAACGCGATGGCCGTTTGCAGCGACTGCTCGGCCGAAAGCACGGCATCGACCACTTCGCGTGTGTTTGCCTTGCCCTGAATACCTTCGAAGGAGGCCACTTCCGCCTTCTTCAGGTTGTTCATCGCATCCGTTGACATATTGCCGAGAACGCTTGCGAAGCTTGCGCCCGTCTGCTGGGCGGGCGTCGTCTGCTGGCTGCCGAAAATGCTGTCGGTCAGCGAAGAGACGTTGCTCGTGCCACGCGTGAGCGAGAGGGAACCGAGTTGCTTGATGCCGTCGATCATTGCGATGCTTTCAGAAGGTCGATGGTGGAGGCGACGAGGTCGCGTGTCTGGCGGATGACCTGAAGGTTGGCGTCGTAGCTGCGGTTGGCTTCGCGCATATCCGCCATTTCGATCAGAACGTTGACGTTCGGCATCTTGACCATGCCGCTGGTGTCGGCGGCCGGATTGCCGGGGTCGTATTCATGGACGAAATCGCCGCGGTCGACGCCAAGCTTCTTTACCGTCACGCGCTGCACGCCGCTTACGCGGTCAAGCTCGGAGCCGAATGTCACGGTCTTGCGGCGATAGGGGTCGGCGCCAGGCGTGTCGCCGGTCGATCTTGCGTTGGCAATGTTTTCCGAAACGATGCGCAGTCGGGTGGACTGCACTTCCAGGCCGCTGCCCGCGATCTTGCTCGCCGCACTCAAAGGATCCATGGTTTACCTCTTTACCGTCATCAGCATCATGCGATGGAAGGATTTGACGAGACTGGCGTTCAGGTCGTATTGCCGCTTGATCTCGCCGGTCTTGGTCATTTCCTCGGCAAGCGCGACCGAATTGCCGGACTCCTGCATGCCGATCTCGTTATTGATCGGGTTGTCGCGCACCGCGATATTTTCGCTGAGCTCGCTAGCACCGAAATGAGCGGGATGGGTCTTCGCCATGCCGACCTGCTGGCTGGTGGCCTGCATGACCGCTTCGAAAGGACTGACATCCTTGGCGTGAAACTTGGGTGTGTTGGCGTTGGCGATGTTGGTCGCCACGACTTCCTGCCGCACGCTCAGCCATTCCGCTTGGCGGGAGGCCAGATCGAACAGTTGAATCGGTTGCATAGACTTCTCCATCTCGTATGGCCCGAACCTACGGTGCTAATCTTGCGTCAGACTTGCGGTGAGGGGCGCAGGTGCGGAAGCACTGGAGAATCTGATCCCGAAGGCGATTGCGAAAACAAAAATGGCGCGCCGGCAAATGCGGCACGCCTTGGGATCGAATAGTGAATTGCGAAGACGTCTCCGTCCTGCCTGACTGGATCCGGCGACGGCAGCAGACTTCAGCAGAGTGCCGGTCTGACTACTTCTCGGGATGATAGGTTTTACCGGAAGAAGTCTCTATCATCCACTCGCCGTCGCGCTGCTCGATTTTGGTCAGGCGCGCATTGTCGGGCAATGTGGAGCCCACCCGCACCATATACATGCCCGATCCGTCCTCGATGAGGGCGCGGCCGTTGGAGACATGCAGCAGGCGGAAGGAGGTCTGGCCCGGGAAGGGCTGGTCTTCAAGCCCTGCGGCGAGATTGTTCTGTTTTTCCTTACCCTTTTCGCTGACCGTCGCCGTCGTCAGCATGTCCGGCAATTCGCCGGGCGCTGGCGCGTCTTCCTTGTTGCGATTGGTCATGGCCAGGGGCGAAACGCTGAAGACTTCGCGCGGACCGGTATGGGGCAAGTCGCGCGTGCGGTCGCCGTCTGCCACTCTCATTCCAAACTTGTCCTCGTTGAAGAACACGTACCAGGGGAAAAATGCGGCGGCGGCGGCAAGTCCTATTCCCGTCCACGCCAGAATACGGTCGGGCGTGAAGAAGGGAGGCTGCGGCTGTACGTTCTCGAGGTCGTTATCGTCGATCTTGTCGATCTGTTTCTTTTTCACGGGTCAGCCTCTCATTCTCGGGTTTACCTGTGGCTGATTATTTTGCACTCCACCGCGCAACGCGGTCGCCAGATCGGCGTAGGCGTCCTGCGCCGCCGGTTCATTCGGAAGCTGTTTCAGCGTTTCATAGATGATCGGAACCTGTTTCACCGCCATGTCGAGATCGGGATCGGTGCCGGGTCGATAACCGCCGATGAGGCGCAGATCCCGCGTTTCCTCAAAGCGGTGCACCAGCGCTTTCAGACGCGACACCAGCTTTTCCTGATCCGGTGTCCATGCCTTCTTGGCGAGACGCGAGATCGAGGCCAGAGGATTGATCGGAGGATAGCGACCTTCTTCTGCAAGGCTGCGATCCAGCACGATGTGGCCGTCGAGAATACCGCGGGTCGAATCGGCAATCGGATCGTTGTGGTTGTCGCCGTCCACCAGAATGGAGACGATGGCGGTGATGGTACCGCTGCCTTCGGCGCCGGGTCCCGCCCGCTCCAGAAGGCGCGGCAATTCGGTGAAGACCGAGGCCGGATAGCCGCGTGCCACCGGCGGTTCACCCGAAGCGACCGCCACTTCGCGGATCGCATGGGCAAAACGGGTCACGCTGTCGATGATGAGAAGGACGTTGTCGCCCCTGTCACGGAAATATTCGGCAATGGTGACGGCCGAAAGCGGCGCCATCTTGCGCAGCATCGGGCTTTCGTCGCTGGTCGCGACAACGGCGACGGACTTGCCCATATTCTCGCCCATCGTATCCTCGATGAACTCGCGCACTTCGCGACCGCGCTCGCCGACAAGTCCGATGACGACCTTGTCGAAGGCATCGGCCTTGGCAAGCATCGATAGGAGCGTGGATTTGCCCACGCCTGACCCCGCAAAAATGCCGAGACGCTGGCCAAGGCAGAGAGGCGAGAAAATATCGATTGCCCGGACACCCGTCTTGAAAGGCGTCTCCACCCGCTTGCGCGTCATCGACGGCGGTGCATTGCTGGAAATCGGACGGCGCTCCGTGCCTGATGCAAGCGGACCCTTGCCATCGATGGGTTCGCCAAGCGCATTGATGGTGCGGCCGCACCAGCTGTCGTCAGGCGCAACGCGGAAGGCACCTTTGCGGATGACTGTGTCGTGAATGCCAATCGGCTCGCCCGGTTCGATGGGGCAGACGTAGCAGATATCGGGTTCCACGCGCACGACTTCGCCGAGATGGATACCGGTCGCGCTGCGATGGGCGACGAACTCGCCCAGCCTCACATGCCGCGACAGGCCGGAAACCGTGTAGTGTCCGGCGGCGATGGTGCGGACATGGCCGCCCGGCGCCACCGAAAACTCCGGATCGGCATAGTGTCCGGCAAGGCTGGCCAGCTGGGCGAGCTTCGGTGAAATCGCCTCGACCGTGAGCGTGGATTCCGGCATTGTCATCGCTCAGTTCCTTAACGTGCGCCGCCAAGCGTCTTGATGGCATCGCCGAAAGTGGATTCGGTATCGCGCATCAGCGACGAAATGCTCTCGAAGGCCCGGTTGACCTGGATGAGCTGCGTCATCTGGGAAATGCCGTTGACGTTCGACTGCTCGAGATAACCCTGAACGACGCCGACCTCGTGATTGTTGACGACCGCCGTCGGCGGGGCCACGGGCTTCACGCCGCTATTGGGATGGCGCAGGAAGCCTTTCGAGAAATCCGCCTGGAAGATACCGAGCGTGGCGACGATGTTGTCGTTCTGCCTGATCGCACCATCGAGACTGACGGTGATCGGGCCACCATTCGCATTGAGCTGGATGGGACCGCCGCCGGCGTCGAGAACCGGATAACCGCTTGAGGAGATGAGCGCGCCGTCCGGGCGCATGGTGAAACGCCCGTCGCGGCTCAGGATCTGGCCGTCTGGCGTGTCCATCGCGAACCAGGCATCGCCCTTGATGGCGAAATCGAAACTATTGCCAGTCTGTTCGAAGGCGCCCTGACGGGTGGAGAGATAGTCGTTACCCTGCGATACGAACGCCACCTTGGCATTCATGTCATTGTGGTTCTTGGCGACCATTTCGTCGAATTTCACTTCGGAACCGCGGAAACCCACCGTGTTCGCATTCGCCATATTGTCGGAAATGGTGGTGAGACGACGCTCCAGCGCAATCTGCGAGGAAAGGGCGACGTATAGTCCGGATTGCATATCATTTGCCTCCGAGTTTCAGGGAGTTGATGGAGATCAGCAGGTCCGGGGAAATGCCGTAGCCGCTGGAGGAGCCGAAAACGGCCAGAGGATCATAGGTCGTGGAGGGATTTTGCATTTCCCACATGATGGTGAAACGCTCGAGCAGCTTGCCGACCTTTTCAGGATTTTGCAGATCCTTGATATTGATGGATTTTTCGATGAGCGCGGCCTGTTTTTCGACGCTTCCTGCCGCAATTTCGTCAGGCAGGTTGTAGGCGGTGCGGAACACCTGCGCGAGCGCGTCGTCGGCTAGAAAATCGAGACCCGATTTGATCGTTGGTGCCTTGCGCTCGAAGTAAAGAGCAAGCCGGACACCGTTATTGTCGCCGCCCGCCTCCTGCTCCAGCGTCTGGCGGGTGTATTTGCTGATGATGCCGGACTGGGCCGCTTCGGTCGCAGTTGCAGCTGCACCGAGACTTGCAAAGTCGAGCGATTTCGCAAGGTCCGAATAGCGGCTGTCGGAAAGCTTGTTGGCGAAGGCGTTCTTGTCGGCCGTGCCTTCGGTCAGCACCTTGCGGATGAAGGCTTTCGCATACGCCATGTCCTCGAGGCCGTTGGCTTTCAGCGCATAATTGTAAAGACGGGTATCGGCCATGAAGTCGTCGACGGATTTCACGCTGCCGATCTTCGACCGGTAATATTCGGTTTCGCGCGCCACGTCGGGTTGCTTCGACACACGCTCAAGCGATTTGCCGATGTCCTGACTGATCAGTCTGTAGCTGGTGTAGGTGGAAGTCACTGAACCGCCGCTCTCGTTTGATCCCGATACCAAGGCGCACGTCCGCCTTTGTCGGGATAATGCCGGATGTTGCTTGTGCGAAACTGGCTGCAGTGACGAGTGACAGAGGCTCCGCGGACAGGTTCACGCAAGCCACATTTTCTAGAGATGGCGGCATGGAACACTGTTCGGGCGTGGTCGATCAATGAATATTGTAATTGGACTTATAATCACCTTCGGCTGCATCATCGGCGGCTACATGGCGATGGGCGGCCATCTGAACGTGCTGGTTCAGCCGTTCGAATTGTTGATTATCGGCGGTGCCGGCCTCGGCGGCTTCATCATGGCGAACCCGATGAAGGTCGTGAAGGATTCGGGCAAGGCGCTCGGCGAGGCCTTTAAGCACTCGGTCCCGAAGGAGCGCAACTATCTCGACGTACTCGGCGTACTTTATTCGCTGATGCGCGACCTGCGCACGAAATCGCGCAACGAGATCGAGGCGCATATCGACAATCCGGAAGAATCCTCGATCTTCCAGAGCGCACCCTCGGTGCTGAAGAACAAGGAGCTGACGTCGTTCATCTGTGACTACGTCCGCCTCATCATCATCGGCAACGCGCGCAGCCACGAAATCGAAGCACTGATGGACGAGGAAATCGAGACCATCCTGCACGACAAGCTGAAACCTTACCACGCGATCACCACCATGGGCGATTCCTTCCCCGCCATCGGTATCGTCGCGGCGGTTCTCGGCGTCATCAAGGCCATGGGCAAGATCAACGAATCACCGGAAGTGCTGGGCGGCCTCATCGGCGCCGCACTGGTGGGCACCATGCTCGGCATCATCCTGTCCTATTCGATCTGCAACCCACTCGCTTCGCAGGTCAAGATCGTCCGCACCAAGCAGCACCGCCTCTACATCATCGTCAAGCAGACGCTGATCGCCTACATGAACGGCTCGGTGCCGCAGGTCGCGCTTGAATACGGGCGCAAGACCATCTCCAACTACGAGCGGCCGTCCATCGACGCCGTCGAACAGGAGATGATGAACCCCGGCGGCGAAAACAAGGCGGCATGACCATGGCTAAAGCTGCACAGCAAAAAGCACCCGTCATCGACACGTCGCTGCTCGCGAAACTTACGGGCGGGCTTTCCGACCGCAAGACAATCGCGAAGGTCGGTTCCGATATCGGCCATCTCTACAGCGAATTCCTGCCTGATATCTTTCACAGCGAGACCGGCATTGCGATAGACGTCGAATATATCGGCTCCGAATCGGGGCTGATGACCGATCTCATCGCCAATATCGGCGGCAATTTCTCGGTTGCGGATTGTTCTCTGCGCAACTGGTGCCCCAATTTCATGATGGCGGTCGGCAACGGCTTCGTCATCGCGCTCATGGAGCGCATGCTTGGCGCCGCCGCCGACACCATCGGCGAGCCGGACGAGCGCAGCCTGTCCCACATCGAACTCGACCTGGCGGCCATGGTTCTCGGGCGCATCGGGGGTGTCCTGCGGTCGGGCGTCAACGCGCCGGGCGGTTTCGAGGCGACGATCGACCCGCCCTTTACGGCCAATGGAAAAAGCGCCTTCGAGGAGATGATCGCTGGCCTCTACGGCGTGACAGTCCGCATGAAGATCGCCATCGGCAAGGTTTCTTCGGAATTCGCGCTGATCGTGCCGCAGCGGCCCCTGCTCAAGACCTCCATCGCCGCTCCCAAGGCTTCAGCCCAGGCGCTGAAGAAGCAGGCGGAATGGGTGGATTTGATCTCTGAGCAGGTGAAGAGATCGCAGGTAACGCTTGAGGCGCGCATCAAGCTCGAAACCTTGACCCTGCGGACGATCTCCAGGCTGGTGGCCGGCGACGTCATTCCGTTTCAGGATCTGAAGCAGGACGACATCGGCGTCGAGGTCAGCGCCAACGGCTCCAAGCTCTATAATTGTGAATTTGGCAAGTCCGGCGACCGCTACATGGTTCGGGTAAAGAACAATGTCAGCACGGACGACGAGATCTTGCGACATCTGATGGGTTAAAACCTGTCCACCTTTTTTGGGTTCTGGGCAGGCTGACGCAAGTTTCAAAGGGAATAATCAGCGCATGGCTACGAAGAAAACACCTGTGACCGATGATATGGCGCTGCCGTCGCTTGAAGATGGCGGTGAGCTCGACCAGGCTATCGGCGATCTGCGTGGCGTCCTCAAGACGGATGCGGAAGGTTCGCTGTCCGACTTTGGCGACTTCGGGGATTTCGGGAGCGTTGACGACGCTTCCGTCGACAGCGACCTTTCCGCCTTCGGTGGCGGAGCGGGCGATTTTGCGATGAACGATTTCGCGGCCACCCCACAGGTCGCGGGCATCAAGGCGCCGCTCGGCAGTGGTCTGTCCGACAATATGGACCTGATCATGGATATCCCGATCGATGTCCAGATCGTTCTTGGGACCAGCCGCATGCTCGTCTCGGGTCTGATGAGCCTTGAAGAGGGTGCAACGATCGCGCTTGACCGCAAGATCGGTGAACCGGTCGAGATCATGGTGAATGGCCGCCGTATTGCGCGCGGTGAAATAACGGTACTTGAAGACGACGATACGCGCTTCGGCGTAAAATTGATTGAAGTAATGAGTACGAGAAAAGCCTGATCCCTGTGGGGACGGAGAGGAAAGACCATGATGGACTTCGAGGATTTCGGTAACCCGCTGGCAGGGAAGCCGTTGTCTCAGGCCGACAAGGCGGCCGCGGTGCTTCTTGCCATGGGCAAGGGCGTCGCCGGCAAGCTGCTGAAATTTTTCACGCAGCACGAATTGCAGATGATCATTTCCTCGGCCCAGACGCTGCGTGTCATTCCCCCTGACGAACTCGCCCAGATCGTGGCGGAGTTCGAAGACCTGTTCACGGAAGGAACGGGTCTGATGGACAATGCCAAGGCGATCGAAAGCATTCTCGAAGAGGGCCTGACACCGGAGGAGGTGGACAGCCTTCTCGGCCGTCGTGCAGCCTTCCAGGCCTATGAAGCGTCGATCTGGGATCGCCTGCAGGAAGCGGAGCCGGAATTCGTCGGCAAGTTCCTGCTGCGCGAGCATCCCCAGACCATCGCCTATATCCTCTCCATGCTGCCCTCGTCCTTCGGTGCCAAGGTCCTTCTGACCATTCCCGAAGAGCAGCGCGCCGATATCATGAACCGCACGGTGAACATGAAGGAAGTCAGCCCCACGGCTGCCCAGATCATCGAGAAGCGTGTGGTCAACCTCATCAACGAGATCGAAGCAGAGCGCAATGCGGGCGGTTCCACGAAGGTTGCCGACCTGATGAACGAAATGGAAAAGCCGCAGGTCGATACGCTGCTCAGCTCGCTCGAAACGCTCAGCAAAGAAGCTGCCAACAAGGTCAAGCCGAAGATCTTCCTCTTCGACGATCTCATGTTCATGCCGCAGCGCAGCCGCGTCCTGCTGCTCAACGATGTCTCGGCGGACGTTCTCACCATGGCGCTGCGTGGCGCAACCATGGAAATCAAGGAATGTGTGCTGTCCAGCATCAGCCCGCGCCAGCGCCGCATGATCGAATCGGACCTCGCCGTGCCGCAGGCTTCTATCAACACCCGCGAAGTGGCGATTGCACGCCGCGCCGTGGCGCAGGAAGCGATCCGGCTGGCCAATTCCGGTCAGATTCAGCTGAAGGAAGCCTCCACGGAGGAACAATCCGCAGCAGCCTGAGCGGAAGCCGGTTGATAACCCGCCTTACAGGCAATGCCGGCCATTGCGATGGCCGGTCTCGGGCGCTAGTTTCGGAATGACGGCCTGCCGCGATCGGCGGGCCTTTTTTTATCCCGGGAACGTGCCTTGGCAGACGATCAGGACAAGGACAGTAAAACAGAAGACCCAACGGAGAAAAAACTCCGTGATGCGGCGGAAAAGGGCAATCTTCCCTTTTCCCGCGAGGTGCCGATCTTTGCTTCGTCACTCGCCTTTTACTGCTATCTGGTTTTCTTTTTGCCCGACGGCGCCGGTCGCCTCGGCGTAACGCTGAAGGACCTGTTCGGCCAGCCCGAACAATGGAACCTCAGCACCAGGCCGGATGCCCTGTCGCTGCTTTATTTCCTCGGCACGTCCATGGCCTATCTGCTCATGCCGGCCATGATCATGTTCATCGTCTTCGGCCTTGCCTCCTCGTTTTTCCAGAACCTGCCGTCGCCGGTGCTTGAGAGGGTGCGTCCGCAATGGTCGCGCATCTCGCCTGCAAAGGGGTTCGGCCGCATCTACAGCAAGCAGGGATTTGTGGAATTCGGCAAATCGCTGTTCAAGATCTTGATCGTTTCGATCATCATGTTCCTGTCTCTGCGCGGCGATTTCTACAGTCTCATCGACCTGATGTTCTCCGACCCGCAGGTCATTTTCGTCAGGGTTGTCGAGCTCACCAAAAAGATGATGGTCGTGATTCTCTTTTCGACCGCGCTGCTTGCCGCCGTCGACCTTTTGTGGACGCGCCACCACTGGTTCAGCCAGCTGAAAATGACGAAGCATGAGGTGAAGGAAGAATACAAGCAATCGCAGGGCGACCCGGTGGTCAAAGCCCGTCAGCGTTCGGTCGCCCGTGACCGCGCCCGCCGCCGCATGATCGACAATGTGCCGCGCGCGACACTGGTGATTGCCAACCCGACACACTTTGCAGTGGCGTTGCGTTACGTTCGCGAAGAAGGCGACGCGCCTGTCGTCGTTGCCAAGGGTCAGGACCTTATCGCATTGAAAATCCGCGAGATTGCGGAAAAAAATAATATCCCCGTTTTTGAAGATCCGCCGCTCGCACGCTCCATGTTTGCGCAAGTCTCGATCGATAGTGTGATTCCACCAGCTTTTTACAAGGCTGTAGCTGAGCTCGTTCATCGGGTTTACGCCATGAAGTCATCGAAAATACGGGTTCAATAAAACCAATGAAAAAATCCGCCTATTCTGAAAAGCGGGAAATGATCGTCGCAGAGGCGATCAACCCGATCGCCACCGAACTGCGCCTGCTCGATCCGGCCGACCTGATTTCATTGCTCAGATTCGAGTGCTACGGCAGCATTGCCGACCTCGTCTCGTCGGCCGCGGAGCTTTATTATCATCCGGGCACGATCAATTTCGGTGCCGGTGGCGAATACAGGCTCGAATGGGAAGGGGCGCCGGAGATCGTCCTCGATCTCGAACTGAAACCGCACGGCGCGACGGTTTATGCGCAATTGATTCTGGCCAACGAGCATGCTGCGGTCGAGATCAATCATGTTTCGTTTCAGAACCCTTCGGAAAATCCGGACGAGAACACCGAATTTCTCCGTCAGAGCCTGACGGCTGCCCGATTCGTGTCGGCCCGCCAGGGCGAAGCTGCCTGAACCAGTCCAGCGGACATTTTCATATATTATCCATTGCGCCTTCCGAATTCGCGGGCGCGATGGCTTCATTCGGGCACTTTTTCACCCGACCTTGCCTGAAGCGTGTCGGTTTATGCAAAACCGGCCTGTGAAGGCAAGGAACGCCTTGCAAATCAGCGTTGTTGTTTGGTACCTATCGAATTAACGATTTGTTAACGAACGGCAGGTCGCGGTGGCTCTTTTTACCATCGCTGATGCGCATGATGCCTCTGCTCGTTTTCGGCGCAGCGCCGGATTTTTCCTGACAGTACCAATTGGGTGGACCCAATGACCAGCATTTTGACCAATGCGGCGGCGATGGCCGCGCTGCAAACCTTGCGCATGATCGACAAGAATCTCGAGACGACGCAGGCGCGTGTGTCGTCCGGCTACCGTGTCGAAACAGCGGCGGACAATGCCGCCTACTGGTCTATCTCCACAACCATGCGCTCCGACAATGCAGCGCTCTCGGCCGTGCAGGATGCATTGGGACTTGGCGCCGCCAAGGTTGATACGGCCTATGACGCCCTTGCGAACTCGATCGAGGTCGTCAAGAAAATCAAGGAAAAGCTTGTCGCCGCCTATGGCGTCGGGGCTGACCGCGGCAAGATCCAGGACGAAATCAAGCAGCTTCAGGAACAGCTGAAGAGCACGTCGGAATCTGCCTCCTTCTCCGGCGAGAACTGGCTGCAGGCCAGCATCAGCAATGGTGGCACGCCGCCGGTTGTAGAACCCATCACCAAAAAGGTCGTCGCGTCCTTCACGCGCACCGGTTCGGGCAATGTCGGCGTCACCACGGTTGACTATGTGTTGGACGGCAGTGCCGTGCTTTTCGACCTCAGCGGCGGAAAACTCGGTATTCTCGACAAGAGCGCCGTTTTTGTCGCGAAGACGGAACAACAGATCACCCAAACATCGACGACAGCCGGCGTGACCACCAATGCGGGTTACGTCGTCAAGAAATTGACGGACGCGGAAATCGGCACGCTGAATGCGGCGACGCCGGATACGAATACCGACCCGAGCGTCTACAGCAACGGAACGGTGAATTATCTTCGTTTGTCCGAGAATACCTGGGTCAAGGTGACGGCGACCAACCCTTCGAGCGGCACCACCACCGTCGCGGCGGCCTATCGGGACACAGGCAGCAACGATTGGTTCTATGACACGACCGGTGCGCCGACCTCCGTTGCCAGATCCCTCGGTCTTTCCGTCTCCACGCTCGATCTCGACAATCTTGATGTCGTGGCGGCAGCCATGAGCGGTTTTTCCGGTGGCACCACGAACTACACCGCTTCCGACGCCATCGATGTGATGATGAGTTTTGTCGACAAGCAGCTCGAAGCCATGACCAGTACGGCCTCCAGCCTCGGCTCACTACAGAGCCGTATCAACATGCAGGAAAACTTCGTCTCGAGCCTGATGGACGTGATCGACAAGGGTATCGGCCGTCTCGTGGATGCGGATATGAACGAGGAATCGACCAGGCTGAAGGCTCTGCAGACACAGCAGCAGCTCGGCATCCAGGCGCTCTCGATCGCCAATGCCAACGCGCAAAACATCCTTCAGCTCTTCAAGTAAACCGGCGTCGGTCCGGCGGGTTCGGGGGAGTTGGTTGCAAGGTTTCTGAAAACGGGGCCCGCCTTCATCCTCGCACAAGTTTGAACACCTAACGTCGGGGCAATATCGGGTGGATCGCATGGCGTGATCCGGCCGGAAACAATTGAAGAGACGGGCAGGGTAGCAAGGATGACGGTGGTGCCGCCAAACGGCTTTGATCGCAGGCAACGAAACATGTTTCGCCCTTTTGGCCCGTTTTTCCGGGGGCGGGCATGAGCGCGTCCATTGCAAGATATCTCAAGGATTTCGGTGACGTGCAGCCCGCGGGACTGACGTTCGGCGAACCGTTGGCGGATGTCGACGGCATTTCCGGTTTTGGCGATATTGCATCCGGTTTCGATGAATTCGAGCCGCTCGACGTCGAAAGCGAAAAACAGGCCGCCTATGCCCGTGGTCACGAGGATGCGACCCGCGAGATCACGGAGAAAATGCAGGCCGAGCGCGAGGAGCTTCTTGCCGCTCATGCCGCAGAACTCGAAGGCTTACGTTCCGTCTATCTGGAAGAAATTGCCGTTTTCCTGTCGCTGAGACTGCGTGAAGGCATCGATGCGATCGCCACCAATCTCAGCGAACAGACCGCCAATATCCTTGCCCCGGTTCTGACCGAAGAGCTGTCGCTGAAGGCGGTTTCGGCGCTTGCGGATGTCGTTCGCGCTTCCATGCCGGATGGCGAGGCCGTGACCCTTGTCGTGAAAGGCCCGAAAGATTTGTTTGAGCAGCTGAAGACGCAGCCGGGCTTTGAAGAAGAGACGATGAAATTTACCGAGACGGCAGATATCGATCTCTCCGTTGAGTTGGGTGAAAGCGTGTTCGTCACGCGCATGTCCGCCTGGGCGTCCAGTCTTCGCAAGGTGATGAAATGAGTGAAGGCGAAAATCACCACCACGGCAAGAACGAGATCATCATCGTCAAACGCCACAAGGGCGGGCACGATGGCGCCCATGGCGGCGCGTGGAAGATCGCTTATGCCGACTTCATGACGGCCATGATGGCGTTCTTCCTCGTCATGTGGCTGGTCAACGCCGCAAACGAGGAAACCAAGGCCTCGGTCGCCAGCTATTTCAATCCGATAAAGCTGTCCGATGAAAAACCTTCGTCCAAGGGGCTGGAAAAGCCGGTGGACAAGGAAGAGGGCGTCGAGAAGAAAGACCAGTCCAACATAAAGGCGGAAAAGGTCACCCAGGGTTCGGCCGCTGCGACAGGTGAAGACCTGACCTCGCAGACCGGGGAGCAGTCGAACTTCTCAGAAGCGGACTTTTTCGAGAATCCCTATTCCGTTCTGGCGGAAATTGCCCAGCAGGTCGGGCAGCAGGCCAATGTCAGCGCCAAGGGCGAAGGTGGTGCTGCCGATTCCGGCCCGGCGACGGGTGCGAGCGGCGGTGAGGCTTACCGCGATCCCTTCGATCCCGATTTCTGGACCCAGCAGGTGAAGATCACACGTGCGGACCAGCAGCAAAATCCGGTCGAACAGCAGCAATCTGCCGAGAACAAGCAGCAGGACGCTGCCAAGGATAATGAAGCGGTTGCGGCTAAATCGTCTCAGCAGCCAGCCGATGGTGCAGATCACGGCAAGGCCATGGAAGTCGCCGCCGTTGTGCCGCAGCAGCGGCCGGGTGCTGCAGAGCAGGCAGCACTTACGCAGCCTCAGCCGGAGCAGCAGCAGCAAGGTACTGCGGCGCAGAAGGAAGAGGCCAAAGAGCTGCGCCAAGAGATCGAGAAGCAGATATCCGGCATCAGCGGTAAGCTCGCCGAAGGTCTGGTGGTGACGCCCGCCGAAGGCGGATTGCTGTTGACCATTTCCGACCAGACGGAAACGCCGATGTTCAATGTCGGATCGGCTGTGCCCCGCGGCGAAATGGTCCTGGCCATGGAGAAGATCGGCAAGTTGCTTCAGGAGCGTGGCGGCAGCGTGGTGATCCGCGGCCATACCGATGGACGCCAGTTCAAGGGTGAGGCCAATGACAATTGGCGGCTTTCCATGGACCGCGCGCATAGCGCCTATTACATGCTGGTTCGCGGCGGCCTGTCGGAAGAGCGGGTGAAACAGGTTTCGGGTTTTGCGGATCGCAGATTGCAGGTGCCGGCAGACCCGCTGGCGAATGCGAACCGCCGTATCGAAATCCTGCTTGAGGCCGATCGGGGGTGAGTGTGACGAAATCCTCGAAACGTTGGATTTTTCTTGCGGCGACACTGTGTGGTCTCGGTGCCGAACCGGCGAAGGTTTTTGCGCAATCGCAAGACAACCTCATGCCCTATGCCATGTTGCGTTCCCTGCAGTTCGTGCAGGATTCGGTCACCATGGGAGACCATTCGGCAACCGAAATGCAGCGGTTTCTGCTCCAGACGATCGACGAGCGGCTTAAGAGCGCACCTTCGGCGATCTTCAAGGATCCGCGCAATGTCGATGCGGCGCTTGTGTACGCGATGAGCGGCGGCAATCCGGCCACGCTCGAATTGCTCGTCGCGCGGGATGTGGACGGCAATTTCGACAGCCGCGTCGCCGATATTCTGCGCAAATATCTGTCCGGCAAGGGAACGCTGGTCGCCCAGAGCATCGCGGCCATGGTGCCCGAGTATCGCGGCACGAGAATTGGCGCCTATCTTGCACTGATCGGCGGCAATGTGACGATCCCCCGCGATCCGGTGGCTGCCCTCGGTTTCTATGACATAGCCCGGCTCGAAGCGCCCGGTACCATCGTGGAGGAGGCTGCGCTCCGCCGCTCGCTTGCTATCGCCGTTGAAGACGGCGATGCCGGGCGTGGCGTCGAATATGCACAGCGTTACGCGCGGCGGTTCCTGCATTCGCCCTATGCCAGCCAGTTCGCGGACCTTCTGGTCTCACTGGTGGTCAAACGTGTCGATTCCATCGGGCACGACACGATAGAGGAAACATTCGCCATGATGGACGCGGAGAGGCAGAAGGAAGCTTATCTGCGCCTGTCCCGTCTCGCGGCGATCAGCGGCAAGGATTCGCTGGCTCGCATGGCGGCGTTGAAGGCGAAAGCGCTGTCGCCGGATATGCCGGACCAGCCGCCAGTTCAGGCAAATCTCTATGAAAGCCTTTCCAATATCGGCACGCCCGATGTGGTGAGCGCGATTGAAACAATCGGGCAAATTCCCGAGGCCCAGCTTTCGGATCGCGACAGGGCCCTGCGGGACGCGGCAAGGGCAATCGCCGACCAGGTGGTTCGTCCGCCTTCCCCGCAGCCTGGCGCCGATCCCGGTGTCACGGCAGGGCAGGGGGCCGGGTCGGGCGCGCCCGCGAATGAGGCGGCCAGTGCCGAGACCAAGGGCATATGGAGAGTTGAAAACCACAAGGCTGAGGATGAGGGCGAGAACGTCCGGCAACTCGTGACGAGCGGCCGCAGTAAGCTCGATGAAATCGACAGCCTTTTGAAGAAAGGCGAGGGGGCACCATGATCGACGCAACCATCAACGCGATAGTGAATGCGCCATATAACGATCCGCGCGCTGGCAGCGCCAGTGTGAGGGACGACGCCAAAGGCGGAAGTTTCGGCGACACTCTCGCGACGGTCAGGGAAGAGCGCCCGCCGCAGGCACCGCATTCGCGTCATCAGCAGGAAGCGGGATCGGCTGAGGAGCAGAATGTGCAACCGGATGACGATGCTGAAAAGACGGATGTGCCGGTCAAGCGGCCTCCGAGCTTCCTGAACGTGATCGTCAAGGACCATTCCGGAGAAGGCCATGGTCACGAGGCGCTGGCGGAGCTTCAGAATGCGATTAAGACGGCGCACACATCGCCTGAAAACGGCAAACCTGGCAAGAAGGTCAAGGACGCCGACAAGGAGAGCCAGACGGCGGCGGATGCAACCGATCCGAAGCTGGCAGAGCTGCAGACGCTCACGGCCAATGTCGGCGATATCGTGACAGCCAAGACGCCCCTTGAGGAAATTGCGCAGGCGATTGCCGGCAAGGCCGATGTCAAATCCGAAAAGGTTGAAACTGTCAGGGGTAAGGCTGAGCCTCTGGCGAAGGACATGCACGCACGGACCGAGCTTGCCGGAAACGAAGCCGGATCCGGATCGGGCACTGAAGGCGACGCCTCGGCATTCCGCTTCGCATCTCCTCGTTCCGGCACAGCCCGCGCTCTCGATATGAGTACGGTTCAGCGGGATGGCCGCGTCGAGTTCGATGCCCGGGAAAGCAGTGGCAAGGCGACCGAGACGATTACCGTTCTCGATTCGCGGCGGTTCATTGGTCTGGCACCATCATCCAACGCCTCGGCTCTGACCGGCCTCATCGCCAATGATTCTGAATGGGTTAGCGCCATGCAGCCCGGCTCGTCGCTGTCCAATGAGGCGGCCCAGAGCAGCACCGGCAAAGTCGTCCATACGCTGAAGCTGCACATGACGCCGATCGAGCTGGGATCGGTGACGATGTCGTTGCGTCTTGCCGGCGATGAGCTTGCCGTTCACATGACGGTGGAGAACGTGGCCGCCTACAAAAAGCTTCAGCAGGACAGCAAGAGCATCCTCGAGGGCCTCAAGGTGCAGGGTCTGACGGTCGATAACATCACGATCAGCATTGCTTCTTCTGACAAGAGTGACCAAACGGGCACACAAGCCAACAATCAGCAAAATCAGCAGGCGCAGCAGCAGGGCCAACAGGCCGCCGCAGGGCGCAACCGTGACGAGTCCGGCACACGCGGCGGACGGCAGGGCAATGGTGATAATTTGGGGGTGCATAATGAAGGCATGGATGGCGCTCTTGGCTCTGCCCGCACTTCTGCTGACAACGGCGTTTACCTCTGAAAACGCCTCCGCTTCGGCAACGTCAGGTGTCTGTGAAAGGGAAATTCAGTCCGCCGCCCGCAAATACGGCGTGCCGGAGGGAATTCTCTATTCTGTCGGCCTGACCGAGACCGGTCGCAAGGGTCGGCTTGACCCCAACGCCATGAATATTGAGGGAAAACCGGTATTTGCCTCCTCCACCGAGGAGGCATTGACCACTTTCGAGACGGCAAAGCGCAACGGCGCCAAGCTGATCGACCTCGGATGCATGCAGATAAACCACTATTTCCATGGCGAAAACTTCACATCCGCGCGTGAAATGTTCGATCCGCGCCGCAATGTCGAATATGCCGCCATGTTCCTGCGCAATCTCCACAACAGGCACGAAACCTGGACCATGGCGGTCGCCCGCTACCATGCCGGGCCCAACAACGACCCGGCTCAAAAGAAATATGTCTGCCGGGTGATCGCCAATCTGGTGGCGACAGGCTACGGAAAATGGACCGCCAACGCGAAAAATTTCTGCGACGGATAACAACCATCGATTGTTTTGATGCGGTCAAGGACTCGCAATTTGAAATGTGGCGAGAGAAAGCCCTAAAAAAGGCGTCGCAAGCGATTTTTTCGGATTTTTGAAATTTTTACACAAAAATTTTGTACCGTATATGGTTAACAACCACTATATATAGATCAAATCGGCACAAAATGGTTAATCAATTATTAATAACTGTCGATGATTTCCTACAGTTGTCGCTGAATCCCCCGATTCGTACCAATGCCGCATTGGAAAACACCACACTGATTCGGAGGCGGACGAATGATCGTAGTGGTTGATGAGCGCGAGCTCGTTAAAGACGGCTATACTTCTCTATTTGGGCGTGAGGGCATCCCCTCGACCGGTTTCGATCCGGTCGAATTCGGGGAATGGGTCTCGACGGCAGCGGACAGCGATCTGGCGGCCGTAGAGGCATTCCTGATCGGTCAGGGCGACAAGAGCTTCTCCTTGCCCAAGGCGATCAGGGATCGCACGACGGCACCGGTGATCGCGGTCAGCGACCAGCCCTCGCTGGAATCGACTCTGGCGCTGTTCGACAGCGGCGTCGACGATGTCGTGCGCAAGCCGGTTCACCCCCGTGAAATCCTTGCGCGTGCGGCGGCGATCCGTCGCCGCCTGCAGGTTATCTCGAATTTCACCGATGCGGGACCGATCCGGGTTTTCTCCGACGGTCGTGATCCCGAAGTCGGTGGTGAGGTATTTGCCTTGCCGCGGCGCGAGCGCCGCATCCTTGAATATTTGATTGCCAATCGCGGACGCCGCGTTTCCAAGGCGCAGATTTTCAATGCCATCTACGGCATCTTCGATGATGACGTCGAAGAGAACGTCGTGGAAAGCCACATCAGCAAGCTGCGCAAGAAGCTTCGCAAGAAGCTCGGCTACGATCCGGTCGATTCCAAGCGTTTCCTCGGTTACAGCATTGATTGGCAATAATATTCATTCATCCGCGTGGTCTTTTTCAAACGCGGTATTTCAGACAGCTTCACGCAAGCCAAACGCTTTACCTTCTCCCTGAAGATGACCACGAGGGTTTTTGAATGAGTATTTTCGGCACTATGCGAACCGGTGTGTCCGGCATGAATGCACAGGCTAACAAGCTGGGAACCGTTGGCGACAACATCGCCAACGCAAGCACCACCGGCTACAAGCGCGCATCGACGTCGTTCTCCTCGCTCGTTCTGCCCTCCTCGTCGGGCAGCTATGCCTCCGGCGGCGTGCAGTCCAACGTTCGCTACAGCATTTCAGAGCAGGGCAACCTCTCCTACACCACGTCGAGCACTGACCTTGCCATTCAGGGCAACGGCTTCTTTGTGGTTCAGGACGGAGCAGGCACGCCTTACCTCACAAGAGCCGGCTCTTTCGTGAAGAATGCGGAAGGGTATCTGGAAAACTCTGCTGGCTTCCAGCTGATGGGCTACCCTTATGGATCCAACCCGCCAGCTGCCGTCGTCAACGGTTTTACCGGTCTCGAGGCTATCAATGTCAACAACTTCGGCCTGACTGCATCGGCGTCCACACAGGGTAGCTTCCCGGCCAACCTGAACCGCGATGAAGATCCGGTTACTGCGGGTTCGCGTCCGAGTAACAACGTCGCTACTTCGACAATCGGTGCCAAGACCTCGCTGACGGCGTTCGATAGCGGCGGTGCAAAGGTACTCTACGATTTCTACTATACCAAGACCGCTGCAAACACCTGGGAAGTGGCGGTTTATCGTCAGGACCAGTCCACGAATGGTGGTTTCCCATACACGGCAACAGCACCTGCTACGCTGGTCCAGGGAACTGTGTCGCTGACATTCGACCCGGCCACTAACAAGCTTACGACTGCGTCTCCCAAATCGATCACCATCAACGATAGCAACAGCGGCGTTGCGCAGTCGATCGATATCGACCTGTCTGATATGTCGCAGTTTTCATCGAAGTTCACGCCCGGCACCGCGATCCTGAACGGCAATGGTCCCAGCCAGATCAAGGATGTCGAAATCGGCAAGGACGGCGTGGTGACCGCAGTCTATCAGGATGGTGGCCGCCGCAACATCTACCAGCTGGCGCTGGCAACGGTGCCGAGCGTCGACAATCTCAGCCCGCAGAACGGCAACGTTTATCTGCCCAGCAACGAGTCGGGTGTCGTCACCATCGGCTTCGCGCAGACTGGCAGCTTCGGTTACATCCAGAAGGGTGCGCTTGAGGGCTCGAACGTCGATATCGCCAGCGAACTCACCGACATGATTGAATCCCAGCGTATCTATACAGCGAATTCGAAAGTCTTCCAGACCGGGTCGGATTTGATGGATGTCCTGATCAATCTGAAGAGATAGTAATTCTCACGAGGACAAATGAATGTCGCTCACGTCAGCAATGAATACTGCGCAGTCGATCTTCAACAATACAGGTAAGCAGACGGACGTTACTTCGAAAAACATTGCCAATGTGGGTAATGCGAACTACGTCAAGCGAACCGCCATTCTCGGCACGACCATGTCCGGTGCAAGTATTGTCGCCAACGGCCGTGCCCAGAATGAGAGCCTCCTGAGGCAGACGATCTCCAGTGCATCCCTCGCTTCCGGCCAGAAAACCGTTCTGACCGGGCTCGAGGAGATGAAAAGCCTTTTCGGCGGCAACGATTACGAGAGTTCGCCTGCCACCTATATGAAGGAACTGCTGAAGAGCCTTGACGGTTACGCCTCAAAGCCGAGCGATTCCGCGCTTGCTGCGACTGCGGTTACATCAGCCGTGGACGTCGCCAATTCCCTTAACAAGGCTTCGTCCGAACTGCAGGCGATGCGCCTGCGTGCCGACAAGGAAATGTCCCTTCAGGTCGACAAGCTGAACGGCCTGCTCGCGAAATTCGAGGAAGCCAATAACGAGGTCAAGGCGCAGACCGCGATCGGCGGCAATCCAAGTGATGCTCTCGACCAGCGCGAGACGCTGCTGAAGGACATTTCGTCCATCATCGGGATCAACGTCGTCAATCGTGAAAACAACGACGTGGCGCTCTACACGGCGGATGGCGCGACCCTGTTCGAAGTCGTGCCGCGCAAGGTTACTTTCAAGGCGCAGCCGGGCTACGACGCGACGGTCACGGGGAACGCGATCTACGTTGATGGCGTCGCGATCAAGGCGAGCAGCGGCAGCAACACGACAGCGGAAGGTTCGCTTCAGGGTCTGATGCAGGTTCGTGACGACCTGGCGCCAACCATGCAGAGCCAGCTCGACGAAATTGCGCGCGGCCTCATCACCATGTTTGCGGAAAAGCCGGCCAGCCCCACCAGCACGCTGCCGAAGATGCCAGGCCTCTTCACCTACGGCTCCCCTGCGGCCACAACCATTCCGGCAAGCGGTGTTGTCTCTCCCGGGCTCGCTGCGAGTATTACCGTCAACCCTGCGTTAATTATTTCCAAAGGTGGAAACCCGGAATTGTTGCGCGACGGCGGTATCAACGGTACCGCTTATGTAATCAACAGCACAACTTCAGGCGGAACCGGGTTTTCCGCACTGATCGACAGCTATGTCACTGCTTTTGACGCGCCCATGAATTTTGCCGCGTCGACACGTATCGATACGAATACAAGCATCCTGAAATACGGCACCAACTCGGTGGGGTGGCTCGAACAGGAACGATCCGGCGCAACTTCGGCAAACGAAGCGAAAAGCGCGCTCTATGAGCGCTCCGCCACGTCCTATTCGAACAATACTGCCGTCAGCCTGGATGAGGAGCTTTCGCTGCTCATGGATATCGAGCAATCCTACAAGGCCGCCACGAAGCTGGTGACCACCATCGACGACATGCTCAAGTCGCTGATGGATATGGTGAGGTAATAGATGAAAACGTCCTTCATTTCATCGCTGGCGATGCAGAACAGCATGCGCAGCACCATCCTCAAGGCCCAGCTTGAGATGACGAACCTCAATACCGAGCTGACCACGGGCAAACATGCGGACCTGGGCGTGACGCTGGGTGCCAACACGGCCCGCAGTCTTGACCTTAATCGCGATGTCGATCGTCTCTCTTCGCTCGTCAGCGTCAATTCCATCGCCACGCAGCGCCTCAAGTCCTCTCAGGCGGCACTTGATGGCATGGCAAAGGCCGCCCAGGAAATTCAGAAGGTTCTTGTTCCGAATACCAGCAGCGCAGCACCAACGCTGGCAACGGTCGCCAAAACCATTTCGAATGCGTTCAACACCTTCACCGGTTTTGCCAATACGGCAGTCAGTGGCGAATTTCTGTTTTCCGGCATCAATACGGATGTGAAGCCTATCGATGACTACTTTGCCGAAGGATCGACGCTGAAGGCAGCCTATGAGGTTGAGCTGAACGCGTTCATGGCGGCACAGACACCTGCGGTCGGTAACATTGCCGACCTGTCCAAGGATCAGGCCTCGGCGTTCATGACCCGTATCGAAGGCGTGTTCAACGGTACTACGCCGGTTACGAACCCACCGCACAGCGATCTGACGGCCGGCCAGAATTACGATTTCTGGACGACCTATGGGTCGAAGGCGAGCGACACGAACATGACGAGCCGCATCAGCCAGAACGAGGTGGTCGAGACATCGACCAACAGCAACTCGCAAGGCATGCGTTACTTCGCGATGACAGCAATGACGGCGATGACGTTCCTTGATGACAAGGTCCCAAGCGATGTTCGCGAACTGGTGGCGACCAGGTCGGTGACCAATATAGGCACGGTCATTAGTGGTTTGAATCAGCAGCAGAGCCAGCTCGGCCTTTCCGAAAGCCGTGTTTCGAAAGCGAACGACTCGCTCGCCGCCCAGAAAAAGATCATCGAGACTCATCTGCTGGATATCGAGGGGATCGATACCTACGAGGTGAAGACACGCCTGGATCTGCTCCAGCAGCAGATTGAAATTGCCTACAGCCTTACGTCGCGTCTGCAAAAAATGAGTCTGGTAAACTACCTCTGATGAACAGGGGTGGCGGCAGATAAAGGATACATGAATGTACCAGTTTTCCTACGCCGAAATCATGGAGGATGGTGTCGCAGACGCGAAGGATCGCGAGCGGCAGGCGTTGACAAAATCGATCGATCTACTGGTGGAGGCAAAGGATTCCTCTTCCCAGCGCCACACGATCGAAGCGCTTTTTTACACTCGACGGGTCTGGATCCGCTTCATTGAGGACCTAAAGCAGCCCGAAAACCAGCTGGCCATGGAACTCAGGGCAAATCTGATTTCGATCGCGATCTGGATTTTGAAAGAGTGCGAACTGATCCGGAAACGTCAGTCGACGAATTTCCAGGGTATAATTGACGTGACAACCATCATCAGGGATGGACTGAAATGAAAAGTACACTTCGAATCTCGCTGAAATCGGGCGAAAAGATTTTCATCAACGGCGCGGTTTTGCGGGTGGATCGCAAGGTGGCCCTCGAATTCCTGAACGACGTCACGTTCCTGCTTGAAAACCACGTCCTGCAGCCGGAGCAGGCGACGACGCCGCTCAGGCAGCTTTATTTCATCGCCCAGATGATCCTCATCAACCCGGAAGGACGCGAACAGTCGACGAACCTGTTCCGTAAATCCGTGAGCATGCTGCTGAATTGCTTCCAGCATGAGGAGATTCTGGCCGAACTCAAGCGTATCGACGGTCTGGTTGCCTCGGGTAAGGCTTTCGAAGCGCTGAAGGCCATTCGTGGCCTGTACCCGACCGAGGAAAAGATCCTCAACAATCAGGAAATGACCCCCGCAACGATCGAGCAGATTCGCAAGGAGATCGCACCATGGCGGTAGATGCAGTCACGTCGGCAGCCTCTAACCCCTGGGCAAATGCCGGGGCGAGCAGCAACGACAAAAGCGCGGCCTCGCTTAACTACGACAGCTTCCTGAAGCTTCTCATCGCCCAGATGAAAAACCAGGATCCGACCAGCCCGATGGATGCCGGCCAGCAGATGTCGCAGCTTGCGAGCTTCTCGCAGGTTGAGCAGACGATCAAGACCAACACCCATCTGAAGAGCATGCTGCAGGCCGAAGCCCTGACACGCGCTTCCGACCTGGTTGGCAAAACGGTCAAGAGCGCCGACGACAAGGTCACCGGCGTGGTAAAGGAAGTCGAAGTCTATTCGGACGGCGTCGTCGCCATCACAGAAGCTGGTGACAAAGTGCTGCTGCAGGCCGGTGTGACCTTCTCGAACGGTCCGATCGCGACTACACCTGATAGCGGCACCGATTCGGACGTGCCTGCAGGTTCCTGACATTGAAGAGGCGGCATGATGCCGCCTTTCCGGAATAAAGGATGCGACGATGAACGAGGCCGATGCGCTTGATATCATGCAGGCGGCAGTCTGGACGGTTCTCGTCGCGGCCGGTCCCGCCGTTCTCGCGGCCATGATCGTTGGTGTCGCCATCGCCTTCATCCAGGCCCTGACCCAGGTTCAGGAAATGACGCTGACCTTTGTCCCTAAAATCGTAACGATCATGATCGTTCTCGGCGTTGCCGCCCCGTTTGTGGGCGCGCAGATCGCCCTTTTTTCCAATCTCGTCTTTTCGCGGGTTCAGTCGGGCTTCTGACGCCCGTACCGTCTGGATGCCATCCTCGCGCAAGCTTCAGCGACTAGGGATAGGCTGAAGCATCGGGCTGAATTGCGTCAGCGATTTTAGAAAACCGGTGCCGCGGAACCGTGCGGCGGCTTTTCCGTCGCCCTTCTCATGAAGAGACAGGACGATTTTATGGCGCAACCACCAGTCATTTCCTTGCCCAAGGTAAGCCCGAGCATGCGGGATGTCGGTTTCGCATTGGGCATCGTGTCGATCCTCTGCGTGCTGTTCCTGCCCATTCCGGTCGTTCTGGTGGATGTCGGTCTGGCCTTTTCCATAGCACTTTCGGTCCTCATCCTCATGGTGGCGCTCTGGATTCAGCGTCCGCTGGATTTCTCGTCTTTTCCAACCGTGCTGCTGATCGCGACCATGATTCGCCTGTCGCTGAACATTGCGACGACGCGTGTCATCCTTTCGCACGGCAACGAGGGGCCGACGGCGGCGGGCGGCGTGATTGCGGGCTTCTCCAGCCTCGTCATGTCCGGCGACTTCGTGATCGGTCTGATCGTCTTTCTGATCCTGATCACCGTCAACTTCATCGTTATCACCAAGGGTGCCACCCGTATCGCCGAAGTCGGCGCGCGCTTTACGCTGGATGCCATTCCCGGCAAGCAGATGTCGATCGATGCGGATTTGTCCGCCGGCATCATCGATGAAAAGGAAGCGCAACGCCGTCGCCGCGAGCTGGAAGAGGAAAGCTCGTTCTTCGGCTCGATGGACGGTGCCTCGAAGTTCGTACGCGGCGACGCGATCGCCGGCCTGATCATCACCGCGATCAATATTTTCGGCGGCATCATCATCGGTTACTTCCGCCACGGCATGCCGATCGGCGAGGCTGCCGATGTTTTCGTGAAGCTTTCGGTCGGCGACGGTATCGTTTCGCAGATCCCGGCCCTTATCGTGTCGCTGGCGGCCGGCCTTCTGGTGTCGCGCGGCGGCACCTCGGGATCGACGGATCAGGCCGTCATCAATCAGCTGAGCGGATATCCGCGCGCCTTGATGGTCGCAGCCATGCTGATGGGGCTTCTTGCCGTCATGCCGGGATTGCCCTTCCTGCCCTTCACGCTTTTGGGCGGCATCATGGCCTTCGGCAGCTGGTATATTCCGCGCCAGGTCGAAGCGGAAAGCGCGCAGCGCCGTCAGGAAGAGGAGGACAAGGTTCTCCAGACCAACGAAGCGGAAAAGGACTCCGTCAAGCAGGTCCTCAAGACGTCCGAAATCGAACTTGCCCTCGGCAAGCAGGTTTCGACCCGCCTCCTCGGCGCGCATCAGGAACTGGCTTTCCGTGTCGGCAAGATGCGCAAGAAGTTCGCGACCCAATACGGCTTCGTCGTGCCGGAGATCAAGGTCTCCGACGACATCATGATCCCGGAAAAGGCCTACCAGATCCGTGTCCATGGCACGACGATCGCGTCGAGCAATCTGCGCGTTGGCGATGTTCTTGTCGTGACGGGGGCAGGGCGCAAGCCGAGCATTCCGGGCGACGAAATCCGCGAACCCGCCTTCGGCATGCCGGCCGTTTCCATTCTCGAGACATTCACCGAGGATTTGAAGCGCGAAGGTTTCCACCCGATCGACAATGTCTCTGTGGTGCTGACGCATCTGAGCGAAGTCATTCGCAACAATCTGCCGCAATTGCTGTCCTACAAGGACGTCAAGATCCTCATCGACAGGCTGGACCCGGAATACAAGAAGCTTGCCGACGAAATCTGCTCGTCGCACATGTCCTATTCCGGCCTGCAGGCCGTGCTGAAACTGCTGCTCGCCGAACGTGTGTCGATCCGCAACCTGCATCTCATTCTGGAAGCGGTCGCCGAACTTGCCCCGCATGTGCGCAAGACCGAGCAGATCGTCGAACATGTACGGGTGCGCATGTCGCAGCAGCTCTGCGGCGATCTTGCCGACAATGGCGTATTGCGTGTGCTTCGCCTCGGCAACAAATGGGACATGGTCTTCCATCAGGCGCTCAAGCGCGATCAAAAGGGCGAAATCGTCGAATTCGATATCGATCCCCGCCATCTCGAGGAATTTTCCGAGCAGGCATCGAAAGTTATCCGTGAATTCATGGATCGCGGACTACCCTTTGTCCTTGTCACGTCGCCGGAAACACGGTCCTATGTGCGCATGATCATCGAACGACTCTTTGCGACCCTGCCGGTTCTCTCGCATGTGGAACTGGCCAAGGGGCTGGAGATCAAGATTCTGGGCGCCATTTCATGATAACCGACCCGCAAGGGACAATTATCGCATTGTTCCTTGCAATTTGCCGTATCGGCGCCTGCTTCATGACCATGCCGGGCTTTTCCAGTTCGCGCATCTCGCCGCAGATACGCATTCTCCTGTGCGTTGCGGTGTCCATGGCGCTTCTGCCGGTACTGTGGGATACGATCTATCCGAAAGTCTCCGGCGCAAGCCAGGGCGCCGTTGTCGGCCTCATCTTCACCGAGATCGTCATTGGCGCAATGTACGGGCTGATCGCGCGGTTTTACACGCTCGGCTTCCAGTTCACGGGCGCGCTCATCGGCGCATCCATCGGGCTTAGCGCTCCCGGCGGAGCGGATGCCGTTGAAGACGTGCAGGAAAACCAGATTTCGAACTTCATCACCTTCGGTGGGCTCATGGTGCTGTTCATCCTGGATTTCCACCATATTGTCCTGCGGGCGCTGGTCGATTCCTACGCCACGACACCGGTCGGCGCGCTCATCAGCGGCCAGAAGATGCTGATAACCCTGACAGACACGCTGCGCGCCTCCTTTTCCATCATGCTGCGGCTTGCCAGCCCCTTTGTAATTTACGGTCTGATGTTCAACGTTGCGGTCGGCCTCATCAACAAGTTGGCGCCGCAAATCCCGGTCTACTTCATATCGACGCCTTTCGTTCTCGCGGGCGGTATTTTCATGCTTTACCTGTCGATCGCGGCCCTCATCCGGCAATTCGTGGATGGTTTCGGCCCGGTCTTCATCGGCTTCTGATCTGGAGAAAATGCCATGGCTTCGGACAAGCGTTCGGCCAAACTCAAGCGCCTGGTAACGGTCCAGCGCCACATGGAGAAAATGGCCGAGGTGGAACTGGCCGACACCACCCGCGTGCGTGCCGAAGTGGCGCAATCCATGGAGAACGTGCTTGAAGCGATGAGTTCCATGGAGCCGGTCCACCAGACGTTCTCCAGGCACTATTCGGATCGTTACGGCCGCCTTGTCGTCAAGGACCGTCAGCTCTCCGGCGTGCAGCAATTGCAGGAAAACAAGGTGCTCAAGGAAAAGACCAAGGCCGACCGGCTGGAGGACAGGATGCATCTCGCCCGCGATCTCGAGGATCGTGAGGCCGACGACAATGCAATCTATGATCTGTTAGAAATCACGAACGCATCTCGGACACCAGCCTCCAGCAAGGTTGGCGATCCATAGTCTGTCCCGTTGTTGCATCGTTGGGCGTCCAGAGAGACGTATTCAGCGGTGTTTCTTGATTGAGCGAACGCCCCGGTTTTAATGCCGCCCGTTCGTCAGCTCGGGAGTTCTGGACGTGGCGATATCGGTTATAAGCGATCTGGTGATGGATGTGGTTCGCGCTGCGGACCCTCAGGAAGTGCAGGTCGCTCAGGAAAAATTGAAGGCGAACAAGGCGGCTTTCGCTGCGACGAGCCTTGCCGATTCGGGCAAGGGCTTTGGCGCTGCCATTGATATGCTTGACAGCGCCACTTCGAAAGCAGGTCTCGGCAATACCAACATCCGCTCTGCCCGTACCGAAGTTCCGGAAACATATCGCAAGTATGAGGCTTCCGTGCTTCAGACCTTCGTTGCCAACATGCTGCCGAAAGACAGCGAGGAGGTCTACGGCAAGGGCAACGCCGGCGAGATCTGGAAAAGCATGATGGCGGAACAGTTTGCCGACACGATTTCCAGAAATGGCGGCGTTGGCATTGCAGAACAGGCCTACAAGGATGCGTTGCGGAAAGCCGAGAGCAAAGGCATTACCGACGTATCCATGAATGACAAAGACCATAATGCTGCAATTCGGATGGTGGCGGAGTTCGAAAGGCAGGTCCTCGGCGTTTCCAATGATAAAACGGACGAGGCTTGAGCATGATAAATCATAACGAGGAGACAAGCATGGACCTTATGTCGAACGACCACCGCATCAAATCCGTTCTCGGCCGTCTTGAAATGATCATCGACAATGAGAATGACAATATCGGTAAGGACCCCCAGTTCGATTTCAAAGTCTCCAATGCCCATAAAAGCCGTTGCCTCTATGAGTTGACGATGTTGTTCCGCGATACGCCCCATGAGGAAATCGCCGCCGGACATCTCGATCAGGTGCAGGGCATCAAGTCCAAGCTCGCGACCAATGCCAGCCGCGTCGAGGCGCATCTGAATGCGGTTCGCGCTGTTGCGGATCTTCTCAAGACCGCGATTCAGGAAGCCGATACGGACGGCACCTATTCCCAGGAACAGTTCATGTACGGCGCAGCCTCCTGATGTTGAAGCTTCTTCTCACCGGCGTCTGGGTTTGCGCCGTCACGCTCGGCGCGGTGTATTTCTCCGTCCAGATGGCGACGGCCCCCTCGTCGGGAGATGAGGCGGGGGCGAAAAAGGCAAGTCTGCAACTGGTCAAAGGCGAAAGCATCACCATCCCCGTCATTAATGACGGTGGTGTGAACGGTTATTTCCTCAGCCGCATTTCCTTGCGTGTCGACAAGGACAAGATGGCGAAGATCGAACTGCCCGCAACGCAATTGATGACCGACGAACTCTTCACGCTTCTGGCGGGTTCTTCCATGGTCAACATCGCCAATATCTCCACCTTCGACCCTGATGTCTTCAAGCAGCGCATCCGAGAGGGGCTGAACAAGAAACTTGGCGACGAGGTGGTCGGGGACGTCCTGATCGAGCAGCTCGATTATCTGTCGAAGGCCGATATTCGCGAGCAAAAGGGCAACGGCTCGCCCCGTTCGGTCAAGCTTGTCGAAGGCGAGAAAGTCGACACCGGAAAAGAAGCGGCCCCAAGCCACTGAGGGTGCGGGGCGCGGTGCAGGCCACCGGTCTGGTTAATCGCCCCTTTCTATTTTCCGGAATATTCGATCGGTTGCCTTCAGGGTAAATTCAACCAGCACCTGTATAAACAAATCCATGAGCTGCTGTCCCGCAAACCATGCGCCGGATTGGCGGCGGTGGATTTGGCATTCGGGGGCTCGCATGAATTTCGCAGCAGATTTTGCGCGGACGGGATCGCAACGGAATATTCACGGACTGCGCGTCTGTGATCTGGACTGGAACGGGGCGCTGGAAATGGTCAGCGGCCAGGCTTCGGCTTGTGACGGCCACACGATGCTCTCGTTTCTTACCATCCAGAATGCCAGGCTGTCCCTCAAGGACATTGCTTACAGGCAGATTCTGGAAAGCTGTCTGCTTCTGCCGCAGGGCAGGGGGATGAATGCCGCCGCACGCGCCGAACACGGCAAGCCTCTGCCCGAGACCATCGATGGCGTTGCCTTCGTCATGGCACTTCTGACCTATATGGCGGTGCCGAAACGTATCGGCGTTGCGGGGGATGATGCAGCACAGGTCGGAGAGGTCCTCGCCAAGCTGCGCGCACATGCGCCGTGGCATGATTTCGTCATGCTGAACCGGGATACTTCGGGCGTGAAGGTGGATGTCGTGCTGGCGGGCATGCTTGCGGAAAACCAGGAGAAATGGCTGCATCGCAGCATCAATCGCGATGATGCGCGTCTCGCCATCGCGGTCGGTCCCCTGTTCAAGGTGCTGGCGTCCGAAGTGGCTGGCATGCCCGAGATCTTTCGCAAGCTGCATATGAGCTGGCTTTACAGCCTTTGCGCTGAGCCTTGGCACATCGCGCTCGGCAAGGGCTGAGGCGGGTCGGCAAGGCCCGCGTTAACCATTTGTTTGCCACGATCCTTTAACCTCCCGTAAGGTTTTGAAAGCCGCCTGTTGCGGGCGGCGCCGAGCGTAGCAGACGGCTTCAGATGGTTGATCACAGTCCCGATATGATGGCGACGCGCCCTGATGAGGATGGTGTTGCCGTGCCTACGGCGCAATTTCGCAAACATTGTCTGCGGCTTCTGACAGCCGGTTGCGTAGCCGCCGCCACCGTTGTGGGGGCTGCACTTCCGCTGCTGCTGGTCGATTCCGGTTTTCGCGGATATGTTTCGCAGGCGCATGTCGAGGTTACCCAGACCGGCTACGATGCACCCGATGCGGCACGCTTTCTTGCCATGGCCCGCCGCACCCTGCTTTCTCCGTCCGGTCTGGACCGTATAACGGGCGACCTCAAATTGAAGCCCGCCGACATGGTCGGCGTTCGCAATCAGGGCGAACTTGGCCTGCTTTTCGACCTTTTGACCGGGGCGGATACCCGTTCGCTTTCCCCGCGTGAAGCATTGAACGGTGCTGTGGGCGAGGCGATCCGTCTGGAACTGACGCCGGATGAAAATACGCTGATCGTAACCTCGAAGGCAGCGACGCCGGAAACCGCGATGCGGCTTACGGATTATCTTTCGATGCGTGTCATGGCGGATGGCAAGGCCGGCACCATGACGCCCGCCATGCGCGAGACGGAGCGGGCGCGCACCCGGTTGGACGAGGCGGAAGCCGCCTTGAACGGTTTCCAGATGCGCCACGGCGAGGCCGTCCTGGCGGAAGTGCAGCAACTCGAGCAGCAATTGCGCGACCTCAATCACAGCCTTGCGGGGACGACCCAGCAGCAGCAGTCGCTTCAGACGGATCTGGCGGTGGCCACCGGCCTCAAGCCGAATGACGTATTGTCAAAGCCCCTGCCGTCAGGCGCTGCTTTCTCTGTGCTTGAGGACATCAGGCAAAGACATGCAACTGCCAGCATGGCGCTTTCAGGCGTCTCGGTCGATTACGGCCCGAAACATCCCCGCCGCATCGCCGCCCAGAATGCCGTAGATGCCGTGCAGGCGCTTGTCGCTCCCGCATTGCGTCAGCTGATCGATGGCTTGCGCGCCGATGAGAAGCGCGTCGCACAGGAAGTTGCAACCGCGGACGCCGAACGAACGAAACATCTCGACCGCCTGAGCAGCCTTGGTGTCACGCCCGGTGAATTCTCCAGATTGCAGGATGAACTGGAAACGGCGCGAAATGCCTATCTTGAGGCGAGCGAGCGTCGGGACATGTCCTCATCCACCACAACCGCCGTTGAGACCCGCCTCACCAGGAAGGCCGGACCGGGCGAATTGTCGCGCGACCTCACACAAGCCGCGATGCTGGCAGGCGGTGGCGCGTTGCTCGGCCTGCTGGGCAGCCTGTATCTCCTGAGCTACCGTCGCCATGAAGAGGAGGAGGCACTCGTCTTTGATGATGCGCACGTTCTGCCCTCCGAAAAAGCGCCTGAGCAATCCATGCAGTTTCCCGAGTTCGAGCCGATCGAGCCGGATGTGTTCGATGATCTTGAAGAACTGGCCGCGGATAGCGAATTCGAGCCGGAGGCTGAGTTCGCGGACTATTACGCCGGGGCGGCGAACGATAGCGGATTCGATACCGATGACATTCCGCTGGACGAGCGTGTGCGGCAGGTTCTGATGGGCAACCGCACCGTCAGGAATACCCCCCAGACGACACCGGAGCTGCCGCCATTGCTCAGTGAAGCCCTTGCCGGGCATTTCGATCACGAGCAGGCCGAAGCCGAGGAATTGGCGGAATTGAGACGCGAGTTGGCGCTCTTGAGGGAGCGCCTCGCCGATTACGCCGAGCATCGCGACGACTACCGCAAAACTGCCTGACGAAGCTGCATTTTTGCTTGCATTCCTGCAAAGTCGGCACCATACGGGGCCAACGTAATCCAGCAGGAGCAGGACGCATGGCAGTTGTGATTGACGGAAAGGCAAAGGCGGCTTCGGTAACGGAGGCGGTCCGCAAATCGGCAGAAACGCTTGAGGCGGAACAGGGTGTGAAGCCCGGTCTCGCGGTTGTCATCGTCGGCAACGATCCGGCCAGCCACGCTTACGTGAATTCCAAAAGCAAGACAGCCAAGCAATGCGGCTTCAATTCCGTTCAGCACACGCTGCCGGAAGAAACAACTCAAGATCAGCTTCTGAAGTTGGTCGGCGAACTGAACGCCGATGCCTCCATCCACGGCATTCTGGTACAGCTTCCTTTGCCGAAACACTTCAATTCCGATGAGATCATCCAGTCGATCCTGCCCGAGAAGGATGTGGATGGCCTGAGCGTGCTGAACGCCGGCAAGCTGGCGACCGGCGATCTCGCAACCGGCCTCATCTCCTGCACGCCAGCCGGCGCCATGCTTCTGGTGCGCAGCATTCACGGCGAAGATCTTTCCGGCCTGAACGCCGTGGTCATCGGCCGCTCCAACCTCTTCGGCAAGCCGATGGGCCAGCTTCTCCTGAACGCCAACGCCACGGTGACGATGGCGCATTCGCGCACCAAGGATCTCGCCACCGTCTGCAAGACGGCCGATATTCTCGTGGCGGCGGTGGGTCGCGCGGCAATGGTGAAGGGCGATTGGGTAAAGCCCGGCGCGACCGTCATCGATGTCGGCATCAACCGCATTCCCGCTCCGGAAAAGGGTGAAGGCAAATCGAAGCTGGTCGGTGACGTCGCCTATGATGAGGCAAGCGCAGTCGCTGCTGCCATCACCCCCGTTCCGGGCGGCGTAGGCCCGATGACGATTGCCATGTTGATGGCCAACACCGTCATCGCCGCCTATCGCGCGCTTGGAAAGACCGCACCGAAGTTCTGAAATCGGTAGTTACTCTTTCGGAGCCGGTCCTGTGGAGGCGCGGACGACAAGTTCCGCCTTCCAGAGCTCCTGATGAGGTTCGGTCTGGTTAAGCTTGATCCGGTTGATCAGGCGCTGCCCGACACGCACCCCCGCCGCCCGCAGGGATGAGCGGGTGGTGGTGAGAGGCACCGAGAAATTGTCGGGCTTCAACAGCGGCAACACATCGTCATGGGCAATCAGCGAAATATCCTTGCCCGGTTTCAAGCCGCGCTGGTTGAGCGAGCGGATCACGCCGAGTGCCAATGCGGTACTTGCGCACACGATGGCGGTTGGTCGTTCCGGCTGTGACAACAGCGCTTCCATGCCGAGATAACCCTCCTCATCGGTCATGCTGCTGTGTCTTGTGTGTTCCGGGCGCAATGTCAGCCCATTTGCCGTCAGCGCCTTTTCCACCCCGAGACAGCGGCGGAAGGTGAAGTCGTAGCCCTCCGGCCCGTTAAGAAGCCCGATCCGCTTGTGGCCAAGCTGAAGCAGCAGCTGGGTCGCATCGCGAAATGCGGCCTCATTGTCCACGTCGAGAAAGGGATAATCCTCTTCCACGCCGATGGAGCGGCCATGGACGAGGAAGGGCAGGGAAAGCGATTGCATCATGGCGATGCGGGCGTCGTTCTTCTTCATATAGGCGAGGTAGATGCCATCGACGCTGCCGCTCGCTGCCAGCCCCCGCAGGGCTTCCCGTTCCTTTTCCGGCTCCGTGGGCGTGATGACGAGGTGAAATCCGCTGCGAGCTGCTTCTTCGCCTAGACCGCTCAGGAATTCGCCGAAATGCACATCCGAGCGGTGGTGCTCGCCAACCGGCATGACCAGTCCGATGGAGCCGACCTTGCCGGTCGCCAACCGTTGCGCCGCGGCATTCGGGCGATATCCGGTCTTTTCGGCGGCTTCCATGACGCGGCGGCGCGTCTCTGCGCTCACCTCGGGATATCCGTTGAGCGCTCTGCTGACGGTTGTCTGAGAAATCCCCAGCAGTTGCGACAACTGTTTCAGGTTCATGTTTGTTTTTCCTCCATGCGCGCGCATCGGAAATGGCAAAAGCCTCTCCTCTAACTCCCAAAGCGCTTTAGTTTTTTACCAGTCCCTGCCGGTTTTCTCAATCGAAAACGATAGCCGCCTTTCTAAGTAAGTATGACTATTCATACGACAATGCGGCATGTCCAGCGAAAGAGCCTCTTGACTCCTTCTCAATGACAATGAGATGAATAGGCAGCCAAAGCGCTTTGATTTATGGGAGATGCTTTGAGCCTTTTATGTGATGGGAGGTAAATCACATGCAGAAGACCTTTTTGGCGACGGCGGCTTCTATAGTGCTGCTGTCGGGTTCGGCCTTTGCCGCCGATCTGAAATTCGCGCCCGGTCAGGATGCCAAGTTCAACTGGAAAAGCTACGAAGACTTCAAGGCGGCCCATGCCGATCTGAAAGGTCAGACGCTGACGATTTTCGGGCCCTGGCGCGGTGAGGACGAGGCGCTGTTCCAGACGGTGCTGGCCTATTTCTCCGACGCGACCGGCGTGAACGTCCGCTATTCCTCCTCGGAAAACTACGAACAGCAGATCGTCATCGACACGCAGGCGGGTTCTCCGCCCAACATCGCCATCCTGCCGCAGCCCGGTCTTCTGGCTGATCTCGCCGCCAAGGGTTTTCTGGTTCCGCTCGGCGATGAGACCGCAAACTGGGTCAAGGACAATTACGGCGCTGGCCAGTCCTGGGTTGATCTCGGCAGCTACAAGGGCAAGGACGGCAACAAGGCTTACTTTGCATTTCCCTTCAAGGCCGACGTGAAGTCGCTCGTCTGGTACGTACCTGAGAACTTCGAGGAAGCGGGCTATAAAGTGCCCGAGAGCATGGAAGACCTGTTCAAGCTGACGGACCAGATCGTTGCCGATGGCGGCACACCCTGGTGCATCGGCCTCGGTTCCGGCGGTGCGACCGGCTGGCCGGCAACGGACTGGGTGGAAGACCTGATGCTGCGCACGCAGCCGCTCGACGTCTATCAGAAATGGACGACGAACGAGGTGAAGTTCACCGATCCGGCCGTAGTTGCGGCAATCAATGAATTCGGCAAATTCGCCAAGAACGAAAAATATGTCAGCGGCGGCGTTGCGGCTGTGGCCTCCACCGACTTCCGCGACAGCCCGAAGGGTCTCTTCGACATTCCGCCGAAGTGCTACCTCCACCATCAAGCGTCCTTCGTGCCGTCCTTCTTCCCTGATGGTACCAAGGTCGGAACGGATGTGGATTTCTTCTATATGCCGACCTATGCCGCAAAGCCTGAACTCGGCAAGCCGGTTCTGGGCGCCGGCACGCTCGTCACCATCACCAAGGAAGCGCCCGCCGCCAAGGCTTTCGTCGATTTCCTGAAAACCCCGATCGCCCATGAAGTCTGGATGGCACAGTCCAGCTTCCTGACGCCGTATAAGGGTGTGAATGTCGATACCTATGCCAATGAGCAGATGAAGCGTCAGGGTGAAATCCTCACCTCCGCGACCACCTTCGGCTTTGACGGTTCCGACTTGATGCCGGGCAAGATCGGCGCGGGTGCATTCTGGACCGGCATGATCGATTTCGTCGGCGGCAAGTCGGCCGATCAGGTCGCTGCCGATATCCAGAAGGCCTGGGACGGCCTGAAGTAACCTCAACAGAGCTTGACCCGGCGGTGATGCCGCCGGGCCTTGGCCAACGGAACGGCCGTCGACCGCATAAAATCAGCGCGGCGCGGAGAGGATCAAGGGAGGGAACATGGCTCAACAACTCGTTTCTGCCATCGGCGTCATGGTGGCCGGCGTTTTTGCCTGCGCTGCCTATTATTGGCTATCCGACAAACTGTTGCAGGTAATCTTTCCCGTCCGCTCGGGAGACGTGTTGCAGGCATCCCGCAACCTCAACCGCCGCGCGTCGGTCAGGCCCTGGCTGTTCATCGGCCCCGCTCTTCTCCTTCTTCTCGTCTATCTGGTCTATCCTGTCATCGCGACGCTCATCCTCTCGTTCTATGACCGGACCGGAGCCGAATTCGTAGGTCTTTCCAATTATCGCTGGGCATTTTTCGATGCCGGCTTCAGGCAATCGATCTTCAACAACATCCTCTGGCTGGCCGTGGTGCCGGCCGCCTGCACCTTCTTCGGCCTCGTTATTGCCGTTATGACCGACCGCATCTGGTGGGGCAACATCGCCAAATCCATCGTCTTCATGCCGATGGCGATCTCCTTCGTCGGTGCCTCCGTCATCTGGAAATTCATTTACGAGTATCGCGCCGAAGGTCAGGTGCAGATCGGCCTCCTCAACGCCGTCGTCGAGTTTTTCGGCGGCAGCCCGGAGGTGTGGATTTCCATGCCCTTCTGGAACAACTTTTTCCTGATGGTCATCCTCATCTGGATTCAGACCGGCTTTGCCATGGTCATCCTGTCGGCAGCGCTGCGCGGCATTCCGGAAGAGACAATCGAAGCGGCCGTCATCGATGGCGCCAATGGCTGGCAAATCTTCTGGAAGATCATGGTCCCGCAAATCTGGGGCACCATCGCCGTCGTCTGGACGACGATCACCATTCTCGTTCTCAAGGTTTTCGACATCGTGCTGACCATGACCAACGGTCAGTGGAACACCATGGTTCTCGCCAACCTCATGTTCGACTGGATGTTCCGCGGCGGTGGTGACAGTGGCCGAAGTGCGGTCATAGCGCTTGTCATCATGGCGGCCGTCACCCCGATCATGGTCTGGAACATCCGCCAGGCGAACCGTGAGATGGAGGGCCGCTGAGATGGATATCGTAAAACGTCTGCGCCGCGTCGGCCTGCCGCGCCTCATCGTCCATGCCAGCGTGCTGGTCGTCGTGCTTCTCTGGCTTCTGCCCACACTCGGCATTCTCGTAAGTTCCCTGCGCGACAAGGACCAGATCACCGTGTCGGGCTGGTGGACGGCCTTTTCCAGTTCCGAACAGACCGCGGCGGTTCGCCTTGCCGACGCTGCCGTGCAGAAGCAGGACGGGAACCGCTACGTCATATCAGGTAATGTTTTTGAAAGCGGACAGGGGGGCAAAGTTGCAGCCTTCGGCGTTCGCGTGCAGGAGCCAACGGCCTTCAAAGCCGGTGAAGCGGCAGATATCGGCGACGGGGAAACGCTGCTCGTCAACACCGATGGCACCTATGAATACAGCAAGGCCTCAAGCTTCGAGGGCTCTCGCGGCAAGCGCGTCTATATTTCCGTCGCGACACCGCCGGTCTTCACACTCGACAATTATCGAACCGTCCTGACCTCGGAAGGCATCGGCCAGTCCTTCGTCAACTCGCTGACAGTCGCCGTCCCGGCAACCGTCATCCCTATCCTCATCGCCGCCTTTGCCGCCTATGCGCTGTCATGGATGAGCTTTTCCGGCCGCAATTTTCTGATTGCGATGGTGGTGGGCCTGATCGTCGTACCGTTGCAGATGTCGCTGATACCGCTCCTGAAACTCTACAACGAAATCGGCAATATCTTCGGCGTTCCGTCCAAGACCTATGCCGGCATCTGGCTGGCGCACACCGCCTTCGGTCTGCCGCTCGCCATCTACCTGTTGCGCAACTACATTTCCGGCCTGCCGAAAGAGATCATCGAAAGTGCACGTGTCGACGGCGCGAGCGATTTCGAAATCTTCGTCAAGATCATCCTGCCGCTATCCTTCCCGGCGCTCGCCTCCTTCGCCATCTTCCAGTTTCTGTGGACCTGGAACGACCTGCTCGTCGCCATGGTCTTCCTCGGCACGCAGAAGGATGAGCTGGTGCTGACCGGTGCGCTAAACGCGCTGCTCGGTTCGCGCGGCGGCAACTGGGAAATCCTCACCGCCTCGGCCTTCGTTACCATTGTCGTGCCGCTTGGCGTCTTCTTTGCCCTTCAACGTTATCTCGTGCGTGGCCTGCTCTCAGGCTCCGTCAAGGGAGGCTGATTATCCATGAACGCCCATACCAGACAGGATGAGACTATGACCGCTCCGGTGATTTCCGCTTTGACGCCCAACAAGGATTGGTGGCGCGGCGCCGTGATCTATCAGATCTACCCGCGCTCCTATCAGGACTCCAATGGCGACGGCATCGGCGATCTCAAGGGCATCACCGACCGGTTGGCGCATATTGCCGGTCTCGGTGCCGACGCCATCTGGATTTCGCCGTTCTTCACCTCGCCGATGAAGGATTTCGGTTATGACGTCTCGAATTATGTCGATGTCGATCCGATGTTCGGCACGCTTGCCGATTTCGACGGGTTGATCGCGGAAGCGCACCGTCTGGGCATCCGCGTCATGATCGACCTCGTCATGTCGCACACGTCTGACCAGCATCCTTGGTTCGTGGAAAGCCGCGCCAGCCGCAACAATCCGAAATCGGACTGGTATGTCTGGTCGGACAGCAAGCCGGATGGCACGCCGCCCAACAACTGGCTGTCGATCTTCGGCGGCTCCGGCTGGCAGTGGGACCCCACCCGCATGCAATATTACATGCACAACTTCCTGACCTCGCAGCCGGATCTGAACCTGCATAATCCGGAAGTTCAGGAAGAACTGCTCAATATCACCCGCTTCTGGCTGAAGCGCGGCGTCGATGGTTTCCGCCTCGATACCATCAACTTCTATTTCCATGATCTGGAATTGCGCGACAACCCGGCGCTGGCGCCGGAGCGCCGCAACGCCTCCACGGCACCTGCGGTCAATCCCTACAATTTCCAGGAACATCTCTACGACAAGAACCGCCCCGAAAACATCGCTTTCCTGAAACGCTTCCGCGCCGTGCTGGACGAGTTTCCGGATATCGCCGCCGTCGGAGAAGTGGGCGACAGCCAGCGCGGACTCGAAATCGTCGGTGAATACACCTCCGGCGACGACAAGATGCAGATGTGTTACGCCTTCGAATTCCTGGCGCCGGATGCGCTCACGCCGCAGCGTGTTGCCGACGTGCAGGCGGATTTTGCCAGGGCAGCACCGGAAGGCTGGGCCTGCTGGGCTTTCTCCAACCACGATGTCGTTCGCCATGTCAGCCGCTGGGGCGAGCATGTCGAGGATAAGGATGCTTTCGCCAAGGTGCTCTCGGCGTTGTTGATGACGCAGCGCGGCTCAGTCTGCATCTATGAGGGTGAAGAGCTGGGCCTTACTGAAGCCGATATTGCTTTTGAGGATTTACAGGACCCCTACGGCATTCAGTTCTGGCCGGAATTTAAGGGCCGCGACGGTTGCCGCACACCGATGGTGTGGGATGCGGGCCATGCGCAGGCCGGCTTCTCGACCTCGGACAAGACCTGGCTGCCCATTCCGGCCGAACACAAGCAGCGCGCCGTCAGCGCCCAGCAGGGCAATGAGGCATCCGTGCTGGAGCATTACCGCCGCTTCCTTTCCTTCCGCAAAAAGCATCCCGCTTTCGCCAAGGGCGGCATCGAATTCCAGCCAGTGGAGGGCGACGTGCTGAGCTACACCCGCACGCTCGGCAACGAAACCGTTCTGTGCCTCTTCAATCTGTCCGCGACGTCAGCAAAGGCGACGCTGCCGGAAGGGAACTGGGAGGTTCTCGAAGGCCACGGCTTTGCAAGCGGTGTGGACGGCAGAAGCGTAGAACTTCCGGCATGGGGCGCTTTCTTCGCCCGTTACGCCTGATAGAGCAGGGAGGAACAACCCATGACAAGTCTCGTTCTCAAGGATATCCGCAAATCATACGGGCAGGTAAAAGTCCTGCACGGCATCGATCTGGAGATCGAACAGGGCGAATTCATCGTTTTCGTCGGGCCGTCCGGCTGCGGGAAATCGACGTTGCTGCGCATGATTGCGGGTCTGGAGGAAATCACCGGCGGTGAGATGTTTATCGACGGCCAGCTGGTCAATGAAATCCCGCCCTCGCGTCGGGGCATTGCCATGGTGTTCCAGTCCTATGCGCTTTATCCGCATATGACTGTTTACGACAACATGGCCTTCGGCATGAAGATCGCCAAGGAAAACAAGCAGGAGATCGACCGCCGCGTCCGCGCCGCTGCCGAAATCCTGCAGCTGACGCAATATCTGGAGCGTTTGCCCAAGGCTCTTTCTGGCGGCCAGCGCCAGCGCGTCGCCATCGGCCGTGCCATTTGCCGCAACCCCAAGGTGTTCCTGTTCGACGAACCCCTGTCAAACCTCGATGCCGCGCTGCGCGTCGCAACCCGCATCGAGATCGCCAAGCTCAATGAGCAGATGGCAGACACGACGATGATCTACGTCACCCACGATCAGGTGGAGGCGATGACGCTGGCCGACCGTATCGTCGTTTTGAATGCGGGTCGTGTGGAACAGGTCGGCCCGCCGCTGGAACTTTACGAAAACCCCGCCAACCTCTTCGTGGCGCGGTTCATCGGCTCGCCCGCCATGAACATCATTGCGGCAAAAATTGCCGTAACCGGGGAGCGGACTTCGATCGAACTTGCCGGAGGCAAGACGCTGAACATCGTCGTTCCCACGCCTGCAACCGAGCAGGGCAAGGCCGCGAGCTTCGGTGTCCGGCCGGAGGATTTGAGCATCGTCACCGGCGACGATTATCTTTTCGAGGGAAAAGTCGCGATCGTCGAGGCTCTCGGTGAAGTGACCCTGCTTTATCTCGAAGCGCCCAAGGGGCAGGAGCCGATCATCGTCAAGGTGCCGGGCATCGTATCCGTCGCCAAGGGTCAGACCCTGCGTTTTGCGGCACCGCAGGCAAAGCTCCATCTCTTTGATGCCGAGGGCAAGAACTACCGCAGATAGTTGCGGAGACAATGGCCGTGAGCTTCAGGAAACATGCCCCGGAACGTCCCGTTCCGGGGTTTTTTCATGATATTTTGCCGCTGTGGAAAAATGCCAAAAATGTTCCGTCTTCGGTCTGTTTAAGGTGACGCTGATATGAATTGTTAAAGACTACGTTTTAATCTTGGAGACGTAGAAAGAGCATGGAGGTCAGGGCGTGCAGAGCAGTGCGGGTGTTATCAAGAACAGTTACCTGACCAAGGAAGAATCCTTCATGTACGACCGCGAAGGCCGGTTTCGCATGGAAGACACCATGAATGCGGCGCGCATCGAATATACCGAGAAGGCCGTCATGCATATGGCCGCTCGCCGTTGCGACGTCATTCGCATTTCCCAGACCGAGGCCGTGCTGGCACTCCTGACGAAATACAATCTTCCGAACCAGTTCTATCTGGATATTCCCGACGCCCGCATCAACAAGATCGGCTGCGTTATGTTGCGCGTCAACGCCAACAACACCATCCACGTTCGTTTTCTGCGCATGTTGACGCAAAAGGAACTCGACCGCATTTTCGTGTTCAGCACACATCCGGCGCACAAGGACCGGAAGCTCGATATCCGGTCTTTCTAAGGGGCTGGAGAATCTCCGGCTTCAGGAAAGCCCACCCAGAACCGTCTGCTTCAGCTTCACATCGGGCACTTCCGCAAAGGCAAGATCGCTGCGGCCGAGATAGGATTTCTGGTTGGTGGCGGACCAGTCGTTGCAGACCAGTTTGTATCGCTCTCTTGTGACCGGTTTTTCCGGCATGGCGTAAAGATAATCGCCGGTGCGGTCAGCAAGCGGAATGTCGCCGTCCTGATTGCAGCGCTTGAGGATTTGCGCAAGCGTTTCGCCATCCACTTCCGTCACCATCAGCTTGCCGTCGAAACGCAGCGAGGCGTTGAAATCGTAGCGGCGGATATCGCCCCTTGGCAAACCAGCGCCGAAGGAGGTGTGGCCAATGAAGCCGACATCCGCGCCGGTTTTTGTGGCGATCAGCTGCGCCACACGGCGTCCTGCCTCGTCAACTGTCATTGCCTTTTCCGTTTTGCCGACAACCGCCTTCTCTTCTGCCGTCAGATGTTTGTCGAGCGTCTGTTCGATCAGGCCTTTGAGCGCCGGGGAGGAGGGGGCGTCGCTGTCGATGGCGACGGTCTCGATCGTCGGCGCCTTGCCAGCAGCTTCGATCGTCGCAATGGCCATGGAGGTGCACCATGAACCCGTGTGTACATAGCGCGTCGCACCCTGTTCATGCACGAAGTTCAGGTGATCGTGGCCGCCGACCAGCAGGGTGCCATCGGGCAGCAATGGCAGGATATCGCGGTCGGCAACAACACCGGCGTGGCTGAGAACGATGTTGATCGCCTCCGGCTTGACGATTGCAGGCAGATTCGCCTTGGCCCATTCCACAGGCTGCGGAATATCCAGCATCTCACGCGTCGCCTTCGGATAGGTATTGATCGCGTTGGTGGCAAGGCCCGCAACGACGACCGGCCGTCCGCCCACACTCACCTCCGCACTGGCCGGTGCATAGGGTGCGCCGCTGCGCTTGTCGATGATGTTGGACAGCACGGTGATGCCGAGCGCGCGGGCACGACTGACGAAATTTGCGAGGTCGTTATCGATATCCGGTTCATGGTTGCCGATATTGATGATGGTGGGCGCGAGCCTGGCGAGCGCCGAGAGGAACGTCCACTCGATTTCGCCGGACGACCGTGTCGCCACCGCATTGCCGGTTTCGAACAGGTCGCCGTTCAGAAGAATAATGTGGGGTGCCTTGTCAGCCGCGATGCGCATTTCTATGGCTGCTAGGAGCTGCCCGATGCGCTCATAGGCCGAATGCAGGTCGGAAATCACGATTGCACGCAGGGCCACATCCTGCGCCTCCGCCGGCGTTGCCACCACCATCAGCGGCAGTATGGCGGTGCCAGCCATAAGCTTCAGCACGTCACGGCGTTTGCTTGAGAAAATCGTCATGTCTGGCCCCATCATCTTGAAATGCGTCATCGTCCCGCGGCTGGCTGAGAAGCCCCTATAGGGCGATCATCACAGCCGCATGACAAGTTTGGCGTTTAAGAGACGGGAAATAAAGCGGTTTCAGCGCGGGTTATGCGGGTCATGCCAAGAGGGTGCGGAGGCGAGGCCGAATCCGGCCTTCGCCTCCGGGCGATCAATGGAACAGAACGCTGGCGCCCTGGTCGGCAGGGCCGACATTACGGCGGAACGGGGCGAAAAGTTCGCGGCCCATGCCCCATTCGTTGGCGGAAAGGTCGGCGCGCGCCGGTTCGCGCTTTGCCAGCTCTGCGGCTGGAACAAGCACTTCAAGCGTTCCGGAAATGGCGTCGAGACGGATGATGTCGCCATCGCGGATGAGCGAGATCGGGCCGCATTCGGAAGCTTCCGGCGTGACATGGATGGCTGCCGGCACCTTGCCGGAAGCGCCGGACATGCGTCCGTCCGTCACCAGCGCCACCTTGAAGCCGCGATCCTGCAGTACGCCAAGTGGCGGTGTCAGGCGGTGCAGTTCCGGCATGCCGTTGGCCTTCGGACCCTGGAAGCGGACGACAGCGATGAAATCGCGGTTGAGCTTGCCGTCCTTGAAGGCATCCTGAAGCTCCTGCTGGTCGTTAAAGACGATCGCGGGCGCTTCGATGATATGGCGTTCGGGCTTGACGGCGGAGATCTTGATGACCGATTTGCCGAGATTGCCGGTCAGCATTTTCAGACCGCCGGTCGGCTGGAACGGCGTTTCAATGCTGGCGAGAACCTTGGGGTCGTGGCTCTGCTCGGGTGAAGGCTCGCGGGTCACTGCGCCGTTTTCGTCAAGCTTTGCATCCACGGTGTAGGCTTCGAGCCCCTGTCCGAAGACGGTGCGGACATCGTCATGCACGAAGCCCTGTTTCAAAAGCTGCTTGATGAGGAAGCCCATGCCGCCTGCGGCGTGGAAATGGTTCACATCCGCAAGACCGTTGGGATAAACGCGGGCGAGCAGCGGCACGGTATCCGACAGGTCGGAAATATCCTGCCAGGTGAGGATGATGCCGGCTGCGCGCGCCATGGCGATCAGATGCATGGTGTGGTTGGTCGAGCCGCCCGTCGCGTGCAGGCCAACGACGCCGTTGACGATCGAGCGCTCATCGATCATTTCGCCCGCAGGCGTGAATTCGTTGCCCTGCGCGGTGATGGCGAGCGCCCGCTTGGCGGCCTCGCGTGTCAGCGCGTCGCGCAGCGGCGTGCCGGGATTGATGAAGGAAGAGCCGGGCATGTGGAAACCCATGATCTCCATCAGCATCTGGTTGGAATTTGCCGTGCCGTAGAAAGTGCAGGTGCCGGGACCGTGATAGGATTTGGACTCCGCCTCCAGCAGCTCGGCGCGCCCAACCTTGCCCTCTGCATAAAGCTGGCGAATGCGGGATTTCTCGTCGTTCGGCAGGCCGGTGGTCATAGGCCCGGCGGGGATGAAGATGGAGGGCAGGTGACCGAAGGAAAGCGCTGCGATGACGAGGCCGGGAACGATCTTGTCGCAGACACCGAGATAGACGGCGGCGTCGAACATGTTATGCGACAGGCCGATGCCGGCAGCCATGGCGATGGCATCACGGGAGAATAGCGAGAGCTCCATGCCCGGCTGCCCCTGGGTTACGCCGTCGCACATGGCAGGCACGGCACCCGCGACCTGCGCCACGCCGCCGGCTTGCGCTGCGGCCTCGCGGATGATTGCCGGAAAGGTCTCGTAGGGTTGGTGCGCCGACAGCATGTCGTTATAGGCGGTGATGATGCCGAGATTACCAACCCGGTCGCCGGCAAGGAGGTCCTTGTCGGCGGGGGAACAGACAGCAAATCCATGCGCGAGGTTACCGCAGGAGAGAGTGGAGCGATGAACCCCCTTAGAAACCTGCAGCCGCAGCCGCTCGAGATAGGTCTCGCGGTAAGGCTTGGAGCGTTCGACGATGCGGGCGGTAATGGCCTGAATGCGGGAATCGGCGGACATGAGCGTTCATCCTGTTCGTTGGTCGAGAACCGGCGTTCCGGGAGATGAAGGACCGGTTATCGTGTTTTCGTCTTGTGTCGTCGGGCGCTGTCGCGGGGCCGCTTGCGCGGCAACCGCATCCAGTTATGGCGCCCAGTAAATATCCAGGGCGGTTTCTGCCCGGTTCAGCACGGCGCGGATCGGCATTTCGTCCTCATCCTCGCCCGACTGTGCTTTTTCAAGCGTCGCCTTTTTTGCTGCACCTTCGATGTGGAGCACCAGAAAACCTGCATCGTGAAGGCTGGAGAAGTTGAACGTCAACCGTTCTTCCCCCGCGGTTTCCGCCGCCATGGTCAAAACGCCGCGCGGTTCGTCAAGGTCGAGCGCTTCGTAGAGATTGTCGCCACCGGGAAAGAACGATGCCGTATGCCCATCCGTTCCCATGCCCAGCACGACGACATCGAAAGGATCGCAGATCGCCTCGGTCTTGACGGTCGCAAGCGTCGCTGCATCCTCAGGCGAGGCCGCGGGCTGGAACAGCGGCACGAAATAGGCCGCCTTCGCCTTGTTCTGCAACAGGTTCTCGCTGACCAGCCGGTGGTTCGAGCGCTCGCTTTCTGGCGGCACGAACCGTTCGTCCACCAGCGTCACGCTGATGTTGCTCCAGTCGAGATCATGATGGGAAAGCGCCTGGAAGAACAGCTTGGGCGTTGAACCGCCCGAAACGGCAATGCTTGCCGTTCCGTATTCTTTCGTTGCCGCGTCGAGACGCGCGGCAACATCCGCCGCCAGGGTTTTCGCCAGTTCAGCGGCTGTGTCGAAGACATGGATTGTTTCGCTCATACCCGCGCCCTCAGTCAGCGTCGTGCCAGGTGCGGCCGTCGCGCTCGATCAGTGCGATCGAGCCGCTCGGACCCCAGGTTCCGGCAGTATAACCCTGTACGCCCTGTCCCAGCTCTTCCCAGCTCTTGAGGATCGGATCGACCCAGTCCCAGGCCGCTTCCACTTCGTCGCGGCGCATGAACAGTGTCTGGTTGGAGCGGATGGTATCCATCAAAAGCCGCTCATAGGCATCGGGGCTGCGCACATTGAAGGCTTCGGCAAAGCTCATGTCCAGCGAAACCTGACGCAGACGCATGCCGCCCGGGCCGGGATCCTTGATGAGCAGCGACTGCTTGACGCCTTCGTCCGGTTGGAGGCGAATGACCAGCTTGTTGGCTTCGATCTTGCCGGCCGCATCGTCGAAGATCGAATGCGGGATCTGCTTGAACGTGACGACGATTTCCGAAACGCGGGTCGCAAGGCGTTTTCCCGTGCGAATGTAGAAAGGAACGCCGGCCCAGCGCCAGTTGGCGATTTCGGCCTTGATGGCGACGAAGGTTTCCGTGTTGGAAACGCCGCCCTCCAGCTCCTCCAGATAACCTTTCACCGGGCCGCCTGCGGAAGCGCCGGCGCGGTACTGGCCGCGAACCGTCAGCTTTTCGACATTGGTGGTGTTGATCGGCTTCAGCGAGCGCAGAACCTTGAGCTTTTCGTCACGCACGGCTTCCGCGTTCATGGAAGCGGGCGGCTCCATGGCAACGAGGCAAAGCAATTGCAAAATGTGGTTCTGCACCATGTCGCGCAACGCACCGGCCGTATCGTAATATCCGGCGCGACCCTCAAGGCCGACAGCTTCTGCGACCGTGATCTGCACGTGGTCTATATGGGCGGAATTCCAAAGCGGCTCGTAAAGCGCGTTGGCAAAACGCAGTGCCATCAGGTTCTGCACCGTCTCCTTGCCGAGATAGTGGTCGATGCGGAAGATCTGTTCTTCTTTGAAGACGTGGCCGATGGTGTCGTTGAGTTCCTGCGCCGAGGCAAGGTCGCGGCCGATCGGCTTTTCGACGACGATGCGGGTCGAGCGGGTGATAAGCTTGTGTTCGCGGATCTTGTCGGCGATATCGCCGAAAATGCCGGGCGCTACAGCGAGATAGAAGGCGCGTATGCGCTCCTTGCCCTCATCGAGCAGCTTCTTCAACACGTCCCATCCGTTGCCGGATTTTGCGTCGACGGGAACGTAGAAAAGCCGGTTGAGGAACAGCGCAACCTGCGCATCATCATATTCGCCCGCCTTCAGATGCTCCTTCAGCGCGTCCTGCGCGAATTTGCGATATTCCTCATGGCTCATGACCGAACGCGACGCGCCGATGATGCGGGTCGGCTCCGTGAACTGGCCTTCGACCTGACGGTGATAAAGGGCCGGCAAAAGCTTGCGCTCTGCCAAATCGCCTGTGCCGCCGAAAACGACACAATCAAAAGCTTCAACAGGAATGATCTGACTGCTCATATCGATACTCTCGATCTTCAAGGGTTGGGGCATCCATAATCTAATCGATTTAAAAATGCCAGTCTCAGTTATGTGAAATTATGAATTTTGGTTTCACGGGTCGAAAACCCGTACCGATTGTCATTGAGTGATGCCGGCTAGAAAGCAGGGTTCTTGAACAAGCCTTTGGCCGGCGGCGGAACGGAAAAAAAGAAAAAAACGACGATTGCTACGATTTTCCCCATCCATGATCGCAGTGATGGCTCATCGACCTTGTGCGAGGCATCTATACTGTCCAGCAGCAGTCTTGCCTCATGCCGCTGCCACTCCGGCACCCGGATTTCCATGCCTCCGAAAGCGACCGTCAAATGCCAGTTCACGGAAACGATATGGGCCGAGGGCAGGGTGGTGTGGATGCCATAGGCGCGCAGAAACGAACACGTCACGGCGGTTTCCGCCATCCCGTAACCGGTCGCAATCGTTACAAGCCTGTCGCTAGGTCTTTCCATCAGATCTCCAGAGGTGGGCGGATTTCCTAAAACCTGTCTCGCAATGCGTACCATGAGAGCGCCAGGAAAAGCAGCGGTGCCCGCAGCGATGCGCCGCCGGGGAACGAAGGAACCTTCAACCGCGCGAATGGCGCCAGCATATCCTGTCTGCCGAGAACGAGATCGGCATAGAGCTTGCCGCAATAGTTCGACAGCATAACCCCGTGTCCGGAATAACCGCCGATGGAGGTGACCCCTGGCATGACTTCCCGCACGAACACCCGCCTTGGCAGGGTGATGCCGACGGAGCCGCCCCAGGAATGGGTGATCTCGACATTTCCGAGTTCGGGATAGATTTCCGCGATCTGCCGGCGAATATGGCTGGAAATGTCGCGCGGCGTATCGGCCGTATAGGCCTCGCGCCCGCCGAACAGCAGCCGGTTGTCGACCGTCCTGCGGAAATAGCGCACCACGAAACGGGAATCGGCCACGGCTTCCTTGCCGGGAATAATGTCAGGATAAGCGTCAAGCGGTGCGGTCGCGCCGATGAAGGAGCGGATGGGCATGATATGGGCCGCCGTTACCGGTTCCAGATTGCCGATATAGGCATTGGTCGCAATCAGCACCCGCGTTGCGGTCAGCGTGCCGGAGGGCGTTTCGATGATGGTCTTGCCGCCCGCCTGGCGTATGGATTTGGCGGGCGTCATTTCATGGATGCCGGCGCCCGCCTCTTTTGCAGCTTTCGCAAGCCCGACCAGCAGCTTCAGCGGATGGATATGGCCGGTGCCGGTATCGCGCGTGCCGCCGAAATAATGGCTGGAGCCGACACGTCTGCGTGCGTCCGCCCGCTCCATGTAGGAAATATGCGGATAGCCGTAGCGATTGTTCATCGCATCGACGCTTTTGCGGTAATCGTCTTCGTAAGCAGCCTTGTGCGCCACATAGAGCTGCCCCGGCAGATACTCCATGTCGATGCCGTGATCGCGGGCGAAGTTGAGGACGTAGTGCTTGGCATCCTCGGCGATATCGAACAGTACCTTGGACTGCTCGAAGCCGATCTCGTCTTCCATCTCGTCGGGAAACGAGCGCTGCCCGGTGCCAAATTGCCCGCCGTTGCGGCCGGACGCGCCGTCGCCGAAACGATGCGCCTCGATCAAGGCGACGGAGACACCGTTGGCGGCAAGATTAAAGGCGGCCTGAAGCCCGGTATAGCCACCGCCGACGACCGCGACGTCCACTGCTTTCGACCCGTCGAGCGCCGGATATTGCGGCCGCTCCTGGGCGCTTGCCTGATACCAGGAAATCCCCGGCGCTATCGGGCTTTGCCACGTCATGCTTCAGACCTCACACGTTGAGAAGCAGGAATTCCCGCTCCCATGGGCTGATGACCTGCATGAATGTCTCGAATTCCCCGCGCTTCAGGCCCGCATAAAGGCCGACGAATTCGTGGCCGAACACCCGCTCGAACTGTTCTTCGCCTTCCAGCAGCGCCACGGCTTCCAGCAGCCCGCGCGGCAGGTCGATGGAGCCTTCATTGGCCGTATCGGCGGTCGGTTCGGTCGGCTCGATATTGTTGACGATGCCGAGCCAGCCGCAGGCAAGCGAAGCGGCAAGCGCGAGATAGGGATTGGCATCCGAACTCGGCAGGCGGTTTTCGACACGCCTTGCCTGCGGGCTGGAAATCGGCACGCGGAAAGCCGTCGTGCGGTTGTCGTAACCCCAGGCATTGTTGACCGGGCAAGCCATGTCAGGCGTCAGGCGGCGATAGGAATTCACGTAAGGAGCAAGCATCACCAGCGCGTTCGGAACATAACGCTGCATGCCGCCGACGAAGGCGAAGAACTCCTTGGACGGGCCGCCGTCCTTGTTGGAGAAGATATTGCGGCCGCTGTCGATCTCCACCACCGACTGATGGATATGCATGGCCGAACCCGGCTGACCCTGCATGGGCTTGGCCATGAAGGTGGCGTAGATGCCATGCTTCAATGCTGCTTCACGGATCGTGCGCTTGAACAGGAACACCTGGTCGGCAAGTTCGATCGGATCGCCATGGCGCAGGTTGATTTCCAGCTGGGCCGGGCCTTCCTCATGGATCAGGGTATCGATCTCGAGGCCCTGTTTTTCGGAGAAGTGATAGATATCGTCGATCAGTTCGTCGAACTCGTTGATGCCGGCGATGGAATAGCTCTGCCCACCGACAATGGAGCGTCCGGAACGGCCTTTCGGCGGATGCAGAGGATAGTCAGGGTCGTCATTCATGGCGACCAGGTAGAATTCGATTTCCGGCGCGACGACCGGCTTCCAGCCTTTCTCTGTGTAAAGCGAAAGCACGTTTTTCAGCACGTTGCGCGGCGTATAGGGAACGAAATTACCCTCGGCATCCACGACATCGCAGATCACCTGCGCGGTCGGGTCGCTTTCCCATGGCACCACGGACAGCGTGGAAAGATCAGGCACAAGCTTCAGGTCGCTGTCGCGCGGCTCATAGCGGAAGTTTGCCGTCTCATCCGGATATTCGCCCGAGATCGTGTGGCGATAGAGGGCGGAGGGCAGGGCAAGCGAGGTGTCGCCCGTAAATTTCGCCGTCGGCATCATCTTGCCACGCGCAACCCCGGCAAGATCGGGTGTTATGCATTCAATATCCTCGATACCGCGCGCCCTCAACCATTGCGAAGCTTCGCGCCAGGAGGAAACGCCACGGGTAGAGGAAAGGTCGAGGGGAGGTTTCTTTGCCATGGTTGCCTGTTTCTTCGGGCGGAGCATGGTTTTCTTCGGGGGCATGTATCACCGGGTCTGTGTTTCGACTGGCGCCATCATAACCGGAGTTTGGCAATTGGCGAGGGGGAAAGCGCCATTGACAACGGGCGACACTTCGAAAAGAGGAAAGGGAGAAGCAAACGGAAAACAACTATGGCAGACAAATGTGACGTGCTGATTTTGGGGGCGGGGGCTGCCGGCATGATGTGCGCCATCCGCGCCGGCCAGCGCGGCCGCTCCGTCATCATCCTCGACCATGCCAAGGCGCCGGGCGAGAAAATCCGCATCTCCGGCGGCGGCCGCTGCAATTTCACCAACATCCACGCCGGGCCGAAGAATTATCTCTCCGCCAACCCGCATTTCGCCAAATCCGCACTTGCCCGTTACACGCCGCGCGATTTCATCGCTCTGGTCGAAAAACATCGTATCGCCTGGCATGAAAAGACGCTTGGGCAGCTGTTTTGCGACGATAGCGCCAAGGACATCACCCGCATGCTGCTTGGCGAAATGCAGGCTGCAAAGGTGAAATTGAGGCTCGAAACCGCTGTTTCTGATGTCGCACATGATGGCGGCCGGTTTCGCGTGACGACCTCCGGCGGCGTCATCGAGGCGGAAAGCCTTGTGGTCGCAACGGGCGGCAAGTCGATCCCGAAAATGGGTGCGACGGGTTTTGCCTACCAGATCGCCGAGCAATTCGGCCTGTCGCTCATCGAGACGCGCCCCGGCCTCGTGCCGCTGACGCTTGATCCTGCGGCACTGGAAAGACTGAGCCCCCTTGCCGGTGTTGCCGTGCCAGCCGAAATTTCCCATGGCAAAACGGCTTTCAACGAAGCACTGCTGTTTACCCATCGGGGCCTAAGCGGCCCCTCAATCCTGCAAATCTCCTCCTATTGGCGGGAGGGCGATACGATCCGCCTGAAACTGGAGCCTGCGCGCGATATCGTCGCCTTGCTAAAGGAAGCGAAACAGAAGAACGGCCGCCAGTCGGCCCAGACCGCTCTTGCGGAAATCCTGCCGAAACGGCTGGCGCAACATGTCGTCGAAAAATCGGGGCTGACCGGCAACCTTGCCGATATGTCAGACAAGGCTCTGGCGACCTTGGCGAATGAGGTGCAGGACTGGCAGATCAAACCCGCCGGTTCCGAGGGGTATCGCACGGCGGAAGTCACGCTTGGCGGCGTGGATACGACCGGCCTCGATTCCCGCAGCATGGCAGCGAAAACCGTGGCCGGCCTCTATTTCATCGGCGAATGTGTTGACGTGACCGGCTGGCTGGGCGGTTATAATTTCCAGTGGGCCTGGGCCTCCGGTCAGGCAGCAGGTGAATTCGCCTGAAACCGCTCGTATTAACACCTTGTTAATAGGCACGGAGTCATCCTGACAGAATGCCAGCAAAGCCGGATCGCGTTGTGGTTCCGCTGTACATGATGTCATGCTGGAGGCTCTTAACAGGGCATGGGTCGGTTGAGTTTTTCGTCAGGAGCCCGCGCATGAACAGATCCGCACATCGCCGCCCTCGCGCCATTGCCATCGCCCGCGCCGAAAGCGAGAGCAGGCAGTTGGCCTTTCGCCTGACTGCAATCGCAGCCGGTGCCGTGGCTGCCCTGATCGCCCTTTTTTACTAAGGTCAGGCTCTTCGCTTTCGCCCTTGCAGCAATCGCGGTAAACAGCCGCCACGGCCAGGATGCCTCGGCCATATCGGCATAGAATTTCTCTTCCTGCCGGATGGCTTCCCGCCGCGTGCGCGGCGTCTGGTTTTCGATGATGGCCAATGCTGAATAAAATACGTGCATGTCACTCTCCATGTTGCGGAGGGCCATGATGCACGCCGTTTTTTGTTTTATCTGCGCAAGAAAATGCGCTACGTTTTTCATAAATGAAAAACGTCACTTGGGATTCATACCAACTTTTCCTCGATGTGTCACGCAGCGGCGGCCTTACGGGTGCTGCGGCGCTGACGGGTTTGAGCCCTGCGACTATCGGGCGACGCATGATCGAATTGGAGGAGCGCATTGGCAAGGCGCTGTTCCAGCGCAGCCAGACGGGATATGCCCTGACCGCGGATGGCCGCGCCTTGTTCGACCGTCTTCAGGCCATGGAAAATGCAGCCAAGGATATAGAGGGCTGGCAGAAGGCGTCATCAGCCTCTTCCGTCGTACGTATCGCCGTCGGTACCTGGAATGCCTGGCTGCTGACCGGGAACTTTTCCGCCATCTGCACGGATCGCGATGATTTCCGCATCGACCTTTTCATTGCCGAACAGAGGGCGTCTTTGGCGCACCGTGAAAACGACATCGGCATTCGCGCTTTCGAGCCCGAGGAACGCAACCTCGCTGCCATCAAGACGGGGGAGGTGGCCTATGCGCCCTACAGGCTGCGCAACGCCGCCGCTTCTGTTGCCGACCGGTGGTTGGCGGTGGCGGAAGAAAACGCCATTTCCGCCTACCTGCGCTGGCCGCATGAAAACCATGGTAATGAGATCGTGGTGACGGTTAGCAGGCCAACGGCGCTGCTTGATCTGGTATTATCAGGGGCAGGGGTCGCCGTGCTTCCCTGTTTTGTAGGCGACGCGGATGCGCGGCTTGCTCGGGAAGGCGGCGAAATCGAACTGCTTCGCCACAGTCAATGGATTGTCATGAACAATGACGATCGCCACCGCCGTGATATCAGGACGGTGGCGGATCGGATGACGCGTCTCATCAAGCGACATTCCGATTTGTACGCCGGACGAAAAAGCCGTCCGGCATGAGAGGTGTCACGCGGCAGCACTTCCCTGCGCGACGATGACCGGGATCAGAAGATCGCCCCAGTTGCCGCCCCCGCCGTGATGGCGGGCTGAGCGGACGAGTTCAACGGAAACACCGGCCTCAACTGCCTTCATGACGGCCTGGTTGAGGCGGTGCAGATCGTTGGCCAGCATGCGGATGGCGACCTGTTGATCCTGCGTCATGGCGGAGGACTGCTCCTCGGCGCGTTCCTTGACGTGGGTCTTGATGGGGTTATGGGCATTCATGGCATTTCTCCTCTCTTTATTGGTTGGGGTTCTTGATGCGATTTGCAAGCCCTTCCCGTTCAAGGGAAGGGCAGTTTTCCAGTTTATTCCGCCGCCGGGCGGAACTGGTCGTGCTCGGTGGATTCCTTCATGGCGGTGGTCGAAGACGTGCCGCCCGAGATTGCCAGCGACACGGCGTCGAAGTAGCCGGTGCCGACTTCGCGCTGGTGTTTGGTGGCGGTGTAGCCGTTAACCTCGGCCGCGAATTCCGCTTCCTGAAGCTCGGAATAGGCCGCCATCTGCCGCTCCTTGTAGCCGCGCGCCAGTTCGAACATGCCGTAATTCAGCTGGTGGAAGCCGGCCAGCGTGATGAACTGGAACTTGTAGCCCATTGCCCCGAGTTCGCGCTGGAACTTGGCAATCGTCGCGTCGTCGAGGTGCTTTTTCCAGTTGAACGACGGCGAGCAATTGTAAGCGAGCTTCTTGCCGGGATGCACCTTGTGCACGCCCTCGGCAAACCTGCGCGCCTGCTCGAGATCCGGCTTGGAGGTCTCGCACCAGATCAGATCGCAATAGGGCGCATAGGCCACCGCACGGGCGATGCAGGGTTCAAGACCGTTCTTCACCTGATAGAAGCCCTCGACGGTGCGGCCGGCATCGTAATCAACGAAGGGCTGGTCGCGCTCGTCAATATCAGAGGTCAAAAGCTTGGCTGCCTCCGCATCGGTGCGGGCGATGACCAGCGTCGGCACGCCCATGACGTCGGCTGCAAGTCGCGCCGCCGTCAGGTTGCGAATATGCGCCGCCGTGGGGATCAGAACCTTGCCGCCGAGATGGCCGCACTTCTTTTCAGATGCCAGCTGGTCTTCATAGTGAACACCGGCTGCACCGGCCTCGATGAATGCCTTCATGATCTCGAAGGCGTTGAGTGGTCCCCCGAACCCGGCTTCCGCATCGGCAACGATAGGCGCGAACCACGTGTCGACCGAAAGGCCCTTGCCCTCTGCCGTCTCGATCTGGTCTGCCCGTTGCAAGGTGCGGTTGATGCGCTTTGCAAGCTCTGGCGCCGCATTGGCGGGGTAGAGCGATTGGTCCGGATACATGGCGGAGGCCGTGTTGGCATCTGCCGCAACCTGCCAGCCGGAAAGATAGATCGCCTTCAGCCCGGCGCGAACCATCTGCATGGCCTGGTTGCCGGAAAGCGCGCCGAGCGCATTGATGAAATTCTCTTCGTTGATCAGCTTCCACAGCCGGTTGGCACCCATCTCGGCGAGCGAATGGCGGATTTCAACGGAGCCGCGCAGCCGCTCCACGTCGGCGGCGGTATAAGTGCGCTCAATGCCGTCGAAGCGTCCCTGCGGTGCGCCCGGAACAAGTTTGTAAAAATCCGTCATACTTCTCTCTCCCATGACAAATGCGGTTTCAGAAACGTGCTGTCTTCAACTGTGTGAAGCGCCGTTCGATGTGACTACATTTACATTTTCATGAGTTTGAGCGCCAGAACAAACATAAAAACAGTGACTTGAAAGAGGTTATGCTGTAGTGTGTGTGACAGGCTGGAGCTGTAAAATTGTAAATTTTGTAAAAGCCTCATGCCCGGCGATTTTGTAACAGGCTTGTATGAGTCTTTCGATGTGAGGTTGAGGCTGTGTCGGAAAACAAGATTTTTGCTGGCCCGCGCGTACGTCGTATTCGTAACGGTCTGGCGCTGACGCAGACGGCCATGGCCGAGGCGCTGGCGATCTCGCCTTCCTACCTCAATCTCATCGAGCGCAATCAGCGGCCGCTGACCGTGCAGCTGCTCTTGAAGCTCGCTTCAGTCTACAAGGTGGATCTGGACGACCTGCAAGGCGAGAGTGCCAATTCCGCCGGGCAATTGCGCGAGGTCTTCGCCGATCCGCTCTTGGTGGGCGAGGTGCCGTCGCCGCAGGAGCTGATCGAGGTGGCAGATGCCGCGCCCAATGCGGCAAGTGGCGTCGTCAAGCTGTACAGGGCGTATCGGGAACAGGCGCAGCGCCTTTCCGACCTCTCGGATCTTCTGGCGCGCGAAGGACATGAGGCGGTGCTTTCCTCCACCCGACTGCCGATCGACGAGGTGCGGCACGTCTTTGAAAACCGGCCGGCCTATGTCCATTCCATCGATGCGGCGGCAGAAGAACTCCACAAGCAATTGTCGGCGGGCGAAGATCTCGCCGCGGGCCTTCGCGCATGGCTTCAGAAAAACCACGGTATCGTGGTCAGAACTCTGCCGGTCCATGCCATGCCCAATCTGCGGCGGCGTTATGACCGCCATTCCATGCGGCTGTTTTTGTCCGAGCGCCTGTCGCAGCCGGATCAGCTCAGGGAAATGGCGATGGAAACCTGTCTTCTGGCGCTTCGCGACGAGATTAGCGTGGAGCTGGAGACGCTTGGCCTGAAGGGGGAGGAGGCGCGGCGCATCGCCCGCTTCGAGCTGGCGCGTTATGCCGCCCACGCCCTGATGATGCCCTATGGTGCGTTTTTGAGTGCCTCCCAGCGCGCGAAATACGATCTCGATGTCCTGCGGTCGCGCTTCAATGTGTCGTTCGAGCAGGCCGCCAACAGGCTCGTCAGCCTGCAACGGCCGACGGCTGCGGCAATCCCGTTCTTTTTGATGGAGACTGACAATGCCGGCAACCATTTCCGTCTTGCGGGCGCTGGTGGGTTCCCGCGGGCACGGTTTGGTGGCCTCTGTCCGCGTCTTAATATCCACGCAGCTTTTGCCCAGCCGGGGCAGGTGCTGGTGGAGCCGGTGGAGATGCCTGACGGTGACGCCTTCCTGACTGTGTCGCGCACGCTTGAAGGCCCGCAGGCCGGTTTCGGCGAAAGGGTGCGGCGAACGGCCGTGCTTCTGGGCTGCGATCTCGCCCAGGCCGGGGAGACGGTTTATGGGGCTGCCGGCGCAGGTGGGCCGACCATTGCCATTGGTCCCTCGTGCCGGCTGTGTGAAAGGCAGGGCTGTCTGTCGCGGGCGGAGGCCCCGCTGACGAGGCCGCTCGGCCTGGACGAAATGGTGACCGGTCTTAGTGTTTTCGACTTCCAGTAGAGGTTTCGCATCACTTTTTTTCCGGTGGAACACATTCGGTTGAAAATGCTGTGCTGCACATTTCCCGCTTGCTCCCTTTTGTTTTCCTTTCTAGTCTCACTAAAAAAGGGGATCACGCTTCCGTCACGAGGATGCGTTAACAGGAGAAATCATGAAAAACCGTTCGCTCCGTTTCACTTTGGCTCTCACGACGGCGCTCGTTGCTGCAGGCTCGGCAATGGCCCAGGAGAAGGTCGTTCACGTCTTTAACTGGTCGGATTATATCGACGAATCGATCCTTACCGATTTCACCAAGGAAACCGGCATCAAGGTCGTTTACGATGTATTCGACAGCAACGAACTCGTGGAAACGAAGCTTCTGGCCGGCAGCTCCGGCTACGACGTGGTGGTGCCGACTGGCCCCTTCCTTGCCCGCCAGATCAATGCCGGTGTTTTCCAGAAACTCGACAAGTCCAAGTTGCCGAATCTGAAGAACATGTGGCCGGATGTCTCCGAGCGTCTGGCAAAATACGACCCCGGTAACGAGTATGCCGTGAACTACATGTGGGGCACAACAGGCATCGGCTATAACGTCGCCAAGGTGAAGGCGGCTCTCGGTGATGTTCCGGTCGACAGCTGGGATATTCTCTTCAAGCCGGAAAATGCCGAAAAGCTGAAATCCTGTGGCATTAATATTCTCGATGCATCGGACGAGACCTTCGCCATCGCGATGAATTACCTCGGCAAGAACCCGGACAGCAAGGAAACGGCCGATCTGGAAGCGGGCGGTGCCGTCTATTCGAAGATCCGTCCCTTTGTGAAGACCTTCAACTCTTCCGCCTATATCGACGAGCTGGCAAATGGCGACAGCTGCATCACGATCGGCTGGTCGGGTGACATTCTTCAGGCGAAAAAGCGTGCCGAAGAAGCCAAGAATGGCGTCGAGGTGAACTACGTCATCCCGAAGGAAGGCACCTATATGTGGTTCGACAACCTTGCCATCCCGGCGGATGCCAAGAATGTCGAGGAAGCTCACACCTTCATAAACTACCTGATGCGCCCGGAAGTCATCGCCAAGGCGTCCAACTATGTTCAGTATGCGAACGGCAACCTTGCCTCGCAGGCGCTGATGGATCCGTCGGTTGCCAAGAACCCGGCGGTCTACCCCAATGCCGAGACGATGAAGAAGCTCTTCACCATCTCACCCTACGGACCGAAGGAACAGCGCGTCTTGAACCGTGTCTGGACGCAGATAAAGACCGGTAGCTGATAGCTCCGCGCGCTGGTTGAGAAACGGCCGGCGGGCCTGTTTCTCTGATACCTTGCCGGCAGGTCACGCAACCTGCCGGCGCTGCCCGCCTCATGGCATCGGACCGAAAAGTGTGACGCGGTTTTCGGGAAATCCGATGCTCAAATCTACAAAATCAACGGGATTTGAGGGTAGGGTGAATGGCGAAAACTCTGGGGCCGGTCAAACGCAAATTTAGCCCTTGGGACAATCCCGATGCGGTTCCCTTCATCCGTTTTGAAAACGTCACCAAGCGGTTTGGCGATTTCGTCGCCGTCGATAATCTGACGCTCGATATTTACGAACGGGAGTTCTTTTCGCTGCTCGGTCCTTCCGGCTGCGGCAAGACCACGCTGATGCGCATGCTGGCCGGTTTCGAGGAACCGACCAACGGGCGTATTCTCCTTCAGGGCAAGGATATTTCCGGCGTGCCGCCCTACAAGCGCCCAACCAATATGATGTTTCAGTCCTACGCCCTTTTCCCGCATATGTCGGTGGAGAAGAACATTGCCTTCGGTCTGGAGCAGGACGGTCTGCCCAAGGCAGAAATTTCCTCGCGGGTCGAGGAAATGCTGCGGCTCGTCAAGCTCAGCGAGTTTGCCAAGCGCAAGCCGAGCCAGCTTTCGGGCGGCCAGCGGCAGCGCGTGGCGCTTGCCCGCTCGCTTGCCAAGCGGCCGAAGGTGCTTTTGCTGGATGAACCGCTCGGTGCACTCGACAAGAAGCTGCGCGAGGAAACTCAATTCGAGCTGATGGACATCCAGACCAATCTCGGCCTCACCTTCCTGATCGTCACCCATGACCAGGAAGAGGCAATGACGGTGTCGGACCGGATCGCGGTCATGGACAAGGGCATTGTGGTGCAGGTGGCAACGCCTGCCGAGATCTACGAGGCGCCGAACAGCCGTTACGTGGCGGATTTCATCGGCGACATAAATATTTTCGACGCCAATGTCGTCACTAACGCGTCCGATATCGGCAAGCCGGGACTGGTGACACTCGATTGCGACGGGCTGACAGTTGCCGTGGAGCAGGAATGCGCCGCGGTCACCGGAAGCCGGGTGGCTTTCGCCATCCGCCCGGAAAAGGTCCGCATCTCGCTCGATCAACCCACCGACAGCGCCGTCAATTCCGCTTATGGCGAAGTCTGGGATATCGGCTATCTCGGTGACTTCTCGGTGTTCATCGTCAAGCTTGCCGATGGCCGTGTCATCCGTGCAGCGCAGGCGAATGTCTCGCGTCTCGTGGATCGCCCGATCACCTTCGGCGATATGGTGTGGTTGAACTGGAAACAGGATTCCGGTCTTGTGCTAACGCACTGAGGGAGGCTTTTATGGCGATCACCACTCCTGAAAACCGGCAAAGTCCCTGGCGATGGCTGGTCGTCGCCGTTCCCTATTTCTGGCTGATGCTGTTTTTCGCAGCGCCCTTTTTCATCATTTTCAAAATATCGCTTTCGGATACGGCGATATCCATGCCGCCCTATACGCCAGTCTTCGAAGGGTTTTCGAAGCTTGGCGCGTTCTTCTCGCAGCTGGATTTCGAAAACTACCTGTTTCTGACGGAAGACCCGCTCTACATCGACGCCTATCTCTCGTCGCTGCGCATCGCATTCATCTCCACCTTCCTGCTGTTGCTGATCGGTTATCCCATGGCTCTTGCCATGGCGCGTTCGCCGTCATCCATCCGCCCGACGCTGGTGATGCTGGTCATCCTGCCGTTCTGGACCTCGTTCCTTATCCGCGTTTACGCCTGGATCGGTATTCTGAAGCCCGAAGGTCTGCTGACGGTGCTGTTCCAATGGCTCGGTTTTCTGGGGCCGGACCAGCAGGTCAATATCTTCCGCACCGAGACGGCGATCTTCATCGGAATCGTCTATTCCTATCTGCCGTTCATGGTGCTGCCGCTTTATTCGGCGCTGGAAAAATTCGACAATACGCTTCTGGAAGCGGCGGCCGATCTGGGTTGCCCGCCCTGGAAGGCCTTCTGGAAGATTACCTTCCCGCTGTCGCTGCCGGGCGTGGTGGCCGGGTCGATGATCTGTTTCATCCCGATAACCGGCGAATTCGTCATTCCCGATCTGCTTGGCGGTGCGCAGACGCTGATGATCGGCAAGACCCTCTGGACTGAATTCTTCGGCAACCGCGACTGGCCCCTGGCATCCGCCGTTGCGGTGCTGCTTCTACTGTTGCTGGTGGTGCCCATCGCCATCTTCCAGAACCAGCAGAAGAAAGTCGGGTGAGGCCATGAAACGCGGAAAATTCGACATCACCGTCCTGACCCTCGGTTTTGCCTTTCTCTACATCCCGATCATCATCCTGATCGTTTATTCCTTCAATGCCTCTAAGCTGGTCACCGTCTGGGGCGGATTTTCGCTGCAATGGTACAAGTCCATGTGGTCGAACCAGGGGCTGATGGATGCAGCCTGGGTGACGCTTCGTGTCGGTATTTTGAGTGCCACTATCGGCACCATCCTCGGAACGCTGGCGGCGCTGTCTCTGACGCGCTTTGCGCGCTTTCCGGGACGCGTGCTGTTTTCGGGCATGATCTATGCGCCGCTCGTCATGCCGGAGGTCATTACCGGTCTGTCGCTGCTGCTGCTGTTCGTGGCCGTCGGGGTGGATCGCGGCTTCTGGACGGTGGTCATCGCCCACACCACCTTCACCATGTGTTATGTGGCAATCGTCGTGCAGTCGCGCCTGTTGACCTTTGATCGCAGCCTTGAGGAAGCAGCGCTCGATCTCGGTTGCCCGCCCGTCAAGACCTTCTTCAAAATTACCCTGCCGCTGATCTTCCCGGCCGTCATCGCCGGCTGGATGCTGGCGTTTACGCTGTCGCTCGATGATCTCGTGATCGCAAGTTTCGCCACTGGTCCGGGTGCGACGACGCTGCCGATCAAGATTTATTCGCAGGTTCGTCTTGGCGTCACACCTGAGATCAACGCCATCTGCACGATCCTTATCGGGCTTGTCACAATCGGCGTGATTGTCGCTTCCATCGCCTCCAAACGCACGGAACTCCAGCGGATGAAGGACGAACACGCAGCCGCGCGCAACTGATCGAATATTCCTCTCCGATTTCTACGCGTTACTGTTGAGGCGTCGATAAAATTAGAAACCTGTAATTTAGTTTTCGACTTTTACGGTCTCAAAATAGGAATTATCGTCGGTAATTGATCGATTTTGGTTTTAACCGCTTGTTAATAGGAGTTGGCGGAAAGTAAATCCCAACGCAGGGCTGTCAAACTTTAGATAGCCGGGATTGATAATTTCCATATGGCGAGGTTGTCCCCCTTTCTCTCGTTAAAAAAGCACAACTAATACAGGCGGCCGAGAGGCCGCCTTTCTTTTTGCCGCCATGCGCGTTGCCTTCAGCGGTTTTCCGGATGATCCATCGATTTCGACACGAGAAGCACGGGGATAAGCCCGGCAATGATGATGATGATCGCCGGCACGGCGGCATCCTGCACCCTTGAGCGGGACGCGTCTTCATAGACCAGCGTGGCGAGTGTGTTGAAGCCGAAGGGCCGCAGCAGGATCGTCGCCGGCAGCTCCTTCATGGATTCGATCAGTACCAGAAGAAAGGCTGTCAGCGCCGCAGGCCGCATATTCGGCAGCAGCACCTTGAACAGTGTCTGCAACCGGTTGCGCCCAAGCGTTCGCGAGGCCATGTCGATATGCGGCGAGAGCTTCTGGAACCCGGCATCAAGCGTTCCCTCCGCCATGGTCATGAAGCGCACCGAATGGGCGTAGATGATGGCAAAGGCAGTGCCTGACAGCAGCAGGCCGCTCGAAAATCCGAAATGGGAGCGGACAAACCCGTCGACGTGATTGTCGAGACCGGCCAGGGGAATGAGCACGCCGATGGCGAGCACCGTTCCCGGCACGCCATATCCCATGGAGCCAAGTCGCGCGGCCACCTTTGACGTGCGCGAGCGCTCGGTGCGGATGGCATAGGAAAATACGAAAGCCGCAATCAGGGTGACGAAGGCGGCGGAAAGCGAGACCTCGAGACTGTGACCGAGTGCTTTCAGCAGCTTCGGCGCAAACAGCGCATCCAGCCTTTTTGCGGCGTAACCGCCAAGAACGATGACGGGAATGAGGAAACCACTCGCCACAGGAGCGACGCAGAAGAGGCTTGCAGACCAGCGCCGCCAGCCGCGAAGGCTTTTCAACCGGTGGCGTTGCGCCATGGTCGTGGCTTTTGGAGCGGCAAAGCGCTGTTTTTCGCGGGCGTTGCGTTCGATGAAGATCAACGCGCCAACGATGAGCAGAATGACGGCGGCGATCTGTGTGGCATTGGCAAGATTGCCGCGATTGAGCCAGGTCTCGTAAATCGTGAAAGTCAGCGTCTGGACACCGAGATATTCGACAGCGCCAATATCGTTCAGCGTTTCCATCAGGACCAGCGAAAGACCGATGGCGATCGCCGGCCGCGCCATCGGCAATTGAACGGAAAAGAATACGCCAAGCGGTTTCGCACCAAGCGTGCGCGCAGCTTCGGCCGCAAACCGTCCCTGCATGGAAAAGGCGGCGCGGGCCGAGAGATAGACATAAGGGTAAAGCACCGAACTCAGAACCACCACGGCGCCGCCAAGCGAGCGTACGTCCGGAAACCAGTAGTCGCGGATGCTGTGATAGCCGAAGACGGCGCGAAGGGCGCTTTGTACCGGGCCGGTGAAATCCAGGAACTCGCCGAAAGCATAGGCTGCCAGATACGAAGGAATGGCGAGCGGCAGGACAAGTGCCGCCGACAATACCCGCCGCAAAGGGAATTCGAATGTGGTGACGAGCCAGGCGCAGACAATGCCGAAGAATGCCGTCGTTGCGGCCGTCATCGCCAGCAGCAGGAAGGTTCGAAACCCGGCGCGCGGCAGAACATTGGCTAGAAGGTGTTGCCATCCTTCCGTGCTGCCGGTCAGCGCCAGCCAGAAGACCGCCAGAACAGGCATGGCGGCGATGGCTGCGACGATGACCGCCGTGATGGGCAACAATGAAACGCGTCTTGTTGCCGGAATGGAAACCGTCATGGAAAAGCCAGCCTGCTGTCCTGCGAAAGCCTCAACCGGCTGTCCGTTTAGCCGGCGGTTCCCGCATTGCTACGCCCGCATGGCCTCAGTTGGCAAGAACCCGCTGCGACGGAAAGGTAATTTCCACCAGCGTTCCCTCGTTCGGTGTCGAGGTGATGGAGAAGTTCGCGCGGTTGGCGTCCACCATCGCCTTGGTCAAGGGAAGGCCGAGCCCGGTGCCATCGCCGCGCACGCGCTTGCCCGATGACGCCACCTGCCGGAACGGCTTCATGGCCTGTTCCAGCTCAGCCCGGGTCATGCCGATGCCGGTATCGCGGATACGCAGCGCGACGCTGCCATTGGCCTCATAGGCGGTGGAAACCACGATCTGGCCGCCTGATGGCGTGAAGCGGATGGCGTTCGACAGGATGTTGAGCACGATCTGCTTGATCGAGCGCAGGTCGGCAACGATCTGTGGAACGGATTGCGAAAGCGCCGTGCGGATGATGACACGCTGATTGTTGGCCTGCGGTTGCACCAGCGAGACCGCCTCGGCCACAGTCTCGTTCAGCGGAACCGCGATGAAATCGACATCCATCTGCCCGGCTTCGATCTTGGAGATGTCGAGGAGGTCGTTGACGATATCGAGCACATGCCGGCCCGAACGTCCGATATCATTGGAATACTCCACATAACGCGGATGACCGATTGGCCCGAAACGCTCGGTCGCCATCATGTCCGCAAAGCCGATGATGGCGTTGAGAGGCGTGCGGATTTCGTGGCTGACACGCGCAAGAAAATCGGTCTTGTGCGCATTGGCGGTTTCCGCCGCGCGCTTGGCGTTGCGTAACTCTTCTTCCGTGCGCTTCCACTGGGTGATGTCACGGATGACCACGCAATAGCCGTGCGAGGATTTGAGTCGCCCGATCGTCATGAACAGCGGCAGAAAACCGCCGGATGCCTCGCGGCCGATCACCTCGCGGCCATCGTTCAGCACGCTGGCGACACCGTTATTGGCAAGGCCGGAAAGATAGTCCAGCACCGCGCGCTGGCTCTCATGCGCAAACAGGGTGACGAAGGGCTTTCCTGCGATTTCGCCATTGTCGTAGTTGAATAGCGCACTGGCGGAGCGATTGAGCGAACGGATTTCGCCGTCGTCTCCCAAAAGCACCACGCCATCCGTTGCCGTTTCCAGAATGGAATGCAGTTCTTCGACTTCGCCCTGCAATACGGAAACGCTGCCTGCGTCGGCATTCGCGGTTTCCGCCGCTGACGTATTCTCGTTGGCTGCCGTAACCGGTGCCTGCTTTTCTTCCAGCGGAACCAGCGACAGCATCAGCGCCTTGGTGTCTTCCCAGCAGATGGATTGCAGCCGTGCCTTGACCGGAATGATGTCATTTTCGGCGCTGACGACGACCATGCCGCCTTCGTTATCAGGCATATCCTCAAGCTCCTGCCGTTGCAGCAGGGCTTCCAGTCCACCGACCTCGTCCAATTCATCAAGAGAGCCGTAGCCCGTCAGCCGCAGGAAATCCGGATTGGCATGGATCAGCCTGTCACCGGCATGCACCAGCAGTGCCACGGGCATCTGGTCCAGCGTTTCGGCGCTCAGCGCATCGGCGGGTCGCAGCGGTGGGCTAACCATCGCAGCGGCGATATCGGCCGCCGGTACCACCTCGGTGAAGGCGACTGTCTTTTCTTCGATGTGGATTTCATCGGCAGGCTTGTTCGTGGCCGCAGGACGTTCGCCGCGAACATAGTCCGCGAAGAGATCGTCTTCCTCAGCCGGTTCTGCGGCATTAACGTCTTCTTCCAGCACGGGCGGCAGGTCCACCTGTGTTACCGCGTCGATATCGTCTTGGATGTGCTGTGCAGCCGGATCGGTAGAAGGAGCGTCTTCTTCCGCCTTCGGGCCTTCGTCTGAAACGGCATCTACGGGTGCCAGCGTCCGGCCGATTTCGCGGAAGGCGGCCTGCTCGCCTGCGGTCAGGCCCTCGCGGGAGCGCCAGCGGCGCTCTTCCAGATGGACTACTTTGTCGGAGTAGGTTGGCTCCGGCTCTGGTTCCGGGGTCGGTACGATTTCCAAGGCCGGCACTTCGAATTCCGGCGGGCTGTAATCGTGGGGCCGCTCTTCGTCCGAAATCTCGGCTGGCGCATCTTCAGCGGCCGGGGTTTCCTCATCGAGCTCATCGAGAAAAGCCAGCAATTCCTCGTCTTCATCCTCGGCAGCCGGCTGCGGCAAAACCTCGGTTTGAAGGATGTCTTCGCCGTGCAGGAAGGTGAGGCCGGTGGCGTGCGGATCCTCTGCGGCATCGGCCAGCCGCACGATGCCGAAACCACGGAAACCGTCAAATTCGCGCGAGCGCGTATAGGTGGGAAGGGCGGCGAGATCGATCGGCACCATCAGGGACGTGCCTTCGACTGGCCAATAGATCGTCTTGCCAGACCAGGTATCACGGCGGCCGAGAAGCTCGCGAATCTTGCCTTCCGGATCGAGATTGAACAGTGCCGCCACATCGGCAAAACTCATGCCTTCGACAGCTGCCGCCTTCGCGCCCACAGCCTCCGCAAATTCGTGCGAGATCGAGCTGAAGCGGCCCTCGGCATCGATTTTCCAGACGAAACGGGATGCACGCGCACCGGCGTTGAAGACAAAAGGCCGGGGTTCGTCGGTCGGTTCCACGGCCGCTGGGGCATCCTCTTCAACTGGTGCAGCGTCCTGCGCCGCTATTGTTTCAGCGACCTCATCTTCCGCCTTTGCGCGCTCCGCATCCGGGGCCTGTTCGGTATGGTCTTCGCTGGAAGCCTGGCCAGTTGCCGGAACCTCTGCCTCATCCGCATCCAGTTCGAAGAGATCGGCAATATCGTCCGTCATCGCCGCATTCGCAGCCGTATCGGCATCCTCCAGCGGGACATCCGCCGGAGCATCCGTTTCTTCTTCTGCTGCAAGCAATGGCAGGACGGTTTCCTCATCCTGTTCCACCGTCACTTCGTCTTCGACGTCGGAAGGCAGTTCCGGCACGTCCTCCACATCTTCTATCCCAGCGACGGCGTCGAGCACGGAATCGAACGAGGCAGCCGTCGCGGCAACAGGCGCGGTCTCGGCAACCGGCAAAGCCGGTTGGGCGGCGGCCGGTGCTTCCTGCGGCTTGTCTTCGGCAAAGCCGTTAACGGGATCGAGCGTCCCGAGCGCGGTTTCGACCACGAACAACAGATTGAGTTCTGGCGATGTCGTGATCTGGCCGGCGGCGGCGGGCATGTAACCCTTGCCGGTCGGCACGGGCCGTTTGACGAGGTGGCCAGCCTGACCTGCGGCCATCCTAACCAGCGTCTTTGCCGTATGCGGCGTGATGCCGAGCGACGCAAACTTGGCCGAAGCGGCAACGACCTCGTTATCGCCATTGATGACAGCGATATGGATATCGGGATCGTCAAAGCCTTCAATCATGCGCCTTGCGCATTCCGCCGTGTCAGGTGCGGCCTGATCGGTGAGGGCGGAAAACAGAATAGCAGGCTGGCCCGGTTCGGCCTCGATGATTTCCGCCTTGGCGGTAACGGCAAGGCTGCGGAAGCCGGCATTGATACGAATGGTAAACGGCAGGCTGTCGCCCGTCTTCGAAAGACGCGCCGCCGTCGCGGCCAGCTGCCGGAAGGTCACGTCCTGCCGTTTAGGCCCCTGTTCCAGAAAATCATAGACCATCGGCGTGCCGAACAGCGCTGCACCGCGCCCATTGGCCCAGAGCGCGCTCTGAAGATCGAGCGAGAACAAAGCCATCGCCTCGCCGCGCCCGAAACCTTCGCGCACCCGTTCATGCACTGCGATATCGATAAAGGGATACTGGACGGCGGGCATGTCGAAACCTATTCTGGCACTACCGGACCTTGCGAGGCTTTCGGCTTCCTCATGAAGCTGAAACGTAAACCCGCTGAGGCACCACGTTAACAGAATTTTAAATAACTTCACAGGGCGGCGCGGTCCACCGCCGCCTGAATGAATCGCCAAATAGAGTTAACATGAACAGGCCCGGCGAGACCCGTTCTGGCCCCGTTCCAGATTGCAAGCGGTAGACCCGGCTATCGACTGTTGCCAGCTCTGGCGCCATGAAAACCGCTTGCCTTTCCAAGCCTTTTTTCGCAAAATTCGCTGAAGGACTTGCAAATAGCGAAAACACCTTTTATGTCACCCCCCGTGGCGCCGGTTCGGCGTTTGATGTGCGGTTGTAGCTCAGTTGGTTAGAGCGCAGGTTTGTGGCACCTGAGGTCGGAGGTTCGAGACCCCCCAACCGTACCATCTCCAATTTCCTAAAATTCCTGAAAATCATTACAGCGATTTCAAACCCGATTTGGGTTATCGCAAACGCATGTCTTTGCTGCGCGTCGACTGTGCGGTTTCCTCGCTTCCAAAAACCATTTGGCTAAAATCTCTTGCGCTGGTATTGTCCGCCCAACGAAACCTTATGAAAGCCAGCAGCATAGCGTCTACGCTTGTGCGCGGCGAAATGGACAAGACAGTGATCGACCCCGGAAACGGCCCAAAGCCGTCGGAACAAGGGGCGTCGGTGGCAAACAAAGGGAAAGCGAAGCGATCCCGTCGTGGCAAGAAAAACAGGCGTGACGGTAAACCCCGTGACGTTGCTGTGCTGTCGCATGATGTTGCCGCGGATGTTCCGGCCGGTTCCCCCTATGTATCGGCTCTCGAGCCGGATGCCGAACCGCGCAAAAGAAAGCGGCGTCGGCGTTCCCGTGGCAAAGGCACCTCCCATCAGACGCCGCCTGCTGCCAGTGAACAGCCAGAGGCTGTCGTCGCAACGGATGCCACCAATCCATCCTCCGTGCCGCCTGCCGGTGGTCGCAAGTCGCGTAACCGCAAGCGGGCTCACCGTGATCCGCGCAGCCGCGATCCGCAGGGTCGCCCGCTGGTTCCCTCCCATGCGCCCCGACATGTTGGCAAGCAGAACGGTCGCGCCAATGGGACGGCTCAGGAACCGCACCGGCAACAATCCGAAATGTCCGCCCGTCACGGCGCCCGCCATCAAGAGCATGGCTCCGAATTCGCAACGGACATGTATGCGGCGCTCGATCTTGGAACCAATAATTGCCGACTGCTGATCGCGCAGCCGACACGGCCCGGCCAGTTCCGGGTCGTCGATGCCTTTTCGCGCATCGTCCGGCTGGGCGAGGGGCTGGTATCGACCGGCCGTCTTTCAGACGATGCCATGGATCGCGCGGTGGAGGCTCTCAAGGTCTGCTCCTCGAAACTTGCTGGACGCCCGATCAGGCGTATGCGCCTCATCGCCACCGAAGCTTGCCGGGCAGCAACCAATGGCGAGGAGTTTCTGGAGCGGGTTACCCGGGAAACCGGGCTCAAGCTTGAGATCATCAGCCGCGAGACGGAAGCGCGTCTCGCCGTTTCGGGTTGCGCCTCGCTGGTCGGGCGTGAAGCCCGTTCGGTGGTGCTGTTCGATATAGGCGGCGGATCGTCGGAAATCGCGGTCATCAAGGTCGGCGAAAACCGTTCCAACCGGCTCGCCAACCACATCACCCACTGGACATCGTTGCCGGTCGGCGTTGTTACCCTCTCGGAACGCCATGGCGGCCGCGATGTGACGCCGGATGTGTTTGCCGCCATGGTGCGGGAAGTCGAAGGGCTGCTGGATGCCTTCCAGTGCCCGCCTCTGGCGCCGCTTGCGCATCACGAGGATTTTCACCTGATCGGAACCTCGGGTACGGTGACGACGCTTGCGGGCGTTCACCTCGACCTGCCGCGCTACGATCGCCGCAAGGTGGATGGCCTCTGGCTTTCAGATACCGAGGTGACGGCGATGCAGGACAAGCTTCTGGCATGGGATTTTGCCGGCCGCGCCGCCAATGCCTGCATCGGTCCTGACAGGGCCGATCTGGTTCTGGCCGGCTGCGCCATCCTCGAGGCCATTCGCCGTCGCTGGCCGGCGCGGCGCATGCGTGTGGCCGATCGCGGGCTGCGCGAAGGCCTGTTGACGGATATGATGGCGGATGACGGCGCATGGCGGCGTAACCGGATAAGGCGCATGCAGATGGCACGGCAGGACAGAACGGAAGGTTTGACATGAGCAAGGCGCCCACAAGCACCAATCGCACCGGCCGAAAGATCGGTCAGAAGGTCAAGAAGACCAAGCTCAAGGCCTCATCGCGCCGCTGGCTGGAACGTCATATCAACGACCCCTATGTGCAGCGCGCCAAGCTTGAAGGCTATCGCGCCCGCGCCGCCTTCAAGCTTCTGGAAATCAACGACAAGCACCAGATCCTGAAGGGTGCCACCCGCATCATCGACCTTGGTGCGGCACCCGGAAGCTGGTCGCAGATCGCTTCTAAGGTTACCGATTCCACCGAGGATGATATCCGCGTCGCCGCTATCGATTTTCTCGAAATTGATCCCATCCCCGGCGTGAAGATCCTGCAGCTCGACTTCCTCGATCCGACCGCACCGGACCAGTTGATGGAGGCCGTTGGCGGCACGCCGGATCTGGTACTGTCCGACATGGCCGCACCAACCACGGGCCACCAGAAGACGGACCACATCCGCACCATGCATCTGTGCGAAGTCGCGGCCGATTTCGCGGTTCAGGTGCTGGCGGAAGGCGGCCATTTCCTCGCCAAGACCTTCCAGGGCGGCACGGAAAAGGCATTGCTCGACATGCTGAAGAAGAACTTCAAGCAGGTCCTGCATATCAAGCCGGCGTCCTCGCGCTCGGAATCGGTCGAAATGTTCCTGCTCGCCAAGCATTTCAAGGGCCGGACCGCCGAAACGCAGTCCGTTATGCACGTGGATGAGGCGGACGAAGACTAATCATTCTGCCGGTTGCGAGACCTTGCCGCGGTGGCCGGAAACGGCCGCGCCCGCTTGCGCGTCCATGCGGATGATCGGCACGATTGCAAACAGCGAAACGAGCGCCACGATGGTGAAGGCAACGTGGAAATCGGCGAGCTGCAGATGCGAGCCGGATAACATGCTGCTGACTTCCAGGATGGCGGCTGCGAAAGCCACGCCGAGCGCAAGGCTGATCTGTTGCAGCACGGATGCCATCGAAGTTGCCTGACTTGCCTGGCTGTCGTCTATATCGGAATAGCTGAGCGCGTTGGATCCAGTAAAGAAGAAGGAACGGGCAAAGCCCGCCGTGACCAGGCAGATCATGATAAGTGGGTAAGGCGTTTCCGGCGTGAAGAAGCTGTTGGCGAGCGTCGTGAAGGCACCGACGATGCCGGCTCCGATCAGCGTTGATCTGAACCCCGTTGCGGCAAAGACCCGCTTGGCCATGAATTTCGTGGTGATCGCGCCGATTGCCCCGGCAAAGGTGATCATGCCTGATTGAAACGGGTTGAGCCCGAAACCGATCTGCAACATCAACGGCATCAGGAAGGGAATCGCGCCCGTGGAAATGCGGAAGGCGGTGCCGCCAACGGTGGCCGCCCGGAATGTCGGGTTGCGGAAAATGCGGAAATCCAGAATGGGAGCAGGATGGTTTGCCGCGTGGCGCACATAAAGAAAGCCGCAGATGAAACCGATGACCGTCGAGGCGATGCCGATGGCGGGCGGCAGTGCCGGAAGGCTGACGACCGACACGCCGAAAACCACGCCCGATGCTGCAAGACCGGATAACACGAAACCCTTGCCGTCCATCGGTGGCGGATTGGTGGTCTCGATTTCCGGCAGGAAGATCGTCGACAGCCAGATGCCGATAACGCCTATGGGCCCGTTGATGAGGAAAATCCAGTGCCATGAAAAATAGGTGGTGATGAAGCCGCCGATCGGCGGGCCGGTCAGAGGCCCGACAAGTGCCGGTATCGTCAAAAGCGCCATGGCGGAAACCAGCTCGCTGCGTTGCGTCGTCCGCAGGAGGACGAGGCGGCCAACGGGCGTCATCATCGCCCCGCCCATGCCTTGCAGGAAGCGCGAAACGACGAATTCGAATACCGATGACGAGACTGCGCAGCAGATCGAACCGACGACGAAGACGCCGATGGCGAAACGGAAGATTTTCTTCGCGCCGTATTTGTCGGCCATCCAGCCGCTGATCGGAATGAAAATCGCCAGCGACACCATATAGGCCGTCAGTGCGAGCTTGAGCGTGATCGGACCCACGTGGAGATCGGCCGCGATGGCCGGAAGCGATGTGGCGATGACGGTGGAGTCCATCTGCTCCATGAAGAGAGCGACTGCCAGGATCAGGGGAATGATGCGGTTCATGAGGCTGCCTGCGGCTCTCCGCTGCGACAATGGTATCGCAGTTCCTCCTACGCCTGATGGGCCGACTTGCCAACACGTTAATTATCAATTTCTGAAGTTCCGATCAAACCTGCGTGAGGCCGGTTTTCTTGCAACTTTCTCGCTCTATTGTCCGTTGGGCAAAGTGACATTGGCGAGAATCGGGAGAAAAATGATGACTCAATCCTTGAGCATGAGCAGACGCGGCCTTATCGGTGTGGCGGGAGCAAGCGTTCTCGGCGCGCCGCTTCTGATGGCGCGCACCGCAACGGCGCAGACGAACCAGCCGCAAACTTCCATGGAGATCAAACACGCCATGCCGCCTGAAACCAATCGCTTCAAGCTTGGTACTTTCGAAGTGCTTGTCGTGAAGGACGGCGCGCGCGCCGCGCCCAATCCGGGCGAGACCTTCGGCACCGATCAGTCGGCGGAAACCGTCGGCAAGCTGCTGGAAGACAATTTTCTGCCGAAGGAGCAATTCGTCAATTCCTTCTCGCCGGTTCTCGTAAATACCGGCACGGACCTCGTGCTGTTCGACACGGGTTTCGGCGAGTCCGGCCGTGGCGCTGGTAATGGCCGTCTTATCGAAGGCATGGCGGCTGCCGGTTACTCTCCTGACGACGTGACCGTGGTGGTGCTGACCCACATGCACGGCGACCACATTGGCGGATTGATGGAAAAGGGCGCGCCGGCCTTCCCCAAGGCGCGTTATGTTTTCGGCCAGGCGGAATATGATTTCTGGACGGACGAGAAGCGGGTTGGCACGCCTGCCGAAGGCGGCCAGAAGGGCGTCATCGCCAACGTCAAACCGCTGGCGGAAAAGGCGACCTTCATCGGCGACGGTGCTGACGTAGTTTCCGGCATCACCGGCATTGCGGCGTTTGGCCATTCGCCGGGCCACATGATCTTCCGTGTCGAATCCGAAGGCAAGCAGCTGATCCTGACGGCTGATACGGCCAACCATTTCGTCCTGTCGCTGCAAAAGCCGGATTGGGAAGTGAAGTTCGACATGGACAAGGCGGCGGCAGCTGCAACCCGCAAGAAGGTCTACGACATGATCGCCACGGACCGGCTGCCGTTCCTCGGCTATCACATGCCTTTCCCGGCTGTCGGTTACGCGGAAAAGCTGGATACGGGGTACCGTTTCGTGCCGAAGTCCTACCAGTTCGACATCTGATGCATATCGCGCAAAAGCGTTAAGCGGTTTTGCGATAACGACATGCGTAAAAACAAGCAGTTAAAGCGCGTCGTGCGGAACAGGGATCCACAGGACGCTGTTTAACGCCTGCTGCAATGCAGCAACAGAATAAGCCCGGAAGGTCATTCCGGGTTTTTTCTATTTCCTTCCTGTCATGAACGTGTTACCAGCCCTCGCCAACTTCCAAGCAATCCTTGCAGGGCGCCGGGGTGAACTTTTCGTTCCGGGACGGCCACGCATTTTCATTATGAAGGAATTTGGTCATGGCACGCATCATTCAAACACCCACTGGTTTGGACGCCCTCACATTTGACGATGTGTTGCTGCAACCCGGACATTCCGAGGTTATGCCGGGACAGACGAATATCGCCACCCGCATTGCCCGTGATATCGATCTCAACCTGCCGATCCTCTCTTCCGCCATGGACACGGTCACGGAAGGCCGCCTTGCCATCGCCATGGCGCAGGCCGGCGGCATCGGCGTCATCCACCGCAACCTTACCCCCATCGAACAGGCCGAAGAAGTCCGGCAGGTAAAGAAGTTCGAGAGCGGCATGGTCGTCAACCCGGTCACCATCGGCCCGGATGCCACGCTGGCAGAAGCACAGGCTTTGATGAAGGCGCACGGCATTTCCGGCATTCCGGTGGTTGAAAACGGCGGTGCCGGCGGCCACAAGAATGGCCGTCTCGTCGGCATTCTGACAAACCGCGACGTGCGTTTCGCATCCGATCCGCAGCAGAAGATCTATGAACTGATGACCCGCGAAAACCTTGTTACGGTCAAGGAAAGCAGCGTCGATCAGCAGGAAGCGCGCCGCCTGTTGCACAAGCACCGCATTGAAAAGCTGCTGGTGGTGGATGGAAAAGGCAATTGCGTCGGCCTCATCACCGTCAAGGATATGGAGAAGTCGCAGCTCAACCCCAACGCCACCAAGGATGCGCAGGGCCGTCTTCGCGCCGCTGCCGCAATCAGCGTCGGTGCCGATGCCATCGAGCGCGCAGAACGCCTAATCGATGCCGGTGTTGACCTTCTGGTCGTCGATACCGCGCATGGCCATTCACAGCGCGTGCTCGATGCGGTTTCGGTGGTCAAGAAGATGTCGAACTCCGTTCGCATCATCGCCGGCAATGTTGCGACCGCTGACGGCACCAAGGCACTGATCGATGCCGGCGCCGATGGCGTCAAGGTCGGTATCGGCCCCGGTTCCATCTGCACCACCCGTATCGTCGCCGGCGTTGGCGTTCCGCAGCTTGCTGCGATCATGGCCTCTGTCGAAGTGGCCAATGCCGCAGATATTCCTGTCATCGCCGATGGAGGCATCAAGTTCTCGGGCGATCTGGCGAAGGCTATTGCCGCCGGCGCCTCCGCCGTCATGATCGGCTCGCTTTTGGCCGGCACGGATGAAAGCCCGGGCGAAGTGTTCCTCTATCAGGGCCGTTCCTTCAAGGCCTATCGCGGCATGGGTTCCGTTGGCGCCATGGCGCGCGGCTCCGCCGACCGTTATTTCCAGGCGGAAGTGCGCGACACGCTGAAGCTCGTTCCGGAAGGTATCGAAGGTCAGGTTCCCTATAAGGGTCCGGTCTCCGGCGTCCTGCACCAGCTGGCCGGTGGCCTGAAGGCTGCCATGGGTTATGTCGGCGGCGGCACGATCAAGGAATTCCAGGAGCGCGCCACCTTCGTGCGCATTTCCAGCGCGGGCTTGCGCGAAAGCCACGCCCATGACGTGACGATCACCCGCGAAAGCCCGAACTACCCCGGCGCGGTTTGATCTTTCGAGCCGAATCCGCAACAACATAGTCTCAGTATTTGGCGCTCCCCGATTCATGCCGGATCGGGGAGCGTTATTGTGATTGGAGGAGAAAGCATGTCACCAACGACCGCAATGTTCTGGCCGATGATAGCCCATGCATTTCTCGTGTTCGTTCTTTACGCCCTACTGCTTTACCGCCGCAAAAAATACACGCTGACGGACCGTGATACCGCGCTCAGATATCGCGATACGGGACAGGAAGGGCGCGAAAGCTATCTGGTCAACCGAAACATTGCCAACCAGTTCGAGCTTCCGGTTCTCTTCCACCCCGTCTGCCTGCTGCTTTATATTACCGACGCGGACAATATCGTTACCGTCGTTCTGGCCTGGCTGTTCGTGATTTCCCGTTATGCGCACTCCTTCGTTCACGTCACCAGCAACCGTTTGCGTTATCGTGCGCCATTGTTCGCGATTGGTTTCGCGCTTCTCGTCTGCCTCTGGGGCTGGCTCGCCATCTGGTTGGCGCTGGAGTGAGATGGCACCGTAAGGTTGCTTCATAAGTGAGACAATCGCGCCTCTAAAATGCTGCGATTTGCGATGGGTCAATTCCGTGACGCCCCATCCCCGGTAGTCTCTGCCTCGCCGTCGAGAATTTCAGGCGAGCAGAGATTAGGGAGTATGTCATGGCTAAAACAATGAAGGCCGCGGTTGTCCGCGCATTTGGCAAACCGCTGACCATCGAGGAAGTGGCGATACCGGATCCCGGCCCGGGTGAAATTCTCATCAATTACAAGGCGACCGGCATTTGCCACACGGACCTGCACGCCGCAACGGGCGACTGGCCGGTCAAACCCAATCCACCATTCATCCCCGGCCATGAAGGCGTCGGCTACGTCGCCAAGATCGGCGCTGGCGTGACCGGCATCAAGGAAGGCGACCGCGCCGGCACGCCGTGGCTTTACACCGCCTGCGGATGCTGCATTCCGTGCCGCACCGGCTGGGAAACTCTTTGCCCAAGTCAGAAGAACTCGGGTTATTCCGTCAATGGCAGCTTTGCGGAATACGGGCTTGCCGATCCGAAATTCGTTGGCCGACTTCCCGACAATCTGGAATTCGGCCCCGCTGCACCCGTGCTCTGCGCCGGTGTCACCGTCTACAAGGGTCTCAAGGAAACCGAAGTGAGGCCCGGCGAATGGGTGGTCATATCGGGCATTGGCGGGCTTGGTCATATGGCCGTGCAATATGCCAAGGCCATGGGCATGCATGTCGTTGCCGCCGATATTTATGACGACAAGCTGGAGCTTGCGAAAAAGCTGGGCGCGGATTTTACCGTCAACGGTCGGGCGCCGGATGCGGTGGAACAGGTGCAGAAGGCGACCGGCGGCGTCCACGGCGCGCTCGTGACGGCGGTTTCGCCCAAAGCCATGGAGCAGGCCTACGGTTTCCTGCGCTCCAAGGGCACGATGGCACTTGTTGGCCTGCCGCCGGGCTTCATCTCCATTCCGGTTTTCGAAACGGTGCTGAAGCGCATCACGGTGCGTGGCTCCATCGTCGGCACAAGGCAGGATCTGGAGGAGGCGCTTTCCTTCGCTGGTGAAGGAAAGGTAGCCGCCCACTTTTCCTGGGATAAACTCGAAAACATCAACGACATCTTCCGTCGCATGGAAGAGGGCAAGATCGACGGCCGTATCGTCGTGGACCTTGCCGCCTGAGACAGATGACCAGCGGCGGCGCTCACGCAAAAGTGTGCCGCCGCTTGTTCACCGGGCGACGATCTGCGCTATCCTCCCTGTGCATCTGCGCGTTCAGGGAGAAGAGAGCGATGGACGACAAGCCGAAGATTACGCAGGCCATGATCGACGCTTACGATGAATATACCCATCTCAGCCTCGATCGCCGCAAATTCATGGAAAAGCTCAGCCTGCTTGCCGGGTCCGGCGCAGCTGCTGCCGCAATCGCGCCGCTTCTTTCGGCCAACAGCGCCCGTGCGGCAATCGTCGCGCCTGATGATGCGGGTATCGTTGCGGAAGAGGTGACCTATCCCGCCCCCGGTGGCGAGATGAAGGGCTATCTCGTCACGCCGAAATCGGTTTCCGGCCCCATTGGCTCGGTTATCGTCATCCATGAAAACCGGGGCCTGAACGACCATATCCGCGATGTGGCAAGACGCGTGGCGCTTGCGGGGTTCAGGGCGCTTGCGGTTGATTTTCTGTCGCCGCAGGGCGGCACGCCTTCGGACGAGGATAAGGCACGGGAGATGTTCAGCGGCCTCGATATGGACGCAACAGTCGCCAATGCCGAAGCCGGTCGGGTGTGGCTCGCTGCAAGGCAGGGTGCGAACGGCAAGGTTGGTGCGGTCGGTTTCTGCTGGGGCGGCGGGCTGGTCAACCGGTTCGCCACCAAATCGGCAGGCCTGAATGCCGGTGTCGCCTATTACGGCCAGCAACCGCCGGCGGCCGATGTGCCTGCTATCAAGGCGCCCCTGCTGTTACAGTATGCCGGTCTGGATGAGCGCATCAATGCCGGTATCGACGCGTATAAAAAGGCGCTGGAGGAAAACGGCAAGACCTTCGAAATCTTCGTTTACGACGGCGTCAACCACGCCTTCAACAACGATACATCCTCGGCGCGATACGACAAGGCCGCGGCCGATCTCGCCTGGGGCCGGACGACGGAGTTCTTCAAAAAATATCTGGCGTGATGGGGTTTTGGTCCGCTGTGACGAACAACCCCTGAAATTCCACTCTAGACGCCGCCAGCCCCGCGTTTCAAATGCTCATCAAGCCGGGGCATGATCTCAACGAAATTGCAGGGCAGGTGGCGGTAATCGAGCTGGGCTTTGAGAATACCGTCCCAGGCATCCTTGCAGGCGCCGGGAGAGCCGGGCAGCACGAAGATGAAGGTGGCGTTTGCCACGCCGCCGGTCGCCCGTGACTGGATGGTGGCGGTGCCGATCTTTTCATAGGAAATGCGATGGAAGATGGCGGAAAAGCCGTCCATGCGCTTTTCGAACAGGGGTTCCAGCGCCTCGGGTGTCACGTCGCGGCCTGTAAAGCCGGTGCCGCCGGTGGTGATGACCACATCCACGCTCCCGTTGAGCGTCCAGTCGCGCACGGTGTTGAAAATAGCAGCCTTGTCGTCTGCCACGATGGTACGAGCGGCGACCTTGTGTCCGGCTTCCTCTATGCGTGCGACTAGCGTGTCGCCGGACTTGTCATTCTCAAGCGTGCGGCTGTCCGAAACGGTCAGAACCGCGATGCCGAGGGGAATGAAGGGTCTTTCGCCTGCCATGGCCTTATCCTCGAATTGTGTTGTCTTCAGATGGTCCGCGTCGCCTGAAAATACCAGCCGGGGCGCTTGTTTCGAAGCGATGTTTCCGCTTTTCGGGCGGCCTCGAAGGAATGAAATAATCCAAAACAGGTGGCACCCGAACCGGACATGCGCACAAGGGAAGCACCTTCCTGCGACAGCATGCCGGCGATTGCGCCGATCTCCGGCAGAAGTGCCTTCGCGGGGACTTCCAGATCGTTTCGGCTTTGCGCCAGAAAATCCATCCAGCCGTCTTCTTTGCGCTCCGGCAGGGGCGAGTTGGCCTTGTCGAGCAATCGCCGAAAAATCTCCGGCGTCGAGACCGCTTTCAGAGGGTTGGCCAGCACCAGAAAGAATTCCGGCAGATCGGAGACCGGCTCGATATCCTCGCCGATACCTCGTGCGATGAGTGGGCGGCTTTCAAGGCACATCGGCACGTCAGCGCCAAGCGCAAGCGCGATGGGTGCGAGATTTTCAGGAACAATCCCGGCATTCCAGTGCCGCAACAGCGCCCGCAGTGTCGCCGCCGCATCCGCTGAGCCGCCGCCGATTCCGGAGGCGACCGGCAGGTTCTTTTCGAGATGGATGGCAACCGGGCGTGCCGATTGACCTGCCGCCACAAGCGCATCACGCAAAAGGTCTCTGGCACGGACGACGAGATTGTTGCCGCCATCGCCTGCGCGCAGCAGATCGCCAAACGGGCCGGAGATGGAGAAAGTGTCGGCATCGGCATCGCGAACATGGATCGCGTCGCCTGCTTCGGTGAAGGTCACCAGCGTCTCGAGCAGATGATAACCATCTGCCCGCTGACCGGTTACATGCAGTGCCAGATTGATCTTGGCCGGGGCCGCCTCGTTTGTTTCGACAGCCCTGGTAATGTCATCCGCGCGCATGTCGCGTCAGGATTTCTTATCCGGGGCAGGGGCAACAGGGGCCGGTGCTGGCGGAGCCGGCGGCTGCGGCGCGGCCTCCTTCTTGGCGGTGTTTTCGGCGTCCTTTTCCAGCGGCGGCAGGCCGTTGGCAATCTTTTCCTTCACCTTGGCCTTGTCCAGATCGTCATTGTCGCCAATCAGTGCGCGGTTCCACTGATACACGGCCTCGATCTTGCGACCGACACGCCAGTAGGCATCGCCCAGATGATCGTTGATGGTCTGATCGCCGGCCTTTAGCTCGATTGCCCGCTCCAGTTCAGTCACGGCCTGGTCAAATGCGCCCAGCCGGAAATGCGCCCAGCCAAGCGAATCGACGATATAGCCGTCATTCGGCCGAAGCTCGACCGCGCGGCTGATCATCTTCATCGCTTCGTCGAGGTTGATGCCCTTGTCCACCCAGGAATAGCCGAGATAGTTCAGCACCTGCGGCTGTTCCGGGTTGAGTTCGAGCGCACGCTTGAAGTCCGGCTCGGCCTTGTCCCATTCCTTCAGGCGCTCATGGGCGATGGCGCGCTGGAAGAACACGGTCCAGTCCGACTTCTGCGGTACGGCACCGATCACCTCGACAGCCTTGTCGTAGTTTTCGGCCATGGCCTTGTAGTCCTTGGCGTCGGAAAGCACGCTGCCATAGGCGAGGTAAGAACGGATATCCTTCGGATCGGATTGCAGCAGGGATTGCAGGTGGTTGCGCGCTTCCTCCACCTTGCCCGTCTGCGCCAGCGTTAGCCCGAGCTGCAGCTCGGAGATGCGGTGCATCGGCGAATCCTTCGGCACGTCGCGGTAGAAGGCGATGGCGCGGTCGGGCTGTTTCATCGCCTCGGCAAGTCCGCCGAGAAGGATCAGCGTATCGGCGCTTTGCGGATCGAGCGCCCGCGACGTCTGAAGGTAAAGCGTGACGATCTCTTCGGCACCTTCGCGGTTCAGCGCGCCCGCGATCGAAAACATCACGGAAGCCGCGCCTTCAACGGCATTGGTGATCTGCTGCGGCGGCTTCTCGCCCTTCTCGATGGATTGGCGAAGCGCTTTGAGCGGCGCATAGTTCGGCGCAAAAGTGTCGCCGACCGCAATTGCGTCCAGCGCCTTCTGCTTGTTGCCGGCTGAAGCCTCCAGCCGTGCAAGCGCCATCACCGCGCGCATATAGGTGTCGGAAGCGGTTGCCCCGCCTTCACGATCCGTCACGGCCTCATTGAGGCTCTTGCGGGCAGCATCTGTGTTGCCGGCGACAAGGGCGATCGCGGCGGCATTGTATTTCTGGAAAATCGAAATCCAGCCCGGACCCTTCATGTTGTTGACGAGGGCCAGCGCTTCCTTGGGCTTGCCTGAACCGGCGCGCGCCCATGCCGTCAGAAGCGTGTTGACCATGCGGTCGAGATCGTTGGGGCCGGTATATTTCAGGATTTTCTCGGCCTTGACGAATTCCTTGTCCTTGATGGCGTCGAGGCCGCGCACGATGGTCGTCACGCGTTCGACGGAGGTATCGTCCTTCATCGAATCGGCAATCTTGGCGCCAGCCTCGAAATTGCCGCTCAACAGTTCGGCGATCATCAGGCGCTGGCGGATTTCCGAATTGGCCGGATCGAATTCCAGCGCCTTCTTGTAGAGCGAAATCGCGGTGGGGTAATCCTGATCGACATCGGCATTGCGCGCGGCTAGGAATGCGCCGGAGAAGGTATTTACCTTGGCAGGATCGAAAGTAACGGCCTTGGCTTCCGTTTTCGTCTCCGCAAAGCCGGGGCTTGCACCCGCGCCAAGTGCGAGAGCGGCGGCAAGAGCCGCGCTGCAGAGAAGACGAAGTGCTGGTTTACGCCGCATGAGGGAACCCTTGCCTTTGTGCAGAAGCACGGAAAAATCAGTTTCCATTGTTTGGTCACGATAGAATGGCTTTTTTGAAGCAACCCCGCAAGAAATTATGGCCCGCGCCACAATCTCCCCTTGCGGGACACCCAGTCCGAAACAGCGGCGGACGGTCTTGCCCATCCGCCGTTTGCCTGAGGCCTCCAGCGTCAGTTGAGACGCTCGATGCAGAAGTCGATGACTTCCAGAAGTGCGTTTTTCCACGGGCTTTCCGGCAGCGGTGCAAGCGCATCGCGGGCAATGGTGCCGTAATGCGTGGCGCGGCCGATCGTATCGCCAAGACCGTTGTATTTGGTGATGAGACCGAGCGCCTTTTCGAGGTTCTCGTCGCTGCTTTCACCCTTTTCGATGGCGTTGCGCCAGAAGGCGCGCTCATCCTGCGTGCCGCGGCGATAGGACAGGATGACCGGCAGGGTTATCTTGCCCTCACGGAAATCGTCACCCGTATTCTTGCCGAGATCGGCGGATTTGCCGCCGTAATCCAGCACGTCGTCAACGAGCTGGAAGGCGAGGCCGAGATTCATGCCGTAGGATTTCAGCGCGCTGCGGCTTGCCTTGTCGGTTTTGGCGACGATGGGGCCAACTTCCGCGGCCGCTGCAAAAAGGGCGGCCGTCTTGGCGCGAATCACCTGCAGATAATCGTCCTCGGTCGTTTCCATGTTCTTGGCGACCGAAAGCTGCAGCACTTCGCCCTCGGCGATGACCGAAGCGGCGGTGGACAGCACGTCGAGCGCATCCAGCGAGCCGACGTCCACCATCATGCGGAAGGCCTGGCCGAGCAGGAAGTCGCCGACGAGAACGCTTGCCTGGTTGCCCCAAATGGTGCGGGCGGTGGACTTGCCACGGCGCAGATCGCTTTCATCCACCACGTCGTCATGCAGCAGCGTCGCCGTGTGCATGAATTCCACGCTGGTGGCGAGCTTGATATGGTGGTCGCCCTCGTAACCGAACATCGAGGCAGAGGCCAGCGTCAGCATTGGCCGCAGGCGTTTGCCTCCGGACGAGATCAGATGGTTGGCCACCTCAGGTATCATCTGGACATCGGAACCGGCTCTGGAAAGGATAAGCTGGTTCACCCGTTCCATGTCGGCACGGGTCAGGTCGACAAGCGGCTTGACGGATGCGAGTTTGTTTTTGCTTTCTTCAAGCGGTATGACGACGCCCAAGGGACAGGACTCCTGTTCGAATTTGAGTTCGACAATAAAAACTGGCGCCTGTCGCGGCAAGGGGCGAATTGCCGCTAGCCATTCAAAAAAATGGGAATTTGGGGCTTATCCATGCGTGAACTGATCCGTACCAACGATGCCGTGCTGTTATCCTTCGCCGAAAGCCTGATGAAGGACGCCGGCATCCATTGCCTTGTCGCCGATCAGGCAATGAGCATTCTGGAAGGTTCGCTCGGTCTTTTGCCCCGCCGGTTCCTGGTGGAGGAAGACCGCGCCGGTGAGGCCCGCCGCATTCTCGTGGATGCCGGTCTGGGCGACGAATTGCGCAACGAAGAGGCGTAAACGAACGTGGGCGGCGAGATTTCGGAAACTTTGGATGCGTTTCACCGGGGCCGTTTTCACATTCTCCAGCCCAAGGGCAGGGGGCACCGCGCCGGCATGGACGCCATGCTTCTTGCCTCGATGGTGGCGGACGAGCGCGCCTGCCGCATAGCCGATCTCGGCGCGGGCGCGGGCGCGGCAGGTTTCGCGGTTGCCACGCGGCTTGAAAAGGCCGAAGTGACCCTGTTCGAACGTTCGCCGGAAATGGTGGAATTTGCCCGCCGCAGCCTGGCATTGCCGCAAAATGCCGCTTTTTCCGCCCGTATCAGCGTGTGTGAGGCCGACGTGACGCTGCGTGGCAAGGCGCGCGTCGAGGCCGGACTGCCGGACGGGCATTTTCACCACGTCATCATGAACCCGCCCTATAATGATTCAGGTGACCGCCGCACGCCCGATGCGCTGAAGGCTGAGGCCCACGCCATGACGGAGGGCCTGTTCGAGGACTGGATCAGGACCGCAGGTGCGATCACGGTTCCAGGCGGGCAGCTTTCCCTTATTGCACGGCCGCAATCGGTGGCGGAGATCATTGCCGCCTGTGGCAGCCGTTTCGGCGGCATCGAGATCACACTCATCCACCCACGCCCCGGTGAGGACGCGGTGCGCATGCTCGTAACGGCGATCAAGGGGTCACGGGCGCGGCTGTCGTTCCGGGCGCCGCTCGTCATGCACGAGACCGGCAGCCATGCCTTCACGCCCATCGTGGATGACCTGAATAATGGCCGCACCGCCTATCGCCGTAATGTAAAGGCAATCGGGCCTGGCCTATAAATTCGCCGTTCCTCCGGCCGCAAACCATTGTGTTTCGCAGGGCAATACATACATCCGTGACGAACAGGCAAATGCTGCGAGGAGTGAATTGTGGGTTTTCTGAAGTATCTGGTGCCGAAACGCTTTCGCAAAAAAGAACTCGTCATCCCGGTTGTGCGCATGCATGGCGCCATCATGGCTGGCGGCAACCAGTTCCGCCCCGCTCTCAATCTCGCCTCCTATGCACCGCTGCTGGAAAAGGCCTTTGCCATCAAGGACGCGCCAGCTGTCGCCATTTCCGTGAATTCTCCCGGTGGCTCGCCGGTGCAGGCGCGAATGATCTATAATCGCATCCGCCAGCTTGCCGAGGAAAAGGACAAGAAGGTCCTGATCTTCGTGGAGGATGTGGCGGCCTCCGGTGGCTACATGATCGCGCTTGCCGGCGACGAGATCATCGCCGACCCCACCTCCATCGTCGGTTCGATCGGCGTCGTTTCCGGCGGTTTCGGTTTCCCTGAAATGCTGAAGAAGATCGGGGTGGAGCGCCGCGTCTATACCGCCGGCGAGAACAAGGTCATCCTCGATCCCTTCCAGCCGGAAAAAGAGGGCGACATCGAATATCTGAAGTCGCTTCAGGTCGAAATCCACAATGTTTTCATCGATATGGTCAAGATGCGCCGCGGTGCAAAATTGAAGGGCGATGAGACGGTCTTCTCCGGCCTGTTCTGGACCGGTATGCGTGGCCTGGATCTCGGCCTGATCGACGGCTTGGGCGACATGAGGGAAGTTCTGCGCCGCCGTTACGGGACGAAGGTCAAGCTTCAGCTCGTCACCGGTGGGCGCTCGCTGTTCGGCAAAAAAGTGCCGGGCGTGAATGCGGCACTCGGCCTCAATGCCGAAAGGCTTGCGGCAGGCGCCGTCTCTGGACTTGCGGAAGTTGCCGAAGAAAAGGCATTGTGGTCGCGTTTCGGTCTATGATGTCGCAGGAATAGGGCCTTATGGCGCAGCTTATTACAATTGTTCTTCTGGTGGTGGGATCCGTCATCCTCTACCGCCGCTTCGTTCGCGATGCGGAAAAGCTTTCGGCAAAATCGAAGCAGCGCGAAAAGGAACGCGAAACCGGCGCCATCGGCACGCTGATCAAGGATCCCGAAACCGGCGAATACCGCGTGAAGCGTGAGGATGAGACGTAAGCCGGTGTCTCCACGCATAAATCCTTGACCCCTTCGCCATGCCGTGGCACCAGTCCGCATCCGAAGTAAGTCAGTGCTTACTTATCCTCACAACGCCGCGATGACTGCAATGACCGATATTCCAGACCATATGAACCCCAAGCGTTCCTTTCAGGCGCTGATCCTGACGCTGCACAATTACTGGGCCGACAAGGGCTGCGCGGTATTGCAGCCCTATGATATGGAAGTGGGCGCTGGTACGTTTCATCCGGCAACGACGCTGCGCGCGCTGGGCCCGAAGCCGTGGAAGGCTGCCTATGTGCAGCCCTCGCGCCGGCCTTCCGATGGTCGCTACGGTGAAAACCCCAACCGTTTGCAGCATTATTACCAGTATCAGGTCATTCTGAAGCCCAACCCTTCCAACCTTCAGGAACTGTATCTCGGTTCGCTGAAGGCGATCGGTCTCGATCCACTGCTGCATGATGTGCGCTTCGTCGAAGACGACTGGGAAAGCCCGACGCTCGGCGCCTGGGGTCTCGGCTGGGAGTGCTGGTGCGACGGTATGGAAGTGTCGCAATTCACCTACTTCCAGCAGGTCTGCGGCATCGAATGCTCGCCGGTCGCTGGCGAACTGACCTACGGTCTGGAGCGTTTGGCCATGTATGTTCAGGGCGTCGACAATGTCTACGACCTCAACTTCAACGGCCGCGAGGGTGAAGAGAAAATCTCCTATGGTGACGTCTTCCTGCAGGCCGAGCAGGAATACTCCCGCCATAATTTCGAATTTGCCGACACCGGCATGCTGCATCGCCATTTCATCGACGCGGAAAAGGAATGCCAGGCGCTTCTTGCCGCCGGTGCGCCGGGTGATGATGACAATCAGCGCCTGCATAAATGCGTGTTCCCGGCCTATGACCAGTGCATCAAGGCAAGCCATGTCTTCAACCTGTTGGATGCGCGCGGCGTGATCTCGGTGACGGAACGCCAGAGCTATATCCTGCGCGTGCGCACGCTGGCAAAAGCCTGCGGCGAAGCCTTCCTGCTCACGGATGCGGGCGGGTTGAACTGGAACAGGGCCGCCTAAACCTTTATGTAAGGCGGGGCAACAGTCTAACGTGCGGGTGCCGTTGCGGCGCTCGCGCCTCTTGAGGAGGGGTCGGGAATGTTCATCACGCTGGCAATCATCGCGGCAATCGCGCTCTATGTCGTCTTCATCTATAACGGCCTCGTCAAGGCGAGGCAGATGAAGGAAGAGGCGTGGTCGGGCATCGACGTGCAGTTGAAACGCCGCGCCGATCTCATTCCCAATCTCATCGAGACCGTGAAGGGCTACGCGGCGCATGAGAAAAGCACCTTCGAAGAGGTGATTGCCATGCGCAACCGGGCGCAGGCTGTGCCGGCGGGCGATGTCGAAGGCCGCGCCCAGGCGGAAGGCATGCTGTCGCAGGCGCTCGGCAAGCTCTTTGCGCTCGCTGAAGCCTATCCCGATCTGAAAGCCAATACGAACTTTCTGGAATTGCAGCGCTCGCTGGAAACCATCGAGGGCGAACTGCAGATGTCGCGCCGTTATTACAATGGCGCCGCGCGCGATCTGAACGTCAGGGTGGAAAGCTTCCCATCCAATCTGATCGCCGGCCAGTTCGGTTTTGCCAAGGCGCCTTATTTCGAGATCGACAACCCGGCAGACCGCGCCGTGCCGACCGTGAAATTCTAAGGCAACCGTTCCCAGGGGCCAAGTCCTCCCGCCGACATTCCTGTATCCCGGCTCTCTGCCGCATTCTTTGACAAGACGACGATCATGATCGAACTGACCATCACCCCGCCCGGCCACCCGCTTTCCGGCAAGGTAGAGCCGCCCGGCTCCAAATCCATCACCAACCGCGCGCTTCTGCTGGCTGGCCTCGCCAAGGGAAAAAGCCGCCTAACCGGCGCGTTGAAGAGCGATGATACGCTCTATATGGCCGAAGCCCTGCGCGCCATGGGCGTTAAGGTGACAGAACCTGACGCCACGACCTTCGTGGTGGAGGGTACAGGCGTGCTTCAACAGCCGGAAAAGCCGCTTTTTCTCGGCAATGCCGGCACAGCCACTCGGTTCCTGACTGCGGCTGCAGCGCTGGTGGATGGCGCCGTTATCATCGATGGCGACGAGCACATGCGCAAACGCCCGATCATGCCGCTGGTGGAAGCGCTGCGCGCCCTCGGCGTCGAAGCGGATGCGCCGACCGGCTGCCCGCCAGTCACCGTGCGGGGCAAGGGCATGGGTTTCCCGAAGGGCAGCGTCACCATCGATGCCAACCTCTCCAGCCAGTATGTGTCGGCACTTCTGATGGCGGCCGCCTGCGGCGACAAGCCTGTCGATATCATCCTCAAGGGCGAGGAAATCGGCGCGAAGGGTTATATCGACCTCACCACATCAGCCATGGAAGCTTTCGGTGCGAAGGTGGAGCGGGTCAGCAACGCCATCTGGCGCGTGCATCCGACCGGCTACACCGCGACCGATTTCCACATCGAACCGGATGCATCCGCCGCCACCTATCTCTGGGGCGCGGAGCTTCTTACCGCCGGTGCGATCGACATCGGCACGCCCGCCGACAAGTTCACCCAGCCGGATGCCAAGGCCTATGAGGTCATGGCGCAGTTTCCGCACCTGCCCGCTGAAATCGACGGTTCGCAGATGCAGGACGCCATTCCGACCATCGCCGTTCTCGCCGCGTTCAACGAAACGCCGGTACGTTTCGTCGGCATTGCCAATCTGCGTGTGAAGGAATGCGACCGTATCCGTGCCGTCTCGCTCGGCCTCAACGAAATCCGCAACGGTCTGGCGCATGAGGAAGGCGACGACCTGATCGTGCATGCCGACCCGGCGCTGGCGGGCCAGACGGTCGATGCCTCCATCGATACTTTTGCCGATCACCGCATCGCCATGAGCTTTGCGCTCGCGGCTCTGAAGATCGGCGGCATCGCCATCCAGAACCCTGCCTGCGTTGGCAAGACCTATCCGGGCTACTGGAAGGCGCTCGCCTCGCTCGGCGTCGACTATACCGAAAAGGAAAGTGCTGCCGAGCCGCAGCACTGAAACCGGCTGGAGGAGACCGCCCCGTGAAGACCATCGCCGCAAGACTTCTCGCGCTGCTTGTCTTCCTGGGCGCGACCTGCCCGGCCTTTGCGGAAGAATTCATCCGCTCCTATCATTCCGTCGTCGAGGTTGCGAAGAGTGGCGAACTGACGGTGACGGAAACCATCACCGCCCGTGCCGAAGGCCAGAACATCAAGCGTGGCATCTTCCGCGATTTCCCGCTTTATGCGCTGGATGCGAATAACCGACGCACCAAGGTGGATTTTAACGTCGTATCGGTGGAGCGCGATGGCGCGCCGGAGAACTGGCGCACCGAGAATATCGATGGCGGCATCCGCATTTATACCGGCAGCGCCGACCGTTTTCTTCCGACCGGCGAGCATATCTTCCAGATCACCTACACCACCGCCCGGCAGATCCGTTATTTCAGCGATTATGACGAACTCACCTGGAACGTCACCGGCAATGGCTGGCAGTTTCCGATGGGTGAGATTTCCGCCACCATCACTTTGCCACAGGGCGTGAAGGCCACCGATACTGCCGTTTTCACCGGTCCACTCGGTGCCAAAGGCAAGGATGCGCGCATTTTGAGCGAAGGCAACGAGGTGTTTTTTGCCTCTACCCGCCCGTTTTCAGTGGGCGAGGGCATGACAGTTGCCGTGAAGTTACCGAAGGGCGCCATTGCCGCCCCCGACTCCTCCCAGGAGGCAGGTTGGTGGCTACGTGACAATCTTGCCATCCTGCTTTCGGGCGGCGGGCTTTTCGCAGTGCTGCTCTATTATCTGCGAGCATGGTTCGCGGTCGGCCGTGATCCGGCCAGGGGTGTAGTCGTGCCGCGCTGGGATGCGCCGGAGGGGCTTTCGCCGGCTCTGGTCAATTACGTTGATAACAGGGGTTTTTCCGGCGCAGGCTGGACAGCGCTGTCCGCCTCGGCACTTGATCTGGCGGTCAAGGGTTATGTCGTTCTGGAGGATCTGAAGAACTCCATCGTCATCCGCCGCACGCAAAAGCAGGCTGGGGCGGAGTTGCCGAGCGGGCAGAAGACGCTGTTGTCCTCCATCGGCGGTCCGGGCGAGACGCTCACCATCGACAAGGCGCATGGAACGGAAGTCGAAAAAGTCGGCAAGCAGTTTCGCGCGGCGATAGAGAAAGAGCACCGCGGCAAATATTACCGCAGCAATGCCGGTTACATCGTTTTCGGCATCTTATTCAGCGTCGCCATCATCGTCGCGACGCTGGTGTTCGGTGATCTCGATGAAAGCTCCATTGCCGCCGTGCTGGTCTTCGGCTTTTTCGCCTTCTTCTTCAGCATCCTGTCGATCGGCATCGGCCGACAGTTCTCGCGTGGCGCGTCGTTGAGCAAGCGCATCGGCGGCATCGTTATGCTGGCCTTTGCCGGTTTTGTGGCTTTTTCGGTCATTGGCGGCATTGCCACACAGATCCTGCTGGATGTGACGCATGACACCAAGTCGCTGGCGCTGGCTGCCATCGGCGGCATCGTGCTTACCAACGCGCTGTTCCTGTTCCTGATGGGTGCGCCGACGCCGCTCGGCCGCAAGCTGATGGACGGCATCGAGGGCCTCAGAACGTATTTGACGCTGGCGGAAAAGGACCGGATGAATATGTCGGATGCCCCCGCCATGTCGCCGCAGCATTTTGAGACATTGCTGCCCTATGCGGTCGCGCTCGGCGTGGAAAAACCCTGGAGCCGCACCTTCGAGACCTGGCTCGCGACAGCCGCCGCTGGTGCCGCCGCGGCAAGTTATGCGCCCGGCTGGTATTTGGGCAGCAATTACGGCAGCTTCGGAGACCGGATTGGTGGGTTCTCCACTTCCATGGCGAATACAATCGCTTCCACCATTCCCCAGCCTGTCAGCTCATCTTCCTCCAGCTTTTCAGGTGGCGGTGGCGGTGGTTCTTCCGGCTCGGGCGGCGGCGGCGGTGGTGGTGGCGGCTGGTAACGTCCACCGGCGGTAATTTAACCGATAGCTGATGACTTTTGCCGCTGGTCTTGCTAAGTCCGCGACACTCTTTTGCAACAGATTAAAGTCCTTATCCCATGCCCGATCTTCTGCTTGAACTTCGCTCCGAGGAAATCCCCGCACGCATGCAGCGCAAGGCGGCGGGCGATCTGAAGAAACTCGTCACTGACGCCTTGGTGGAGAGAGGGCTGACCTATGAGGGCGCGCGCGAATATTGGACGCCGCGCCGCCTGACGCTGGATATTCGCGGCCTCAATGCCCGCTCCGCCGATGTGCGTGAGGAAAAGAAGGGTCCGCGCACCGATGCAAACGAAAAGGCGATTGAGGGCTTTCTGCGCGGCGCTGGCCTTAATGATGTCTCCGAGGCTCAGGTCGTTTCCGATCCGAAGAAAGGCGATTTCTACATCGCCATCATCAACAAGCCCGGCCGCCCGGCGGAAGAGATCATCGCCGAGGTGATGCCCGGCATCATCCGCTCCTTCCCCTGGCCGAAATCCATGCGCTCCGGCCCGGCCTCCATGCCGAAGGGTTCCAGCTATGCCGGCATCGAAGGCAAGGGCTCGGAGAGCCTGCGTTGGGTGCGCCCGCTGCAATCCATCGTCTGCCTGTTCGGCCCCGAACATGACGAAACCCAGGTCATTCCCTTTGTCATCGACGGCATCGTCGCTGGCAACGTCACCTATGGCCACCGTTTCCATGCGCCGGGTCCGATCACCGTGCGCCGTTTCGAGGATTATGTCTCCAGCCTTGAAAAGGCGAAGGTCATTCTCGATGCCGACCGCCGCAAGGATATCATCCTGCACGATGCCAAGGATCTGGCATTTGCCAACGGCCTTGAGCTGGTGGAAGACGAAGGCCTGCTGGAAGAAGTCTCCGGCCTTGTTGAATGGCCGCAGGTGCTGATGGGCACTTTCGAGGAGGATTACCTGCAAATCCCGGCGGAAATCATCCGGCTGACCATCAAGACCAACCAGAAGTGTTTCGTCACCCGCAATCAGGGTGCGGAAGAGGGTCTTTCCAACCGCTTCATCCTGATCTCGAACATCGAGGCAAGCGACGGCGGCAAGGAAATCATCCATGGCAACGGCAAGGTCGTCCGCGCCCGCCTGTCGGATGCCCGCCATTTCTGGAACCGTGACCAGGGCGATCTGCCCGATCTGGAGACGCTCAAGGATTCGGCTGCGAAATTTGGCCTCGATCTCAAGAAGCCGCTCGACCAGCGCATGGCCAAGCTCGATGCGCTGAACGTTACCTTCCATGCGAAGCTCGGCACTCAAGGGCAGCGTGTGGCCCGCATTCGCGAACTGGCCAAGGCTCTGGCCCCCGTCGTCGGTGCCGATGCTGCTATGGTGGACCGCGCCGTGGTGCTGGCGAAAGCCGACCTGCGCACCGAAGCCGTCGGCGAATTCCCCGAGCTTCAGGGCCTGATGGGCCGAAAATACGCAACCTTGCAGGGTGAAAACGAAAGTGTCGCCGCGGCGATCGAGGATCACTACAAGCCGCAGGGTCCCTCCGACCGCCTGCCAGCCGACAAGGTGGCGATCACGGTTGCTCTCGCCGACAAACTCGACACGCTCGTCGGCTTCTGGGCCATCGATGAAAAGCCTACCGGTTCGAAGGATCCCTTCGCACTGCGCCGTGCGGCGCTGGGCGTGGTTCGTATTCTGCTTGAAAAGAACGTGCGCCTGCCTCTCTTGAGCGTCGCGAAGGATACTGACCTTCTCTCCTTCTTCCATGACCGCCTGAAAGTCTATCTGCGCGACCTCGGCGCGCGTTACGATCTGATCGACGCCGTCCTGACGCCGGAATCCGACGACCTGCTGATGATCGCCCGCCGTGTCGAGGCGCTGACCGCCTTCATCACCGGCGAAGATGGCCGGAACCTGCTGGCCGGTGCAAAGCGCGCCACCCAGCTTCTGGCCGCAGAGGAAAAGAAGGGCACCGTGGTTGCGAACAGCGTTTCAGAAGAACTGCTGAAGCTCGACGCCGAAAAGGCGCTTTACGCGGGGATCAAGACCGCTTCCGCCGATGCCGCAAAGGCCGTCGAGACGGAAGATTTCCGCTCCGCCATGCAGGCGCTTTCGACGCTTCGCGCGCCCGTCGACAAGTTTTTCGAGGATGTGCTCGTCAACGACGAGGACGCGGCCATCCGCGCAAACCGTTTGGCGCTGTTGAAGGCCATTCGTGAAGCCACCGGAACGGTTGCGGATTTCTCGAAGATTACGGGGTGAGGCAGGGTTGCCAATGGTAATGTTTATGTTACTATTGCTCCATGAAGGTCGTTGAATATCTGGACCCTAACGGATCGAGCCCATTTGAGCGATGGTTCGTGAAGATCGACGCGCGTGCAGCGTCGAAGGTAACGATGGCCGTGACCCGGATGGGGCAGGGCAATCTCTCCAACGTAAAATCCGTTGGCTCCGGTGTTCTCGAATACCGGATCGATTATGGCCCCGGATATCGTGTCTATTTCGGGCGTGACGGTGATGAGCTGGTGATATTGCTGATTGGTGGAACCAAGGCACGGCAGCAGAACGATATCGAAGCGGCCAAGGCCTTTTGGCAGGATTATAAATCCAGAAAGGGCGCCCACAAGGGTGCCGGGATGGGTGATTGACATGGCGCTAACGCGGGAATTCAAACAGACAGTCAAGGCGAGGGCGGAAAAAGACCCAGCCTTCCGGGCGGCTCTCTTGTCGGATGCTGTGGAACTGTTGCTGGAGGGAGATGTCGAAACCGGCAAGTCGGTATTGCGAGATTTCATCAACGCCACGATCGGTTTCGAGACTTTATCCAAACACGTGGATGTGCCTGCGAAAAGCCTGATGCGCATGTTCGGCCCGAAGGGAAATCCCCGGGCCGATAATCTGTTTAGTGTCATTCAAGCGCTTCAGAAGAACTCGGGTATACATCTCGCTGTCGCAGCGGCCTGATGATCACCAAAATCCTAATCAGCGCCTGTCTCCTCGGCCAGGCGGTCCGCTATGACGGCAAGGGCAAACCTCTCGTACACCCGGCGATAGACCGCTGGCGGGATGAAGGCAGGCTGGTGGCGATCTGTCCGGAAATGGCGGGCGGGATGCCCGTGCCGCGCCCGCCGGCGGAAATTGAGAATAGCGCTTCCGGTCTCGATGTGCTGGAAGGCCGCGCCCGGGTGCTGGAAGTAACCGGCGGCGATGTCACAGCGGAATTTATTGCCGGTGCGGAAAAGGCGTTGGCCCTCGCTAAAGCCAATGGCTGTACGCACGCGCTGTTGATCGACGGCAGCCCGTCCTGCGGATCGGTCGCGATCTATGACGGCTCGTTCTCCGGCATCAAACATGCGGGCAATGGTGTGACGGCGGCACTGCTTGAAAGAGCGGGAATTGCGGTCTTTTCGCCTGCCGATATCGACCGGCTGGATACTTCGACACGTTGAAACAAAAAAACGCCGGAGTTTCCTCCGGCGTTTTCGTTTATCCATCACCTCGGCGTATATCACCCCGCCATGCGCATCTGCTCTGCCATGCCGTGGAGTTGGTTGCCGGAGGAGACGCGGAAGCCGCGGATGAGGTTCAGTAGCTCTTCGGTATCGACGGCCAGCGCTTCCGCCGAAGCCGTGGTCTCTTCCGCCATCGCCGCATTGTGCTGGGTGGCGACGTCGAGTTGGTTGAGCGACGTGGAGATAGAGCGCAGCGTCGTGTCCTGTTCGGCCGCCGAATGGGCGATCTTGCCGACGATCTCGTTGGCGGATTTGATCTGGTCCGAGATGCGTTTCAGCGCGTCACCGGCTTCGCCGACAAGACGCACGCCGTTTTCCACCTGGTTGGAAGAGCGGGCGATCTGGTCCTTGATCTCCTTGGCGGCGGCGGCAGATTTCTGCGCCAGTTCGCGCACTTCCTGTGCCACCACGGCAAAGCCCTTGCCCGCTTCCCCGGCACGCGCCGCTTCCACGCCCGCATTCAGTGCCAGAAGATTGGTCTGGAAAGCGATGTCGTCGATCACGCCGATGATGTTCGAAATCTGATCGGAAGATTGTTCGATGCCGCTCATCGCCGCAATCGCTTCTTCCACCACCCGGTCGCTGCGCATCGCTTCGGAACTGACTGTCGTGACGCGTTTGGCGGCGTCGGCTGCACCTTCAGCCGTCTGGCGTACCGCAACCGTCAATTCGTCGAGCGCGGCAGAGGTTTCCTCTAGATTTGCCGCCTGCCGTTCGGTGCGCTGCGAAAGCTCGTTGGAGGCCTTGCGGATTTCTTCCTTCGAACCGCCGATATCGATGCTCTTGGAATTCACCTTGGCCATGGCGGCGTCGAGATGGGTCAATGCCTCGTTGAAATTGTCGCGCAGCGCGGCGTAACGGTTGCCGAGATCGGCGCAACGCACGGTCAGATCACCGCCGGCGAGTTTTTCCAGCGCCTCGCCAATGGTGGTGACGACACGCGCCTGCAATGCGGCCTCGTCGCGCTGCATGTCGAGGTTGTTCTGGCGCTCGGCGTTGAGCTGCTGCTGCTGTTCTTCCTCCCGGCGCTGCATGGCGTGGCGCTCCCGCACCTTGTCCTGAAGCGAGGCCGTGGCCTTCGCCATCATGCCCACCTCGTTGGTCAGCCCGGTGTGGGGTATGGTGAGCGAGACGTTCTCATTGGCGACTTCACCGAGCGCCCTGTGAATGTCGCCGAGCGGCTTCGAGATCCCCCGGATAACGTAGAAGGCGGCGGCAAGTGCCAGCACGAAGATGGCGGCACCGATGGACAGCGCCCTCATCACCTCGCCACGAACCTGGGCATTCAGATCATCGATGTAAACGCCGGTCACGACCACCACCTGCCATGGCTCGAAAGCAAGGGCGTAGGAGCTTTTGGCGTAGTCATTGCCTTCCATGCCGGGCTTCGGACCGTAGAAATCCGTCTGGCCGCCGCCGTTGCGGCCAAGCCGTACGAGCTCGTCACGATACTGGAAGCCCTTGCTGTCCGGCTTGCCCTTGTAGTTCTCGCCGACACGCTTCGCGTCGGGATGGAATTTCATCGTCACGTCGTAGTCGTAACCGAACAGATAGCCATCCGGGGTGAACCGCATGGCGCTGACGGTCGCGAAGGCCTGCTTCATGGCGTCTTCGCGTGAAAGTGTCCCGGCCTTTTCCTTGTCGTGGAAGGATTGCAGGATGGAAATGGCGGATTGCACCTGTGTCCGCAGCATGCCGTAGCGTTCTTCATAGATCGCGTCGGTGGCAGATTTCAGCTGGTAAAACGTTGCTGCTGCGAAGGCGGCCATAAGGGCCACCACGAGCACGATCAGCTGACGGGAAATGGAAAGATTCTTCATGGGCGCTCACAAGCTTTTGCGTCGCGAGCCGGAAAAAGCCGCGCGCTGCCGAAGTTTCGAAAATGGGAAGGCGCCTGATGCGCTGTGATCAGCCTGAAAGCGAAAGTCCGCTTTAAGCCCTCATGTCGTGCTGCATCGCACTATGAGGTCACTTAGCGGCAAAAAATTTGAATAAATATTTAATTAGCAAAAGCTTTATGAGCGTGCTTGGCAGAATAATGGATGCATAATTTATTATTCACCGGATGGTTGCCGTGCACTTCGAAAAATGCAGCGATGACGCGATTATTTGACTTTTGTCATCAAAGACGCCGCCGACACTGTCGGTCAATTGCCGCGCAATTTGAAATCCTGGAAATCGGGTGCCGCCATTGCTGATGCGCTTGACGGTGCCGTGGCATTGGCCGCCGAAATTGTCTTCGTCGCTGCCGTGGTCGCGGTCATGTCTATGCCTGCTGGCGTGGCTGCCGTTTCCTCGGGGGGAGTGCCAGCTTCACCCTCATCATAGGTGGCAATTGCGGTGCCAGGGGTTTCCTGCGGCATCCAAGCGGGATTGGTGCTGACGAAGGTGACGGGCGCGCCGCCAAGCCAGGCCTCGGTGCGCACCAGCGTGCGCTTACCCTCGATTTCACGCATTTCCGTGTGCTGCGTGCCCGGCTCGATGGAGGGGATGGCAAAGCCCTCGGGGGCAGGGTTGTCCTTCACGGGCTGGCAGCGGGCGCAGTCGAGGCGAACGAAGCTGCCATTGCTGGTGTGGGTGCCGTTTACATATTCGATGGAAGACGCCACCGCAGACCCGCCGGTCAGCGCGACAACCGCTGTCAAAAGAAGACGACGCATCGAAAAACCCCCGAAATGACGGCGCAGCCTCACGATCGAGACAGAATGCGCCCTTCAATGTTCGGCAGATATTATCGGTCTTTCGTTTCCATCAGGTCAGCAAACTTGGTAAAAATTGAGCGAAATCTGCGCCCCGGCCGCTGTATGCCTTGAATGGTCAGACTTTTTCGCGCGCCACGGCCTGCCAGCCGATATCGCGACGGCAGAAGCCGTTTTCCCATTCCACCTTGGCCGCCAGCGCATAGGCGCGCGCCTGCGCTTCCGTCACGTTCTTGCCAAAGGCGGTGACGTTCAGCACACGTCCGCCCGTCGCCACCAGTCTGCCGTCCTTCAGCGCCGTCCCGGCATGGAACACCTTTGCCTCTTCGCTGGCATCGGGAATATGGGCGATGGGCGTGTTCTTGTCGTAGGCACCGGGATAACCCTTGGAAGCTAGAACAACGGTCAGCGCCGCATCGTCGCGCCATTCCGCTTCTACCTTGTCCAGCGTGCCGGTAGCAGTGGCGTAGAGGATCGGCAGCAGGTCGCTCGTGAGGCGCATCATCAGCACCTGACATTCCGGATCGCCGAAACGCACATTGTATTCGATCAGCTCGGGGCCTTTGGCGGTGATCATCAGACCGGCGAAAAATACGCCGGAGAAGGGATTGCCGTCTTTCGCCATGCCAGAAATCGTCGGTTCGATGATTTCTTTCATGGTGCGCTCCACCATGGCCGGTGTCATCACCGGGGCGGGGGAATAGGCGCCCATTCCGCCGGTGTTGGGGCCGGTGTCGCCATCACCCACGCGCTTGTGGTCCTGGGCTGTTGCCAACGCCAGCGCGGTTTTGCCATCGGAAAGGCAGAAGAAACTGGCTTCCTCACCGTCGAGGAAAGCTTCCACCACAACCTCGGCGCCGGCAGCGCCAAAAGCGCCGTCGAAACAGTCGTCGATTGCGGCAAGCGCTTCCGCCTCGCTCATGGCAACCGTTACGCCCTTGCCGGCGGCAAGCCCGTCGGCCTTGATGACGATGGGTGCGCCCTGTTCACGGACATATTGCTTTGCCGGTTCGGCGGTCTTGAAACGCTGATAAGCCCCGGTTGGAATATCGTAACGGGCGCATAGATCCTTCGTGAACCCCTTGGAACCCTCAAGCTGAGCGGCTGCTTTCGAAGGCCCGAAGGTGGCAATACCAGCCGCACGCAGATCATCTGCCAGACCGGCAACCAGCGGCGCTTCCGGTCCGACGACGACGAAGTCAATCGCCTTTTCCCTGGCAAAGGCGATAACGGCGGCGTGGTCTTCCACGTCAAGCGAAACGAGTGTCGCATGGTCGGCGATGCCGGGATTGCCCGGAGCGGCATAAAGTTCATCGAGCAGGGGAGACTGGGCGATTTTCCACGCCAGCGCATGTTCGCGTCCGCCGGAACCGATCAACAGAACTTTCATGGTCAACACTCCTGCAAATTCGCCTGTAACCTTGTTTGAGGGGCGTTAAGGGCAGGGGGGCGAAAGGTCAAGGAGAAAGCGCCTCAAATGCCCGTCTTTCCCTCGAACTCAGCCTTTCCTGTGGAATCGTTGCCGCCTCTTGTTGTCACGCCACAATCAGACATTATGTTCGCCGCTCCAGATGTGACATCAGAGAACCCCATGACCGCAGATAATGCCCGCCTCGCCACGCTCATCGCCTCCGAAATCAACGCCCGCGCCGATCAGGTGAAGGCGGCAGTGGCGTTGCTGGACGAGGGAGCGACCGTGCCCTTCATCGCCCGTTACCGCAAGGAAGCGACGGGAGGGCTGGATGATACCCAGCTTCGAACGCTTGCCGAACGCCTCGTCTATCTGCGTGAACTCAATGCGCGCCGCGCCTCCATTGTTGATACCATCAACGGTCAAGGCAAGATGACGGACGCCCTGATGGTCAAGATCATGCAGGCGGGCACCAAGGCGGAGCTGGAAGACCTTTATCTGCCCTACAAGCCGAAGCGCCGCACCCGCGCCGAAATCGCCCGCGAGCGCGGTCTCGGTCCGCTGGCCGAAGCGATCTGGGCAAACCGCGCAGCCGATCCGGCAAAGCTTGGCGAGGCCTATGTGCAGGGCGAGGTGGCGGATGTGAAGGCAGCGCTTGAAGGCGCGCGCGACATCGTGGCGGAAACCATGACGGAAAACGCCGATCTTCTTGGACGCCTGCGCGACTATATGCGCCAGAACGCCATTTTCCGCGCCAAGGTGGTCGACGGCAAGCAGGCGGCAGGCGAAAAATTCTCCGATTATTTCGATCATTTCGAGCGCTGGGCGACAGTGCCGGGACACCGCGCGCTGGCCATGCTGCGCGGCTGGAACGAGGAGATTCTGACGCTGACCATCGATGTCGATGCGGATGATCCCTCTCCGGTCAAACCCGCGCAGCGTACCGTCGCGGCCGCCTTCGATATCCGCAATGCCGGCCCCGCCGATCAATGGTTGATGGAAGTGGCAGGCTGGACCTGGCGGGTGAAGCTCTCCATGTCGCTTTCGCTCGATCTCATGCGCGAATTGCGCGAACGTGCGGAAGAAGAGGCGATCAATGTTTTCGCCCGCAATCTCAAGGATTTGCTGCTGGCCGCACCGGCGGGCTCACGCGCCACCATGGGGCTCGATCCGGGCATCCGCACCGGCGTCAAGGTGGCCGTGGTGGATGGCACCGGCAAGCTGCTCGACACCACGACGGTCTATCCCTTCCAGCCGAGGAACGACGTGCGCGGCGCGCAGGCGGAACTCGCCATGCTCATCCGCAAGCACAATGTCGAGCTGATCGCGATCGGCAACGGCACGGGCAGCCGTGAGACGGAAAAGCTGGTCGCCGATCTGCTGACACAGATGCCGGCTTCGGCTTCCGGCGCAAAGCCCACCAAGGTCATCGTTTCGGAGGCGGGCGCATCGGTCTATTCCGCGTCGGAACGGGCGGCGGCGGAATTCCCCAATCTCGACGTGTCCCTGCGTGGCGCGGTGTCCATCGCCCGCCGCCTTCAGGACCCGCTGGCCGAACTGGTGAAGATCGAACCGAAATCCATCGGCGTCGGGCAGTATCAGCACGATGTCGATCAGGGCCGTCTTAGCCGTTCACTCGACGCGGTCGTGGAAGATGCGGTGAATGCCGTCGGTGTCGATCTCAATACCGCCTCCTCGCCGCTTCTGGCGCGGGTTTCCGGCCTCGGTGCTTCGATTGCCGATGCCATCGTTGCACACCGCGACCAGACCGGCCCCTTTGCCAGCCGCAAGGAGCTGTTGAAGGTGCCGCGCCTTGGCCAGCGCACCTTCGAGCAATGCGCCGGCTTTCTGCGTATCCCCAACGGCAAGGAACCGCTGGATTCGTCCTCCGTGCACCCCGAAGCCTATGGCGTTGCGAAAAAGATCGTTGCCGCCTGCGGTCGCGACCTGCGCACGCTGATGGGTGACAGCGCCACGCTGAAGGGGCTCGATCCGAAGCGCTTCATCGACGAACAATTCGGCCTGCCCACCGTCAAGGACATCATCGCCGAACTGGAAAAGCCCGGCCGAGACCCGCGCCCAAGCTTCAAGACGGCGACCTTTGCTGACGGCGTGGACGAGATCACCGATCTGAAACCGGGCATGTTGCTGGAAGGTACCGTCACCAATGTCGCCGCCTTCGGCGCTTTCGTGGATATCGGTGTGCATCAGGACGGGCTCGTGCATGTCTCGCAGCTGGCCGACCGTTTCGTGAAAGACCCGCATGAGGTCGTGAAAGCGGGTGATGTCGTCAAGGTCCGTGTCGTGGAAGTGGATGTGAAGCGCAAGCGTATTGCCCTCACCATGCGCAAGGACGGCGGCGAGGCGGCACCCCAGCCAATGCGCGAAAAGGGCAATGCGGGCGCCATGCGCCACGCGAATTCCAAACCGCAGGGACACAACGAAGGGTCGCAATCCGGTGGTGCTCTTGCTGCGGCTCTGGCCGAAGCGATGAAGCGACGCTGACCTCCGGTTGAAATGATTTCTATGGAAAAGCCCTGCCGGAAACCCCGGTGGGGCTTTTTGCTTGATGAAATCGTTCAATTTTTTTGAAATAAGACTATCTTGAAACTTGTGCTGAAAGGAATACGGTCAGAAAAATTGATAAGTGAGACTTAGCAATTGGGGGTGCCATGGCGTCGTCTCTGCATGTTCTTCTCGAAAAGATAATCAAGAACGGTAATCTTGTCGTCAATAGCCCGGGTGGTAGCCGTACATTTGGTAACGGTACCGGAACAAGGGTGGTTCTGAATTTCACCGACGAAGCTGCCATGCAGGAGATCGCTGCCGATCCTGCGCTGAAACTCGCCGAAATTTATATGGAAGGCCGTATGCAGGTCGTCGAGGGCGACATCTACGACTTTCTGGCGCTGGTTAAAAGCAACACGCTAAGCGAGGCGCTGTCCTTCGGCATGGTGTGGCGTGGTATGGCCCGCATCATCGCCGCCCGCATCAGGATGCATCTGCCGGTAAACCACAACAAGAGCAACGTCGCCCATCACTACGATCTGAGCGCCAAGCTGTTCGACATCTTCCTTGATGAGGACTGGCAATATTCCTGCGCCTATTTCAATCCGCCGGGCATCAGCCTTTATGAGGCGCAGGTCGCCAAGAAGCGGCACATCGCCGCCAAGCTGATGACGGAGCCGGGCCAGAGCGTACTGGAGATCGGGTCCGGCTGGGGCGGCATGGCGATGTATATTGCCGAAAGTGCGGGTGCCGATGTGACCGGCATCACGCTCAGCGAGGAGCAACTGCGCGTTTCCCGCGACCGTGCAGCAAAACGTGGGCTTGCCGGCAATGTTCGTTTCGAATTGCAGGACTACCGTTACCTGCCTGCCTCGAAGAAATTCGACCGTATCGTCTCGGTCGGCATGTTCGAACATGTCGGGCCGACCCATTACCGCGATTATTTCGACAAAGTGGCGGAGGTTCTGGACGACAAGGGCGTAATGGTGCTGCACTCCATCGGCCAGCCCAGTCCGGCACTTGCAACCAATCCCTTCATCGAAAAATATATTTTCCCCGGTGGTTACATCCCCTCGCTTGCCGAGGTGCTGCCGGCCATCCAGAAGTCGGGGCTGCTGGTGAAGGATATCGAAATCCTGCCCATGCATTATGCGCATACGCTGCGGCACTGGCGCGAACGTTTCGTGGCGCGCAAGGCAGAGGCGGTAGCACTTTATGACGAACGTTTCTTCCGCATGTGGGAATTTTATCTGGCGGGGTCCGAAATGGCCTTTACCCACGAAAATTTCCATATTTTCCAGATCCAGCTCGCCAAGGATCGCGACGCCGTTCCGCATAATCGCGACTACATTGCCCGCAACGAGGAAAAACTGCTGGAGTTCGAAAAGACGCGGCCGCCGCTTGAGAAGGTTATGTTCTAAGGTTTGTCCATTCGTCACCGTCATGCCGGACCTGATCTGGCATCCAGCCAGCCCAAGTCCTTGGGCTGAAAGAAGGCTTCCCGCCGCGCAGACGCGCGACGGCTGGATTCCGGCTCAGGGCCGGAATGACGGAAGAGCTAATCGCCGCCTTCTCGCGCTGGTTAATGGAATGGAAACGGAATCCCTCTAATTCTACGCTTACCTGTTTGTATTGCGTTTCCTGGGGTTATTTTCATGTTCAAGCCATCAGCGGCCGTCGCCGCTTGTGTTTTATCGCTTTTTGCCGTCGGTAACGCCCATGCCGATGGCTGGTTTTCCGGCGACTGGTATTTGAAGCTCGGCGGTTCGGGTTTTTCTGCGCCGAAATATCAGGGCGACAACAAGAACGAATTCGGCTTTTCGCCCATCATTTCTCTCGGCCGTCAGGGTCAGGGCGCGCGTTTCACGTCGCGCAACGACAGCGCCTCGATCTCTCTGCTGGACAATGGCCCGATCAGTATGGGTCTTGCGGGAAAGCTGGTGTCTCCGCGTGACCAGAAGGATTCGGCCGATCTGAAAGGCATGACCCGCATCAAGCGCGGCGGCGAGCTTGGCGGTTTCGCCGAGGCTTATCCCACCGATTGGCTGCGTATTCGCGGCGAAGCCCGTCAGGGCATCCGCAGCCATAGCGGCGTGGTCGCCGACCTCTCGGCCGACGTCTTCACCGATATCGCCCCCGGTATCCAGATTTCCGCCGGCCCGCGCGCCACATGGGTCAGCAGCAAATACAATGAACGCTATTACGGCGTAAGCGCCGCGCAGACAGCGGCTGGCGCGCCATCGCCCTACAGCCCCGGCGGCGGCCTGCATTCCGCCGGCGTCGGCGCCGCCATCACCTGGAAGGTCACGGAAGCCGCTGAAGTTGGTTCCTTCGCCGAATATCGCCGCCTCACGGGCGATGCCGCCGACAGCTCGCTGGTGCGTGAGCGCGGCTCCAAGAACCAGTTCGTCGTCGGCGTCCAGGCAAGCTACAAATTCGGCTTCACGCTGCCCTGAGGCGAGGCGAATATGCCCACCCCAAGCCCCGCCGCGAAAGCGTTGCGGGGCTTTTTTGTGTCTATGGCCAAGTGCTGAAATCGATTCCGATTCGCCTGCCGATGCTGTAGAACCATCCCCATGGTTCACCACAGCGATTTGTCAGACCGCGTCTCCGACGCACCATCCAACAACTGGGTCTATCGGATTTTGCCGAGACCCCTCTGGCCCTATGCGCAGCTGGCAAGATGGGACCGCCCCATCGGCTGGCAATTGCTGATGTGGCCGTGTTTCTGGTCCGCAGCACTCGCGGCCAATGCCGCGGTAGCAAGCGGCGGTTTTTCCTGGGGCACGCTGATCTGGCATCTGGCGCTGTTTTTCATCGGATCGGTGGCGATGCGCGGCGCGGGCTGCACCTATAACGATCTTGCGGACCACAAGATCGACATGGCCGTTGCGCGCACGCGCTCGCGGCCGCTGCCATCTGGTCGCGTGAGCAGGGCGCAGGCGAAGGTCTTCATCGTGTTGCAGGCGCTCGCCGGACTCGTGGTGCTGTTGCAGTTCAACGGATTTGCGATTGCCACCGGCATATTCTCGCTGGTCTTCGTGGCAATCTATCCCTTCGCCAAGCGCTTCACCAACTGGCCGCAATTTTTTCTCGGCCTTGCCTTTTCCTGGGGTGCGCTGATGGGCTGGGCCGGGCAGTTCGGGTCCATCGCCTGGCCTGCTGTCCTGCTTTATGTCGGCTCCATCGCCTGGACGATCGGTTATGATACAATCTACGCCCATCAGGACAAGGAAGACGACACCGCTGTGGGCATCGGTTCAACTGCGCTGCTGTTTGGAGACAACACACATCGCTGGCTGGTTTTTCTTTATGGCACAGCCCTTGTCATGATCGCCCTGTCCTTCTGGGGAACGGGCGTTAACCTGATCGCCTATAGCGGCCTTGCCGCCGCCGCCATCATGCTTTTCCGGCAGGTCTGGGTGCTCGATATCGACGACGTGGCGCAATGCCTTGTGCTGTTTAAATCCAACAACCGCGTCGGCGTACTGATTTTCGCCGGTCTCATTCTGCCGCTTCTGTTGGCGTGAGGTTGTTGAAAGGCAAGATGCAAAAAAGCCCGGCCGCGATATCCGCGCCGGGCTTTTTATTGTTTTGTCTGAAGATTATCAGCTGCGAGCGATGATTTCCTTGCCCTCGATCTTCATGCTCATGCCGAGAGAACCGGTGGAGCGGCGAACGAGAAAGCGCGGGCGACGATCCGCGAAATAGGAGTGCCGGCGACGGGGGCGGCTGTTCTTGGTGCGCACCTTGCCGAGATGTTCTTCCAGCGGACGGGCAACGCCATCGGCCTCCACCATCAGCATCGGAATGCGGTAGGCTTCGGACCAGCTGCGCCAGTCGGCGGCGATATCGCAAAGATCATGGGCGACGAGAAGCGGAACGCAAAGTTCCGGATCGTCGTGGTGAAGCTCCAGCGTCACCGTCACCTGTCCATCACCATGGTCGATGGCGCGGGCGGCAACGCCCTTGAAAGCGCGGGCTGGCAGGGCGAAGGACAAAGGCAGGCCGGAAGAGGACAGGACCTTTCGCAGAACGGCGCCCCGTTCATCGAGCGTGACGGCAACATCGGTTGCGCCATTGCCCCTGCCATAGGTGACCTGTTGCGGAAAACGTGCCGGGTCGAGTCTGAGTGTGGCGACGGCCCAGTCGGGCTTCAGAACGGTCTTGGTCATGTTTATTCTACCCTTGTTTTACCTGAGAGCCGGTTTCCGGTCTTCTCATCGGGACTTTTCGTCCTCTGATGTCAGGAGAATATCCGCCGCATGTTCGAGACTGCTTAAAAATCGCGGTTAAGAAAACTTTGCATTCCCAAATGGTTAGCAAAACCCACCGTGGCATGGTTTCGCTGAGGTAAAGCCGATTGAGACAATGCGATTTTTCTCAGTCCCGAAACTGTGCTCTTTCAAGCTCCGGGCAAGGCGCGTCATGCACAGTCGCGCCAAGGCCTGCCGTGCGTCCGGATGGAGGTGTGGTGGGCGAATTCAAAACCGGAGCCGGCCGTATCCAGCGTGATGCGCGGTGCTCCATGGGGCATTCGCATGGTATCGACATTTCTGAGCTACGACCTCATCAACCGCGATATGAAGGCAAGCATTTCACGCGTGTCGCAGCAGGGGATCGTCGAGCGGCAGACGAAATATTACAAGGAAAACATCGGCAATGTAAAAAGCGTCGACGAGTTCCTCAATAACTACCAGCTCTATTCCTATGCCATGGATGCCTTCGGTCTCGGCGAGATGACCTATGCCAAGGCCTTCATGAAGAAGGTGCTGGAAAGCGACCTGAACGACCAGAACAGCTTTGCCAACAAGCTGACCGATGAACGTTATCGCGAATTTGCCGCATCCTTCAACTTCACGCAGTCCACCACCACGGTGCAGACGGAGGCGCAGCTCGACAAGATGATCGGGCTTTACGACACCTCGATCACCAACCTCGATGACAGCCTGTCCGAAGAAACCCGTTATTATAAGGCGATCATCGGAACGGTCACGAACGTGGACCAGCTGCTTCAGAACGATAGAACCCGCGCCTACATCTTCGAGGTCTTCAGCATTGATGAGAAGACCTACAGCTATTCCCACATCAAGGGATTGATGACGAGCGATATCGATGACCCGAACAGCTATCTGAACCAGAAGTTCGGCGCGGCCTATTCCGCTGCCGTGGAAAAGCTTACGACCAAGGGCAATATCGAGTTGCATGGGGATGTGACGGATCGGATAACGGCCATCGATACCGCGCTGGCTGATACCACGCTGACCGCCGAACAGCGAACTGCCCTTGAAACAGAGAAAACCACCCGGCAGGATCAGCTCACCCAGCTTGAGGGCGTACTGCCGCCGAAGGACCAGTGGGCGGCGACCCTTGCCTCCATCACGGCGGAGCAGACCCAGCTCTCCAATACCGTATCGCAATATAATACGATGGCGCAGATGGCCCAGGCTTTCGAATTTGCCAATGACGGTACCGTTGTGGCCGGCCAGGCTCAGACCGCCGACAACGTCAAGATCCTGACCCAGGCCTATGTCGGCAGTGCCCCGCGTGTGACCCCGACCGTTGCCACCTTGAACAGGGATTATTTCGAATCGAAGATCGGTTCGATCAAGACCGTCGATGAGTTAATGGCAGACCCGCGTCTGGTGAATTACATCAAGGTCGCATTCGATCTGAATGACTTGACCATAGTCAATGCGACGATCGAGAACATTTTGACCAGCGATCTCAGCGATCCCAACAACTATATCGCCAAGTTCGGCAATGGCGACAAACGTTACATCGCATTGCGTGAAGCGTTCAATTTCAAGGCGGATGGAACGCTGCCGGACGGTACGGCACCACAGACGACGACCCAGACCGTTACAACGACCAACGGGTACATGAACCATTATAACGACAAGGACGAAGCCGCTGACGAAAACGCTTTGAAGCTGTTCAAGAGCGATATTGCCAACGTCAAATCCGTTGCGGACTTCCTGGAAAGCAGCGCGGTCTACACCTATGCGCTCAAGGCGGTCGGCCTCGATCCGACGAAGGTGAATATTGCGGACGTTCGTAGAGCCTTGACCAGCGACCTGCTGGACAAGAAGAGCTACGTTTATGCGCTGAAAGACGACCGTTACGTCAAACTCGCTGAACTCTTCAACTTCAAGTCTGACGGATCGCCAGGCTCTCCGGTTCTTGCGCAGTCCGAACTTGAAATTCAGAGCATGTCGGTCGACTACATCAAGAAGAAATCAGCCTTCGGAACAGACCAGGAAAAGGAAGCCGCCAAGAAGGAGGCGGAATTTTTCCGTTCGGAGCTACAGAAGGTCAAGACGCTCAGCGATTTTCTGGGGAATGATCGCCTGACGAAATTCGCGATGGAATCGCTTGGCATCGACCCGACGAAGGTCACCAAGGACCAGCTGCAAAAAATGTTCACGTCCAATCTGGATGATAAGGACAGCTATCTCAACAAGGAGATGGACCCGGCTTTTCGCCGTCTCGTCACCGCGTTCAATTTCGACACGGACGGTAATATCCTGCGCGAGGATCGAAGCTCCATTCAGACTCGTCGCGGCCTCTACGAGACGCTGGACAATTATCTGACGCAGACGCTGGAGACGCAGGCAGGTGAAGAAAATGCGGGCGTGCGTCTGGCGCTCTATTTCAAGCGAATGGCGGCGGGAACAACGTCCTATTACTCCATTCTTGCCGACACCGCGATCCAGAACTTCATCACGACCACCTTTGGCATTCCCGATGAACTCGGCAATGCCGGGGTCGATACGCAGGTGGCGATGATGAAGAAATATTTCGACATCGAGGACTTTCAGGACCCCGATAAGGTCAAGAAGCTGATCGCCCGTTTTACCATCATGTACGACGACAAGCAGAACACCACCAACCCGATCATGATGCTGTTCAACGGCAGCGGCTCGGTGGGCATCAGCGGCGACACGCTGCTGGCTGTCGCATCGCTGCGTGCGCGGTAGGCTGGAAAGCGAAGACGGACGATGGAAAGGCCGAGCTTACCCGGTTAAGGCGTCTCACACGCCCGCATTTGCGCGCCCATTCACCAGCCCGGCAGCATGTGCCCGGCGCGCAGGCGCGGCATCTTCGGGTAGGTCTTCACATCGTTATCCAGCTCATCGGCGACGTTCATCGGAGAGATGTTGTCGAGGCAGGCGGTGATGTGGTCTGTAATGGCGTTCACCAGCGAGGGCGATAGGCCCGGCCGTTTCATCAGGCCGATCTGGACCGGCGGCAGCGGTGGGAAACCGTCCGAGGCGGTCAAAACCTTCATGCCGGTACGCAGTGCCGATTCCGGCAGCACGGAAACCGCCATACCTGCCAGCACGGCGGCGGCAACCACGGTGGAAGACCAGCTGGTGAACAGCACCTGATAATCCCGCCCGTCGGCATCGAGCGCCGAGCAGGCAAGTTGGCGCCAGTGACAGTCGCGCCGGCCGACAGCCAGCGGCACTGGCGCATCATCCTTCAGCGGATGGTTCGCGGAGGTGACCCAGCAGAGTGGCTCGGTGCGCACGACATCGGAGGAGCGGGCGCGGGGATTGTGGGTGACGAGTGCTATATCCAGCTCGCCGCGCGCCATTTTTTCGGCAAGGCTCACCGAAGGTTCGCAGACTATGTAAAGCTCGACATTCGGATGCGTCTTGGCGAAACGCCCGATGATCTCTGGCATGTAGCGGTCGGCATAGTCGTCCGGGGTGCCGATGCGCAACGTGCCCTCGAGCCTGTTGTCATCGAAGGCCGCAATCGCCTCGTTGTTAAGGCGAATGATGCGGCGGGCATAATTCATCAGTTTCTCGCCCTCGGCCGTCAGGCGGTTGCCGCGCCCGTCCTTTGCAAAGAGCTGTTTGCCGATCCGCTCCTCAAGTCGCCGCATCTGCATGGATACGGCGGATTGCGTCTTGAAAACGCGCTCAGCGGCCTTGGTAAAGCTGCCGGTATCGACAATGGCGATGAAGGTGTGCAGCTGGTCTATGTCGAGAGGTGCGGACATTGATACTCATCCATCAGAATGATTGATGTCTCACATTAGAAACATTCGTTGGACTGATCAATAGTCTTGCGACATTTTGACACCCAGCAAATCAATCTCAACCCCGGGGCGGGCACATCGTCAGGCCCCCAACCCAAGGCAGCTTCCCGCGCACGGTGCGTCGGGAGCGGTGCCGCATCGTGCCGTTACGGAAGGATCATTGTTATGCGCACGGCAGAACGGAAAATGGAACTGGAATTCGCAACTGGCCAGCAGAGCGACACCCTGCGTCGCATCGCTTTCGGTGTTGCTTCCACCGTGAAAACGTTTGTGCAGCGCATCTACAATCGTATCGTCGCAAATGGTCTCACGGAGCTTGACGATCGCCTGCTCGCCGATATCGGGCTGGCGCGCTCGGATGTGACCAACGCGCTCAATACCGGCTTGCTCGAAGATCCGACCGCCCATCTGACCCGCGCCGCACGCACGCGCTCAGTCACGCGGTTCAAGACGCTCTAGGCTTGTGTTCGTGCAATTCCGGCGTACCTCCAGACGCCGGGATTGCTCGCGAACCGATAAGGTTTTCCCCGCAGGGTGATTTGCCAATAACCCTGCCTTTGCCCGGTGTCAGGCCCCTCGGCCGCACCGGGTTTTTTTATGGCAACGCCTTGCCTGTCTTGCGCACTGTCCGGACGTAAAGCCGCTGCGCAGTTTCAGCGAAATGCTTTAATACTGATATTCATCGAATACTGGCAGCACCGATCCACCCCAGCGGCCGTTATAGAGCGCAAGCAGGTCTTCGGCGAGCGTGGTCTTCTTGGCGAGAACCTCGTCCAGCGAGGACAGGAACACGGTTTCGTCCTGGCCTTCGCCGTTCAGCCGGTTGCGGTTCTTGAGGCCGGTGCGGGAAATGTCGAGCACCTCGCGGGCGAAACCGAGAAGCGGCTTGCCGGCGATCTCCGCGGCGAGCCCCTTGGCCGGCACGGTATTGCGAAGGGCGATGACCTCATCAAAACTCCAGTCGGCTGTCAGCGCATCGGCTGCGTCAAGCGCTTCCTGATTATAGAGAAGGCCGACCCAGAAAGCGGGCAGGGCACAGATGCGTCTCCATGGGCCGCCATCGGCACCACGCATTTCCAGAAAGCGCTTCAGGCGCACATCGGGGAACAGCGTGGAGAGATGGTTCGTCCAGTCACCCATGGTCGGTTCCCATTCGGCGATTTCACCCTTCAGAGCCCCGTTCATGAACTGGCGGAAGGTGACATGGGTGCAATCGTGATACTTGCCGTCGCGCACGATGAAATACATCGGCACATCCAGCGCCCATTCGACATAATCCTTGAAGCCGAAATCGTCATTGAAGGTGAAGGGCAGTACGCCGGAGCGGCGATTGTCGGTATCGCGCCAGATATCGCCGCGCCAGGAAAGCAGGCCGTTCGGCTTGCCTTCGGTAAAGGGCGAGGAAGCAAACAATGCGGTTGCCAGCGACTGGAGCTTCATGGAAACGCGCATCTTCTGGCGCATATCCGCTTCGGAAGAAAAGTCTAGGTTAACTTGAATGGTGCAGGTACGGTACATCATGTCGAGACCCTTGGTCCCGACCTTCGGCATGTAGCGCGTCATGATCGCGTAGCGCGATTTCGGCATGCGCGGTGTTTCGTCATAGCTCCACAGCGGGCTGCCGCCAATGCCGAGAAAACGGATGCCCATCGGCTCCGCCACTTCGCGCAGTGTCGCCAGATGCTGGTTGGATTCCTTGCAGGTCTGATGCAGGTTCTCGAGCGGTGCACCTGACAGTTCGAACTGGCCGCCCGGCTCGATGGATATGGCGCCCATGCCGTGCTGTTCGCCAAGTCCGATGATGTTTTCACCATCCATGATCGGCTCCCAGCCGAGCTTTTCCTGCATGCCCTTCAGCAGAGCGGAAATGCTGGCCTCGCCGAAATAGGGAACCGGCCGGTTGCCCTCGCGGAAAAAGGCGAATTTCTCGTGCTCGGTGCCAATGCGGAAGTCGGCTTCAGCTCTGCAACCGCCGGCCAGATAATCTGTAAGCTCCGTGACGGAGGAGAGGGGTGTCTGGTCGGTCGTATCGCGTGCCATGGCTTACCTTGTTATGACGTCTCTGTTGCGGCGGAGGCATATGTGTGGCAGATAGAGCCGGATCGTATCCGGAGGCAAATGAATTTCTTTTAAAGATGCATGAAGCGCAATGGTTCAGCGCATGTCTCGTAAAACTGTGCAGCGGTTTTGCGATAAAGACATGTGCCAGATAGGTCAATTCCAGTCGCCGATCGATGCCTGAATGACCGCAAGGGCTGCGACCGCAGCCGTATCGGCCCTGAGGATACGCGGCCCGAGCGGGATGGGGGTGACGAAGGCAAGGCTGCGCAGCAGCTCTCTTTCCTCTTCGGAAAACCCGCCTTCCGGGCCGACCAGAAGAGCAATTTTGCGTTCCTTGATGGATTGCAGGACAGGCAGCGGATTTTGCCCCGCATCGCCCTCGTCGCAATAGATGATCCGTCGATCCTGGGGCCAGGTCTCGAGCATGTCTTTCAGTTTCACCGGCTCGGCCACGTCAGGCAACGACAGGATGCCGCATTGCTCGGCGGCCTCGATGGCATTGGCGCGCAGCTTTTCGGTATTGTGGATCTTGCCCTGCACATGCTGGGTCATCACCGGCTGCAAAAGACCGGCCCCCATCTCGACCGCCTTCTGCACCATATAATCCATGCGTCCGACTTTCAGCGGCGCAAACAGGTAGTGCAGATCCGATGCCGGCGGCTGGGGCCGTGTCTGTTCCAGAGGGATGAGGGTGATCTTCTTGCGGCTCGGAAAGGAGAGCCTCGCCTTCCATTCGCCGTCGCGACCGTTGAACAGCAGGATTTCCGCGCCACCGGTCATGCGCAGCACATTGGCGAGATAATTGAACTGTTCGGTTGTCGCTTCCTGCGCCGCGCCCGCAGCAAGCGGGGTTTCGACGAACAGGCGTTGCATCCGGAAATTTGCGCGCATGGGACTTTTCTGTTTCAGCGTCAGAGAAAGAGGAAGGACATAAGCCAATATAACAGTGCTGCAAGCGTAGCACTTGCGGGAACGGTCACCAGCCAGGCGGCGATGATGGTCATGAAGTGGGATCGCCGGACGAGATAACGGCGGCGTATCTCCGAAGGATTGTCCAGATATCGATCGGCCCGGCGGATTTGACTGGTGCCGGCCTGGACGAGTTCCTGCCGCCGTCGAGACGCCTGCGTGTACCATTCGCGGAAGAAGCCGACGCCGAACACGGCGCCGATCGCCGTATGGGTGGTGCTGACCGGCAGGCCGAAGCGTGATGCGACGAGAACCGTCAGAGCCGTAGCCACGGAAACGCAGAAAGCGCGCATCGGGTTGAGCTTGGTGATCTGTTCACCGACAAGGCGGATGAGGCGCGGGCCATAGAGAAGAATACCGCAGGAAAGCCCGAATGCGCCGACCAGCATCACCCAGAGCGGCGCGCGGGCGGACGTCTCCACCGCCTCGTCGTGCAGTGCCCGCACGATTGCCACCACCGGGCCGATGGCGTTCGAAACGTCATTTGCCCCATGCGCGAAGGACATGAGGCCAGCCGCAAGAACGAGCGGCCACTGAAACAGGGTTCGAAGCGACTGGTTGCGGTTTTCCAATCCCACCGATTGTTTGCGGATGATCGGCACGCACAGCCGCCAGGCGACGAGGCCGGTCAAAAGCCCGATGCCGCTTGCATGGCCAAGCGAGACATGCACGATCTGCCTCAGCCCCACCCAGATCAGATAAGCGGTGAAGACCCCGGTCATGATGCCGATCAGAACAGGAACCCAACGCTTCGCGGCGTCGATCTTGTCCTCCCGGTAGATGATAAATTCCTTGATGAAGGCAAGGAGGGCGATGGCGATGGCCGCGCTTATAAAGGGCGCTAGAACCCAGGCAAAGGCGATGCTGCCAAGCGACAGCCAGTCGACTGCCCGGATGCCATAGGCCGCCATTCCAGCCCCCGCAACGCCGCCAACCACCGTGTGGGTGGTGGAAATCGGCGCTTTCGTCCAGGTCGAGATATTGACGAGAAGACCGGCGGCGAGAAGGGCCGACAACATAGCCCAGGAAAACACGGTGCGGTCGGGAATGGTCTGGATGTTGATGATGCCGCTGGAAATGGTCTCGACGACGTTGCCGCCGGTGATCAAGGCACCCGCGATTTCGCAGATGGCGGCGATGATGAGTGCCGCTGCAAGCGGCATCGCCTTGGCGCCGACCGCCGGGCCGACATTGTTTGTCACATCGTTTGCGCCGATGTTGATTGCCATATAGGCGCCGATGGCAACGGCTGCGATGATGATGACGGCGCCCGCCGTGCCCGTGACGAAGGCGCCCGCAAATATCGCCGCCAGAACAACGAACATCACCCCCGCACCAAGGCCGGCAAGCTGCTGCGTGACGTGCAGCGTCGCCTCTTCGACACGGGTGATCTTCTCGAGATCCTTGTCGAGCGTCGGCTTCATGTTCGGTGGCGGCTTTATTGCCATTCAGACCTCGTTCGCCAGCATTCCCATTCGTCCGGCAATGTCGCGGGCTGAAGGCAATTTACAAAAAGACTGTTACATCTCGCACATCTTTCCAAAATGAAAGACAGTAAAAGCCATGTTGGAAAAACAAACTGCAGATTGCCACTATTCGGGCGTGGACGCTATTTCGAAAGCGCCATCCGCTTGTCGAAAGTGAGCATGAGCGCTTTCAGTTCCGGCTCGTTGACCCGTTTGGCGGCCTCTTCGGGAGTGACCCATTCAAGCCGTCTGGAATCCTTCTCGGGAAAGCTGTCCTGCAGCTCCGCCACTTCGAGCAGATGTACCTGAACCTTGCACAGCACATTGATGCCGCTGTTCAGCTTTTTCTCATACTCATAAAAGCCGAAGGGGGCCTTATCCACCCTGCCTTTGACACCAGCTTCCTCGTAGGCTTCCTGTTCGGCAACGGCATGCGCCTTCTTGTTGGCCATGGGCCAGCCTTTGGGAATGACCCAGCGCCCCGTATCCCTGCTTGTCAGCAACAGGACTTCCGGCTCATGATGTTTTTTGGACGATCGATAGCACAGCGCTGCATATTGCTGTCGCGGCGGTCTGCGCAACATCAAGCCTACATCTGTCGCCAATCGATTCAAAATCTTCAATCCGTGTGGATCCTTCTTCGCCTGTTAGTCGTAACTGCTAATATAGATATCCTTTATGTCCCGCCAATCCCCTCTCACGCATAACCCACGATTGTCTTCATTCCGTTGAAGATCGTAGGCAGCAGGGGATGTGGCAGGGGTGCGAACGAAGACTTTGCCCGGTACGTAACCGTCAGCGACCGATCGCGGAAATACTGCATTTTTTCTGTTTTACGCTATTCAGAACGCAAAACCGCTATGAATTATTGCCGGAACTGCGTTGGCCAGTGTGCAATCCCCAATTCTGGAGACCTTCGATCACACCGTCAGCTTCGGTCGCGCGCGAGAGGAAAAAACGGCTGTCATTGTTCGCCAGCGAAAGAAGCTCCGGCAAGGCATTGCCAACGATCACACCGCGAATACCATTCAACTCGAACATCGCCCGATCATTGCCAGTATCGCCCGCAACCACTGATTCGTCGAGACCAATGTGCAGTTGTCCACATAACCACGCCAATGCCGCACCCTTGTCTGCGGCCTTGGGTAATATGTCGAGGTCGCGGTTGCTGGAATAGACGATCCGGGCATCGATATCCGCCGCAACGAGCGTGTCTTCGATATCACTGAGCGTCTTCTCATCCGCACCATGCAGGAACCAGCTGGATTTGAGGCCATGCTGATAGCGTTCCGCCTGCATGGTCACACCCGGTAGGCCGGCCATGACATCGGCGATCTTTTGCCGGTCGAAACCCGTACCGAGCGAATGCGTATAGGCGCTTTCAAGCTCGCCCCGCTCTCTTGCGTGCAGCATGGTGCCGACCCCGCCGATAATGTAGTCGGGCCTCGGCAAGGGAACGTCTTCCAAAAGGGCGAGCTGGTCATCGACCAGCCTGCCGCTATTGAAGACCAGAACCGGGCGAAGATCGTCCGGCAGCGAATGCCAGAAATCGCGGAACCGGCGCGTAGCGGCGTTATCGCCGACGACGGTTCCGTCGAGATCGGTGGAAAACAAGCGAAGCGGTTTCAATCGCCGTCGTTCCATGGCTCTGCCCAATCGGATTCTTCCAGAACCGGCATCAGCGGCCTGCCTTCCACCAGCGCCAGCAATTGCTGCGCGATTCCCGTCCAAGTGAACAGGCTGCGCGCCTTGTGCGCCCCCATGCGGGAAAGCCGCCCATACAGCCGCTCGTGCTTGAACGGCTTCATCATGGTGATGCCAAGGTCTTCCTTATCGAAAGGATCGGCAAACAGCGCGTGGCGGCCGTAGCTGACGGCGCGGAACAGCCCGCCGTGGATGGTTACCACGGTCGGAGTTCCGCTCGCCATCGCCTCGATTGCGGTCATGCCGAATGGCTCGTAACGGCTCGACAGAACGAAAAGATCGGCTGCCCGATAGATATCAGGCAAATCCTCGTCTTCGACATAGCCGGAAAACACCACCTTGTCCTCCAGCCCGAGCGATTTGACCCGCTCTTTCAGCTGATTGAGAATGGTGGTTTCCTGCTCGTCCATATTCTCGCCGCCGACGGCCAGATGAAGGCGGGCTTCAGGTTCGCGCGCCGCAAGAACCGAGAAGCCGTCGATCAAAAGGTCGTAACCCTTGTTGGTGGCAAGGCGTCCAAGCGCCAGCACCACCTTGCCCTCGAAACCGAAACGCTGCCGGATCATTTGCCGCGTCGCATCCGAGACGGGGAAGAAGCGGTTGTCGTCATAACCCGGCGGGATCATGTGGATGTGCTTGCGCTTCAGACCGTAATCTTCGATCAGGACGTCGAGTTGCACTGGCGTCGTCGCAATCACCATGTCGCAACTGCGATAGATGATGAGTTCGTGCTGGATACGTTCCTTGAAATTGAACTCGAGTTCGAAGGTATCGGCCTTTTCCGGGTAATCGGTTTCCATCTGGCGTTTTTTCCAGAGGCCGAGCGAATGCGGCGTGTGCAAATGCGGGACTTTCAGCGCCTCGGAAAGCCGCTGCCCGGCAACGCCCGCATCCCAGTAATGGCTGTTGATGAAAGAGTAGTTGAGGTTGTTTTTCTTGATGAAGCGCAACGCGTTTTCGCACCATTCCATCAGATGGCGGTGCAGATATTCCTTGGGGATGAAATCGCGCCCGCCGCAGGGAATGCGCACCACACGGACGCGCTCGTCAACCTCGTCGAATTCCGGCTGGTCTTCGAAGCGGCGGGTATAGAGATCAACGGTGTAACCGAGCTGGCCGAGTTTGCGTGCAAGCTCAAGCACATAAACCACTTGTCCCCCGGTGTCCGCTGCGCCGAGTGGCGGGTGCGCGGCGACATAGCCATGCGTCGATATGAGAGCTATCCTTGGATAGCGTTCAGTTTCGCTCGTGGTCGTCATGGGTCCCATCTTGGTAAATTTTTCCAATTAACCCCAGAAAAAGACCAAACAGGACAAAAGGTTCCATAAAATCTGAAGAAAAGCGATGCCGCATTTCGTCTGAAGCTGTTTTCAGGCGTTGCGCTGCTGTTGTCGCAGGCGTGAAATCCGGTCCCATTCCCTTGCCTGGTGCGCCTTTGATGTGGTGTCCACGATGAAATCGATATGGGTTTCCGCCGCAGCCCTTGCCCCTGCCGCATTACCGCCCGCAATGGCCTCGTGGATGGCGATATGCTGTCTCAGCACCTCGTCATGCGCACCTGCGACACTGAATATGAGATGGCGGTTATAGAAGATGTCGTCGCTCAGGAGCCGATAGCAGGACCGCAATGTGTGCATCAGCACGATATTATGTGCCGCCTCGCCGATGGCGTTGTGAAATTCCACATCGCTTGCAAGTTCATCTTCGAAGCGGCCAGCCTCATGCGCCTCCCGCATTTTTTCGACGATAGCCGCAAGGTTGCGCCTGTCCGGTTCCGTCGCCCGCTGTGCCGCAAGTTCGGCGGTCATGCCTTCGATATATCGGCGATATTCCAGAAAATCCCGCGTTGCGCGGCTGTGGCGTGTGATCAGCGCGCTCAAGGGATCGGAAAAGACCGGACCGACAATATCGGCCACATAAGTCCCACCGCCGTGCCGGCTGGTGAGAAGGCCGCGCGTTTCGAGTTCCTTCAGCGCTTCCCGCAGGATTGGCCGCGAGACATCGAGCTTCTGCGCCAGTTCACGCTCGCCGGGCAGCCGGTCGCCATCCCGCAATATGCCGTCGAGGATGAGCTCCTCGAAACGTAAGATCACCTCCTGCGATGTGCGGCTGTGCTCTATTCGGGCGAACAGTGTTTCGTCCATCGCAACATTCTCCGGCGAAATCTCGCCCCGTATTCGATGAGGCAAATTATCAGCGAAGCATCGCACTGGTCAAATATTCTGTCCAGTTCTGCCGTAAGCTCTGCGCCATGCCTGCGGCAACACGGCACCTGCCTTTTTAAACTGGCTTTTGTTAAAGCACCCGCACAGGGTGGTAATGGCGGGTTTTCTCCGTCAGGTGCATCAAAACAATTACATATGCTTCGATTGCGGTGTCGTCATCGCGATGGATGTTCTAGAAAACCGGCGAAACAGGCGGGGACGATATCGCAATGGCCAAGGGTAGATTTGCTTTCGCAAGCGCGCCGGAAAGATCGCTGGCTCTCGGCGAGGTTCATGCGCGGCCGACCGTGCTTCTTGCGCCGTCGCGCATCATCGTCCAGCTTGCCTTCATGATGGATGGCGGTTCTGCCGTGCATCACTCGGTCATTGCGGAAATGTCGCGCAGCCGGGGTGTCGCGCCGCCGGAACGCGATGCCCGCCACCATGCCATGCCCTGGGGGCAGGGTACGCTGCGCTGGGAGCGGCATACCGAATTCTCGACATGGTTCTGGGATGGCCCCGCGCCGGAAAAATTCGGCGGCGATATTGTCGGCGACCCGTTCGGCGACGGTTTTTCACCACCCGGCTCCCTGATATCAGGCATACGGCTGGAAATCCGTCCAGAAGGCGCAACGGCCCCCAATGCGGAGACCATGTTCGAGCCGACGAGCCTCTGTTACAGCGACGTGCGCGACGGGCAGGCGGCGATCCTCACCGATTTTCGTCAGGATCGCGACGGGTTGACGCAGATATTGGTGATCGACCGTGGCTTGAGCGATTACAGCCGCGGTGCGCTGGTGCAGCGGCTGCTGGATATCGAGACCTATCGCACGCTCGCCATGCTCGGACTGCCGATGGCGCAGACGCTGTCGCCGGAAATCCGTCGCATCGAAGATGGCCTGACGGGAATCACACAGCGCATGAAAAACGGCGCGCGCGACGAGGCCGATGCGCTGCTGGCGGAGATGACCCGGCTCGCGGCGGAACTGGAAGCCAATGCCGCGCTCAGCCTCTATCGTTTTGGCGCCAGCCGCGCCTATGACGGCATCGTGCGTGAACGTATTCGCGCGCTTGCGGAAACGCCGGTTCAGGGGCACGAGACCATGGGCAGCTTTCTGGAAAGGCGTCTGGCGCCCGCCATGCGCACCTGCCAGTCGGTCGAGGAGCGGCAGGCCAACCTGTCGCGCAAGCTCTATCGCGCCACGGCACTCGTCAGAAGCTGGATCGACGTGGAACTGGAACGGCAGAACACGGTGCTCCTGAACACCATGAACAAGCGCGCCGCCATGCAGCTTCGCCTGCAGCAGACGGTGGAAGGCCTGTCCGTCGCCGCCATCTCCTATTACGTCGTCGGATTGATCGGTTACCTCACCAAGGCGATCAGCCACGACGTGCTGCCGGTTGATCCCGCCGTGGTCACCGGTCTTTCCGTTCCCTTTGCCGTGCTCGGCGTCTGGTGGGTGGTGCGCCGCATTCGCCGCTCCCATGTCGAGGGCGGGCACTGAATACCGGCGTCAATCATGCTCCCAATAGGGTGAGGGGCCGTAAAGTCCGGCGAGATAGTCGATGAACAGCCGCACCTTCGCGGGCAGGAACTGGCGGCTTGGATAGACCGCCGACAGCGTGACGTTTCGCGATCCCTCATAGCTGGGTAGAACCTGCACCAGCCGGCCGGCGCGCAATTCGTGGCCGATATCCCAGGTGGAGCGCAACGCAATTCCCAGTCCCGATATCACCGCCTCGCGGATCACTTCGCTGGAATTGGTGACCAGTATGCCTTCCGGGCGGATGCTGAGCGCCCCGCCCGGTCCTTCCAATCGCCAGATATCGTTGTTGTGGGCCGGCAGGCAGCGGTGCTTCTTAAGGTCCTCGATCGTCGCCGGCATGCCGTGGGCAGTGACATATTCCGCCGAGGCGCACAGCACGCGGCGCACCGGCGCCAGCCGGCGGGCGACGAGGCTGGAGGAATTGAGATCGGCGATGCGGATCGCCAGATCGTAACCGCCTTCGATGATATCGATGAATTCGTCGCTGAGCACCAGATTGACGGACAGGTCCGGGTGGCGCTCCATGAACGTCTTCAGATGCGGCGCAATATGCATGCGACCGAAGGAGGTGGGAGCTGAGATTTTCAGCGTGCCGTTGACGGTGTTGGCGCGCCCAGACACGAAATCCTCGGCATCCTCCAGCCCTTCCAGCACGGCAAGTACCCGTTCGTAAAAGCCCTGGCCCGCTTCGGTCAGTGAGATCTGCCTTGTCGTGCGCTGGAACAGCCGTGCGCCGAGCTTTTCTTCCAGCCGCTTGATCCGCTTAGAAATAACAGCGGGCGAATAACCAAGCTCCTTGGCGGCAAGCGACATGCTGCCGGAGGCGGCAACGGTTGCGAAGACCTCCAGATCGCCCAGATTTGTCACAGTTGCCTCCCGACTATTTCCAGAACGGAAAAAATCCTTAGCATTTGATTGCGCTCCTTCAAAGTGGTAAAGAAACAATACCACTTGGCAAGACGTGCATGGAGGAGGGGGCGGTGACGCAGCCGATCAAGTTTCTGGAGCCGCGTGCGGCGGTTTTATCGAGCCGTGACCGCATCATATCCGATCTGAAGGATATCCTGGCCGAGGACTGTCTCGTGCACGAGCCGCGTGAGCTCGTGCCTTTCGAGACCGACGCTTTCGTCTCCTACCGCCGCCTGCCGCTGGCCGTCGCCTTGCCGAAAACCACCGAAGAGGTCGCAGCGGTGCTGAAATATTGTCACCGTTACGGCATTCCTGTCGTTCCGCGCGGCGCGGGCACCTCGCTTTCCGGCGGCGCCATTCCGCAGGAAGATGCGGTGGTGATCGGCCTTTCGAAGATGTCCGCGATCCTCGAACTCGATTTTTACAATCGCACGGCAATGGTACAGGCGGGCGTCACCAATCTCTCCATTTCCGGTGCGGCCGGTGCGGAAGGCTTCTTTTATGCGCCGGACCCAAGCTCCCAGCTTGCCTGCACCATCGGCGGCAATGTCGGCATGAATTCCGGCGGTGCGCACTGCCTGAAATACGGTGTCACCACCAATAATCTGCTCGGCGTAAAAATGGTGCTTGTCGATGGCACGGTGCTGGAGCTGGGCGGCAAGCATCTTGACGCCGCCGGTTACGATCTTCTCGCCCTCGTTTGTGGTTCGGAAGGCCAGCTCGGCATCGTCACCGAGGCGACGGTGCGGCTGATTGCCAAGCCGGAGGGCGCGCGCCCGGTGCTGTTTGGTTTCGAAACCTCCGAAGAAGCTGGCTCCTGCGTGGCCGACATCATCGGCGCGGGCATCATTCCTGTCGCCATCGAATTCATGGACAAGCCGGCAATCGAGATTTGCGAAGCCTTCGCCAAGGCCGGATATCCGCTGGATGTCGGCGCGCTGCTGATCGTCGAGGTCGAAGGCTCGGAGGCGGAAATGGACGCCATGCTGGCCGATATTGTCGCCATTGCGAAAAAACACGGCGTGAAGACGGTCAGGGAATGCCAGTCGGCCATGGAGGCCGCGGCGATCTGGAAGGGCCGGAAATCCGCTTTCGGCGCAACGGGCCGCATCGCGGACTATATCTGCATGGATGGCACGGTGCCGCTTTCCCAGCTTTCCTATGTGCTGAAAAAAACAAGCGAAATCACCGACCGCCTCGGCCTTCGCGTCGCTAATGTCTTTCATGCGGGCGATGGCAACATGCATCCGCTGATCCTGTTCAACGCCAACGATCCGCAAGACGCCGCCCGGGCCGAAGAGGCGGGCAATGAAATCCTGAAGCTCTGCGTCGATGCGGGCGGTTGCCTCACCGGCGAACACGGTGTCGGCATCGAAAAACGCGACCTGATGCGGCACCAATATGCCGAGGCTGATCTTGCCCAGCAGATGGCGGTTCGCGCTGCTTTTGACGAGGGTTGGTTGATGAACCCTTCCAAGGTGTTCCCGCTGGAGGGGAGGGGATGATGTACTTTAGCTTTGTAGCCTTGGTGGGTGCGGCTCACCCCTCCGTGCCCGGCAGGGCAGAGGAGGGTATCTCTTGCTCGGAGCGCACCCCATGCTGACCCCTTATGCAGAAACCCAGGTCGCCGACATCATCCGCGACCACACGACCCGAAAAACCCCGCTGAAAATCATCGGCGGCAACACCCGCTCTGGTTTCGGCAATGCTGTCGAGGCAGATGAAACGCTTTCCTCCCGCGCAATGTCTGGCATCATCGCCTACAACCCTGCCGAAATGGTCATGACGGTCAAAGCAGGCACGCCGCTCGCCACCGTCGAGGCCGCCCTTGCCGAAAACCGGCAGATGATGGCCTTCGAGCCGATGGACCACCGCCCGATCATGGGAACCACAGGCGAGCCGACCATCGGCGGCGTCTTTGCTGCCAATGTTTCCGGCCCGCGCCGTTATGTGGCTGGTGCGGCGCGTGACAGCCTGCTCGGCATCCGTTTCGTCAATGGAAAGGCGGAAGTCATCAAGGCGGGTGGCCGGGTGATGAAGAATGTCACCGGGCTAGATCTCTCGAAGCTTCTGGCGGGTTCACACGGCACGCTCGGTTTTCTCACGGAAGTAACCTTCCGCGTGTTGCCGAAACCGCCAGCGGAAAAAACCGTGGTTGTCTGCGGTCTGGACGACGAGGCCGCGACGCGGATCATGGCGGCGGCGATGGCGATGAGCGTCGAGGTTTCCGGTGCGGCCCATCTGCCGGAAAGCGTTCGCTCCCATTTCATCGCAGGCGCGCTGCCGGAAGGTCCGGCGACAATCCTGCGGTTGGAAGGGCTCGGGGCTTCCGTCGAGGCGCGCGCGGCGAAACTCCTTTTCGTCATGGATCGGGTTGGCCCATGGGCGCTGCTGGAAGGCGAGGAGAGTGCTGTTTTATGGCGGCAGGTGCGGAATGTCGCGCCCTATGCCGGGCAAGATGCCAAACCGCTCTGGAAAGTCTCGGTCGCGCCGAGCGAAGGCCACAGGCTGGTTGCTGCCTTGCGCATGGAAGCGGGCATCGATGCCTTTTATGACTGGCAGGGTGGTCTCATCTGGATGCAGATGGAGGCGGACCCCGAAGCGGAATTGCTGCGCGGTGCCATCCGCGCGCTCGGCGGCGGGCACGCCACCTTGATGCGGGCGAGCGACGCGGTGCGCGCCACCGTGCCGGCATTCGAACCGCGCCCGGCGGCGGAGGCCATATTGTCTGCGCGCATCAGGGAAAAGCTCGATCCGGCGGGCATCTTCAATCCTGGCAAGATGGGAAGGGCCGTCTGAACCATGCAAACATCCTTCACGCCCGAGCAACTGGCTGATCCGCAAGTGGCGGAATCCGAAAAAATCCTGCGCAAATGTGTGCATTGCGGCTTCTGCACCGCCACCTGTCCCACCTATGTCACGCTTGGCAATGAGCTGGACAGTCCGCGCGGCCGCATTTACCTCATCAAGGACATGCTGGAAAATAGCCGCCCGGCGGACCGCGAAGTCGTCACCCATATCGACCGCTGCCTGTCCTGCCTTGCCTGCACCACCACCTGTCCGTCCGGCGTCGATTACATGCATCTGGTCGATCACGCCCGCGCCCATATCGAAAAAACCTATAAACGTCCCTTCATGGACCGCCTGACCCGCAATCTTCTGGCTGCAGTTCTGCCTTATCCCGGTCGCTTCCGGCTGGCCTTGCATCTGGCACGGATCACGCGACCCTTCGCCGGTGTGCTCGCGAAGTTTCCCGCGCTGAAACCGCTGCAATCCATGCTCGCTCTCGCCCCGGCTTCCGTGCCCGCCGTTTCAGCTTCTGCCCGTCCGGGTGAACGGTCAGCCGAAGGTGAAAAGCGTGGACGTGTCGCCATTCTTACCGGCTGCGCCCAGCCGGTGCTTGACCCTGGTATCAACGAGGCGACGCTGCGTCTTCTGGCGCGGCTTGGCGTGGAGGTTGTCGTGCCGAAGGGGGAAGGCTGCTGCGGATCGTTGGTGCACCATATGGGGCGCGAGGCCGAGGCGCTCGCCGCCGCCCGCCGCAATGTCGATGTATGGATGCGTGAAATGGAAAATGGCGGCCTCGATGCCGTCATCATCACCGCATCCGGCTGCGGCACGACCATCAAGGACTACGGCCATATGCTACGGCTTGATCCGGCCTATGCGGACAAAGCCGCACGGGTATCGGCACTCGCGAAGGACATCACCGAATATCTTGCCACGCTCGACCTGCCGCAAAAGGAAAGCCAGGGCCTGACGGTTGCCTATCATTCGGCCTGCTCCATGCAGCATGGCCAGAAGATCACCATGGCACCGAAGCAATTGCTGAAAGCGGCTGGTTTTACCGTCCGCGATCCGGCGGAAGGGCACCTCTGCTGCGGGTCGGCCGGAACCTATAACATCATGCAGCCGGAGATCTCAGGAAAGCTGAAGGCGCGCAAGGTGAGGAACATCGAAGCCACACGCGCGGATGTCATTGCCACCGGCAATATCGGCTGCATCACGCAGATCGCGACTGGCACGGAAATGCCGATCCTGCACACGGTCGAGCTGCTGGACTGGGCTTATGGCGGACCGAAACCCGCGAGGCTTTTGGCTTAGAGCGCCGTTCGCTTGTAAGGGCCATGGGACCCGACACAAGGTTCGGGCCGGTGCGTCGTTCGCTCTGCTCATCCTGTGTTTGTCACAAGGATCCAGTCAGCCCAAGTTTTGGGCTTGAAGGCCTCTTCTCGAAGCGCAGACGCGCGTCGGATGGATCTCTGTGACAAGCACAGGAGTGAGGTTTGAGGGTAGCTTGGCACCTGTCGGAAAGCGCCCTCTATTGCCATCCCAGCTTTAGAACTTGTAGGCCACGCCGAAGTTCACCGCATTGGTCATGATATCGGTTTTCAGCTTGCCGCCATTGTCGATATCCACGTCGATAAAGGAGTAGGTGCCTTTATATTCCACGAAGGTCGACCAGTTGTCGGTTATGCGGTAGCTAAGGCCGGCCTGCGCCTGCAGGGTTGCGCCACCGAACTGGTATTCGAAGGTTTTGCCGGAAGCCCGGGTAACCTCCACATGCGGCACGTTGATGCCAACGCCCGCGCCCACGTAAGGCGTCAGGCGCCAGGTCTCCAGCGGGAAACGATAGAGCGCGTTCAGCGTCAAAAGGTTCAGGCCGTCGGTGAACTCGAAATGCGACCAGCCGGAACGCGCCAGCGTCTGGTCGTCGGCATAGACTTTGTCATGGGTGTAATCGAGCGAGATGCCGAGATTGTTGAGCTGGCCTTCCTCGAACCAGTAGGTGCCGCGCACCCCCCAATAGGCCGGGCTCGAAAATGACTTGCCTTCCCACCCCGCCCGAAAGTCCGTTCCGTCCGAAACCGTGACATCGCTGTGCGGGGCGCTTTGCCAGCCGCCGTAACCGGAAAATTCAAATTCCCCCGCGATTGCGGAAGAGAAGGAAACGCCGCTGAGCAGCAGGGCGCAAAGAATGGAAACGTGGCGCAGCATGGGGAGAATCCAGTTTGGTGTTGAGGACACACCAAACTGCTTTTTAGTAACATTTAAATGACAGAAACGAAAAACGGGCGGTCATTTGACCACCCGTTTCAAGGCCGTTCCATCATCCCCCTGAGAGAGGTCCGGCGCCTGGCGTCCCCCGCCAAGTCTCCTTCAATCAATCTAGTAGCGATTGTACCGCTGCGGGACATCAATTCAAGCGCGATCTGCCGTGGTGTGGGCTGCAAGTCCGCGTATTAGCGGCACCGTTGCCGTCATATCACAATGACGGTTGTTCCGACGTTCACACGCTCGTAAAGATCGGTGACATCCTCGTTGCGCATGCGGATACAGCCTGAGGAATTGTTGCTGCCGATCGTCCAGGGCTGGTTGGTCCCGTGGATGCGGTAAAGCGTGGAGCCGAGATACATGGCGCGCGCGCCCATCGGATTGGCAGGGCCGCCTTCCATGAAGGCCGGAAGGTAGTGTCCCTTCGTCGCTTCGCGGCTGATCATTTCTTTCGGGGGCGTCCAGCTCGGCCATTCCGCCTTGCGGGTCACCTTGTGTGTTCCGGCCCATTCGAAACCGGGCTTGCCGACGCCGACGCCATAACGGCGGGCCTTGCCATCCGCCATGACGAGATAGAGGAAGCGGTTCGGCGTATCGATGACGATGGTGCCGGGCTTCTGGGTGGTCTGGTAGCTTACGATCTGGGGCAGGAATTGCGGGGCGATCTGCGTGCGCACCGGCGCATTCGGGCGAACGGCGGCGTTCTGTACCCGGGCCGGGCGCTGCGAGGTGACGCCGGAGCTTGGGCGCTGTGGCATGGCGGCCTGGCGCTGCTGGAAGAAAGGCTGGCGGGCTGCTGGCGCGCGCGGGTAAACCACGGGCCGCACATTGCCGCCACCAAGCTGCGTTACCCAAGGGGCGGAAAGGTCTGGACTGACGACGACAGGCGGGCGCTCCCGGTAACGCTCACCGGCTGCGGCGGCCGGGGCGGCGAAGGTGGAAACGAGGCTCAGCGCCAGAAAAACGGACTTCATCGTCATCGGGTGGACTCTCTCTGCGGTATGTCGCAACAATAGCAATTGCGGGATCATTCGCCCGCCTTGCCGGCTACGTTCGCACCTTGACGCCAGCGAATCGTAAATGGCTGTTCATTAAAAAGCGCTTGATTAGAAAAAGCTGGATTTAAGGTTAGCGACCCGTTTTGAAACGTGGTGAATGAGTGGTAAGTGCGCGCATCACGCCGGTCACGGGCGGGAGCGAAAAAGGGTGGTTGCGGTATGAACGAGGCGGGACTTGAAACGGGCGCGGATGGGCGCGTGCGGTGTTTCTGGCAGCAGGGACTTGAGGATTACAGCCGCTACCATGACAGAGAATGGGGTTATCCCGTCACCGACGATCGCCGCCTGTTCGAGAAGATATGTCTCGAGGGCTTCCAGTCCGGCCTCTCTTGGCTGACGGTGTTGCGCAAGCGCGAGGCTTTCCGTCTTGCCTTTGCCAATTTCGAATTCGAAAAAGTGGCGCAGTTCGGTGAAGCCGACATTGAGCGCTGTGTTGCGGACAAGGGCATCATCCGTCATCGCGGCAAGATCGTGTCGACCATCAACAATGCCCGTCGCGCCATAGCGCTCCGGGACGAATTCGGTTCGCTTGCCCATTATTTCTGGGGGTTCGAGCCTTCCGCCGCAGAAAGGCCGCAAAGGCTGGACTATGCGACGTTAAGGGCCAACCCCACCAGCGACGCGTCCATTCGTCTTTCCAGGGATTTGAAAAAGCGCGGCTGGACCTTCGTCGGCCCGACGACCGTCTATGCATTCATGCAGGCCATGGGTATGGTCAACGATCATATCGAAGGCTGTCATTGCCGTGAGCCGATCGAGGCCATGCGGCGGGAGTTTGTACGTCCATGAAAGCAAAGTCCCTTCTTCTGGCTTTTGCCATGGCCGTGGCGGCCGTGCCGCATCCATCCCTTGCGGAAAGCCGCAACGTCGACGGCATCTGGCTGGACGACGGCGAAAGGCTCAAGGAAGTTGCCCTGCCGCCCACCGGGCCGTTGAAACTAGATGGCTGGACACGGCGCGGCCGTGGCGATGTCTACCGCCTGAAGGTCAAGGCCGGGCAGACGATGAAGGTCGAGCTTACCTCTTCCAGCGAATTCGTCCTGATGGCGATCTTTGATTTTTCGACGCCGGATCAGGACGCGATCTTTTTCAGCGACTCCGAAGGTAAAATCGCCACGTTGACGCCGAAGGCGGATACCGAATGGCTGATCCGCCCGACGCTTATCCTGGGATCACCGCGTCGCGGGCTCGGCGCGCATTATATCCTGACGGTCAGCACTCAGAAATAACGGCCCGCCGCACCTTCAGGCCGTTTGCGTCAGCGCGATCAGGCCGAAGCTCAAGATTCCAAGCAGCACGAGCGAGAGGCTGGCGGCGACGATGACCTTGCCCCCGGCATGGCGAAGGCTGCGAATGTCGACCGACAGACCAAGTGCCGCCATCGACATGATGGTGAGGATGTTGGAGAGCGAGGCGAGGGGGCCTAGCAGAACCTCGGGAATAAGGCCGAAGGAACGGGCCATGATCATCAGCACGAAGCAGATGATGAACCACGGAACCATCTGCTGCAACTTCAGCCGGCCCTTGCCGGACTGGCCGTGGATGATGGAGAGGGCAGCAATGACCGGCCCCAGCATCAGGACGCGTATGAGCTTGACGATTGTCCCGGTCTGCACCGCAACGGCGCCGAGCGGGGCGGTGGCGGCTAGCACCTGCGGTACGGCATAGACCGTCAGGCCCGCGAAGATGCCATACTGGGTGGCATCAAGACCGAGAAGCTGCGGCAGAAACGGCATCAGCAGAACGGCGGCGACACCGAGAACGGCTGTAAAAGCAATCGATGCGGCGACATCTTCTGGCTTGGCGCCAATGGCGGGCGCTGCCGCCGCGATCGCCGAATTGCCGCAGATGGAGTTGCCGCAGGCGATAAGGGTTGCGAGTTTGGGTGGCAGCCCCAGCATCCGCCCGGCGGCATAGCTGAAGATCAGCGACAGGGCGACGATGACAGCGATGCCGCCGATCAGCAAACCGCCGGCGCCTTTGAGAATGGCAAGGCTCAAGGATGCGCCAAGAAGCGCCACCGCTATCTCGAGCAGGGTCTTGGCACTGAACTTGATGCCGGCCGAAGCAACCGCTGGCAGCGACACGAGCGAACGCAAAAGCGTACCGATCAGAATAGCCAGCACCAGATCACCGAGCCATGCATGTCCGGCAAGACGCACCTGAAAGCGTTCCGCCAGAATGGCAGCGCAACTGACCGCCGCGCAAAGCAGAATGCCCGGCAGAAGCGGGGTCAGCGAGCGAAAAGAAGACTGGAAGGGATGAGTGAGGGTGCGATGCTGTGCCATGGCCAGACAATGCCGGAATGGCCTGTTTTATTCTATCAAATAATATGGCATATATTATTCGGTAAAATCGAATGAAAAAGCCATGACCTTTGAACAACTCCGCATTTTCATCGCCGTCGCCGAACGCGAGCACCTGACAAGGGCCGCGCAGGCAATCGGTTTGACCGCCTCGGCTGTCAGTTCCGCTATCAAGAACCTCGAGGCATTTTACAATGTCGAGCTGTTCCATCGCGTCGGCCGCAATATCGAATTGACCGAAAGCGGCCGGGTGTTTCTGGGTGAGGCCAGGGCGACGCTGGCGCGTGTGCGCAGCGCCGAACTGATTCTCTCCGAAATGGGCGGTCTGACGCGCGGCGAAATCACCGTCTGCGCCAGCCAGACCATTGCCAGCTACTGGCTGCCGCCGATCCTCATGCAATTCAAGAAGCTTTATCCGGGTGTGACGCTGAAACTCGATATCGGCAATACGAAAACGGTAACTCAGGCCGTGCTCGATGGGCTGGCTGAGGTCGGCTTCATCGAGGGCAAGATCGACGAGCCGGCGCTGATGGTGCAGCCCGTGGTATCCGACAAGCTTCTGGTCGTCACCGGCTCCGCCCACCCCTTCGCCGACGGCCGTTATCTCACCGCCCTCGATATTCTATACGGAACGTCCTGGGTGTTGCGCGAACAGGGTTCCGGCACCCGCTCCGCCTTCGAGGCGGCGGTGCGGCAGATGGGTGTCGACCCGGCAGATCTTTCCGTGATGCTGGAACTGCCCTCCAACGAGGCCGTGGTGATGGCGGCACGCTCCGGCGGCGCGGCGACGGCGGTTTCCGCCTCCGTCGCTTCCCTGTTCTTACGCCAGGGATTGTTGGTCCGCGCCGGAATCGATCTGCCCGCCCGCAATTTTGCTCTGTTGCGCCACAAGGAACGTCACACCAGCCGTGCCGCCATGGAACTGGAACGCCTCAGCCGTGCCGCCTCGGAGGACTACAAGGCCGGTCTTGCCGGTTTGTAGGTCGAAAGGCCGCGCGGCATTATCGGATCGCGGTGCGCGGGCAGAGCCTATCACGTCAGCTCATGCGCAACGACGTGATGAACGATTCGATAGTCCCTGCTTTCCTCTCCCAACGGAGCGAGTGGCCATTCCCATGCGGCGGCCGGCGCGGACAAATCAGCGCCGTGCAGCAAGTCCTCGTGCTGGTGCAGGCTGCCGTCTTTGCCGATAACGTCAAAGGATGTGTCCGTTACCAGGCACACCTTGCAGGGAAGGGCGGCCAGCGCATCCAGATGCGTCTGAATGAGCCTCGGCAAAAGGTCATCAGGCGCGCCGGCAATCTTCTCCCGCTCCAGCTGATGCCGCGCGCCGGTGCCGATCTGTGACAGGAGGTTGGCCGAGACGACGAAATCCAGATAGGGCACCCGCCGCAGGAACTCGAGCGGTTCCGGTTCTTTACCGGCAACGATATCGTCAAAACCGGAAAGATCGCGGTTGACGATGCGCACATTCTTTTTGGAATTGAAGCGCAGTTTCGCCTGCACGCTGGCAAGATGCACCAGATCGACCAGAACCACGGTATCGAACATCGCCACCAGCGCATCGTATGGCACGTCGCGCAGCAGACCCGACCCGAGCACCACCGCCGTCCGTCTCTGTTTGAGTTTTCTCACCGATTGCAGCACAAATTGCTGGCTGTTGTTTTCATGCTCCGCCCATGCTGTTGCGCAGCGATTGGCGCGCGCCCATAGATTGACGGAATAGCGGATATGCGGCCGGAATGGCTTCGGCGTGGCCGCACGCGTGGCGGCATATTGCAGGGCTTCGAGGATCATTGATGCCTAACGGTAAATTTCGCGGCGATGGCCAATTTCCACCACCAGCACGACAAGCTTGTGGTCCTGTATATCGCAGATGATACGGTAATCGCCTACCCGGTAACGCCAGAAGCTGCCGAGTTCTGAGCCTTGCAGGGCGGCACCTGTCTGGCGGGGATTGTCGTCCTGGACGACCCGGTCCGCCAGAAAAGAAACGATGCGGTTCGCGTCCTGCTTTGCCAACTTTCCAAGCTGTTTGACGGCTCGGTGCTGAAATTCAATTTTCCAGGTCAAGATCGCGCATCACTTCTTCCAGATTATAGGTGCGCTCTTTATTGGCAATGCGCTGTCGCGTCGCCTCTTCGGCTAGATAGAGATCTTCCATATCCTCAATATGTTTCTCAATCGCCTCGCGGATATAGTAAGCGGACGTACGGCCCGTGCGCTCGGAAAGCGCTTTCAGCCGTTCATAGGTCTCGTCCGGCAGGCGGATGGCAGTCTGTTTGCTCATTGCTTGCGCCCTTTTCGACTAAAATGGGATACATGCATCCCATATAGCATTGTTTGCCCCGTGCGGCCAGTAGAACCAGAGGCTTTGCGGCTTGCCGCACCGGGCTTCATCATCTAATACACCGGCATAATTTCAGGAAAATATCGGATCGGCATCATGAGCGAAAAAGCAAAAAAGCCTCAGAAACTGAAAGCCCGCCTGCCGCGTGGCTTCGTGGACCGTTCTGCTGCCGATATCCATGCCACCAATGAAATGATCGACAAGATCCGCAAGGTCTACGAGCTTTACGGCTTCGATCCGGTGGAAACACCGCTGTTTGAATATACCGATGCGCTCGGCAAATTCCTGCCTGATAGCGACCGTCCGAACGAGGGCGTATTTTCGCTGCAGGATGACGACGACCAGTGGATGAGCCTGCGTTACGATCTCACTGCACCGCTTGCCCGCCATGTCGCGGAAAATTTCAACGAAATCCAGCTGCCCTACCGTACCTATCGCGCCGGTTATGTGTTTCGCAATGAAAAGCCCGGCCCCGGCCGCTTCCGCCAGTTCATGCAGTTCGATGCCGATACGGTCGGTGCTGCCGGTGTGCAGGCCGATGCCGAAATGTGCATGATGATGGCCGATACGCTGGAAGCGCTTGGTATTGCGCGCGGTGATTATGTCATCCGCGTCAACAACCGCAAGGTGCTGGACGGCGTCATGGAGGCCATCGGCCTTGGTGGCGAGGAAAATGCCGGTCGTCGCCTGAACGTGCTGCGCGCCATCGACAAGCTCGACAAGTTCGGCCCTGATGGCGTGAAGCTGCTGCTCGGTCCTGGCCGTAAGGATGAGTCCGGCGATTTCACCAAGGGTGCGGGTCTCGGTGAAGAGCAGATCGAAAAGGTTCTGTTTTTCGTCGGCATCAAGGATTATGCGGAAAGCGCCGATGATCTCGCAAAATTGGTTGCGGGCACATCCAAAGGCGCGGAAGGCGTCGATGAACTGAACATCATCGGCTCTCTGGTTTCCGGTGCCGGTTACGATGCGACGCGTATCAAGATCGATCCCTCCGTCGTGCGCGGTCTCGAATATTACACCGGCCCTGTCTATGAGGCCGAACTGACCTTCGACGTCACCAACGAAAAGGGCGAAAAGGTCGTCTTTGGCTCGGTCGGCGGTGGCGGCCGTTATGATGGTCTCGTCTCTCGCTTCATGGGTCAGCCAGTTCCGGCAACAGGCTTTTCCATCGGCGTTTCTCGTCTGATGACGGCCTTGAAGAACCTCGGCAAACTCGGTCAGGTCAAGCCGCTCGCCCCGGTTCTCATCACCGTCATGGATGGCGATGTGGACAGCATGGGCCGTTACCAGCGCTTCACGCAGGCGCTGCGTGCCGAGGGCATCCGCGCCGAAATGTACCAGGGCAACTGGAAGAAATTCGGCAATCAGCTGAAATATGCCGACCGTCTCGGCTCCCCCATCGCCATCATCCAGGGCGGTGACGAGCGCGCCGAAGGCGTCGTGCAGATCAAGGATCTGATCGAAGGCAAGCGCCTCTCCGGCGAGATCGAGGACAATGCCAGCTGGCGCGAAGCGCGGGTGGCACAGATCACCGCGCCAGAAGCCGAACTGGTGGCGAAGGTTCGCGAGATTCTGGAGCATCATGCAGAGGACGTTCGCCGCGCCACCGAGGGTTACGAATTTCCTTACGATCCCGCCCAAAACGGCGATCGTGATGACGACATCTGAGAGTTAAGGATGCCCCTGATCGACATGCCGGAATTTTCCGGAGAGCTACTGGAAGAATTCGCCGCGCGCCGCACAAGTCGTGTGAACACGCCTGTGATCCAGCCTGCCGAACCGTTTCTGGATATGGCGGGCGAGGATTTGCGTCGGCGTATTTTCATGACGGAGAGCGAGACAGGTGAAAGCCTTTGTTTGCGCCCGGAATTCACTATTCCCGTCTGCCTGCGCCATATCGAGACGGCGACGGGTACGCCGAAGCGTTACTCCTATCTGGGCGAGGTCTTCCGCCAGCGCCGGGAGGGTGCGAACGAGTTTTATCAGGCCGGCATCGAGGATCTTGGCGATACCGATATCGCCGCCGCCGATGCCCGCGCCGTGATTGATGCAACCGCCATCCTGAAACGCCTGCTGCCTGGCCGCTCGCTCGCCGTCACGCTGGGCGACCAGCAGGTGTTCGAGGCGGTCGTTGCAGCGCTCGGCCTGCCGCTCGGTTGGCAGAAACGGCTGGTGCAGGCTTTCGGCGATATGGCGCAGCTCGACGCGCTGCTGGAAAGCCTCGTGCACCCCAAGCCCATGACCGGCCTTGACGCGCGGGTCGCTGGACTTCTGGCAACGGGCGAAGAGGCGGTGCTGGTCGGTTATCTCGACACGGTAATGCAGGAAACCGGCTATTCCACCAATGCCAGCCGCTCGCCGCAGGAAATCGCCCGCCGTCTGCGGGAAAAGCTGGCGCTTGCCGCCACGCGTCTGCCGGATGAGAGTTTCGAACTGCTCAAGCAGTTTCTGGCCCTGCAGGCACCCTTGCCGCAGGCCTCGCAAGTTCTGGCCGATTTTGCCGCAAAGGCTAAGCTGAAACTGGACGGTGCGCTTTCCGCTTTCGATAAGCGTGTCGCGGCCCTTGCGAATGCCGGGGTCGATCTCGAAACAGTCAGCTACGGCGCGGCCTTCGGCCGTCCGCTCGATTATTATACTGGCCTCGTTTTCGAGGTGATGGAAGAAGGTAGCGATAGCGTTTTGGCCGGTGGTGGCCGTTTTGACCGGCTGCTGACGCTGCTTGGCGCGCAGGAAAAAATACCGGCCGTGGGCTTTTCCCTCTGGCTGGATCGCATCGAAACGGTGCGCGGGAGCGATAAGCCATGATCACCATTGCCTTGCCCTCCAAGGGCCGGATGAAGGAAGACGCCTCCGCCGTTCTGGAACGCGCCGGGCTGAAGGTCGCAGCTGTCGGTAACGACCGGTCCTATCGCGGCCGCATCGAAGGGCGCGACGATATCGAGATTGCCTATCTCTCAGCCTCCGAGATCGCCCGCGAAATTGGTGCTGGCAGCGTGGATTTCGGCGTGACGGGTGAAGACCTGGTGCGAGAGGGGCTGACCAACGCCGATGCGCAGGTGGAATTCTGCGCCCGCCTCGGTTTCGGCCATGCCGATGTCGTTGTCGCCGTGCCGGAAATCTGGCTGGATGTGGACAGCATGGCCGATCTCGGCGATGTGGCCTCGGAATTCCGTGCCCGTCATGGTCGCCGTTTGGCAATCGCAACCAAATACTGGCGGCTGACGCAGCAGTTCTTTTCGCGCCAGCATGGCATTCAGCTTTACCGTATTGTCGAAAGCCTTGGCGCCACCGAAGGTGCGCCGGCGGCAGGGCAGGCGGATATCATCGTCGATATCACCTCCACCGGCTCGACGCTGAAAGCTAACCACCTGAAAATCCTCTCCGACGGCATCATCGTCCGCTCGGAAGCCTGTTTCGTGCGCGCCCGCAAGCCGGAGCACGAAGGTGATCCGGCGGTTCAGGAGATCGCGGCGCGAATAAAAGCGGCTGTCTGAAAGCATAAAAGAAAAAAGCCGCCGGATCGCTCCGGCGGCTTTTTTCTTGGTCAGCCTATGGGCTCAGGCGCGGGCGGCAACGAAGCCGCGCTTTGCGTCGACGGAGTAGGCGCCTGCACCGAAGGTTGCGAGCAGGATATAGGCGCCGGCAAGGGTGATGTTCTTCATCAGCATGATGCCGTTCAGCGTGTTGATCCAGCCGAGAGCAGGCTCAGGCCAGCCGGGAACGGCAACGGTGCCGCTGTGGAATACGAGGCCGGTGAACACGCAGAATGCTGCAAGCGCCCATGCGGCAATCTTCGTCTGGAAACCGGCGAGAATGGCAAGACCGGCAACGAGTTCGAACAGGCCGGCAAGATAGGCAAGCGCGGTTGCGGCAGGCATGCCGGCGCCCGAGATCATGCCGGCAGTGCCGGCCGGATCGGTGAGTTTGCCGAAGCCGGAATAGATGAAGATGAAGGAAAGCAGAATGCGGGCGATGAGAACGAGAGCGTTCTGGCTGCTGGACATGGAGTATCTCCGGTAAGTGATCGGCGTGTCGCCGGTTAAACTGCAAGGTGATGTCTGGAGATATCAATGACCGAAAATCATGCATCTATAAAGATGAACAATAGAAGACAAATTGTCTTCATTTTGTGAACGACCAACAATGTCGTTCAATGACATTGAGCGCGCATCCCCGTTTGAACGGGACCATTCGTCTCGATCTATCTATTTGTTTTAAAAAAATTTCCTGACATAAAGCCGCTGCGCAGTTTTACTGGAAACGCGCTAGGCGGCGAAGCGCATATCCTCGAAACGCGGAAACAGGAAGAGCCCCGAAATGCGCCCTTGCTGGCCGATCTCGAAACCCGAGGATTCGCCCATGCAAATAAGCGGCTGCCGCATTGCCGGCAGGGTGAACAGGCCGGTGGAAAAGCAGAAGCGTGAGGGTGCGGCGGAAGCCTGTTCGAAAATTTCGAGCACGCGGTCGTGGTGACCCCGATCATAACAGCGGATCAGGCTGAGCAGGCCGCACTCACCCTGCGGCAGCCCATGCATGAAAGATGCATGTTCGCCAAGCTTGATGACGCCGCTCGAAAGATCGCCGCTCCATTCCTCCGAAATAAAGAAATGCGACAGGGTCTGAGTATCCGGCATGGTTGTCGCGGCCGCAGGCAGAGCATCGTTGCGTCTTGATATTTCGAACAAATCGCGCCCCCGCATGAACATCGTACCAGCGCTGCAATCTCAAGCGTCGCTGCCAAGTTGATTTTTCATCGCCATCCGCATTCGAGCGTGCTTGCCAAGCATCGAACCCCTTCAATGCTTGCGTCCCGCCGCGGCACCCTCACGGGCGCTGACTTATAGTTTATTTTCTTCTACCCACAACAACCTGTCAGAGAGAAAATCAAAAATAATATGTATTCCTTCATCGTAATCGCGAAATATATGAAAAAAAGACAACTAAATGTCGTGCTTATAAACTGGAGAGGGCGAAAATCCGCCCCATCGGCAATTGTGATTCGCCTCTATCGGCACCCGATTATTGCACGCGCTGCCGAAAACAAGCCGACTAAAGTTATCGCTGTTTCAAAAAGAGACAATATTTTTTAAGCCCGATTCCGGCAAGTGAGGATATCACGCCAGCTCTCACAAGGGGCATGGGCGGCAACAAAAAAGAGCGATCCGAAGACCGCCCTTTCGTATTCCAGTGACAGGACTGATTGGAAGTCCATGCCGCCCGTCTGGCGCGCTTGCGACGCCAGATCACCAAAAGGCATGAGCGGCAACGAAAAAAGGGCGATCCGAAGACCGCCCTTTCGTATTCCAGTGACAGGACTGATTAGAAGTCCATGCCGCCCATGCCGCCGCCAGGCATCTGGGGCATTGCCGATTCCTTCTTAGGAAGTTCGGCGATCATGGCTTCGGTGGTGATCAGCAGCGAAGCAACCGAAGCTGCGTTCTGCAGAGCCGTGCGAACAACCTTGACCGGGTCGACGATGCCGAGCTGGATCAGGTCGCCATATTCGCCGGTCTGGGCGTTGTAGCCGTAGTTGTCTTCGTTCCGGTCGAGGATCTTGCCAACAACGATGGAAGCTTCGTCACCTGCGTTTTCTGCAATCTGGCGAACCAGAGACTGCAGAGCCTTGCGGACGATGTTAATGCCGGCTTCCTGGTCGTCGTTCTCACCCTTGACGGTGATCTTCGTGGAAGAACGCAGCAGGGCAACGCCGCCGCCCGGTACGATGCCTTCCTGAACAGCAGCGCGCGTCGCGTTGAGAGCGTCGTCGATGCGGTCCTTCTTTTCCTTCACTTCAACTTCCGTCGAACCGCCAACGCGGATCACGGCAACGCCGCCAGCGAGCTTGGCAAGACGTTCCTGCAGCTTTTCGCGGTCGTAGTCGGAAGTGGTTTCTTCGATCTGCGCCTTGATCTGGGCAACACGGCCTTCGATGTCGGACTTCTGGCCAGCACCGTCAACGATCGTGGTGTTTTCCTTGGAGATCGAAACCTTCTTCGACTTGCCGAGCATGTCGAGGGTAACGCTTTCGAGCTTGATGCCGAGATCTTCGGAAATGACGGTACCACCGGTCAGGATGGCGATGTCTTCCAGCATGGCCTTGCGGCGGTCGCCGAAGCCAGGAGCCTTGACGGCAGCGATCTTGAGGCCGCCACGCAGCTTGTTGACGACGAGCGTTGCAAGGGCTTCGCCTTCTACGTCTTCAGCGATGATGACGAGCGGCTTGCCGGTCTGAACGACAGCTTCGAGAACAGGCAGCATGGCCTGGAGGTTCGAAAGCTTCTTTTCGTGCAGAAGGATGTATGCGTCTTCGAGGTCCGCAACCATCTTTTCCGGGTTGGTCACGAAGTAAGGCGACAGGTAGCCGCGGTCGAACTGCATGCCTTCGACGACTTCGAGTTCGGTTTCAGCGGTCTTGGCTTCTTCAACGGTGATGACGCCTTCGTTGCCGACGCGCTGCATTGCTTCAGCAATGTCGAGACCGATCTGACGCTCGCCGTTTGCAGAGATCGTGCCGACCTGTGCAACTTCTTCCGAAGTGTTGATCTTCTTGGCCTTGGCCTGAAGGTCCTTGACGACTTCTGCAACGGCCAGATCGATACCGCGCTTGAGGTCCATCGGGTTCATGCCGGCAGCAACTGCCTTTGCACCTTCGCGAACGATGGCCTGGGCCAGAACCGTTGCGGTGGTGGTGCCGTCACCGGCGATGTCGTTGGTCTTGGAGGCAACTTCGCGAACGAGCTGTGCGCCCATGTTCTCGAACTTGTCTTCGAGTTCGATTTCCTTGGCGACCGAAACGCCGTCCTTGGTGATGCGCGGTGCGCCGAACGACTTGTCGATAACGACGTTACGACCCTTCGGGCCGAGGGTGACCTTCACTGCATCAGCGAGAATGTCGACGCCCTTGAGCATCTTTTCGCGCGCTGTGCGGCCGAATTTGACTTCTTTGGCTGCCATTTTCAAAACTCCTGGTTTCGAATGGCCGGACGGGGTCCGGCTTGAAATTTAAGGAAACGATGGGTGCGGCGAAATCAGCCGATGATACCCATGATGTCGGCTTCCTTCATGATCAGAAGGTCTTCGCCGTCGAGCTTGACTTCGGTGCCCGACCACTTGCCGAACAGGACGCGATCGCCAACCTTGACGTCGAGAGCGACGACCTTGCCGGCCTCATCGCGAGCGCCGGAACCGACGGCGACGATTTCGCCTTCCTGCGGCTTTTCCTTGGCGGTATCGGGAATGATGATGCCGCCCTTGGTCTTTGCTTCGGACTCAACGCGACGAACGACGACGCGATCATGAAGCGGGCGGAAATTGGTGCTTGTCATTGCCTAATCCCTCGATCAAATGACTTCAGGAACCTTTTGAAGGTTCACGTGATGGGTGTTAGCACTCCTCTTGTTGGAGTGCCAGCAAAGCCGAGATAAGGAGGCGTCCCCCCGGAGTCAAGAACGCACTGCCGGAAAAATTTCACGGCCTATGGTTACCAGCGTTCCATGACAGAAAATTTCCACGCTATGACGGGCGAGGACAAATCGCTCTTTTCAGGCAGCCTTCGTTTTCGGCGTAGAGGGGTTTTATGTTCGGATGGTGGCCGGTGGTCCGGAGGCAGGCCTGGCGCCGCTTTTTTCCTTGCCATCGGCGTCCTGCTTTGCCATGTGACGCACACCCTTTTTTCGCACCCGGAAAGCATATCATGGCCCATCGCATTCTCACCCTCGGCGAAATCACTGATGGGTTCGACGTTGTTCTTTCGGATGTCTGGGGCGTGCTGCATAATGGCGTTAGCGCTTTCCCTGATGCGGCGGTTGCGCTGCACGACGCGCGCAAGGCCGGCAAGACCGTGGTGCTCATCACCAATTCGCCGCGTCCGGCCCCCGGTGTCATCGCCCAGCTTCGCGTTCTCGGCGTGCCGGATGAGGCCTATGACCGCATCATTACATCGGGCGACGTCACCCGCGGCCTGATCGCGGAAGGCCCGAGAAAAGTCTTTCTGCTCGGCCCCGAGCGTGACATGCCGCTGCTGGAAGGTCTCGATGTCGAACGGGTCGGCGAGGCGGAAGCGGAATCCGTCGTCTGCACCGGTTTCTTCGATGACGAGACGGAAACGCCGGAAGATTATACGGAAATGCTGAAAGGCTTTATCGCCCGCAAGGCGCCGATGATCTGTGCCAACCCCGATCTGGTGGTAGAGCGCGGCGAGCGCATCATTCCCTGCGCCGGCGCCATGGCCGCATATTACGAACAGCTTGGCGGCGAAGTCCGTATTGCCGGCAAACCGCACGCACCGATCTATGAAGCCTGCCTCGCGGCGGCGAAAGAAGTGCGCGGCGATTTCCCGAAGGATCGCGTGCTCGCCATTGGCGATGGCATGCCGACGGATGTGAAGGGCGCAATTGCGAGCGGCCTCAACCTTCTTTATATCAGCGGCGGCATTCACGCCGCCGAATATACGCTGAATGGCCAGACGGACGAGGCGCTTCTGAACGCCTATCTGAAGGGGCAGGGCGCGGCTCCCGGCTGGTGGATGCCCCGCCTTGCCTAGGAAACGTCTGGCGTAAGCCGGCGTAAAAAATGGATCGACTGCAATGACCGTCTTTCATCGCAATGAAAAAAAGGAGCCGCTGCCTGAAGGCTTGCGCGGCGGCGTCATCGCGATCGGCAATTTCGATGGTGTGCATCGCGGCCACCGCGCCGTTCTGGACCGGGCGCTGGAACTGGCCGAGGCGCGTGGCGTTCCGGCACTGGTGCTGACCTTCGAACCGCATCCCCGTTCGGTCTTCCGCCCTGAAACGCCGGTCTTCCGCCTGACACCTGCGCCGTTGAAGGCACGTATTCTCGAGGCCATCGGTTTCCGCTCGGTCATCGAATACCCCTTCGACCGCGAGTTTTCGCAGCGCTCGGCGGAAGAGTTCGTCAATTCCATTCTGGTCGACTGGCTGGGCGCCAGCGCAGTCGTCACCGGCTTTGATTTTCATTTCGGCAAGGGCCGCGAAGGTGGCCCGGCATTTCTAATGGCGGCCGGCAAGCGCAACGGCTTCGACGTGACGCTCGTGGATGCCTTTCGCGACGAGGGCGCGGATGTCGTCTCATCGAGCCGTATCCGCTCGCTTCTGTGCGAAGGAGATGTGGCAGGTGCCGCCGGACAACTCGGGTATCGTTTCACGGTGGAAAGTGAAGTCATCGGCGGCCAGAAGCTGGGGCGAACGCTGGGTTACCCAACGGCCAACATGGCGCTTTCACCCGAAACGGAGCTGAAAGCCGGCATCTATGCCGTGCGGTTCCGCCGCCCCGACGGGGCGATTTACGATGGCGTTGCAAGCTTCGGTTACCGCCCGACGGTCACCGATAACGGTGCGGCACTTCTGGAAACCTACGTCTTCGATTTTTCCGGTGATCTCTACGGTGAGGTGTGTTCGGTATCCTTCTTCGGGCACCTGCGTGACGAGCTGAAATTTGACGGCTTGGACCCGCTGGTCGCGCAGATCAGGCGGGATGAGGAAGAGGCGCGGGCGATGCTGTCAGGCGTGCGGCCGCTCAGTGAATTGGATGCGAAGATAGCATTTTGAGCGGGCAGATAATCCTGTCCCGGATTGTCGTCGCTTTTCACTTCCTTTTTGCCGGAAAACCGCATAAACAACCGGCCATGTCCCAATACCGGTTGCTGTTTAAAGTTGAGATAGGCCGAATTATTGGCCCGGCCTTCCGCCCGCTCTGAAGAGCCGGAAGGTCCGGGATTTTGGCGCTCGTCATGGCATTTGACATGGCGCTTTCCGTATTTGCCCTCTTTGAAATTGAGACGGCGCGACCGACACGGCGCGCAACAACGGTACAATTATGAGCGACACCGCAGAAAAATTCGACTATTCCTCGACCCTCTATTTGCCGCAGACGGATTTCCCGATGCGTGCCGGCCTGCCGCAGAAAGAACCGGAAACGGTGAAGCGCTGGCAGGAAATGGGCCTTTATAAAAAGCTCCGCGCCTCCGCCGCCGGTCGCGAGAAATTCGTGCTGCATGATGGCCCGCCCTATGCCAACGGCAACATCCACATCGGCCATGCGCTGAACAAGATCCTGAAAGACGTCATCACCCGCTCGTTCCAGATGCGCGGTTTCGACGCCAATTACGTGCCCGGCTGGGATTGCCACGGCCTGCCGATCGAATGGAAGATCGAGGAAGCCTACCGCGCCAAGGGCAAGAACAAGGACGAGGTTCCAGTCAACGAATTCCGCAAGGAGTGCCGCGAGTTCGCTGCTGGCTGGATCAAGGTTCAGTCGGAAGAGTTCAAGCGCCTCGGCATCGAGGGTGACTTCGAAAACCCCTACACAACCATGAACTTCCACGCGGAAGCCCGCATCGCCGGCGAACTGCTGAAGATCGCCAAGAGCGGCCAGCTCTATCGCGGTTCCAAGCCGATCATGTGGTCGGTTGTCGAGCGCACGGCGCTGGCGGAAGCCGAGGTCGAGTATCACGACGTTGAAAGCGACATGATCTGGGTGAAGTTCCCGGTGAAGGACGCTGCGCCAGCTCTTTCCGGCGTCTCTGTCGTCATCTGGACAACCACGCCGTGGACCATCCCCGGCAACCGCGCCATCGCCTTCTCCTCGCGGGTCGAATATGGCCTGTTCGAAGTCGAAAGCGCGCAGAACGATTTCGGGCCGCAGCCGGGTGAAAAGCTGATCTTCGCCAGAAAGCTTGCCGATGAGGCTGCTGCCAAGGCGAAGGTGACCTTCAAGTTCGTGCGCGATGTGAAAGCTGAAGAGCTGGCCGCCATCGCCTGCGCCCATCCTTTGGCGTCGCTTGGCTACGATTTCCCGGTTCCGCTTCTCGATGGCGACCATGTCACCGACGATGCAGGCACGGGCTTCGTGCACACCGCCCCGAGCCATGGCCGCGAGGACTTTGACGTCTGGACCGCGCATCAGCGTGAGCTGGAAGCGCGCGGCGTTTCGCCGGCCATCCCGTTCCCCGTTGGCGATGACGGTTTCTACACCGAGGACGCACCCGGTTTCGGCCCGTCTGCCGAAGGCGGTGCGGCCCGCGTCATGGATGATAACGGCAAGAAGGGCGATGCCAACGAGCGCGTCATCAAGGCGCTGATCGCTGCCAATAACCTGTTCGCGCGCGGCCGTCTGAAGCACAGCTATCCGCATAGCTGGCGCTCCAAGAAGCCGGTGATCTTCCGCAACACGCCGCAGTGGTTTGTCTATATGGACAAGGAACTGGGCGACGGCACGACACTGCGCTCGCGTTCGCTTGATGCCATCGACCAGACCCGTTTCGTTCCGGCATCCGGCCAGAACCGCCTGCGCGCCATGATCGAAGGTCGGCCCGACTGGGTTCTGTCGCGCCAGCGCAGCTGGGGCGTGCCGATCGCGGTCTTCGCCGACGAGCAGGGTGAGGTTCTGGTCGACGAGGCTGTCAACGCCCGCATCCTCGAGGCCTTCGAGGCTGAAGGTGCGGATGCCTGGTTCGCCGAAGGCGCGAAGGAACGTTTCCTCGGCAATGACCATGACCACGCCAAATGGCAGCAGGTCATGGACATTCTCGATGTGTGGTTCGATAGCGGCTGCACCCATACCTTCACGCTGGAAGACCGCCCGGACATGAAGTGGCCGGCGGATGTCTATCTCGAAGGCTCGGACCAGCATCGCGGCTGGTTCCATTCGTCGCTGCTGGAAAGCTGCGCGACGCGTGGCCGCGCGCCTTATAACGCCGTCGTCACCCATGGCTTCACCATGGACGAGCAGGGCCGCAAGCAGTCCAAGTCTCTCGGCAACGTTGTTGCACCACAGGACGTGATGAAAGAGTCCGGCGCGGATATCCTGCGCCTGTGGGTCATGACGACCGATTACTGGGAAGACCAGCGTCTGGGCAAGGCCATAATCCAGACCAATATCGACGCGTATCGCAAGCTGCGCAACACCGTGCGCTGGATGCTCGGCACGCTTGCCCACGACAAGGGCGAGGAGATCGCCTATGCCGATCTTCCGGAACTGGAAAAGCTGGTGCTGCACCGCCTGTCCGAGCTGGATAAGGTCGTGCGCGATGGCTACGACGCCTTCGACTTCAAGAAGATCGCCCGCGCCCTGATCGATTTCGCAAATGTGGAGCTGTCGGCTTTCTACTTCGACATCCGCAAGGACACGCTTTATTGTGACGCGCCGTCGTCGCTGAAGCGCCGTGCATCGCTGTCGGTCATCGCCAAGCTGTTCGATTGCCTCGTCACATGGCTTGCGCCCATGCTGCCCTTCACCACTGAAGAAGCATGGCTTTCGCGCTATCCGGATGCGGAATCGGTGCATCTCGCCCAGTTCCCGGAAATTCCGGCGGAGTGGAACAACGACGCGCTGGAAGCGAAGTGGGAGAAAATCCGCAAGGTCCGCACGGTCGTCACCGGTGCGCTCGAAGTGGAACGCCGTGAAAAGCGTATCGGCTCCTCGCTTGAGGCAGCGCCCATCGTGCACATTGCCGACGCCGATCTTCTGGCGGCTCTCTCCGGGCAGGATTTTGCCGAAATCTGCATCACCTCGGCCATTTCGGTGGTCGGCGATGAAGGCCCTGCCGATGGCTTCCGCTTGCCGGAGGTCGCAAAGGTCGTGGTCGAGCAGAAGCTGGCGGAAGGCGCAAAATGCGCACGCTCCTGGCGTATCACCACCGATGTCGGTTCCGATCCGGACTATCCGGAGGTTTCGGCCCGTGATGCGGCGGCACTGCGCGAGCTTGCCGCGCTGGGATGATTTAAAGCTGCTGCGCATCGTTCCTGTCGAAAAATCGATTTCGAGTTTCGGGCCGATGCGCGAGGAAAATGGCCGGATGAATTGCGCTTTAGCTCTTCATCCGGTACACCTGCCTGAAAATGGCCGGATTTGCACGGCAATGCGGGCTACCGCCTGCCGAAAGACGATGTCTGGCGCAATGGGACGGACGGCTGGAAGGGTTTTTATGAAGACGATGAAGGCTTTTGGGCAGGATAACGCGCAGGGTTTGAGCATGTTCCGCACGGTTGCAGGTATCACGGCGATAGGCGTGCTGCTCAGCGCCTGCACGAGCCCGACCTATGGTACGGGCAAGACTGCGGCAGAACAGCTTGTAGACGACCTCGGCAACGCGACTTCGATCACCGGCAACGATCAGGAAAAACGTAACCTGAAATACAGCCCGCGTCCCGGTCTCGTTGTCCCCGCCCAGTCCCGCGCCGAGCAATTGACGACGCCGCAGCAGAACATGGCGAGCCGCGAAAACAACCCGCAATGGGTCGAATCGCCGGAAGAGACCCGTGAACGCCTGCGCGACGAGGCGGATGCCAATAAGAACAATCCGCATTACCGCTCACCGCTGCTTGCCGGCAACGGCACGGCCGGCCAGATGACCGAAAGCCAGAAATGGGAAGCCTTCCGCAAGGCCAAGGCAGATGCCCAGGGTGGCTCTGTCGTCAACGCCCAGCGCAAGTTCCTGACTGATCCGCCGCAGGAATATCGTAGCGTTCCGCAGGATCAGCTGACTGACCTCGGTGAGCCGGAGCAGAAGAAGGAAAAGCGCCGTAAGAAAGAAGCGGCGATGGCAAACACCGGCAAACCCTGGTGGAACCCCTTCTGATAAAATGAAGGGCTTATGGCCTGCGGGAAAGATTGCATCTCCCGCCGGCTGCTTATTCGTCGAGACGTTTCTCGCGAAAGAATTTCCGCAGAATTTCAGCACTTTCGCTTTCCGCCAGCCCCGAATACACATCAGGCGCGTGGTGGCATGTCGGCTGGCTGAAGAAGCGCACGCCACTATGCACCGCGCCGCCCTTCGGGTCTTCCGCACCGTAATAGAGACGACGGATGCGGGCAAACGAGATCGCCGCCGCGCACATGGTGCAGGGTTCCAGCGTTACATAGAGATCGGCACCGGGCAGGCGTTCCTGTTCCAGCGCCTCGCAGGCCATGCGGATCACGGCGATTTCGGCATGCGCCGTCACATCGTTCAATTCACGGGTGCGATTGCCGGAACGGGCGATGACGCGACCGTCCATAACCAGGACTGCGCCGATCGGAACCTCCTGCCGCTCACCGGCGGCACGGGCTTCCGCCAGCGCCAGTTCCATGAAATGCGTCCTTTCGGCCATTGCGTTTCAATTTCCTCTTAACCCTTGTGCTTGGACCTGATAGGACAGCCCAAACAACAGGCAAACAGCAAATGACTTTTAAAGACAAGCCGAAGCGTGACGGTGGCAAGACTTTTAGCCGCGACAAGAAGCCGAAAGGCCCCGGCAAGCCCGCCGCAGAGCGTGAAAAGAAACCGGTAGAAGCCAAGGCGGCTCCGGTGCAGGAAGCCGTTATGGGCACCAAGCCAGAGCGCATTTCCAAGATCATGGCGCGCGCCGGCGTTGCCTCGCGCCGCGATATCGAGCGCATGATCATGGAAGGCCGCGTGTCGCTGAACGGCGTCAAGCTGGACACTCCGGTGATGAACGCGACTCTTTCCGACAAGATCGAAGTGGATGGCATGCCCATCCGCGGGGCTGAGCGCACGCGCCTGTGGCTTTACCACAAGCCCGCTGGCCTGGTGACGACCAATTCCGACCCGGAAGGCCGCCCGACCGTTTTCGACAATCTGCCGGGTGAATTGCCGCGTGTGCTCTCTATCGGCCGCCTCGACATCAATACCGAAGGCCTGCTGCTGTTGACCAATGATGGCGGTCTCTCGCGCGTGCTGGAACTGCCGACGACCGGCTGGCTGCGCCGCTACCGCGTGCGCGCCCATGGCGAGGTCGATCAGGCAGCGCTCGACAAGCTGAAAGAAGGCATTGCCGTCGACGGCGTGCTTTATGGCGCTATCGACGCGACGCTCGACCGCACCCAGGGTCACAACGTCTGGATCACCATGGGTCTGCGCGAAGGCAAGAACCGCGAGATCAAGAACGTGCTCGGCGCGCTTGGCCTTGAGGTCAACCGCCTGATCCGTATCTCCTACGGCCCGTTCCAGCTTGGCGATCTGCCTGAAGGCAAGGTGCTTGAAGTGCGTGGCCGCATGCTGCGTGACCAGCTTGGTCCGCGCCTCATCGAACAATCCGGCGCCAATTTCGACGCGCCGATCTACGATGCGCCTGTCGCCGACGATGAAGAAGAAAATACGCCCAAGCGCGCGCCCCGGTCCGAATGGGCAAAGAGCGACGCGCCGGAAGGCAAGCCGCGGTTCGACAGGGCTGCCGGCAAACCGGAAGATCGCCGCGAAAAGGCGCTCGGCCGTCTCGACACCAAGCGCGGTGACAAGCCAGCCGGCAAGTTCGGTGGCAAACCTGCCGGGAAATTCGGCGCGAAAACCCGTGGCGAAGAGGATGGCGAAGAACGCCGCCCCGCCCGCCCGCCCGCGGGCACCAGCCGCACGGCCAATGTCTGGATGGCGCCCGGCGCAAAGCCCACCCGTGATGGCAAGGAGCGGAAGTCTTCTGCCCGCGCGGAAGCGGAAAGCTTGTTCAAGAAGCCATCCGCCCAGGCGGAAGCGCGCCGCAACGTCGTCAGGCATGCCGATTCCGAGGGCGAGTGGATCCGTTCGGATTCCCCGCGCGAAGAGGAAGGCGGTCGTGGACGTGGCGACGGCCCGCGCGGTGGAAAGAGCTTTGGAGATCGCGGCGGGAAATCCTTCGGTGACCGCCCGTTCCTTGACAAACCACGGGAAGCGGGAGATCGCCCGCGTGGCGACGGTCCTCGCGGCGACAAGAGCTTCGGAGATCGCACCGCACGCGGTGGAAAACCGTTTGGCGACCGTCCGTTCCGTGACAAGCCACGTGAGGAGGGTGATCGCCCGCGCAGCGACCGCCCCCGCGGCGAGAAGAGCTTCGGAGATCGCACAGCACGTGGTGAGAAACCTTTCGGTGAGCGTACGTTCCGCGACAAGCCCCGCGAAGACGGTGATCGCCCACGCGGCGACCGGCCTTTCGGTGACAAGCCAAGAGGCGCAAAACCGGGTGGCAAACCCGGCGGCAGGCCCGCATCGGGCAAGCCTTCTTTTGGAAAACCGGGTGAACGTGGCGAACGTTCGGGTTTTTCAGGCAAGGGCAAAGGCCCCGGTGGCGGTAGCGGCCCCGGCGGCGGCAAACCGGGCGGCAAAGGCCCGGGTGGCAAACCTTCTGGTGGCAGGGGAATGACACGTAATGCGGATCGTAGGCGGTGAGTTCCGCGGCCGAAATCTGGCCGCGCCGAAAACAAATTCCATTCGTCCGACAATCGACAGGACACGGGAAAGCCTCTTCAATATTCTAAGCCACGCCTATCCGGAAAGTCTTGACGGTACGCGCGTTCTGGACGTTTTTGCCGGAACGGGCGCGGTCGGGCTGGAGGCGCTTTCGCGTGGCTGTCGTGTGGCGCTCTTCGTCGAAAACGGCGTTGAGGGCAGGGGGCTGTTGTGGGAAAATATCGATGCGCTGGGGCTGCATGGGCGTGCCCGCATCCTGCGGCGTGACGCGACCAAGCTTGGCGGCGTCAACAATATCGAGCCCTTCGATCTCCTGTTCGCCGATCCGCCCTATGGCCAGGGCCACGGGGAGAAGGCATTTGCTGCTGCCCATGCTGGCGGCTGGCTGGCCCCCGGTGCGCTCGCCATTCTGGAAGAGCGCGGCGATGTTGTGGTCAATGTCGAGCCGGTGTTCAAACCGCTCGAAAGCCGCATCTTCGGCGACTCGAAAATGCACTTCTACCGCTACGAGCCCTAGAGCATTTCCAGCAAAAACGGCCCCCGGTTTCCGTGCGGAAATGCCGCAAAACAAAGAGTTAGATTGTTTTCGCGATTTGAAGAAAAGCGAAAACGCTCTGACGGCAGCACTTTCCCGTCACGTCACGGTCTTGTCTTGTTTGCCGAATAGGCAGAGGCTTTGCCGTGGAAAGGGTCTTGGGTATTTGGCATGGAGCAGGGTCTAAACGACAGCGTCACAATGGTTCACGCCGGGCAAGAGGCGATCGATGCCAGCCGCGAGAGCGGCCATGAGCCGACATTCGGCCTGGCGCTTGGCGGCGGTGGCGCACGCGGCATCTGCCACATCAACGTTATCGAGGCATTCGACGAACTAGGCATTCGCCCGGTCACGCTTTCCGGCTCCTCCATCGGCTCCATCATCGCAGCAGGCATGGCGGCCGGCATGAGCGGCAAGGAAATCCGCGAATATACGCTTGAACTCATGGGGCGGAAGGGTTCGGTCGCCAACCGTCTCTGGAGCCTTGGCCCCTCATCCATGCGCCATGCGGTCGATGGCTTTCGTCTTGGCCAGTTCAATCTCGAACTCATTCTGCACGCCTTGATGCCGCAGGCCCTGCCGAAGGATTTTTCCGAACTTGCCATTCCCCTGAAAGTGGTAACCACGGATTATTATGCGCAGACCGAAGTGGTGGTGGAAACCGGCGAGATCATTCAGGCGCTGGCGGCTTCTGCGGCTATTCCGGCTCTATTCATGCCGGTGCGCGTTAACGGCCGCATCATGATCGATGGCGGCATCTTCAATCCCGTGCCCTATGAGCATCTGATGGATCAGGCCGATATCATCGTCGGCATCGATGTGGTTGGCGGCCCTGAAGGTGATGGCACCACCATGCCGAACCGGCTGGACAGCCTGTTCGGCGCCAGTCAGCTGATGATGCAGGCGGCCATTGCCCTGAAACTCAGATTGCGCCCGCCGCATATTTTCCTGCGCCCACCGGTGCACCGTTTCGGCGTGCTGGATTTCCTCAAATCGGAAGAAGTGCTGAACGCTTCCGCCGGGATCAAGGATGATCTGAAACGGCAGATCGAAATGCAGGTGGAACTGTTCCATCGCGGGCAGGGCGTGGAGGCTTGAGCGGTACTCCTTGAGTATTCGCTATGGGCGAGCGCGTGCCGCTTAGTGGGTGACTGCTATTTCACCCTCGTCTTCGTCCTCTTCTTCCTCGCGCTTTTCCACCTTGTTCTTCGGCTTCATCAGTGGCTCGGGTTTCACTTCGCGCACCGGCTTGTTGTGCAGCATCTGCCTGCCGGCGGCGAGCCCTTCCACGGCCTGTAGCTGCAATCTCTCCTCGTCGCGCTCGCGTATGTCGTCGGAAATGGCAAGCGCCCTTTCGCCGTCCATGTCCAGCCCTTCCAGAATGCGGCGGCCAAACAGCAGGCCGGATTCCAGCGTCTCGCGGATTTCGTATTCCACGCCCTTTTTCCTGAGATCGAGGGAATGAATGCGGTCATAGGAGCGGGCATAGATGCGCACGCTGGGAAATTCCGACTGGATCATGTCGATGATGCGGTCGGTGACTTCCTTTTTATGGGTGCAGACCGCCACGAGATCGGCGCGCTCTATGCCAGCCGCGATCAACACGTCCTTGCGTGTACCATCGCCAAAAAAGATGCGGAAACCGAAGCGGGAAGCCTGACGTACACGATCAGCCGAACTGTCGATGACAGTCACGTCGCGCCCACCGGCAAGCAGGATTTGCGAGGCGATCTGGCCGAAGCGCGAAAAGCCGATCATCAGCACATCGGCGCCAGCCCCGTCAAAATCCTCGTCCAGCGTGTCCTCATCGGCATCCTCCGCCGTCAGCCGGCGAGAAACCACTGCCAGCAGCGGCGTCAGCGCCATGGAAAGCGTCACGATGGCGACAAGGATGGAAGCCGTCGCCTGCGGAAACAGGCGGGAGGCGGCGGCAGTGGAAAACAGCACGAAACCGAATTCGCCGCCCTGCGCCAGCAGCAGCGCGATACGGCTCGATGCATAACGGGATGAACCGGCGATGCGGCATAGCCCATAGATTACGGCCGCCTTCACAGCCATCATCGCCGGCACGGCGATCAGGATGAGAAGAATGTGCTCGTAGACGATGTTGATGTGCAGCGACATGCCGACAGCCATGAAGAACAGCGCCAGAAACAGCCCGCGAAACGGCTCGATATCCGCTTCCAGCTCGTGCCTATAGGAGGATTCCGACAGCATCAGCCCGGCCAGGAGCGCACCCATGCCCATCGAAAGCCCAACCGCCTCCATGATGGCGGCCGCACCGATGACGACGAAGAGGGCGGCGGCGATCATCACCTCCCGCGCACCCGTGCGGGCGATGATCTGGAACATCGGCGTCAGCAGATAACGCCCGGCCAACACCATGCCCGCCACCGCGACAACGGAGGCGACGAGATCGTAGGCCATCGAATCCGTCGGCACGTCCGGGCGGTTGGAAAGAATGGTGACAAGGGCGAGAAGCGGTACGATGGCGAGATCCTGAAACAGCAGGATCGAGAAGGACCGGTTGCCATGCCGCGTATTCATGTCGCCATCGTCTTCAAGAATCTGCAACGCAAAGGCGGTGGAGGAGAGTGCAAGGCCGAAACCCGCAACGAGGCTGCCGCGCGCGTCGATCAGCCCGGCCCACCAGGCAATCAATGCCAGCACGCTGCCCGTCACCAGCACCTGCGCCAGCCCCAGCCCTAAAATATCGCGCCGCATCTGCCATATGCGCGATGGCTTGAGTTCGAGGCCGATGATGAAGAGCAGGAAAACCACGCCCAGTTCCGAGACGTTGAAGATATCTTTCGCGTCTGTCACCAGATGCAGGAACGGCCCGATGACGATGCCCGCCACCAGATAACCGAGCACGGTGCCAAGGCCGAGTTTGCGGAAAATCGACGCCGCGATGACAGCGCCGGCCAGAAGCAGCAAGGGTTCGGAAAAGAGAGCGTCGTGCTCGGTCATGCTGGCTGACTTTCGAATATGGTGGCGACAAAGCCTTGTCGATGGAGAAAGCGGCGTTTCGCCCTTGATGCGGGGTTGATGGCACAATAAATGGAACAGGAATGAAAGGCCAACTCATGTCCTCAGAAATAGATTCTTCCAAACTTCTCGATCGCGCCAGCGAGCTTGTCGATCTTGCCCGTGCTGCAGGCGCGGATGAGGCGGATGCCGTCGTCGTCCGCTCTCGCTCGCAATCGGTCGGCGTCCGGCTTGGCAAGGTGGAAAGTACCGAATCCTCCGAAAGCGATGATTTTTCGCTTCGCGTTTTCGTCGGGCGGCGGGTGGCGAGCGTTTCGGCCAATCCCGGCTTCGACCTGAAGACCCTGGCGGAACGGGCGGTGGCCATGGCGAAGGTTTCGCCGGAAGACCCCTTCGCCTGCCTGGCAGACAAGGAACGGCTCGCAACCTCCTACGACGATCTCGAGCTTTTCGATGCGACCGAGGTCTCTACAGATCAATTGCGTGAGGCAGCGCTCGCCTCGGAAGAGGCGGCGCTTGCCGTCAAGGGCGTCAGCAATTCCTCCGGTGCTGGCGCATCGAGCGGCATGGGCGGCCTCGTCCTTGCCACCTCGCACGGTTTTTCCGGCAGCTACATGGGCAGCCGTTTCAGCCGTTCCGTCAGTGTCATCGCCGGCGAGGGCACGAAGATGGAGCGCGACTACGATTTCGACAGCCGCCTCTATTACGCCGATCTGGATGCAGCCGAAGAGATCGGCCGCCGCGCCGGCGAAAAAGTCGTGCGGCGGGTCGGCCCGCGTCAGGTCGATACCGGCAGCAATATTACCGTGGTTTTTGATCCCCGCATCGCGCGCGGTTTCGTCGGCGCCATTGCCGGCGCGATCAATGGCGCTTCCGTTGCCCGCAAGACCAGCTTCCTGCGCGACAGGATGGGGCAGCACGTTCTGAAAAAGGGCCTTTATCTGACGGACGATCCGCAGATCGTTCGTGGCCCCTCGTCGCGTCCTTTCGATGGCGAGGGTGTCCGGGGCGAGAAGATGACGATGATCGAGGACGGGGTGCTGAAGCATTGGTTCCTCTCTACCTCGGCAGCGCGTGAACTCGGCCTTGAAACCAACGGTCGCGGCGTGCGCGGTGGCACTTCGGTATCGCCGTCCTCAACCAATCTCGCGCTGGAGCCAGGCGATATTTCGCCGGAAGATCTGCTGAGGGACGTCGGAACCGGCTTTTACGTCACCGAATTGATTGGCCACGGCGCCAACATGCTCACAGGTGAATATAGCTGCGGTGCGAGCGGCTTCTGGATCGAGAATGGTGAAAAATCCTTCGCGGTTTCCGAGGTCACCATCGCTTCGAACCTGAAGGACATGTTCATGCGTGTCACGCCGGCTAACGATATCGACCGTAAATACGGTGTCGCAGCACCGACACTTGCTATCGAAGGCATGACGATAGCGGGCAAGTGAGGCGACCTGCGGGTTGTTTTCGCCAGCACTTTGTGTGCAAGTGCGAAGGGAAAAACAGGCGCGCCGTATGAGGCGCGCGGAAAAGACGGCAAAATGAACGATATGGCTGAGGCCCGCTGGGCTTCCGATCTGAGGCTGGTCCTCGAAGCCGCACGCAAGGCGGGCGAGACGGCCCTCGGTTTCTTCCGCAAGGACCCCGAGGTCTGGTGGAAGAATGGCGGGCTTTCACCGGTCAGCGCGGCCGATTACGCGGCAAACGAAATTCTCGAAACCATCCTGCGTACCGCCCGGCCGGAATATGGCTGGCTGTCGGAAGAGACGGATGACGATACGACAAGGCTGGCCCGCTCCACCGTCTTCGTCATCGATCCCATCGACGGAACGCGCGCCTTCATCGGTGGGCGGGATACCTGGTGCGTCAGCGTCGCGGTGGTGCATGAGGGGCGACCGGTCGTTGCCGCCCTTGTTGCGCCTGCACTCGCAGAGGAATTCACCGCGCTTGAAGGCGGCGAAGCGCTGAAGAACGGCAAGCCGATTTCAGCCGCCCGCGAAAACACCGGCGTCTTCCATCTGGCCGCACCGGAAGACGTGATTACGCATCTGCCGGAAGAGGTGCGCAGCACCGTCAAGCGCATTCCGCATGTGCCCTCGCTCGCCTACCGGCTGGCGATGGTGGCGGATGGCCGCATCGATGGAACGCTGGTCAAGGCGAACTCGCACGAGTGGGATCTGGCCGCCGCAGACCTTATCCTCGAAAGGGCAGGCGGCAGTCTGGTCGGACTTGATGGAAAACCCCTGATGTATAATCGCCGCGAGGTAAACCACCCCGCATTGTGCGCTGCAGCAGAATATGCGCTTCCCGCGCTTTTGAAAGCGTTTTCACATCTGTCCGATGGTTGACGTTTGCCCGGAAATCCCGCAGATGAGGGGCTCTCAGAGCTTAAGAAAGAGACAAGACATGACGGAATCTGGCAAACAGAAACAGCTGCTGCACCTTGTGTTCGGCGGCGAACTGGAAAATCTTCAGGATGTTCAGTTCCGGGATTTGAATGCGCTCGATATCGTCGGCATCTATCCTGACTACGCTTCCGCGCTGACCGCGTGGAGATCCAAGGCGCAGATGACTGTTGATAACGCCCATATGCGTTATTTTATCGTGCATATGCACCGTCTTCTCAATCCCGACGATAAAAATTGAGTCCTTTTGCCCTTGCGTTGTAATACTATTGGGTGAAGGCGAGTTTTCCCGTGATTCCTGCCCGGAATGGCAGGCAGGAAATTCGGTTGCGAGAAAACGTGATCGCGCTTTTGTTTCCGATGATAAAAAATGACGCAATTTGAGAAGAAGTAGGCGGCGATAACAACAAAGAACAGGGGCAGGGCATTGCGCGGAATGATCAAGGGCAGAATGTCATGAGCAGCCGTATCGCACGTTTCGCTCTTTCCGGTTACAGGATTGCCGGTATCGCCGCTTATCCGTTTGCACGGCCTTATCTTTCCTATCGGGCCGCAAAGGGCAAGGAAGACAAGCGCCGCCGTCTAGAACGTTTCGGATACGCCAGCGCGGAGCGCCCCCGTGGCCCGCTCGTCTGGTTCCATGCCGCAAGTGTCGGCGAAACGCTCGCCCTCATTCCGCTGATCCGCGAAATACGCAAGCGCGATATCTTCGTGCTTTTGACCACAGGCACCGTCACCTCGGCCGAGCTGACCCGTACCCGGCTTGGCGATGATGTGATCCACCAATATGTGCCGCTCGACATCAAGATCGCGGTCAACCGTTTCCTCGCCTACTGGGCACCGGATGCCGCCATCACCGCTGAATCAGAAATCTGGCCGGTGACGATGATGGAGCTGGAGCGCCGGCACATTCCGCAGATCCGGGTGAATGCGCGGCTCTCAGACCGTTCCTTCGACCGCTGGAACAACCGGCACGACATTGCGGAATCGCTGTTCTCCAAGCTGGCGCTGGTGGTTGCGCAATCCGATGTCGATGCTGAACGCTTCCGTGATCTCGGCTCCTGGCCGGTGGTTATATCCGGCAACCTCAAGGGCGATACGGATCCGCCGCCTTGCGACGAAGCTCTGCTCGAGCACTATCGCAGGCAGATCGGCACCCGCAAGACATGGGCGGCGATCTCCACCTTCGACGGTGAAGAGAAGGCAGCAGCCACCGTGCATGCGGCGATCAAGTCGCGCAACGGTCAATTGACCATCATCGTGCCGCGCCACCCCGAGCGCGGCGACGACGTGGAAGCCATGCTGAAGGGCATGGGGTTGACCGTGGCGCGCAGAAGTCGCAACGACGTGATCACGCCGGAAACCGATATCTTCCTCGGGGATTCCATTGGCGAAATGGGGCTTTACCTGAGGCTCACCGAACTTGCCTTCGTCGGCCGTTCGCTGACGGCCGAGGGTGGGCAGAACCCGCTGGAGCCGGCAATGCTGGGCTGCGCCGTACTGTCAGGCGCGCATGTACAGAATTTCCGCGAGGCCTATCAGAAGCTGATCCGCGCCGGCGGCGGGCGCATCGTCCGCGATGTCGAGATGCTGGCCAAGGCGGTGCATTACCTCTTGGTCAACGACAATGAACGCTACAAGATGATCGATGCCGGCAACCGGGTCATTCAGGACATGCGCGGCGCGCTTTCCGCCACCGTCAAGGCGCTGGAGCCCTACATCAACCCGCTCACAGTCACCGCCAAGCTGCAACCGCGGAGTGCCATCGGTTCATGGTAGCGGATATGGAGATTGATGCGACCCAATCGATTGCCGCAGTCCTTTTCGACAAGGACGGTACGCTGTTGGGTTATGACGCAAGCTGGGGGCCGGTGAACCGTGAACTTGCGGCGATTGCCGCCAAGGGCGATCCCGTTCTTGCGGACCAGCTTCTCGCCGCCTGCGGCATGGATCCGGTTACCGGGCATGTGGTGCCCGACAGTCTTTTGGCTGCCGGCAATACGGCGGAGATAGCTGCCGGTCTCGTCGCCGCCGGTTCGCCTTGCGATGTCGTGGAGTTGACTGCGCGGCTCGACCGGCTATTCACTGAAGCAGCGGATAAATCCGTGCCGGTCACCGATCTCAAGGCATTTTTCGCAAGGCTCAAGGCACGCGGCTACAAGCTTGGCATCGCCTCCAGCGACAACGAAAAATCCATCCGCCAGACGGCGATCCGTTTCGGTTTCGAAAGCGATGTCGATTTCGTCGCGGGTTATGACAGCGGTTACGGCACGAAGCCGCAACCCGGCATGGTTCTCGGTTTCTGCGACGCGATTGGTCTTGCGCCTGCACGCGTGGCAGTGGTCGGCGACAATAATCACGATCTGCACATGGCGAGAAATGCCGGCGCAGGATTGCGCATTGCCGTTCTCACCGGAACCGGCTCGCGCGAAAGCCTTGGCGCCGACGCCCATTATTGTTTCGATGATATTACCGCGCTGGAAACCCTGCTTCCGGAACGCGTTGTTTAGGTCATGTCCCCGCAGTGCGCGCCACTTGTCGCACAAGATGGGAAGAGACAAGCTGCGCATGTATAGCCGGGTTTTGCAATTCAGGGTTTTTTCTGGCAAATACCCATGTGACTTATCGAATTTAAGCGCAATGCCGTGGGTGATGCGGCCGGGAGCAGGCATATATGGTTTCTGAAGCGCCGCCTTTCTGGTGGCAGAAAGCAGGCTGGCAAGCCTGGCTGTTATCACCGTTTTCCCTTCTCTACGGCAATGTTGCCGGCCGGCGGATGCGCACGGCAAAACGGGCGAGCGTTCCCGTTCCGGTCATCTGCATCGGCAACTTCACCGTGGGTGGTGCAGGAAAGACGCCGACCGCAATGGCAATCGCCCGAGCCGCCACCGCAAAGGGCCTGAAACCCGGCTTCCTGAGCCGTGGTTATGGCGGCACACTTGATGCCACCACCCTCGTCGATCCCGCGCAGCACCGCTCCGCTGATGTCGGCGATGAACCCCTGCTGCTTGCCCGCGAGGCGGTGACGGTCATCTCCCGCAAGCGGGTGGAAGGTGCACATCGGCTGGTGAAGGAGGGCGTGGATCTCATCATCATGGATGATGGCTTCCAGAGCGCACGCCTGACGCTGGATTATGCGTTGGTCGTTATCGATACGGTGCGTGGCATCGGCAACGGCCATCTTGTGCCGGGCGGCCCGGTCCGGGCGCCGCTTGCCGAACAGATGCGGCATATGACCGGACTCTTGAAGGTCGGTAACGGCCATGCGGCCGATCCGCTGGTCAGAACCGCGGCAAAGGCCGCCAAACCGGTTTTCGTCGCGGCGATAAAGCCGCAGGAACCGCAGGATTTCAGGGGAAGGCGCGTGCTGGCCTATGCTGGTATCGCCGATCCCGCCAAGTTTTTCCGAACTGTCGAGGGGCTTGGTGGCGAAATCGTGCTGCAGCGCTCCTTTCCTGACCATCACCATTTCAGCGATGACGAGATCGCCGATCTTCTGCAGGACGCGGATAAGGAAAACTTGCAGCTGGTGACAACGGCCAAGGACGCCGTGCGTCTTAACGGGCACCATGGCCGTGCGGAAGAATTGCTGTGGAACAGCCTGGTGATCGAGGTCGACATGGTGTTCGACGATCCCAATGCGGCCACAACGATTATCGAGACGGCGGTGCGGAATTGCCGCACCCGTTTGCTGCGGGAAAATGCGCGGACGTCAATTTAGAGCATCTCGGAACGCAAGCCGCCGGGCACTCACCCCCTCATTCCTGTGCTTGTCACAGGAATTGAGCAGCCCTCAGCGCGAAAAGAAGAATTCGCACACGCGGCCATTTCGGGCGTGCTTCCGCGCCTGATCAGGCGGGCAAATTACCAGCCTTGCGCTCTGCCTCCAGTGAGGCGCTGGCATCCACATAGGCTTCCTGCCGGGCGACGCTCCAGTAGCGCAGCTCGTCGACCGGAATGGTCTTGCCGGTGATGGCGCATATGACATGCGAGCCAGTCTGCACGATCCGGAAGTCACCGTCGAGATATTCGATGACGGCGATGCGGTTTCCGCCTCCCTCAAATCTGTTCATCCGTTTTCGTCTCCTGCTATGTCCTGTCAGTGCATCCAGCCCGAAACGGCGTAGCGTTCTCCTGAACAATCCGGATGCTCCAGTCCCTTGAATTTATATCGCTGAGCTACGCCCAAGGCCAGCCCTGCCTGCTTGCCCCCGGGGTTAAGGCTCAGCTTCGGCCGAAGAGACGTTCTATATCGGAAAGTTTTAGCTCAATATAGGTCGGACGACCGTGATTGCACTGTCCTGAACCCGGCGTGTTTTCCATCTGCCTTAAAAGCGCGTTCATCTCCTCCGGCCGCATGCGCCGCCCTGAACGCACCGAGCCGTGGCAAGCCATGGTGGCGGCGACATATTCCAGCTTGTTGGCAAGCGTGGAGGCAGCGTCCCATTCAGCGATCTCGTCGGCAAGCTGCCGCACCAACCCCTGCACGTTGACCTCGCCAAGCATCGCCGGCGTTTCGCGAACCGCGACCGCCCCCGGCCCGAAACGCTCGATGACCAGTCCCAGCGCATCGAAACCAGCCGCATGGTCCATCAGCCGGTCGCAATCCTCTTCGGGAAGGTCGATGATCTCAGGAATGAGCAGCACCTGTGAAGGCGGGCGTCTGGAATGCAGCGCATTGCGCATTTCCTCAAACACGAGCCGTTCATGCGCCGCATGCTGGTCGACGATGACGAGGCCGTCTTCCGTCTGCGCGACGATGTAATTTTGGTGCAACTGCGCCCGCGCGGCGCCGAGCGGATATTGTGACGGTTCCAGCGACGGGCTTGCCGAGGCCTCGTAAACCTCGCTGGGTTCTGCCCGCGCGGTCGGCATGGTGATGTCGGAAAAGCGCGATTGCACGGCCTCGGCAAATTGCATGTTCCCGGAAATGGCAAGCGGTCGGGAAGGCGAGGCCGCGGCGGACCATGTCGCAGCGGCAGACGGTCGGAGATTGGACGGGCTGTAGCCGGGGCGAAAGGCGTTCATCATCTGGCTGGCACCAGTCGTCGCCGCCCTGTCACCGTCACGAGTCAGCGCCTGGCGGATCGCACCGACGATCAGCCCGCGAACGAGACCGGGATCGCGGAAGCGCACATCTGATTTCGCCGGATGCACGTTCACGTCGACAAAGGCGGGATCGAGCGTCAGGGACAGCACCGCGACCGGATATCGCCCGTGCGGTACGGTTTCGGCATAGGCACCGCGAATGGCGGACAACAGCAATTTGTCCTGCACCGGGCGACCGTTGACGAAGACATATTGATGCGCCGAGTTGCCGCGGTTGAAGGTCGGCACGCCGGCAAAACCGGAGAGCGTTACATCCTCGCGCCCGGCATCGATTTCGATGGCGTTGTCCTTGAACTCGGCACCGAGAATCTGCGCCATGCGGGCAAGGTGATCGTCGCCGGTGGAGGGGATTTCAAGCGTGGAGCGGTCGGTGCCTGACAGCACGAAGCGGATATGCGGAAAGGCAATTGCCATCCGCTTGACGACTTCGGTAATGGCGGCTGCCTCCGCTCGCTCCGTCTTCAGGAATTTCAGCCGTGCGGGCGTCGCGAAAAACAGGTCGCGCACCTCGACGATGGTGCCGGCATTGGCAGCGGCGGGCCGGACCTCGGAGACTTTGCCGCCGGTGACGGAGATCACCGAACCCTGTTCTGCGCCGTGTTGCCGGCTGGTGATGGAAAGCTTGGCAACCGAGCCGATGGAGGGCAGGGCCTCGCCGCGAAAGCCAAGCGTGCGGATATCGTCAAGCGTGGTGGATATTTTCGAGGTGCAATGGCGCCGGACCGCAAGCTCCAGATCGGCAGGCGACATGCCGGAGCCGTTATCGGTGATGCGCACCAGTCCCTTGCCGCCGCCCGCCGTGGCGATCTCGATGCGCGTTGCGCCCGCGTCGATGGCGTTTTCCACCAGCTCCTTCGTGGCGCTGGAGGGTCTTTCGATGACCTCGCCGGCGGCGATCTGGTTGATGAGGGTTTCTGAAAGCTGCTTGATGGCCATGATCGTCATTTTCGCGGATTCGTCACGGCTTCGAAAGCAAAAAACTCAAGTCGTGAAAGTTTGTACATGTTTTGCGGCCTGCCCGGCGTTTGATCATTTCCGTTCAACGTCAGGTTAAGCGTTAATCCGCCTTTAATCGGCCTTGCATATGGTGAGGCGGCTTGAAATGACTGCAGGAACGAGGCCCCCCTTCGCCGGGTGGTGTGACGTCGTATATGGGTGAACGTCATCTTCCCCTCAAGACTGCTTCAAGTAGCGAACCCTGATGTCTCTTTTGCGGAATTTACCGTTTCATCCCGGCATTTGCCTCGGACGATTCCAATAGAAACATAAGCCTGACCCTGAAAACAGGTGGGAGTTTGCAGTTGAGTGATTTGGCGTCCTCCGGCGCGGGCGTTCATACGGTGATGCTTGATGCCCTTTGCGACGCGCTTGGCGCGGCGATCGTCGTTTACGACCGGAACGATCACATCGTTTTCGCAAGCCGGAAGCTTTTGAGTTTTTTTCCACTGCAAGAGGCCGTTATCGGGCCGGGCGCGCGGCTGCGCGACTATCTGAGCGCGCTTTACGATTGTTATCTTCTGGAAGCGGAAAGCCTGTCCGCCAATGCCCGGCAGCTGGGACGCGAGGAATGGATCGGCGAGCGGCTGGCGCTGCACTGGAAGGAAAGGTCTGAAAAAACCGAGCGGCTGAAGGGGGAGCGCTTCCTGCGCTTCGTCATGAACCGCCTGCCTTCCGGGCTGGGCATCAGCGTCGTTGCCGATATTTCCGAACAGAAGAAAAGAGAAGAACAGTGGCGCATCGACCTCGAACGCGTGCAGCTGATCGAAGACATTCTCGACAATCTGCCGTTTCCGGTCCTCGTCAAGGACCGGAACCTCGCCTATGTCGCCGTAAATAAAGCCGCCTGCACCATGGTCGAGACCAGTGCAGAGAGCATTCTCGGCCGCACGGTTTTCGACCTGCATTCGCGCCAGGTCGCAGGCCGGATCGACGCTGCCGATCGCATGGTGCTGGACAGCGGCACGCCGAGTATCCTTCCCGAAAGGGTGAGGCGCGCGAATGGTGAAGAGGTGCTGACGATTACCCGCAAGCAGCGGGTGGGTCGGCCTGGCCGGCATTTTCTGGTCACGACGATGGAGGACGTGACCGCGCTCGCCACCATCGACGCAAACGGCATGCCCGTCATCCCCTCGCTCGAACATGTCGATTTCGTCGCCTCCACCTATGGTAAGGATGAAGATCGCGATTCCGCAGGCGGTCTGCTGAAAAGCAAGGCGGTGCTGGTGGTTTCCGGAAACGGGCGCTTTGCCGAAGCCGCCTGCCACCGGCTTGCCGCGAGCGGCATGGATCATGCCGTGGTGAGGAGCGAGGAAGAACAGCGTAGTTTCATCGATATCGCCGCTTCCGCAGGCGTCGGCATCGATGTCGTCGTTGTCGACGCCCAGATGAGCGTTACATGCCTCGATATCGCGGCTGCGCATGACCTGCCGGTCGTCACCATCGAGGAAGAGGAGATCGACGCTTCGCTGCTGCATTATCTCGCCGTCGGCCTCAAATCGTCTCCGAAGGAAAAGTCCTCCGACGAGGACTGGGAGATCATGACCGAGGACCTGCCCAAAATCCTCAAGACTGGCGGCGTCTGCGAGATACTTCTCGTTGAGGACAACAGGGTCAACCAGATCGTCTTCTCACAAATCCTTGAGGGATTGGGGCTGTCCTGGCGGCTTGCCACGTCGGGTGAGGAGGCGTTGCGTCTTTTTGAGGAACAGGCGCCGTCCGTCGTCCTGCTCGACACCACGCTTGGCGATATCGACGGTTTTGAGGTCGCCCGCCGTATGCGTGCACTGGCCGGCGACGAGCGCATTCCCATCGTCGGCGTCATCACCCACGCTTTCGAGGGCGATCTCGACAAATGCCTGGCGGCGGGCATGGAAGACATGCTGCTGAAACCCGTCAGTCCCGATATGGTCGATGCCGTTTTCCTGCGCCTTTTCGGCAAGGATGCCCTGCGGCTGCAAGCCTGAAGCTCCTCCATTTCAGCTTTTTGTGTTCGAGCCGCTGGCATTGCGGAGACGCCGCCGCATTTTCGGTGCGCGGTTCTATGGCTTTTTTAATACTTGCCCTGCATTGTGATCGCGGTCGACACGGGATTCACGAGATGCAGGAATGAAACGGGCAGAGCCGCAGGCGTTGCACGTCAGCCAGAACGAGCTGCAGGCGATGGCTTACAGCGATCCGCTGACGGGGCTTGGCAATCGTTACCGTTTGCGGGACAAGATCCGCATGCTCGCCAGCGAGCGTTCCAGCGATCCCGCGCCCTTCACCGTCGGCATTGCGAATATTGACGGCTTCAAACCCATCAACGATCTTTTCGGCGTGCAGGCGGGCGACGAGATTTTGTGCCAGGTCGCGCATCGGCTGAAGGCTTGCATTCCCGATGGCGCCGCCGTGACGCGCCATGATGGCGACGAGTTCGCCTTCGTGCTGCCGCTGGTATTCGAACGCACCGGCGCAGAGCGCATCGGCAACATGATCAAGGACGTGCTTTCTGCGCCTTACGATCTCGGCGACCGCAACGTGCGGCTTTCCTCCTCCTTCGGTTTTGCCATCTATCCCTTCGCCGGCGATGATTTCGAGGATTTGCTGAAAAGCGCCGAGACTGCGCTTTACCGCTCCAAGCGCCGTGGCCGTGGCCAGATAACGGTCTATTCGCGCGAGATTGCGCAGGAAATGAAGCGCGCCACCCAGCTGGAACAGGCGTTGCGTAACGCCATCATCACCGATGCGATCGACGTGCATTTCCAGCCCATCGTCAGGCTGGAAGAAGCGAAGGTCATCGGTTTCGAGGCACTCGCCCGCTGGAACGACCCCGATCTCGGTTTCGTGTCGCCCGCCGTTTTCGTGCCGCTGGCCGAAGAACGCGGTTTCATCGACGCGCTGTCGGAAGCGCTGCTGAGGAAGGCGGCGGAAGCGGCGCTGTTCTGGCCGCGAGAGCTTTTCCTGTCCTTCAACCTGTCGTCCGCGCAATTGATGGATCCCGGCACAACGGATAATATTCTGTCCATCCTGTCGCGTGTCGGCCTTGATCCGCACCGGCTGGAGCTTGAAATCACCGAAACCGCTGTCATGACATCCGCCGATACCGCGCAGCGCATCATCAGCGAATTGCAGGGTGCGGGTGTTCGTATCTCTCTTGACGATTTTGGCACCGGCCAGTCGAGCCTTGGCCGCCTGCGCGACTTCACCTTCGACAAGGTCAAGATCGACCGCGCCTTTGTCTCCCGCATCAGCAGCGACCGTCCTTCGGAACATATCATCAAGGCCATCGTCGCCATGTGCGAAGGGCTTGATCTCGAGGTCGTCGCGGAGGGTATCGAGGAGCAGGCGGAAGAGGAAAAACTGCGCGCGCTCGGCTGCGCTATGGGGCAGGGCTATTTTTACGGCCGCCCCGCCGATGCCGCCGCCACGCAGCGTTACCTTCACGAAAACTATCGCGAGATCCTGTCGGATATTCCCTGAGAAATGGAATGGCCTTGCACATGAGGCTCTAGGGACCTCCCCAACCTCATCCCTGTGACGAGCACAGGAATGAGAAGGCGGCACGCGCCGCGCTTCACAACCGGTAGAGCGGCTCGAACCTGCCCTTCACCTCAATCCCGAGCTCGAATGTCTTTCCATGCTGCGGATTGGCGGCAATGGCGTCGTCGTCAAGATTTTCGCGGGCGGATGTGACGAGAAGGCGCGACGCATCGGGGCCGATGAAGGCCGGGCAGGTCGTCTGTCCCGCTGGCACCAGATAGCGTTCGATGTGGTTGCCGTCGGCATCGTAACGATCGACCGCACCCATCCCCCAGCGGGCGTTCCAGATATGCCCTTCCGCATCGCAGACCGATCCGTCTACGCCACCGTCGATGCCGGCGGTGTCAATGAACACCTCTGCCTTGCCGGTGGGAAGTCCCGTCTCGGCATCGAGCGGCACCTTCATAAGCTCGTTGACCTTGGTGTCGACGTAATATCCGGTCGCGCCATCGGGCGAAAAGCAGATCGAATTTGGAATGCTGACATCGGCAAACAGCTTGGTCACGGTTCCCCTGGCAACGTGGTAGATGCTGCCCGCGCCGATTTGCGCCTTGCGGCCCATGGTGCCGATCCACAGCGCGCCCGAGGGATGCATACGCCCGTCATTGGAGCGGTTGTCGGGCATGTCATTTTCAAGCTCCGCATGCAGCGTCAACACGCCGGTTGCCGTATCGCGAAGGAAAAGGCCGTCATCGGACGCGATCAATTGCTTGTGGTCGCTGATTTTCGCCAGTGCGCTGCCCATGAAGGGCAGGGCGTGCACCGTTTTGCGGCCGGAAGCGAGATGCAATTCATGCAGTTCGCGCCCGATGATATTGAACCACCAGGCCGTGCCGGTCGCCGGGTCGAAAGTCGGGCCTTCGCCAAGCGTCATCGGCGTTTCGTCAAGAACACGTCCGGCAAAGGGAAAAACGGTCGCCATGCTTTTATCCTCCAATTGCTGCATCATAGGCCGAAAGTGTGACGATGGCGCGCTCGCGCACCTCCGCGGCCGTCATGCCGGGCTTGTAGAGACTGGTGCCAAGCCCGAAAGCGAGGATGCCGGCGTTGGTATAGTCGGCGAAATTCTTGTCCGAGACGCCACCGACGGCGGCAATGACCAGATCCTTCGGCAGGATCGTCCGGATCGCATTGATGCCGGACGGGCCGATGATGCTGGCGGGAAAGAACTTCAGCCCGGTTGCCCCGGCTTTTGCGGCAACCAAAGCCTCGGTCGGAGTCAGAACGCCCGGCATCGTCACCATGCCCTTGACGCGCGCGGCGGTGATGACGTCGGCATCGGCGTTGGGGCTGACCATCAGCTTGCCACCGGCGGCGTCCAGCGCATCCACGTCTTCCGTGCTGAGCACGGTGCCGGCGCCGATCAGGCAATCGGCGGGCGCCATCTTCGCGGCGATCTCGATCGAGCGGAACGGATCGGGCGAATTGAGCGGGATTTCGATGGCGCGGAAGCCGGTCTCGATCAGCGCGCCGACGACGCCTTCGGTTTCCTCGGGTTTAAGGCCGCGCAGGATGGCGATCAGCGGATATTTCATGGCGGGGAAGGGGATACGCATGGTGGGTCTTTCGTCCTTGAGCGGGATGGCGAAAAGCGGTAGCGGTTTTCGCCTGGAATTCCGCTCCACTGAATAATCTATGACCAGATGGCATTTGCGGCGGCTAACAACCCGCGCCGAACGGCCTCGTCTGCGTCGATGACAGTATATTGAATCTCAAGGGCTGCGAATGCACCCTCGTAAAGCGCACCGAGCGCGCCGGAGCCGATCAGCACCACCGGCGTGTCCCGCCGTACGGAGGAATGCGAACCGGCGATTTCCAGTCCGATCATGATGCCGGAAAGCTTGGCCTTGGCGTCTGTCGCGGTGAGGCCGTGCAACAATTGTCCAGAGCGCAGGGTGAACAGACGGTTGGTGGCGAGCTGCGGATTGGCATAGACGTCACGCACCGCCGCCCTGAATACCTCGTGCTCGCCGGTAAAGGCTTCGGCTTCCGACACCGCATGGGAAAGGATGGTCTGTTTCGAGATGACCTCGAACAACTCACCGGTCATGAAGGTGGCAAAGCCCGTCACGTCGCTGCCATCCACCGTTACCCATTTGGAATGGGTGCCGGGCATGCAGACCAGCTTCCTGCCGCCACCGGCGGAGCTGAGTGCACCGAGCAATTGCGTTTCTTCGCCACGCATCACATCAGGTGCGTTTTTGTCCCGCTGCGCCAACCCCGGCAGAATGCGGACATCCCGCTCCTGACCCGGCACGCGCACCGCACCATCGAGAACCGCTGAAAGCGATGCAGGCACGTCGATATAACCGGCCTCCACCCAGCCCTGCCGCGCACCCGCCATGCCGCAGATAAGAACCGGCAGTTTTTCCGGTGCACCGATGGCATCGAGATGCGATTGCAGCACCTCTGTAAAGCCGGTCCGCATGGCCGTCGTCATGCCTTCAGAACTTCTGCGCTCAGCCAGCACCGCGCCGGACCGGCTGAGCAGCCAGAGCCGGAAACTGGTCGTGCCCCAGTCGACGGCGATAAAAGCGGGTTCAGACATTATAACAGGCCTCCGTCTACGATTATGGATTGCGCGGTGATCGCGCTCGATGCCGATGATGCGAGAAACAGGCACGGACCCACCAGATCGGCGGCGACAAGCGTGCGCTTGAGACATTGCCGTGCCGTGGTCGAGGTGACGTCGTCGTCCGTCAGCCACAATTCTTTCTGCCGTTCCGTCACGATCATGCCCGGCAGCAACGTGTTGACGCGGATATTTTCCGGCCCCAACCGTCCGGCCAGGCTTTTCGTCAGGCCGATGATGCCGGCCTTGGCTGCCGCATAAGAAGGAAGCTCGCCCATGTTCAGCAAAAACGAAATCGAGGAGAAATTGATGATGGCTGCGTCCTGCGCCTGCCGCAGATGTGGCAAGGCGGCCTGAACCGTGAAGAACATCTGCTTGAGATTGACGGCCTGATTGGCATCCCAATAGGCTTCTGTGACGGTATCGATGTCGTGGCGGTCGTCCCATGCGGCATTGTTGACGAGCACCTTGATGCCGCCGGTTGCAGCTGCTGCCGCCTCCACGCTCTGCCGGGTCGCCGCAATGTCGCGCAGGTCGGTCTTGAAGAAATGGACCGGATGGCGTGCGGCATGAGCAAGCCGCGCAACGAGCGCCACACTCGGCTCTTCGGCGATGTCGATGAACGCGACCCTCGCGCCCTGCGCCGCAAAGGCCTCCACCAGCGATGCCCCGATGCCGGAGCCGCCGCCGGTGACGAGCACGCCCGCGTCCTTGAGGTCAGGGAAATGGGCTTGCATCATCGGCATCATCTCGTCCAGTGGGGGCTTGATTGTTCCATTATTTGGAACTAGATTTTACTAAGTGGAATTATTCTCTTGGCCGCAGGCTTATGTCAAGACAGATGACGGTGGATGTTGCCATGCCCGATCACAAAAACCCAAATGACAGCGAGCATGAGGTGGTTCCTGCCTTGGAGCGAAAAAAGGAAAGCGTAACCGGCACGCTTGGTAAGGCCGTCTCGCTTCTGGAGCTTATCGCCCTTGCCGAAAAACCGATGCGCTTCACCGACGTTGTCGAGGCTTGCGGCCAGCCGCGCGGCACGGTGCACCGCCAGCTCGCCCATCTCGTGGCCGAAGGTCTGGTCGATCATGTCGCCGACCAGACCTATGTCGTGGGTCTGAGGCTGCTGCAACTGGCTGCCAAGGCCTGGAGCGGCAATGATCTGCGCAGCGTTGCCGCGCCGCATCTGGCGGCATTGCAGGAGGCGACGCAGGAATCCGTGCATCTTGCCGTTCTGAACGGCGGGCAAGTCACCTATCTGGACAAGATGGAGGGTAAGCATACTTTGCGCATGCATTCGCAGGTGGGCAAGACATCACCCGCCTACTGCACAGGGGTGGGCAAGGCCGCGCTGTCAATGCTCTCCCCTGATGATCTCGCTGCACTTGCCGCAGAGCTGGACTTCCACCGCTTCACGCAAAATACGATCGTAACCCCGCAAATGCTGGCGCAGGATGTGGCCGCCATTCGCAGCAATGGCTACGGTTTCGACCTTCAGGAGCATGAGATCGGCATTCACTGCGTTGCCGCGCCGGTAAGGGCGCCGGGGCGCAATTTTCTCGCGGCGATTTCCGTCACCGGCCCAGCCTATCGCGTGGATGTGGAGCAACTGCAGAAATGGGGTCCTCTGGTGCGCGAAACGGCCGATCAAATTTCGGCAGAACTTGCCTGCAGATTATCTCCGGTTGCGAATGGTTGAGAAAAATGGATGCGTGAAGCTGTTGGTTTCCTCTTCAAAAACGGCAGATCGCGCGCCGATGCGTGTAAGTGAAATCTTATTTTCGATTATTCGGAATTAAGTTTCAACTTTTGTTTGCATGAATCATTTTGGCGAGTAACATCCGCGCAATTTCCGCACGAAGGCAGGCCTTTGCGGCGGTATTTTCTCTTTTTTGAAGAACCGCTTCATGCAGAAAACAGAGACGGCCGCCGTTCAGTCGATTGGTGTTGATTGCGTTCGCGAGATCGCCGGTCTCAACACGCAATTTGATATATTCCGGTTTTTGAAACGGCTGACGGAAGCCTGGGGATTCAAGGCCTTCATGGTGCTTGACCTGTCGGCCGAAATGGCGAGCGAATTGTCGCAATGCACCATCATCACCAGCTGGCCGGCCGAGCTTTTGCAGCGTTATGACGAAGAGGGCCTGCTGCAGAGAAGCCGGGTGATGGCGCAGTTGAAAAAATCGACCACACCCTTTTCCGTCTCCCTGGATTTTCTGGTCAGCGGCGACGAAAACGCGCCGAAGAAACCGGTCGTCGGACTTTTTGAGCGGTTCGATATGATCAATTCGGTGTGGTTCCCCGTTCACGACATCACCACGATGCGGGGAGCGGTGTCCTTTTCCGGTAACAAAACGACTTTGCCCACCAGCCAGCTAGCGGAACTTTTTTACATTTCCAGCCACATCTTTGCCCGGCTATCTGAAATCCGCCGCCTTGACCTGCGGGTTCCCGAGACATTGAACGAGCGAGAGATAGATTGTCTGAACTGGACGGCCGCCGGCAAGACTAGCGCCGAGATCGCTGAAATCATGATGCTCTCGGAACATACCATCAATCACTACCTGAACCGTGCGACGAAAAAACTCGATACGGTCAACCGCACCCAAGCCGTCGCAAAGGCGCTCCGGGTCGGTCTGATTAAATAGCGAAACCGCAAATTTATCATTGTGATAAATGGGTTCCTGGGCGATCCTTCTTTCGAATCACCGGGAAGGAGAAATCGTTTGCCGGAACGGCATAGGATAAAAGCGGGGTTTTCTCCGACTGTCGATTGCGCCGTACTGATAGCCGCTGCCGAAAAAGGCTTTGCTGCCGACGAAGGCGTAGAACTGGAACTCATCCGAAAACAATCCGCGCGCGCCGTGCTTGCAGCACTTGGCGAGGACGAGGTTCAGATCGCCCATTTGCCCGCCGCGGTTCCTGTCGGTTCCGCGGTTGGCCTCGATGACCTGCCGGCCGATATTGTCGGCGTCTTCACTCTTTCCCTTGGCGGATCGGCAACGACCGTTTCGCACGGATTTTTCGACGAGCTTTACCGGGAGGGCATGAAGCTGCCGGACCCGGCCGCGTTCGGGCGGGCGATGGCCCGTGTCTGTTCCGCGCGCCGGGCGGCGGGTGAAAAACCGCCGGTCTTTGCGATCGAGGATATCGTGTCCACGCCGTTTTATGCATTGCGTTATCTGCTCGCAAGCTGCGGCGTGCTGCTCGGCCGCGACATGGAAATCGTTGAAGCCCTGCCGAAGGCTATGCCGGCGCTTTTGGAAAGCGGCAAGGTCGATGCGCTCTGTACCGCCGAACCGGCGGGCAGCGCTGTGGTGCTGGGTGGCGGCGGGCGGATTGTCACCACGGGAGCGCTGATCTGGCACAATGCTCCTGAAAAGATACTGGCCGTGAAGCGGCCCTGGGCGGAAGAGAACGTCACTGCGCTGGAAGGCTTGCTGCGTTCGCTTTATCGCGCCGGCGAATGGTGCGCCAACTCCGCCAATATCGAGGAACTTACCGGCATTCTTGCCGCCCCCCATTATATTGACGAGAACGGCGAATTCCTGCTTCCGGCGCTGACTGGCTATATTTCCACTTCGCAAAGGGACATGCAGCGTTTTCAGGAGTTTTTCGTAACAAGCGCCAAGGCCGCCAATTTCCCCTGGCAAAGCCAGGCGCTGTGGTTCTTCAGCCAGATGTTGCGCTGGGGCGAGGTTCCCCCCGATCGCCGGTTCGATGCAGCCGTGGTGGAGGCCGCGCGCAATGCCTATCGGCCAGATATCTTCCGCAAGGCGATGAAGCCGCTTTTCGTGCCGGTGCCGGGTGCGAACCTGAAGCTGGAAGGCACGTTGCGGGAGCCGGTCCATGTCGGGGCGTCACGCTCGGGTCTTGTCCTCGGCCCCGACTGTTTTTTCGATGGTCGGGTTTTCGATCCGGAAACGCTTGATATGGACGACGAAATCTGAAGTCTGCGAATAAACCGTCGCGACGATCCGCTGTTTGCGGTTTGGCATTGGCGAACGGGCCGCGTTTGTCTATGGATGGCGCGGAATGCAGCCCATATCCGGCGGGATGATGTAGCGGAGTAAACATATGGCAGAGGTCAGCAAGCACCAGGTCGAAAAGGCTTTGGAGGCAGTCATCTATCCGGGCAGCGGCAAAAGTATTGTGGCGCTTGGCATGGTCTCGGAAATCTTCATCGCCGACGCGAAAGCCTATTTCTCTATTACCGTCCCGGCCGACAGGGCAGCCGACATGGAGCCGTTGAGGCTTTCGGCTGAACAGGCCGCCAGGGGCGTTCCGGGTATCGCCGGTGCCGTCGTCGCGCTGACGGCGGATCGCAAACCCGGCACACAACAACCCGCACCGGCGCGCCCGGCACCGGCACCCGCGCGCCCTGCGGCTGCAACCGGTCGCCCGCCCGCGCAGCCCGGCTCGTCAAAGGTCGGCGTTCCCGGCGTCGGCGCGATCATCGCCGTTGCCTCGGGCAAGGGCGGGGTCGGCAAGTCCACGACCGCCGTCAACCTGGCGCTGGGCCTGCAGGCGCTGGGCCTCAAGGTTGGCATGCTCGATGCCGACATTTACGGCCCCTCGCTGCCACGACTGCTAAAGATTTCAGGACGCCCGCAGCAGCAGGAAGACCGCATCATCATTCCCATGGAAAATTACGGACTGAAGGTCATGTCCATGGGATTTCTGGTGGATGAGGAAGCGGCGATGATCTGGCGTGGGCCGATGGTTCAGTCCGCATTGATGCAGATGTTGCGTGAAGTCGCCTGGGGTGAACTCGATGTGCTGGTGCTCGACATGCCGCCTGGCACCGGCGACGCGCAACTCACCATCGCCCAGCAGGTGCCGCTCGCCGGCGCCGTCATCGTCTCCACGCCGCAGGATCTGGCGCTGATCGACGCGCGCAAGGGCATCACCATGTTCCGCAAGGTGGAAGTGCCGCTGCTCGGCGTCGTCGAGAATATGAGCTACTTCATCGCACCGGATACCGGCGCGCGTTACGATATTTTCGGCCATGGCGGTGCTAAGGCAGAGGCTGAGCGGATTGGCGTGCCGTTCCTCGGCGAAGTGCCGCTCACCATTTCCATCCGTGAAATGTCTGATGCCGGAACGCCGGTGGTTGCCGCCGAGCCGGATGGTCCGCAGGCCGCCATCTACCGCGATATTGCGGAAAAAGTCTGGGCCCGCATCGGTGCGGGCGAAAGAAAAGCCGCCCCGAAAATCGTTTTCGAATAACGTACCGGTTAAGGAAGAAAAAAGGCCGGGCGGTTGTCGTGCCTGGATATATTTTAAAAACAATATGTTAACTGGTGGCTTCGGGAAAGGCCGATGCATTTGAACGCCAGAGATGCATCGCCTGCAATGCTGTCGCGAGAAAATATTGCTTGATTGGGTCTCGCTTTGGGAGCATAGCCCTGCGCCGTTTGGTTCTTGGTCCGTCAGTCCGGCGGGATGTGAAAATCCCGCTCGTTCCGGTGTTCCCTGAAGTGTCGTCCAAAGGTTTGCCGACCTTGAACAGGATATGTTAAGCAGCATTGCGGCTGAAGCCAGCGATGCGGACCGGAGAAACGGATTGATAAAAGCCTATCGCGCCAACTGCGAGGCGATCAGCCTGTCGCCAGACGACGGCCGTGAACAGATTCCCGACGATATCGTCTGGATCGACCTTATCAATCCGACGAGGACGGAAGAGCAGTATGTTGAAAAACTGCTGGGTCTTGAGCTGCCCACCCGCGAGGATTTGAAGGATATCGAACCTTCCAGCCGCCTTTACATGGAAGATGGCAACGTCTTCATGACCGCCTCTCTGGTTTGGAAGGCAGATTCCGACGGTCCACGCCTGACCGATGTCGCCTTCATTCTTGCCGGCAAGCGCCTTGTGACGATCCGTTATGCCGAGCCGAAATCATTCCACCTCTTCACCGCCGCCATCACCCGCGTCCCGCACGAGATGCGCAGCGGCACCGCGCTGTTGCTGAAACTGCTGGAAACCATCGTCGATCGCACGGCGGAAATTCTCGAAAACTCGGTGGCAGGCATCGACAATCTCGCCGCCGATCTTCTCGGCAGCCAGGCGCGCAGCAAGCGCAAGGCGCCGCGTTATCTAGAAGACCGACTGACGAACATTGCCGCCTATCACCGGCTGATCTCCAAGGTTCGTGACAGCCTTGCTTCCCTTGCACGCCTGCAGACTTTCCTGTCCACAAGTGGGCAGGTCCAGCAGGACAAGGAAGCGAGGGAACAGAGCAAATCGATCGGTCGGGATATCCAGTCGTTGAGCGAACATGCCTCCTTCGTTTCCGGCAATCTGACATTCCTGCTGGACGCTTCTCTCGGCATCATCAACATCGAGCAGAACGGCATCATCAAGATCTTCTCGATCGCGTCGGTCGTGTTCCTGCCGCCAACTCTGGTGGCGTCGGTTTACGGAATGAACTTTCAGCTCATGCCGGAGTTGAACTGGACGTTTGGCTATCCACTCGCGCTCGTCGTCATGCTGATGTCGGCAATCATCCCGTTTCTCTTTTTCCGTTGGAAGGGCTGGCTCTAAGGAGCCAGGATCATCATGTCTCAAATCGCAGACAAGGACTTTACCGAGAAGCCGGATTCGGATGACAAGCATCAGAACAAGGGGCTTTATGCCGCGATCCTTGGTTCTATCGGCGTCGTCTACGGCGATATCGGCACCAGCCCGCTCTATGCCTTCCGCGAAGCGCTAAAGCCGATCGCCTATGATGGCGTGACGAGAGAAGAAGTCATCGGCCTGACATCCCTGATGATCTGGTCTCTGACGATCATCGTAACGTTCAAATACATCACGCTCCTGCTGCGCGCCGACAATGACGGCGAGGGCGGCACACTCTCGCTTCTGGCGCTGTTGATGAAGACGGCGGGCACTCACCGAAGCGTTCTCATCGTGCTCGGCCTCATCGGCGCAGCCCTGTTCCTGGGCGATGCCATGATCACGCCTGCGCTATCAGTGCTTTCGGCGGTGGAGGGTCTGAAGCTCGTCACTCCGGCCATGGACGACTTTATTATTCCGATCTCCGTCTGCATTCTCATCGGCCTATTCGCGATCCAATCGCACGGTACGGGAACGGTGGCGAAATTCTTCGGACCGATCACCGCTGTCTGGTTCCTGGTCATGGGTGTAGCCGGCCTCATTCACATCGCCGATGATTTCGGCATTCTCTATGCCTTCAACCCCTGGCATGCGGTCGAGTTTCTCGCCAATGAAGGCTTTTATGGCATCGTCGTGCTGGGCGCGGTTTTCCTGACGATCACCGGTGCTGAAGCGCTTTATGCCGATCTCGGCCATTTCGGCCGCCGTCCCATCCAGTGGGCATGGTTCTGTCTGGTTTTCCCGGCGCTGACGCTGAATTATCTCGGTCAGGGCGCGCTGGTTCTCAAGGACCCGGCGGCGATGTCCAATCCGTTTTACCTGATGTTCCCGCAATGGGCGATCCTGCCGGCCGTCATTCTTGCGACCGCCGCCACCATCATCGCCAGCCAGGCGGTTATAACAGGCGCGTTCTCGCTCGTGCGTCAGGCGATCCATCTCGGCTATCTGCCGCGGATGGAAATCCTCTTCACTTCGGAAACCAATACCGGGCAGATCTATCTTCCCGCCGTCAACACCATCCTGCTGTTCGGCGTCGTCGCACTGGTGCTCACCTTCAAAAGTTCGGATGCACTGGCCACCGCCTACGGCATTTCCGTTACCGGCGCGATGGTCGTCACCAGCATGATGTTCTTCGAATTCGTTCGCAAGCGCTGGCAATGGTCCATCTGGCTGGCGATTGGCGTGCTGGCGCCGCTTCTGCTGCTGGAACTGATTTTCCTCGGTGCAAACCTGCTCAAGATACATGATGGCGGCTACGTGCCGGTGTTGCTGGCAATCGCTTTCACCATCATCATGACTACCTGGCAGCGCGGCTCGAAAATCCTTTTCGCCAAAACCCGCCGCAGCGATGTGCCGCTGAAGGCTTTCGTGGCTTCGGTGGAAAAGGAAAGCGCCCATGCGCCGGTGCGCGTGCCCGGCACAGCGATTTTCCTGACTGGCGATCCGGATGCCGCACCCGCTGCATTGCTGCACAATCTCAAGCACAACCACGTCCTGCACGACAAGAACGTGATTTTGACGATCCGCACGGAAGACCAGCCGCGCGTCCGCCCCGAAAATCGTTACACATTGACGAAGCTGAGCGATCGTTTTGCCGTAGTCGAACTGCATTTCGGCTTCATGGAAACGCAGAACGTCACCCAGGCGCTCGGTTACCTCAGGCGCACGGGTTACAAGTTCGACATCATGTCCACCTCGTTTTATCTCGGTCGCCGCAAGCTGGTGCCGGATCCGAAATCGGGCATGCCCGGCTGGCAGAATCGACTGTTCATTGCGCTTGCCGAAACGGCCGCCGATCCCTCGGACTACTTCCGCCTTCCGGCCAACCGCGTGGTGGAACTCGGATCTCACGTCGTCGTCTGATTATTAGAAGGTGGTTACACATTAACGTGAAGCCGCGCCCGCGCGCGGCGTTAACCAAGCATCAAGGTTAATAAGAGATTCTCGAACACCTGTAACAAATATGGTTCCTGGTGTTCGGAGTGCTGGTTTTGCGTTCGAAAAGAGTAATGCGTCGTCGGTCCTTTGCGTCCCTTCAGGCATGGACCTCACCCGTTGTCTTCGGCCTTGCTGCCTGGCTCGTCTTTCCTTCCATTGCCGCACGCGCGGATTTGGCCTCCCTGCTGGCAGGGCTGGACAATGGCGGCGAGCAATGGCGCATGGTGCTGACCGCGTCTCCGGCAGGCTCTGTCCATAATGCCTCGCTCACCTTTAACGATGCGGAAGGGGAGGCGGCGTTGCATGGCAGCGGCATGACCCTGCCCGATGGCCGCAAGGTGGCTTTCGTCACCAACAAGAAGGGTGACGAGACGACACCCGACAGCGAGCGCGTCAACCGTGCTGCCAAGAAGGGTCGCATCGTCGCAACCGAAATCATGCAGCCGCCAAAGGCCTTCACCGCCGGTTCCGTGCTGGAACGCACCAGCATGCTGGATATAGAGCCGCTGAAGCGCAAGGACCGCACGGCTTTCGTGAAACCGAAACGCGGCAGCGACGTCAAACTTGCCTCTTTCTATTTCCGCCGTGAAGAAAAGAAGGCCGACAAAAGCGTCTCTCCGATGCTGGCGGAACTCGTCACCAACAGGACTCCCGATATTCTCGCCACGGCTTACGCGCCGGCCGAACCGGATTTCGCCCGTGAATCGCCGTTCGACGCCATTCTGAAAAAGCCGGAGGCCGGCCGCTTCGTGCCGTTGATCGGCGCGGACGATCACGCATGGGCGGCAACGCCGCTGCCCGCTGCCGTGTTTTCCGCAGCCGAACAGCAATGCCTCGCATCCGGCATCTATTTCGAGGCGCGCGGTGAATCGGTCAAGGGACAGGCGGCGGTGGCACAGGTGATCCTTAACCGCGTGCGCAACCCCGCTTATCCGAAAACCATCTGCGGTGTGGTTTATCAGAACAAGGACTGGCGCAACCGCTGCCAGTTCTCCTTCGCCTGCGACAATATAAAGGACCGGGTGAATTCCGAACGTCACTGGAAAATGGCCCGCGAAGTGGCCATGGCAACCACCGCCGGCAAAATTTGGCTGACGGAAGTGGGCTCGGCGACTCACTACCATGCCGTCTATGTTCGTCCCGCCTGGGGAAAATCCATGAAGAAGGTCGGTAGGATTGGCTTGCACGTCTTTTATCGAACCTATGGTGGCGGCTGGAGCTGATACCACCGCCAATTTGTCGCAATTTGCGTGTCAAAAATGCCGATTCCCGGGGGAAACATCGTCGACAAACGGCGATTTGGCGTTAAGCCTTTGTTTTTAAATATTTAATTTGTGAAAAAACAAGCTTCGCCAGTGCCTTGACTAGCGAAGCCCCTAAAACTATGTTGCGCGCGACTTCAGAGCGGGCTGGAACAGGCTTAATCCGTCACCGTTTACAACTCCAAAGGGTTCTGGCATGGCTGGAACGGAGAAAATGGGTGGGATTTTAAGATGACTGGCAACCGTGACGATAGTCTGGACGAGCGTCGCAAGCGCCTTGCCGAAGAGTTGGCAAAGGTGAAGGCGGAGGATGAGGCGGAAGTGAGGGCGGAGACCAATGCCGCGGAAAGCCGGAAAGGCTTTGCGATGGCGGTGAAGCTCTCATCGGAGTTCATTTCGGCCATCGTGGTCGGCGCTATGCTGGGTTATCTTCTGGACTATTTTGTCGGCACGACGCCGTGGGGGATGATCGTTCTTCTTCTTCTCGGTTTCTGCGCAGGTGTATTGAATGTGTTGCGCTCCACGGGCGCGGTGGCAAAGCCGCCGCTGCTTGAGAGAGCCGACAAGCGAGACGAGGGTGGAAAAGACGGCGTTTAAGCTGTTTTTTCTTGCAGTTGAGATGCCGCCATGAGCGGCGACAGGTAAAGAGGGCAGCCGGTGGCAAACGATCCGACCCATCAGTTCTTGGTGCAGCCGATCATTCCGATCGAAATTGGCGGCGTCGATTTTTCCTTCACCAATGCGTCGCTTTTCATGGTCGCGACCGTGGCCGCCGCTTCCGGTTTCCTTTATTTCGCAACGTCGAGCCGCGGTCTGATCCCGACCCGCATGCAGTCCGTTGCTGAAATGTCCTATGAATTCATCGCCTCCATGCTGCGCGAAGGCGCCGGCAAGAAGGGCATGGTGTTCTTCCCATTCGTATTCTCGCTGTTCATGTTCGTGCTGACTGCGAACCTTCTCGGCATGTTCCCGTATTTCTTCACGGTCACCAGCCAGATCATCGTCACCTTCGCGCTTGCCTGCCTCGTCATTGGCACGGTCGTCGTTTACGGTTTCTACAAGCACGGTCTGCATTTCTTCGGCATCTTCGCACCTTCGGGCGTGCCGAAGGCGCTATTGCCGCTTGTCGCGTCAATTGAAATGATTTCGTTCCTGTCGCGCCCGATCAGCCTTTCCGTTCGTCTCTTCGCGAACATGCTGGCTGGCCACATCACGCTCAAGGTTTTCGCAGGCTTCGTCGCCTCCATGGGTGCGCTCGGCGCGCTCGGTATCGGCGGTGCAGTCCTGCCTCTCATCATGACGGTCGCAATGACCGCTCTCGAATTTCTCGTTGCCTTCCTGCAGGCTTATGTGTTCGCGGTACTGACTTGCATGTACCTGAACGACGCCGTGCATGGTGGTCACTGAGAAGTAAAGTCGCTGGCCCCGGCAACGGGCGCCAAAAGATAGCCGCAACAACCAATATCTCAAGGAGTCTCACATGGAAGCGGAAGCAGCAAAGTACATCGGCGCAGGTCTCGCATGCCTCGGCATGGCTGGTACGTCCCTCGCACTCGGCCGTATCTTCGGTGATTACCTCTCCGGCGCACTGCGCAACCCCTCTGCTGCCGACAGCCAGTTCGGCCGTCTGGTATTCGGCTTCGCCGTTACGGAAGCTCTGGGCATCTTCTCGCTGCTCGTAGCTCTCCTTCTCCTGTTCGCTGTCTAATAACGGCATCAGGTCTGGATCACGGCTCGCGCAAACTGCGTGCCGTGATCCTTCGCATTTGCAGTCCCCCTGGAGGTGAGCATGTTCGTGACCGAGGCTTATGCCCAGTCAGCACCGACCGTAGGTGAAACGCATACGGAAACTCCGGCTGTCGGCCAGCCGCAACCGGAAGCCACGCACACGGAAACCGGTGTAGCGCACGGCGCCGAACACGGTGCTTCCGGCGTTTTCCCGCCGTTCGACCAGTCTACTTATGCATCGCAGGTCCTGTGGCTGGCGATCACGTTCGGCCTTTTCTACCTGCTCATGCAGAAGGTCATCGTTCCTCGCGTCGGCGGCATTCTGGAAAACCGTCATGGGCGCATTGCACAGGATCTCGATGAAGCGGCACGGCTGAAAAGTGAAGCCGACGCTGCCGTCGAAACCTATGAAAAAGAACTCGCGGCAGCCCGCGCCAAGGCAAGCTCGATAGGCTCCGCGGCACGTGACGCCGCCAAGGCGAAAGCCGATGCCGACCGCGTCGCTATCGAAGCCGGACTTGCCGAGAAGCTTGCCGCCGCCGAAAAGCGCATTGCGGGTATCAGGGATCAGGCATTCGCGGATGTCGGCGCCATTGCCGAGGAAACCGCGACCGCAATCGTTGACCAGCTGGTTGGCGCCAAGGTCAAGGATGCCGACGTCAAGGCCGCCATTGCAGCCGCTTCGACTGTGAAGGGAGCCTGATATGGCGTTTGATGCATCATTTTTCGCTCTTGTCGGTCTTGTCCTTTTCTTCGTCCTGATCGCCTATCTCAAGGTTCCGGGCATGCTCTCCAAGTCTCTGGACGAGCGCGCACAGAACATTCAGGACGAACTGGCCGAAGCCAAGCGTCTGCGCGAAGAGGCACAGCACCTGCTGGCCGAATATCAGCGCAAGCGCAAGGAAGCCGAAGCTGAAGCAGCTGGCATCGTTGCCGCTGCCGAACGCGAAGCGGCCGCCCTGACCGCCGAAGCCAAGCAGAAGACGGAAGAATTCGTCGTCCGCCGCACGGCCCTGTCGGAACAGAAGATCAAGCAGGCAGAAGAAGACGCCATCGGCGCCGTTCGTGCCGCCGCCGTGGACATCGCCATTGCAGCTTCCGAGAAGCTCATTGCCGAAAAGACCACCGCTGCCGCAAAGGCCAAACTTTTCGCCAACACCATTGGCGAGGTGAAGTCGAAGCTGAACTAAGTTCATCTCGGACTATTCAAAACCCCTCCGGCACCCGCCGCGAGGGGTTTTTTGTTTTATGCCTCAGCCAGGGGCGGTGTTGGCAGACTCGCGGTTGCACACTGTGGTGCCGGCTTGCAGCGTGTCTATCGATATCTGTCGACCTTTGGAGAAAAAGCATCGGCTTTGTGGACTGGATGCTGGCCGGCAATTCGTGGCTGCCAATTTGTCGAGGCTCGTTAAGTGATCGCGGGATAGATTGTCTTGGCCTCCAGCGCTATCAGCACCGCCAGTACAAAAGCTGCCGCGGTGGCAACCAGAAATGCGCCACTGAAAGCCAGGCCTGCTTTCGCGATGCCCAAGCCGAGATCCTGCATCAGCCATCTTATCTGAGCCAGCGCATACCAGATCGTGGCGAGCGCGATAATGGCGAGCCCGAACGTAAGGCCATGTTCCAGAGGCATGGATGCAAAATCGAAGCCCAGAACCAGGACAAATGTAAACGGCGCAGCCACGTAACATTGGCTGAAGAACGGCGGACGCAGGGAGTTTCGGGTGATCCTCACCCGTTTCCACCGCAGAAGCGTGACGGCCATACACAGCGGATAAATCCCGAATATAACGCCACGCGCTATGAGCAGGTTCGAACCCGAACCAAGCTCCCGGGCGGCCAATGCGGGATCGTAAATGGTCGGAAGGGAAGCGGAGAGCCCCTGCGAAAATAGCAGAGTGATCAGGAGGAAGAGGGGCGGACTCAGTGTGTCGTCATACTGGTCCTCGAGCCGATCCGCGAGTTCGCTATCGGCGTAGCGCATCATGCTGAGCGGTGCGACGACCGATCGCCACATTGTGAGCGGATAGAAGAGGAGCCATGAAACCAGCTCGTAGAGAAGTTCTTCGAGCGACTTCAACAGTTTCATGAAATCCAAATCTCTTCTCCCAAAGCCCGTCAAGTCCACGCATTGAGATAGAATTCTACCAGTGGAGACGGAGATCGTCACCTCATGGCAGGGCGCTGAAATCCGGGGCGAGGCCGCATTCTCCGCTTCAGGATCGTGGTTTTCGATCAGTCCTGCTTCAGCGGCCTGAAACTCATCCGGTGCAGCGGGCAGGGCCCATGGCTTTCTATGGCGCGCAGGTGGGCTGGTGTGCCGTAACCCGCATGGCCTTCGAAACCATAGGAGCTGTGCACTACACCGGCCCGTTCCATCATCCGGTCACGGGTCACCTTGGCGATGATCGAAGCGGCGGCGATTGAGAGGGAGCGGGAATCGCCCTTGATGACGGCCTTTGACTCGCAGGTGATGCCCGGCGGCTTGTCGCGGCCATCTGTCAGCACGAGGGCCGGGGAGATTTCGAGGCCGAGTACGGCGCGACGCATCGCGTCGAGGCTGGCGCGCAGGATATTCATGGTGTCGATAAGGCCGGGGCCGGAGGAGGCGACGGAAACGATCGATGTTTCCATGATTTGCAGAAACAGGCTTTCCCGTTTCAGCTTGGTCAGTTTCTTGGAATCGTCAAGACCACCAGGAATATTGTCGGGATCGAGAATGACAGCTGCCGCAACCACTGGTCCCGCGAGAGGCCCCCGGCCTGCCTCATCCGTGCCGGCCACGGGCCAAAGCCCCTTCTTCCTCGCTTCAAGTTCGAAGGAGAAATCGGGGCCCGTATCGGCGAGATCAAAGAGGGCAGGAGAATCGGGTGTGGTGCGGCGTTTCATGCGGCAGAAACTTGCACACACACCCGATCTCCTGCAAGCCCCCGGAAGCGGGCGATGACGGGCGCGGCCAGCCGGGTCAAGGGGCGTGGCCAACCGTGCCCCTTAGGTCGTCATGACCTTTGATCCTCCAACGGGGCGGCGGAGGAAAAACGATCGCACGCGAGGCGGCGGGTTCCGGGGGTGATGTCCGACGGGCCAGGGAAAACCCGCCGGGCATTTCGTCAAGAGCATGGCCCCGTCAACAGGAAAGGGCTGCCACTCTTTATGGGTCTGCACCGCTGGGTATCGTTGCGCGCATCGTAATGCGCCTTTGATCGGCCAAGCGGGCCTCATATTTTCAAAGCAGCGACAATTGCACGCCGGCACCTCCCGGCGGCACGAAGATGTCGTCGCGCAGGTGAATGCCACGGCGGATGAGGCCAAGCCGTTTCGTCGCCATTTCGAAACGCCTGCCGATCTGCCATGCATAGGGACCAGCACCCTTCATGCGTTTTCCGAATTCCGCATCGTAATCCTTGCCGTCGCGCATGGAGCGCACCAGCGACATGACATGCCGGTAGCGGTCCGGATAGTTGCGCAGCAGCCAGTCGCGGAAGAGCGGGCTGACCTCCAGCGGCAGGCGCAGCAGCACGTAGGAGGCCTCCGTTGCGCCAGCGGCCTTGCCGGCTTCGAGAATTCGTTCGATCTCATGATCGTTGAGTGCGGGAATGACAGGTGCCATCATAACCGCCACGGGAATGCCGGCATCCGTCAGCGCCTTGACCGCTTCCAGCCGCTTTTCGGGCGTGGCGGCGCGCGGTTCCATGCTGCGTGCCAGCTTGCGGTCCAGCGTCGTCACGGAAATACCAACCTTGACTAGACCCTTCTTGGCCATGGGCGCGAGAATATCGATATCCCGCTTGATCAGGGCCGATTTGGTGACGATGGCGACGGGATGGTCGGCCTTTGCCAGCACTTCCAGTATCTGCCGCATGATCCGCCATTCGCGCTCGATCGGCTGATAGGGGTCGGTATTGGTGCCGATGGCAATGACGCGCGGCTTGTAGCCGGGCTTCGCCAGCTCCCTTTCGAGCAGTTTTGCCGCATCCGGCTTGGCGAAAAGCTTCGCCTCGAAATCCAGCCCCGCAGAAAGCCCCATATAGCTGTGCGTCGGACGGGCGAAACAGTAGATGCAGCCATGTTCGCAGCCGCGATAGGGATTGATGGAACGGTCGAAAGGGATGTCAGGCGATTCGTTGCGGCTGATGATGCTGCGCGGCTTTTCCACCTGCACTTCGGTGCGGAACTCCGGCAGCTCCTCGAGGGTCTGCCAGCCATCGTCGAAAACCTCCCGCTGCAGGGCCTCAAAGCGCCCGCCCGGGTTAAGTCCGGCACCACGCCCGCGACGACGGTCGATCTCGATGCGCAGGCCCGACGCATCGGCCAACGCATTGGCAATGTCAGGCGTATGGCTCGGCTGGAAAGCAGCCTGCTCCGAAAGCGTATGGTCTCTCATCTGGATGCTCCCAGGGTGCCGCACGCCTCTCAAGGCAAGCCAACGCCCTAAACCGTTTCCACTCGAACCGGCGTTTCATTGCCTCTTCGAATGATTAAATTCCTACCGCAGAAAGGAGAACATTACAAGAACAAAAAATGCAAAATCGATAGCTGGCCGACCCGCCACCGGGGTCCTGTTTCTATCAATCCCACCTGAAGGTGGGCTGGAGTTAAGCCTGAACGGTCGCGGATTTTCTGACATCCAGTGCAGTGGCAATTTATTGTGCGATGCGTTAGAGCTATGCATATGTTGACAGTCATAATGGAATGCCGGGATCAGGAACCGGAACTGGCGCATACGCTGTCTGCGCTTGTAACCGGGGCCGTGGAAGGGCTGGTAAGCGACGTTGTGATCCTCGATCACGGTTCGCGCGATGGATCGTCGCGCGTCGCCGATGCCGCTGGCTGCCGTTTTTATGCGCAGTGGGATATTGAGGATGTCATGCGCTCGGCGCGCGGGCATTGGATCCTGCTGGTCGAACCGGGTGCGCGTCCGCAGAGCGGCTGGATCGAAGAGATTCTCGAATATGTGGCTGTCTGTGCCGAGCCCGCGCGTTTCTCGCCGTCCCGGTATCACAAGCGGCCCTTTTTCAGCCGGATAGTGCGCCGCCGTCCTCCCCTGGAATGCGGCTACCTGATGCCGAAGAAACATGCGGTGGCGATCGCAAAATCCGGCATGGGCCTGACACAGCTCGTGCACGCGCAAAAGCCGCGCCGCCTGAATGCGGAACTGGTTCCCGCCTGGACGGCGAGAACTTCCAACTAATCTGCAACGATGATGAAGCTGCTATCCCTAGCGGGCGGTGATCACCTTGCCGGGGTTCATGATGTCCGCGGGGTCAAAGGCGTGTTTGATGCGTCGCATCAGGTCCATTTCAATGCCAGGCCTGATCGCGGCCAGCTCGTCGCGCTTCAACTGGCCGATGCCATGTTCGGCCGAAATCGAGCCGCCGAGCGACAGCACGATGCCGTGCACGATCTCGTTCATATCCCGCCAGCGACCGATGAATTCAGCTTTGTCCGCACCAACCGGCTGGGAAATATTGTAGTGGATGTTGCCATCGCCCAGATGGCCGAAGGCGCAGACGCGGGCGCCGGGAATGGCGGCAAGAACGGCCTTTTCCGCCGTTGCCATGAATTCCGGTATCTTCGACACCGGAACGGAAACGTCGTGTTTGATAGAGCCGCCTTCCGGCTTTTGCGCATCCGACATGCTTTCGCGCATATGCCAGAGCGCCTGACGCTGCGCTTCCGATGAAGCGATCACCGCATCCTCGACCAGCCCGGCCGAAAAACCGCGCTCCAGCAGCGATTGCATCATTGTTTCAGCCGTCTCAGCCGAATCGGAGGTGGAGATATCGATGAGCGCGTACCAGTCATGCGGCGTTTGTAGCGGATCGCGCACGCCGGGAATATGTTTGGCGGTGAATTCCACGCCGATGCGCGGCATCAGCTCAAAACCGGTCAGCGCTGTGCCGCAGAGGTTCGAGGCCATTTCGAACAGCTTCAACGCGTCCTCAGTGGATCGAAGACCGGCAAAACCCACCTGATGGCCGAGCGGCACGGGGAAAAGCTTCAGCACCGCACCGGTGATAACGCCGAGCGTGCCTTCCGAACCGATGAAGAGATCGCGCAGATCGTAACCCGTATTGTCCTTTTTCAGCCGGCGAAGCCCGTCCCAGATTTCACCTGTTGGCAGCACCACTTCAAGCCCCAGGCAAAGCTGGCGCATATTGCCATAAGCGAGAACTGCCGTGCCGCCGGCATTGGTGGCCAGATTACCGCCGATGCGGCACGAGCCCTGCGAGCCGAGCGACAGCGGGAACATCCGCTCCACGGTCGATGCGGCCTTGTGGATGTCGTCTAGAATGCAGCCGGCATCCGCAACGATGGTATTGGCGACCGGATCGATGTCGCGGATACGGTTCATGCGCTCGAGCGAGAGGATGATGTCGGTTCCGTCAGCACGCGGCGTCTGGCCACCCACAAGGCCAGTATTGCCGGTCTGCGGCACGATGGGCGTGCCGGTCTCGCTGGCGAGCTTCAGGATGGCTGCAACCTCCTCGGCAGTGCCGGGCTTGAGCAGCAGCGGTGACGCACCATGGTAAAGCCCGCGATTTTCCACAAGACGCGGCGCCATTTCCACAGCGTCGCGCACCGCGTTTTTTTCGCCGACAATGGCAGTGAAGCGGTCGAGGATGTCGGAGGAGGGGGCTGCGATTGTCATTGGCGTCTCGCTGTCATTTGAAACGGTGGGCGAAATGGTGAAGTACCGTCAGCCTCGCGGCGCGGCGGCGCGGGAAAGGCGGTCATTGATCGCCTCTCCAAGACCGCGAGCGGGAATGGTTGTGACCGCGATTGTCGCGGCACCGCTCGCATCGGCTGCTTTGAGATAATCGAACAGATTGGCGGCCGCCTCGGCAAGGTCGCCGGAAGGGCTGAGGTCGAGAACGGTACGGGCCGTCTCTTGTCCCTCAACCGCGATGCCGCCGAACCGGATCAGTGCCTCGTAGGAAGAAACGGACTTCGCGTCGAGGCGAACAGCTGCACCGGGCGCATAATGCGAGGCGAGCATTCCGGGTGCCTCGATGGCGGCTGATGCCTTTTCCGGCCGTTCGAGCTGGGTGCCGGTGATGCGCTCGATCTCCTCGGTGACGATGCCGCCGGGACGAAGCAGCCGCACCCGCCCGTCGTCTTCCACTTTGACGATGGTGGATTCGACACCGACGGAGGCAGCGCCGCCATCAAGAATGAGGTTGATCCTGTTACCGAGATCAGCCTCGACATGGGCGGCACTAGTGGGGCTGATCTTGCCTGAACTATTGGCACTGGGCGCAGCAAGAGGTTTGTCGAACCGGCGGATCAGATCACCGGCGAAACCCTGCGGAACGCGAATGCCGACGGTATCGAGCCCGGCCGTTGCGAGTGAGTGGATGCCGCTTGCCGGTTTCAGTGGCAGAACCAGCGTCAACGGGCCGGGCCAGAAGGCTTCGGCGAGGCGTCGCGACACGGGATCGAAAACCGCATAACGTTCGGCCATGGCGATATCGGCCATATGGCAGATCAGTGGATTGAACTGTGGCCTGCCTTTCGTTTCGTAAATGCGGGTAATGGCCGCCGGATCGGTGGCGTCCGCAGCAAGGCCGTAGACGGTTTCCGTGGGCAGGGCGATTGGCTGGCCGAGGGAAAGCTCCTCGACGGCCGCCTGCAAGGCGGTTTCCCGCTCGTTTTCGATATCGATGTGACGCGCCATGATGCTGCCTTTCAGGGCGTCAATAGCGTATTTCAGGGCCTTATGGAAAGCGCTATCGTGGCTTTTATATTGCCTTGATGATCTTGCGCATCTCGTCCGAGCGGGCGCCGAGCATAAGCACGTTTTTGAGCGCTACGCGCGGGTCGTGGGTCTGGAACAGCAGGCCGCCGCGATGGAAGGAGGTATCGATGGCGACGTTCTTGTTTGGAAGCGCGTTGATGGCGACTGCGAAATACATCCGCGAATAGCGCGCATCGATGTTTTCGAAGAAGTTCTCGGCCCCGCTCAACTCGGCGAAGAAATTCGCGAAATAGAATGACCAGAGCACATGACGCTCGGCGTCGAAACTGGTTTTCGCTGCCGTGACATGGCAATAGCCGAGATGCGGCCGCTCATCCAGCAGATGGTGGAAAACCATCTTGGGAAAACGGATGGACTGGTGAAAGCCATTGAGACGGCTATGGGTGGCGTCGGCAGCAGCCTCGAGCTTGCGCCCGGTCATTGCCGCCACTTCTTCATGGCTGTAATAGACGCGTTCCCTCGGCAGCCAGCGTTCTTCGTAGCGGCTGATGCGCCCGGTTCGCAGGAAATCCGAATGCGCGGTCTTTGAACGTATCGGCGTGACCGAATGTTTGCCGGCATCGAAATAACGTATGCGTGTCGCCTTCTCCACCCGGAACGCCCTCGTTGTTGTCGATCAGGCAATATAGTTTAGGGCATGTTAAAACTCCGTTGCGCCACAACCCCCGTTTTTTAACGGGTAGAGAGGGAGCCGCGCGACATCATGCGTCATATTGCGACGTGGTTTCCGGCGGGGAATAGCTGCCGGATTTCGCAGCGGAATGGCGTGCAACGGCCATTGGCGCATGTCGCAATTTGTCGCCAATGCGGAAGCCGATGTCGCTGTCTGCGCTACCGCAAATGAACGCTGATGTTTAGATGGGATCACACTTCCGCAGTCCGATAAATGGTGTGGGGCAGGGCGGTTTGATCGAGGATTTGGCCATGGAATTGCGTGATACCGTACTGCGTCAGCTGAAGAACCGCCGCGAAGGCTTCAGCCTGGAACAGTCTTTCTACACGGACCCGGATTATTTCAATCTGGACATGGAAACCATCTGGTACCGCGACTGGCTGTTTGTCGGCCATGATTGCGAAGTGCCGAAGGCCGGTAACTACATCACCGTTCAGGTCGGCGCCTATTCCGTCGTCATCATTCGCGGTCGCGATGGACAGATTCGCGCCCTCCATAATTCCTGTCGCCATCGCGGTTCCCGCGTATGCTCTTCTCATAAGGGCCAGTCCGCACGCCTCGTCTGTCCCTATCACCAGTGGACCTACGATCTGGACGGCAAGCTGCTGTTTGCCCGCCATATGGGCGATGATTTCGACAAGGCTGAATTCGGCCTGAAGCCGGTCCACTGCGAAACCGTTGCCGGTTACGTCTTCATCTGCCTGGCAGACCAGCCCGCCGACTTCGCGCCGATGCGCGCCGAGGTCGAAAGCTACATGGCGCCGCATCGCATCTGGGAAGCCAAGGTCGCGCATGAAAGCACGATCATCGAAAAGGGTAACTGGAAGCTCGTCTGGGAAAACAACCGCGAGTGCTACCATTGCGCCGCCAACCATCCGGAACTCTGCCGCACCTATCCTGAAAACCCGAGCGTTACGGGTACGGACGGTGGTGCAAGCGATCCCGAGATCGGTGGCCACTGGGCGCGCTGCGAGGCTGCCGGCCTGCCGAGCCGCTTCAAGATCGATCCGAAAGGCCAGTTCCGTGTTGCCCGCATGCCGCTGATCGGCGAGGCGGAAAGCTACACCATGTCGGGAAAACGCGCCGTGCGCCGGCCGCTTTCCGATGATGTCAGCATCAGCCATATCGGCGCGCTGCTTCTGTTCCATTATCCGACGACCTGGAACCACTTCCTCGGCGACCACACCATTTCCTTCCGCGTGCTGCCGCTCAACGCCAATGAGACCATGGTCACTACCAAATGGCTGGTGAACAAGGATGCGGTTGAAGGCGTGGATTACGATCTCGAGGACCTCACGCACGTCTGGAACGAAACCAACGATCAGGACCGCCGCATCGTTGAGGAAAACGCCTTCGGCATCCGTTCGCCCGCTTACCAGCCCGGCCCCTATTCCATGGAAGACGAGGGCGGCGTGATGCAGTTCGTCAACTGGTATGCCGATTTCATGGTTGACCGGCTGTCGGGCGACAAGGCCCGCCTTTCGGCAGTAGCGTAACGCGAAGATGAATATGGCTGTGACCTACAAGCACATAGACGAGATGAAGCCGTGGAGCGACAAGCTTCACCTGCTGGAATGCATTTCGGTGACGCCCGAGACGCCTGACGTGATGACATTCCTGTTCCGGTCGGAGGATCAGAACTGGTTCCGTTACCTGCCGGGCCAGTTCGTGACGCTGGAGTTGCCGGTAGGCAAGGAGCCGCTCTACCGCACCTACACATTGTCCTCCAGCCCGTCGCGGCCCTATGCGCTGTCGGTCACGGTCAAGGCGCAGGCCACCAGCATCGGCACGCGCTGGATGTTCGACAATCTGAAGCCCGGCATGAAAATCCGGGCACTCGGCCCGCTCGGCGATTTCTCTTATGTCCGGCATCCCGGCGACAAATACCTGTTCATCTCGGCCGGCTCCGGCGTGACGCCGATGATGTCGATGGTGCGCGACATGAGCGACCGCGCGCCGCAGAGTGATATCGCCTTCATCAATTGCTCGCGCTCGCCATCCGATATCGTGTTCCGTCACGAGCTGGAATATCTTGCCCGCTTCATGCCGAAACTGTCGCTCGGTTTCATCGTGGAAAATTGCGGCCGCACTGATCTCTGGTCCGGCTTGAAGGGCATGGTCGACAAGGCCAAGATTGCGCTTCTGTCGCCTGATTTCATGGATCGCACGGTGTTCTGTTGTGGACCGGAGCCTTTCATGGCCGCCATCCGCTCCATGCTGGATGCTTCCGGTTTCGACATGAGCCGTTACCACCAGGAAAGCTTTTCGCCAGCCGCCCCGGTTGCTGTGGGCGAGAGTATTCACACCGTGGCGGATGGCGAAGCACTCTCGATGGTGGGGTTTACGCTTTCCGGCAAGGAAGTGCCGTGCCAGCCCGGCCAGACCGTTCTGATGACGGCGCGCGCCGCCGGTGTGCGCATCGGTGCCGCCTGCGAATCGGGAATTTGCGGCACCTGCCGGGTGCTGAAGCTCTCCGGCGAGGTGGAGATGAACCACAATGGCGGCATTCTCGATGACGAAATCGATGAAGGCTATATTCTCGCCTGCTGCTCGCGGCCCTTGACCGACGTGAAGGTGGAAGCCTGAGCGCACGAAATCCTGCGTCTTATGCGGGAATCTATTTTTGAACCGGAACCAAAGGTCTTAAAACTCGTTTGCACGTCATCGAATTCTTTTCGGGTGTTTCAATGGGGCTGCCCCTACCTCCGACAAGACCGAGTAGTTAGAAAGCGCGGTTCAACGCGCTACAGCAAACGGAGGAAAGATCATGATGAATTTCCGCACGACGAGCGTCGCTACGGCGGTTGTCCTGTTCCTGACAAGCTTCACGCCGTCGCAGGCGTTCCAGGCGCCTGTTCCGATGGCGAAGCCGGCAATCTCAACCGAGAATGTAGTGCCGGTGCAGTATCGTGAATGGGACCGCCGAGGTGACCGCAGATACGGCGACCGCATGTATCGTCCGCGCCCGTCGCGGGACGGATATTATAACGGCCATCGCGGCTATCGCGACCGCCGTCCGGGTTACCGCTATCACAACGGAATGTGGTTCCCGCTGGCGGCCTTCGCCACTGGCGCAATCATTGGCGGTGCCATGGCGCAGCCGAGACCGGCTTATGGCGGCAGCCATGTTGCCTGGTGCCAGAACCGTTGGCGCTCTTACCGCGCCTACGATAACAGCTACCAGCCGAACAGCGGTCCGCGTCGTGTATGCGTATCTCCATACAGCCGTTAAGCACGCCTTTCGAAAGCCCGGATCCGATCCGGGCTTTTGCTTTCGAGTGCCGAGTTTCGGTAACCGAAGCGTGACAACGCCGTTAATGCTGGGTTCAGGCGAAAGCGCCTAGCCTGCAACCTGTGATGTTCCAGCCAGCACCGACAAACTGGCTGGATAAAAAGAAAAAGGTGTTATTATTCACGTGCAACGGCCTGTCGACCGTCGTGAATGGAGGAAGTCAGATGAGAAGCTATGTGAAGAATATCCTGGCTGTCGGTCTTTCTGCAATCGTGGTTGCAGGAGCGATTGTTCCCGCTGAGGCAATGCCATTGCTGATGGCGCCGAAGAGTGTCGAGACCCTGGGTAACGATGCCGGCAAGAATGTCGTCAATGTGCAATACTGGCGCGATCGTGACAATCGTGGCGGCTGGGGCGGCGAGCGCCGCGGCTGGTACGGCGGCCATCGCGGTTATCGCGACTACCGCCCGGGTTATCGTCACCACGACGGTTATTGGTTCCCGCTCGCAGCCTTTGCGACGGGCGCGATCATCGGCGGCGCACTGTCGCAGCCGCGCGAAGTCTACCGTCCGGTTCCGGAATATCGCCCGCGTCCGGTCTACCGCGAATATCGTCCGGTCCGTCGTGCCGGCATGAGCCAGGCGCATGTGAACTGGTGCTATGGCCGGTATCGGTCCTACGATGCCTATAGCAACACGTTCCAGCCCTACAATGGCCCACGCCAGCCCTGCTATTCGCCTTACAGCTGATAGCACTACTCCGTCACTCAGGCCTTCATCCGGCAAGACGGAGTAGCGATTGACCAGCCTGATAGTTATTACGAGCCGCCCGGATACGGGCGGCTTTTTGTTTTCACAGAATGCGCGCCCGCTTCAGCACGAACCAGGCAAGCATAACCGAAATCACGATGAAGATGCTGGCCGCCATCGTGCCGCCTGTGCCGACCGTAAATGGCAACTCATCCGTGTTCATGCCGAAGAAGCCGGTGACCAGCGATGGCGGCAGCAGGAATGCCGTCATCAGCGACAGGATATAAAGATGCCGGTTGGTTTCGGACGAGAGCTTGGAATCGATTTCCTCATGCAGCAGCCTTGCGCGTTCCTGTAGGGCGTAGACATCGTGATCGACGGCCTCGAGGCGGCCCATCAGCCGCGAGGCGACATCCTCGAAACCGTCAGGCATCTCGTCCTCATCGGCGGCAGACGCCCGCCGCATCAGGGTGAGCACCGTGCGCAGATGCCGGTGGAGGCGAACGACCGTGCGCCTGAGCGGCGCAAGCCGCCGCCGCTCGTCGCGGTTTTCGCTGTCATAGACCAGGTCCTCGATGGCATTCAGCTCTTCGGTCGTTTCCATCACAAGGCTGATCAGCGAACGCTGGAATTCCGCGACAAGGCCTTCGAAGACATGGGCCGGCGTGAGGTAGCGGTTGGAATTCTTGTCGACTGCCGCTTTCAGCCGGTCCACTGAGCGCAACGGTTGCAGACGGGTGGTAATGATGAAACGGTCGCTGACCGCGAAATGCAGCCAACCGAAATCACGCGTTTCCTGATCGAACTCGCGCTGGAAATCGACCAGCGTCCCATAAAGTGACTTTTCATCCACCGTGATGGACGGATGGGTTTCATGGGTGGTGAGGCTTGCCAGCGCTGCCGGATCGAGACCATCGATCGTTTCGAGAAAGCCCGCCACCCGCTGATCCGCGAGATTGAGGTGCAGCCAGAAGAAGCCCTCGCATTGCGCCATCTCGCCAAAGCCCGCATCGGGCGCAAGCCGCCGGCATGGCGCCGTTCCGGGGTGGAATTGATAGGCCCAGACAAGGCCGGGGATAGCGGGCGTTATGAGATCCATCGTGGCAGTCCTGACCGGCGGAATGGGAGGGGAGGCGTCCGTCGCCCCAAGACGGAAACGGCAGCCGTGGCACGGCACCTGTCAGCGCATGCTGAGCAAATTCATATGACAGTTTTATAACAATCCCGCTTAAAAGGCGGGAATTTTCAAATTGACGTTTACGTAAAAATCATTTAGCCCGAAAGCAACAGCACGATAGGCAAGAGCTTCGGGAGGAGGCAGCATGTATACCGCGCCGGTGGATGATATCGCCTTTACACTCAAACATGTGGCGGGTCTGCAAGACGCGTTGTCCAGAGGTGCTCTGGGAGACCTCGGTGAAGATGTGGTCGATGCCATATTACAAGAGGCCGGCCGTTTCGCCACCGAGCAGGTCGCGCCGCTTGCCGATATAGGCGACCGACAGGGCGCGCGGCTGAGCGACGGCAAGGTCTCAACGCCGGACGGCTGGGCCGATCTTTACCGGCGCTGGGCTGAGGCCGGCTGGAACAGCCTCACCGCACCGGAAGAATTCGGCGGCCAGAACCTGCCGCATATGCTGAATGTCGCCGCACTCGAAATGTGGAATTCCGGTTCCATGGCTTTCGCGCTTGCGCCGACGCTCACCATGGGCGCGGTGGAAGCTCTCGTTGCCCACGGTAGCAACGACCTGAAGCGCATCTATCTTCCCAAACTCGTCTCCGGCGAATGGACCGGCACGATGAACCTCACCGAACCGCATGCGGGATCGGACCTTGGCGTGCTGAAAACCCGTGCCGAGCGTAATGGTGACGGCACCTACCGCATTTTCGGGCAGAAGATTTTCATCACCTGGGGCGAACATGACGCCGCGGACAATATCATCCACCTCGTTCTTGCCCGCCTGCCGGATGCGCCGGCCGGCACGCGCGGAATTTCGCTGTTCCTCGTGCCGAAATTCCTGCCCGAAGACGACGGCACGCCGGGCAGTCGCAACGACGTCTTCTGCCATTCGCTGGAGCACAAGCTCGGCATTCACGGTTCGCCCACCTGCACGATGATCTTCGGGGACGGAAAGTTTGGCGAAGAGAAGGGTGCCTTGGGCTGGCTGATCGGCGAGGAGAACAAGGGTCTCGCCTGCATGTTCACCATGATGAACAACGCCCGCCTTGCCGTTGGCATGCAGGGCGTGGCGATCTGCGAGGCGGCGACACAGAAGGCAATCGAATACGCCAGGGAACGCACGCAGGGCAAGGCGCCCGGCTGGCAGGGTTCGGGCATGAGCCCTATCATCGAGCATCCCGATATCGCCCGCACGCTGTTGACGATGAAAGCGCTTACGCAAGGTGCGCGCGCCATCTCCTTCAACTGCGCCCACGCCATCGATATGGCGCATGCCGCCGAGGACGTGGCTGAGCGCGCCCACTGGCAGGAGCGCGCTGCTCTTTTAACGCCAATCGCCAAGTCCTTCTCCACCGATGCCGGTGTCGATGTCGCTTCCATGGGCATTCAGGTGCATGGCGGCATGGGCTTCATCGAGGAAACCGGTGCGGCGCGTTACCTGCGCGATGCCCGCATCGCGCCGATCTACGAAGGCACCAACGGCATTCAGGCGATCGACCTTGTGGTGCGCAAGCTGCCGCTTTCCAATGGCGCACAGGTGCGCGGTTTCATCGCAGAATTGCGTGAAATCGTCGCCCGAACTGCTGCCTCGAACCGCACCGATCTCGGCGAGACTGCCCGTTATCTCGAAACGAGTCTCACCGATCTCGAAACGGCGACCGACTGGTTGCTGGAACGCCTGAAAGCGGGCGAAACCGAAACCGCGCTCGCCGGTGCCACGCCCTATCAGCGCCTCTTCGGGCTGGCGCTCACCGGAGCCTATCTTGCCAAGGGCGCCCTGGCCCAGGTGGATGACGGCAAGAGAGCGCATCGCGCATCGCTCTGCCGGTTTGCGGCGGAAAACCTGCTGGCGGAAACGGCAGCGCTGAGGGATCGCGTCATTGCCGGTGCAGCAAGCCTTGCCGCCGCCCGCGCCGTTCTGGGTTAAGGAGAAAACCATGTCGGACGACCATATTCTCGTCGAGCGGGTCAGTCATGCGCCTGACGTTATGACCATCCGCTTCAACCGGCCGGAAAAGAAAAATGCCATCACCGATGCAATGTATCTGCGCATGGCAGAGGCTCTGAAGGCCGCTAATGCAGACCCGGATATCCATGTCGTCGCGTTTCTGGGTACGGAAGGCTGCTTTTCCGCCGGCAATGACATGGCCGATTTTCTTGCCTTCGCCATGTCTGGCGCAAAGGGCAAGCTCGCGGTGCTCGATCTTCTGAAGGCGCTGGCAACCTTCGAAAAGCCGCTGGTTTCGGGCGTCGATGGGTTGGCCATCGGCATCGGCACGACGCTGAACCTGCATTGCGATCTGACCGTTGCCTCCAACCGCAGCCTGTTCAAGACGCCGTTTGTGGATCTGGCGCTGGTGCCGGAAGCTGCGTCCAGCCTGCTTGCGCCAAAGCTCATCGGCCATCAGCGCGCCTTTGCCCTGCTGGCCATGGGCGAAGGTTTTACCGCCGAACAGGCCTTGCAGGCCGGAATGATCTGGAAAGTCGTGGCGCCGGAACATGTCGAAAGCGAAACGCTGGCGCTTGCCACGCGGCTTGCCGCCAAGCCGCAGCAGGCGCTGAAGATTGCCCGCGATCTCGTGCGCGGCAATCCGGCGGATGTGCTGACCCGCATCGATGAGGAAGCCCGCCATTTCACCGCGCAATTGCAGAGTGCCGAGGCGCGGGCCGCTTTCGAGGCATTCATGCGGCGTTAAGCGTTCCGGCAGGAATTCCTTGCGGTTAAGGAACCGGGTAATATGGCTTGGGTTAGATAACGCAACGTCATCCTTCGAAGGCCACCCGCCATGCGTCACTTTGTTTTCGCCCTGACCGTCCTCCTCTCCGCTGCGACTGTCGCAGATGCAGCGGCGACCGTGCCTTTGCCGGGTTCGAGCAATAACGTCATTTTGGCGCAGTCCACGCAAGACGACAGCCCGAATTATTACTCCGGCAATTCCCGCGATCGCCAGCGCCGCGCGCGTTTCGTTTGCGTCATCACTCCACCGGACAGCGCCAATCGTCGTCGGCCCTATGTCTGCCCCATCGAACAGGGCCGCGTTGGCGGCGCCTGCCGTTGCTCGGGCGTGGTCGGCAACGGCACGGTCGACACCGCCTGGTGATTATTTCTCCAGCGTCGCCACCGCTTCCACATGCGGCGACCACAAGAACTGGTCGACCGGCGTGACGCGCGTGACGCGATAGCCGCCCTCCACCAGAATGGCGAGGTCGCGCGCAAGTGTCAGCGGATTGCAGCTGACGGCTACGATTTTCTTCACCGCGCTGCGCGCAAGTTCCTTGCACTGAACTTCCGCACCGGCGCGCGGCGGATCGAACACAACGGCATCGTAATTCTTCATTTCGCTCGTCATCAACGGCCGGCGGAAAAGATCACGCTTTTCGATGCTGACGGGTTTCAGGCCCTGCGTGTTGCGCGCGGCGAAATCGAGCGCTTTCAGCGGCTTGTCCTCTGCCTCAACCGCATGCACGCGGCCGACGCGCGCAAGCCGCAGCGCAAACGTGCCGGAACCGCAGAAGAGATCGGCGATGCGTTTGGATTTGCCAACATGGGCAAGCACCAGTTCCGCCATGGCGTCTTCGGCCTGTTTGGTTGCCTGCGTGAAACCGCCGGCCGGTGGGGAAACCGGAATGCCGCCGAATTCGATGATCGGCTTTTGCGGTTCGATCAGGATTTCGCCTGATAGCGCGACACGGGCGATGCCACGCATGGCCAGCACCGTTTCCGTCAATGTGCGCCGCTGTTTGTCGCCGACGGATTTGATGCCTTCGACGGAAATGTCGAGGCCCGAAAGCGTTTCAAGAACGGTCATGCGGAACGGTTCTGCATTCGACGCAAGGGAAAGGCCGATTGCCCGCACGGCGTCCAGCCGCGCGACGATACCGGGCGAGGTGACGGGACATTCCTCGATGGCGACGATGTGATGGCTGTTTGCCTGGTTGAAGCCGAGCAGCAGGCCCTTTTCCGTCTTGCGGGCGGCAAACACCGCGCGGCGGCGCTCGCCGGGGCGACAGATGACGAGATCGTCTACTGGCGGCGTCAGGCCTTTCGATCTCAGCGCCGAAACCACCAGCTCCCGCTTGAAGGCGTGGTAGGGCTGGTCGGCAAAGTGCTGCAGCGAACAGCCGCCGCAGGTGCCGTTAACGCCCTCGGGGCCGAAGTGGCGGCACACGGGTTCGCGGCGATCCGCGGAGGCTTCAGCAATCGAGATGATGGTGCCGGTATCCTTGACCTTGGCGATCGCCACCGTTTCGCCGGGCAGGGCGAAGGGCACATAGACCGGGCCGTCGGGACAGTGCGCAATGCCGTCGCCCTGGGCGCCAAGGCTCTTGATACTGACGGTCTGCGTGCTCATGGCTTTTCGCCTCCGAGAAGAAATTCGATATTGCCATCGCCGCCGGAAATCGGCGAGGGGATGAGACCGAGGCTCTTCCAGCCCATGTCTTCAACGAGCCAGCGTTCCAGTTCGGCAGCAACGGCAGGCGCCGTTTCCGGCTCTTTCAACAGCCCGGCCTTGCTGATGGCATCACGGCCTGCCTCGAATTGCGGCTTGACCAGCAGAACCGCGTGCGCGCCGGAGGCGGCAAGTGCGAGTGCCGGGGCAAGGGCGAGCTTTATGGAGATGAAGGACACGTCGGAGACGATGAAGTCCACGGACCGGTCATCAATGTCGTCGGTTGTCAGGAAGCGCGCATTCAGCCCTTCCAGATTGGTCACGCGCGGATCGTTCTCGATCCGTGGATGCATCTGCCCGTGGCCGACATCGATGGAGGTGACGTGTTTTGCGCCGCGATGAAGCAATACCTCGGTGAAGCCGCCGGTGGAGGCGCCGACGTCGAGGCATTCATGGCCCTTCGGATCGAGCCCGAAGTGATCGAGCGCGGCGGTGAGCTTGAGGGCGGCGCGGGAAACATAGGCTTGCGCCGGATCGGTAATGGCGATCTTGACGTTTCCGGCAACGGTTTGGCTGGGCTTTGTGGCCGTTTTCCCGTTGACTCTCACGGTGCCGCGCGCAATCGCATCGCGCGCACGCGAGCGGCTGGCAAAGTGGCCGAGCGAAACAAGAAGCTGGTCAAGCCGTTCATTTTCAGGTGTTTTGGACATGGTCCCGTGTCAATGACCGCCAAACCCCGCAGATGCAAGCGATTTATCGCGCGCAAGGCTTCGCAACGGCACCATTTGCCGCAGCGCAGGGTCGTTTCGTGGTCGTTAAACAGCATATGCGATTAATCCAATATAAAGGCTTGTATTGCACTTTGTCTGCAAGGCCCGTGCGGCCAGTCGGAACCTGCCATGACGGCATCTCCTCCCATTCCCAAAATTGCGACCGTTGCAGCGCAGACGCTTGCTCCGTGGCATCAGGTCGCCGAGAGAGTTTGCGATGTCGCTAAAAAATTTCCCCATCAACATTAAGCTCATTGTCACCTTCTGCGTCTTGATGGGCGTTTGCCTGCTCGCCTCGGCGGTGGTCTTCTGGCAGACGCTGGGGAGCGAGCACGTCACGATCCAGAACAACAAGGCCAACAACATCCTGCATGCGGTTGACGGTGCAACGGCCGCCATGCTGGAACAGGCCGTCAACCAGCGCGGCTTTCTGCTGTTTCGCAGCGACAGCACCTACAACGATGTTTTCGCCCAGCGCGATATAATGCTGAAGAAGCTTGGTGAAGCCCGTGCGCTTGCCGCCGGCCAGCCGGACATTCTGAAATCCATCGATGACATGCAGGCATCCGCCACCGTGTTCTTCAAGGAACTGGCGGAACCGCAGCTTGCCGCCCGCAAGACGACCGAAGCACCGATTTCCGAAATCATCGAGATCGGTCGCAATCAGGCCAAGGGTCAGCTCGACGGTTTCCGCGCCTCCGCCGCCAAGATCAAGGACCAGCTGAACGGCTTGTCGGCAAGCTACGCCGCACAGCAGGACGCTGCCGCACTCAACCTCAAGCTTGCACTTCTGGGTGGCGGCGCGGTTGCCGGTCTTCTGGCCGTGGCCCTCATCTGGGCCCTGTCGCGCTCCATCGTCACGCCGATCGTCGGTATGACGGCGGCTATGAGCAGGCTTGCCGACGGCGATATGACGACGGAAGTTCCGGCTCTCGACCGCAAGGATGAAGTCGGCAAAATGGCGAAAGCAGTTCTCGTCTTCAAGGAAGCCGGACTGGAAAAATCCCGCCTTGCCAGCGAAACCGAGCGCATGCGATCCGCAACCGAGACCGAGCGCCGCCGCAACGAGGAAGAGAAGGCCCAGGACGAAGCCGCCAACGCCCTTGCGCGTGACGAGCTTGGCAAGGGCCTTGCGGCTCTGGCGGAAGGCGATCTCGCCTACCGTATCGAAACGCCGTTCGCCTCCTACATCGACCCCATCCGTATCGACTTCAACAGCGCTGTCGAAAAGCTGCAGCAGGCCATGCGCGCAGTTGGCGAGAATGCCGCTGCAATCAATGCCGGGGCTTCGGAAATGCTCTCTGCTGCCGACGACCTGTCGCGCCGCACCGAACAGCAGGCTGCTTCCATTGAGGAAACCGCCGCAGCACTGGAAGAAGTCACCACCACGGTGCGTGATAGCGCAAGGGGTGCTGAGGACGCTGGCAATCTGGTTCAGCGCGCCCGCAGCGGAGCGGAAAAATCCGGCATCGTGGTCCGCAAGGCGGTTGCCGCCATGCGCGAGATCGAAAAATCATCAGGCGAAATCGGCAATATCATCGGCGTCATCGACGATATCGCTTTCCAGACCAACCTGCTTGCGCTGAACGCAGGCGTCGAAGCCGCCCGTGCGGGTGATGCGGGCAAGGGGTTTGCCGTCGTCGCGCAGGAAGTGCGTGAACTCGCCCAGCGTTCCGCCAATGCCGCAAAGGAAATCAAGACGCTGATCGGCGCTTCCAGCCAGCAGGTGGAAAACGGCGTCAACCTCGTCGACGAGACCGGCAAGGCGCTCGAACTCATCGTGGCGGAAGTCGAGGAGATCAACACCCATGTCAGCGCCATCGTCGTCGCTGCCCGCGAACAGGCGACTGGTCTGCAAGAAATCAACACGGCCGTGAACACCATGGATCAGGGCACGCAGCAGAATGCCGCAATGGTTGAGCAGCAGACCGCTGCCAGCCATTCGCTCGCCCGTGAAGCGGAAGCGCTCAATAGCCTGCTCGGCCAGTTCAAGGTGGGCGGCGTTCGAGGTGCCGTTGCCGGCGCCGGCGGATATTCTGCTCCTCGCCAGTCCTCGGTGAAGCCTGTCTACCAGTCCGCACCCGCCGCACCAGTCAGAAAAGCCGCAGTGAAGCCTGCCTCCACAACCGCAAGGCCGGTCGCGTCACCCGCCCGCGCCCTTGGCCAAAGCCTTGCCCGCGCCTTTGGCGGCAAAGCAGAAGCGCCGGCTGCCAAGGATCAGGACTGGACGGAGTTCTGAGCCTGACGGTCACGATCATCAAGCGTGAATCAGGGGGCTGTGAAGCCCCCTTTTTGTTGCTAGATTTACGGCGCGAGCACTCAACCACGCGTTCTGTCGCAGTTTCCCAACAAAGGTGATTTCGAGATGGCACCTAGGATCAAGTTGAAAGTTCTGGATGGTGCATATGGGGTGGCCCGACTTGAGGCATATGAAGCCATTCCGGCCTGGGCCGATGGCGGTGGCTTCGTCAGTATCACCCGGACCGATGATGAGCTTTCCATCGTCTGCCGGGAAGATCGTATACCTGGGCATGTCAGATCTGATACGGGTTGGTCCTGTCTAAAGCTACAGGGGCCATTTGCCTTCGATGAAACGGGCATCGTCTTGTCCGTTATCGAGCCGCTCTCGACCAATGAGATCGGTATATTCGTGGTTTCGACTTTCGATGGCGACCACCTGCTTGTGAAATCGAACGATCTGGAAAAAGCTTTCGTTCTGCTGAAAAATGCAGGGCATTCGCTCATCTAGAGACCCATTTGCCACGACGACTTCTCCAAGGAGGAGCGTTTTGACGAGTGAAATGGAAGAATTCAATCGAGCCGAATGGCTGTTTCCTCTTTCGCCGTTCGTATGACGACCATGGTGAAGAAGCGTGCGACATTGTTCTGGTCGCGGAACAGCCTGTCGCATAGCGCGTCGAACTCCTCCATGTCGCGCAAGCGCAGCATCAGAACGACATCGGTGGCTCCGGTAACGGAATAGGTGTGCGAAACCGCGTCCTCGGCGCTCGCCAGGTCGAGAAAACGGCGCATATGCTGCTCGCCGTGCAATTTCAGCTCCACCGTCACCAGCGCCTTGATTGCCCGTCCGGCTCTGGCGGGATTGAGGATCGCGACAATGCGGTCGATCACGCCCGATTTGCGCAGCCGCTGCAGACGGCGCAGGCAGCTGGATGGCGACAGCCCCACCTCCTCGGCCATGTCCACATTGGTGCGCGATGCGTCACGCTGCATGAGGTTTAAAAGTTTGCGGTCGATACGGTCCATTGCCGCAGCATAATCTCTAATGGTCAACTTGCAATAAAATTGCACAAAGCTGCAATCTTTGACCACAAATGCGAACCGGCTCGAGCTAGTGGATTGAGACAATCTTTAAGGAGTTTCAGATGCCATTGCTGATGCCGGTCTGGCGTAAAACGCGGGAAACGCTTGAAATCTATTGGGTGCTTGTCCGGATCACCGTTCCGATTGCGATCCTCACCGAACTGTTGTCGAGAATGGGCGCGATCGAGGCCGTGGCCCCGGTCTTTGCGCCGGTCATGAACCTGATCGGGCTTCCGCCGGAGCTGGGGCTGGCCTGGTTGACGGGAATGCTGGTGGGAATATGGGGCGCGGTGCCGCTGGTCTTCACGCTGGTTCCGGTATCCTCGCTCAGCGTGGCGGATGTCACGGTTTTCTCGGCCCTCATCCTGTTCGCGCATGGGCTGCCCATTGAGCAGAAGATCATTGAAAAGGCCGGTCCCGGCGTGATCGCAACGACGCTGCTGCGTATCGGGGGCGGATTGCTCTATGCCTTTCTCCTGCACCATTTTCTGGAGGTGACAGGGTGGCTGTCGGCCCCGGTGAACCCGGTCTGGACTGCCATGGGCGCCACACCCGACTGGGCGGACTATTTTTGGGGCCTTGGCGAAACCATGCTTTCGATGCTCGTCATCCTTCTGGTCCTGTCCTTTGGCCTTGAAATCCTCAGGCTGACCGGCGTCCTGGCCTTGATGATGAAAGCGCTTTCGCCCGTGCTGCGTCTTGCCGGCATTCGCGGCGAGGCCGAACATCTCACCGCCATCGGATTGTTCCTCGGTATCTCCTATGGCGCCGGTCTTCTGATCCGCGAGGCGCAATCGGGAGCGATATCGCCGCGTCAGGTCTTTCTGTCATGCGTGTTCATGGGGTTTGCGCATAGCGTCATTGAGGACACCATTGTCGTGATGTCGCTGGGTGCAGATGTCTACGGCGTTCTGGTCGGACGGCTCGTTTTCGCCATTGTGGCAACCGCCGCTATTGCAGCCTTGCTGCATCGCCTGTCCGACGAAGTGTTCTTTGCACGGATGTTCAGGCCACAGGGTACGTAGACGAAGACACGCCAGGTTTCGCCGCGGGGCCGGCATGATCAGCCCGCATGGGGTGCCAGACGGAAATGTCGCGCGGGGCATCTAGAAGCTCGGGCAAGGCATCGTGCCAAGCCTGCCGATAGGGACGATGAACCTGCACGTCGAGGACATCCTGATGGTCGCTCCAGGTCTCATGCAGCAGGAAGTGGTTTTCGTTTTCGCCGTCCCGATGCAGGGTTGCGTTCACAAAGGTGTTCTCGTGTCGCATGGCGTCGAGCAGATCATTCAGCAATCCTAGAAAACGTTCGCGCTGATCGGCACGGACCTTGAAGCCGATGAGATAGGTGGTGTGCATGGATAGTTACTCCTTTGTACCGTTCATCAGGGCGGCGCGGGTCTCGGCGTCGGCCGGGTAGAAACATTCCAGCACCAGCTCGGACAACGTCACATCAGTGGCGGTTCCGAAAACCGTGGTGGTCGAAATGAAGCGCAGCACGCCCCCGGACAACGGATCGCGTAGTTCGAGCGGTATCGCCAGCGGATCGGCCCCGGCGGAATGCCGTGGAGCTGCGGGCGCGGGATAGGCGGAAAGTTCCGCATGCAGCCGGGAAAGCGTCTCGTCTCCGGTCTCTTCGACTTGGCGGCGTAGGCGATCCAGCAGGTGATGCCGCCATTCGGCAAGATTGACGATGCGTGAACTCAAGCCATCAGGATGCAGGCTCAGCCGCAATACATTGAGGGGCGGGTGAAGCAGGTCTTCGGATATGCCGGCGAGAAGCGATTTGATCGCATCATTTGCAAGAACCAGATTCCAGTGGCGGTCGACGGCAAGTGCCGGGAAGGGCATGTGGCCCTGCACCACGGTTTCGACGGCCTTACGAACGGCCGTCATATCAGGCGCATCCAGTGATCGTTCGGAATGGATCGGCGCATAGCCTGCCGCCAGCATCAGCCGGTTGGCGGCGCGAGCTGGCATGGAAAGCTGCTCTGCCAGCCTTGCCAGCATTTCACGGCTGGGCGAAGATCGCCCGCTTTCCACAAAACTCAGATGGCGCGCCGATATCTCGGCATCGGACGCCAGATCGAGTTGGCTCAATCTGCGGCGCGCCCGCCATTCCTTAAGCACCTGGCCGACATGTTCTTGATGATGTGTCATGCCCCGCAGCCTAGCAGAAGATATCGGCAATGCGATTACCTCGCAGGTAATTGTTCTGCGTCACAGCCCCCGGCATGCTCAGGCCGTCAACCAAAAGGAGCACAATCATGACGCAACATCTCGCAATCGCCGAAACCTACCTCGCTGTCTGGAACGAGGAGAACGATGAACGCCGCCAGCGCCTCGTCAGCCAAGGCTGGGCTGAAATGGCGTGCTATACAGATCCTTTGATGCAGGGTGAGGGGCAGCAGGGGATTGCCGCGATGATCGAGGCGGCGCGGCAGAAATTTCCGGGATATCGCTTTGTGCTCACAGGCACCCCGGACGGCCACGGCAACTTCACCCGTTTTTCATGGCGTCTCATTTCGCCTGACGGAGAAGATGTCGCCGGCGGAACCGATGTCGTCAGCCTAAATGCCGAGGGGCAGATTGAAAATGTCGTCGGTTTTCTCGATGGCGCCGCATCCTGAAGCAGAGGCGGATCGTCCCGCCTTCTGTCCCGGTAATGCTGTCAGCCGGCGAAACCGACGCCGGCCTGACGCTGGCCGAGCGCATTGAACACGGTGGAAACGATGCCGGCGCGGTCGAGGCCGGCATTGGCATACATGGTCTCGGGCTTGGCCTGCTCCACCCAATGGTCGGGCAGCGTCAGGGTCCGAACCTTCGGGCCGTGGTCGAGCAAGCCTGCGCTTGCCATGAAATGCAGCACATGTGCACCGAAACCGCCGACAGAGCCTTCCTCGATTGTCACCATAACCTCATGATGAGCGGCAAGCTGGCGGATGAGGTCGAGGTCGAGCGGCTTGGCGAAGCGCGCATCGGCAACCGTGGTCGAAAGTCCGGCGGCATCGAGGTCTTCGGCAGCCGCCAGGCATTCGGCAAGGCGTGTGCCGAAGGAAAGGAGTGCGACCTTTGTGCCCTCCTTGATGATGCGGCCCTTGCCGATCTGCAAAATCTCACCGCGCGCGGGCATCTCAACGCCCACGCCTTCGCCGCGCGGATAACGGAAGGAAATCGGGCCTTCATCATAGGCTGCGGCTGTGCGAACCATATGTTTCAGCTCGGCCTCGTCGGACGCCGCCATAACCACCATGCCGGGCAGGGTGGCAAGGAATGTGGTGTCAAAAGAGCCGGCGTGGGTCGGTCCGTCTGCGCCGACGAAACCGGCGCGGTCGATGGGGAAGCGCACGGGCAAGCTCTGGATCGCCACATCATGCACCAACTGGTCGTAACCACGTTGCAGGAAGGTGGAATAAAGCGCGCAGAACGGCTTGTAGCCATCCGCCGCAAGCCCCGCCGCGAAGGTGACGGCGTGCTGCTCGGCAATGCCGACATCGAAGGTGCGGGCCGGGAAAAGCTCGGCCATCTTGTCCAGCCCGGTACCATTAGGCATGGCGGCGGTGACGCCGATGATCTTGTCGTCGAGGGTCGCTTCCTGGATAAGCGCTTCGGCAAACACGCTGGTATAGCTCGGCGCATTCGGCTTGGCTTTCGCCTGCGCGCCGGTAATGACATCGAACTTGTTGACGCCGTGATATTTGTCCGCTGCCGCTTCCGCCGGCGCATAACCCTTGCCCTTCTGCGTCACCACATGGATGAGAACAGGGCCTTTCTGGTTGTCGCGCACATTGCGCAGCACAGGCAGCAGGTGATCGAAGGAATGACCGTCGATCGGGCCAATGTGATAGAAGCCAAGCTCCTCGAACAGCGTGCCGCCGGTCACGTAACCGCGCGCATGGGTCACGGCGCGGGTAATGGCGCGATCGATGGTCTTGCCGAGATAGGCGGTGAGTTTCTTGCCGAAATCGCGAAAGCCCATATAGGTGCGGCCGGAGGCCAGCCGCGCGAGATAAGCGCTCATCGCGCCCGTCGGCGGCGCAATCGACATGTCGTTGTCGTTGAGGATGACGATCAGCCGCGCGTCGAGCGCACCGGCATTGTTGAGCGCCTCAAACGCCATGCCCGCAGACATGGAGCCATCACCGATAACGGCGATAACCTTGCGGTCGCTCTGATCCAGTCCCGCAGCCACCGCCATGCCGAGACCGGCGGAAATGGAGGTGGAGGAATGGCCGGCGCCGAAATCGTCATATTCGCTCTCGGCCCGACGCGTGAAACCGGAAAGCCCGCCTTCCTGGCGCAGCGTGCGGATGCGCTCGCGACGGCCGGTCAGGATCTTGTGCGGATAACATTGGTGGCCGACATCGAAGATCAACCGGTCTTCAGGCGTGTTGAACACCTTGTGGATGGCAATTGTCAGCTCCACCACGCCCAGACCGGCACCCAGATGCCCGCCGGTGCTCGACACCGCGTCGATCATCTCGTCGCGCAACTCCCTTGCCAGTTCCGGCAGGTCGCGATCGTCGATCTCCTTGAGATCGGATGGAAAATTCACCCGGTCAAGCAATGGGGTCTGTGGCATTCCGGTCAATCGTTCGGCCTTTTCTCGTGTCAGCGGTGGGCACCAGTGCGTCTTTCATATGGAAAGCCGGCAGTTGAGCCCTGCATGTCGTTCACTTCTATAGAATTTCAACCCTCCGGCAAAGGGACAAACTCTTCTTCGTCGCCGGGAACGATATCGAAGCGTCCGGTTCTCCACTCCTGTTTGGCCTGCTCTATGCGTTCTTTTGATGACGAAACGAAGTTCCACCAGATGTAACGGCGCTGGTTGAGTGCCGCACCGCCGAAGATCATGATGTGACAGCCGCCGCTGCCGCTCTGCAATGTGATGTCGTCGCCGGGCCGGAAGACGAGCAACTGGTCGGCGGCAAAAACGTCACCCGCGACATCCAGAGAGCCGGAAAGAATGTAGATCGCCCGTTCCTCATGGTCGGCGGAGAACGGGAATTTCACACCCGGTTCCAGCGTCAGGTCAACGTAAAGCGTGTCAGTAAAAGCCGAAACGGGGGAAGTGAGGCCTTCGAAATCACCGATGACGACCCGACCGGATGCGCCCTTGATATCGATCAGAGGCATGTCTTCCCGGGCGGTATGGGAAAAGGCCGGAGCGATTTCCTCCATATGATCAGGGAGGGCAAGCCAGGTCTGCAGGCCGGACATGGAAAGCGGATGGCCGCGCAGGTTTTCCGGCGTGCGCTCCGAATGCACGATTCCGCGCCCCGCCGTCATCAGGTTGATGTCGCCGGGCCGGATGACCAGTTCGGTGCCGAGGCTGTCGCGATGCTTGATTTCGCCGTCAAACAGATAGGTAACGGTGGAAAGCCCGATATGCGGATGCGGCTTGACATCCAGCGCCTCGCCCGCCTTCAGGATGGCCGGACCCATGCGGTCGAAAAAGATGAACGGGCCGACCAGCCGCAGCTGCCGCGTCGGCAGCGCCCGCCGCACGGCGAAGCCGCCAATATCGCTGGTGCGCGGAATGATGAGGTTTTCGATGGCGTCGCAGGCGAAAGCATCACCCGCGACAGGATCGTTGCCGGGAAAGAAGGACATCCGAAGCTCCTCGTATCGTTACACGCAAGCTTACCACGAACGATACGACGTGGGAGCGCCGTAATGTTGAACGCTGTGTCGCCCCCGTTCAACAGGACGTGTTTATTCCCCGTCCAGCGGCTCCACGCCCTGTGGTTTTCCGGCGCGGTCGAGACGGATTTTCTCGATACGCTTTTCGGCGGCGTTCAACAGCGTCTCGCAATGTTTTTTCAGGGCTTCGCCGCGCTCGTAGATGGCGATCGACTCGTCCAGCGCCACGTCTCCGCGCTCCAGGCGTGCAACAATGCTTTCCAGCTCGGCGACGGCCTTTTCGAAGGAATAACCGCTGACATCGGCTGTGTTGGCATTTTCCGTCATTTTCAACCCTTCATCATTCTCAAAATATGCATGGCCGCCGATTCCGCCAGCCCTTCCAGATCATAACCGCCTTCAAGCAGGCTGACGACCCGGTTCGAGGCGTATTTGTCCGCCATTTCCAGCAACCGCCCTGTCGCCCAGTCGAAATCCTCGCCCACCAGATTGATCTGCGCAAGCGGATCGCGATGATGCGCGTCGAAACCGGCGGAGATGATGATGAGATCGGGCGAAAAATCGGCAATCGCTGGCAGGACGCGGGATTTGAACGCCTCGCGAAAATACTCGCTGCCGGTATTGGGGGAAAGTGGCGCGTTGACGACATTGTTCTTCACGCCGGTTTCGTTTTTATCGCCGCTCCACGGGTAAAGCGGCATCTGGTGGGTGGAACAGAACAGCACTGACGTGTCGTTCCAGAAGATATCCTGCGTACCGTTGCCGTGATGCACGTCCCAGTCGATGATGGCGACGCGCTCTGCGCCGTGCACCTTCTGGGCGTGACGGGCGGCGATTGCTGCATTGTTGAAGAGACAGAACCCCATGGCCTTTGCGGTTTCCGCATGGTGGCCGGGCGGGCGGGACGCAACGAAGACGTTGTCGGCGGCACCCGTAAACACGTCATCTACCGCCACCATCGCAGCGCCTATGCCGGTCAGCGCCGCCTGCAGGCTTTTCGGCGAGACATAGGTGTCGGCCTCTACGCGGTTGATCTCGCCATCTTCCTCGGGAATCTGGCGCATGACGGACAGCAGATGCTCCTCCGGATGCGCCAGAAGCACGGCATCCTCGTTGGCCTGCGGTGCTTGCTTGCGGACCAGTCGCTCGAAATTCGGATGTTCGAGCGCAATGTTCAGAGATCGCAGCCGATCCGGCCGCTCGGGATGGCCTTCCGGCGTGATGTGTTCAAGGAAGATCGGATGTTCGTAAAGACGGGTCGCCATTCTCTAATCCTCCCGAAATAAGCTGATCAAGCGCGCTGCGGCAAAAGCGGATAGCCGACCATCACGGCGCGGCCGGCAAGGGCGGCAAGCACGGCCTTCAACGCATCACCGGGAATGAAGGCGAGCGAACCCATGAACGCCTTTTCAAACCCGAGCCCGACCACCAGCGCCAGATAGGAGATGCCGAAGGCATAAAGCACGACCACGCCGCCGGCGAGGCTTGCGATGAAGAAACCGATACCCTGCGTCAGAGCCGACTGGCCGCGATTGACGAGTTTTTCCGAGAGCGTGCCGGTGACGAAAGCGGCAGCAATCCAGCCGATCAGGAAGCCCGTGGTCGGCGTGGTGAAGATGGAAAGGCCGCCGCGTCCGCCTGAGAGGACTGGCAGGCCGATGGCGGCGATGAGGATGGTCAGAAGAACCGCGAGCGTGCCGCGTTTCGCCCCCAGCACGACACCGGCCAGCATGACGCCAAGTGACTGCGCGGTGATGGGCACCGGAATGAAACCAAGCGTGATCGGCGGCAAAAGTCCGAGTGCGATGATGATGGCGGAAAACAGCGAGATCAGCACAAGGTCGCGGGTCGTCATGGCTCGGGAACTCCGGATGGTTGTTTTGCCGTCAGCTTTGGCCTCTGAAACCGCGCGCGTCAATGGCGTCGGCAATGGCATCCGCATCCTTCAACGTCATAATGACGAGCGGCACGATGATCGTGGCCAGCCGAACGGGGAGGCCGCGCGCGCGGTGCGCATCGCGCACGGCATGGTAACGGTTGACGATCTCCGGCACGAACCGCACGACGAGCCCGACCGCGAGCCCGATATCGGCCGCCTTGACCAGCCCCAGCCTTTCCAGCGGGGCGGCGGCAAGCGCGATTTCGTCCATGAATTGCGAAATGCTGACGGTGATGGTGACGGCGGTGGCGAGAAGCGCCAGTGCAGTCAGCCGCAAAAGATTGACACTCGCATCGTGTACCGGAAGCAGCAGATGGCTGAAGGCGGCAACGAGGAGAATGGTCAGCATCACCGGGCGTAGCCGCAGGCCGATCTCGCGGAATTGCAGCCGCGTCTCGCGCAGAATGGCGGCGGCGACAACGACGGCGCATCCCAGCAAAAGCAGATCGCGGGTGAGAAACAGCGCAATGCTGAAAACCATCAGCGTCACGAGCTTGAGGCGTGGAGAGACGCGGTAGAGCCAGCCCGTGCCTTCGACATGAAGCGACTTCATCGCGACGCAACCTCCAGATAACGTGCCACCGCCTCTTCGGGGTTGGCGTCTGCAACCAGCTCGCCTTCGTGAAAAACCAGTACGCGATCGAAGCCGGAAAGCAGCGGCAGATCATGGGTGATGACGACAAGCGCCTGCGACAGCGCAGCCATTGTCTTTTCAACGGTCGCGCGGTTTTTGAGGTCGAGCTGATTGGTCGGTTCATCGAGAATGAGGATTTGCGGTTCAGTGACGAGCAGGGCGGCCAGTGCCGCCAGCTGCAATTCGCCGCCGGAAAGCTCGTGCGCGCGCCGTTCTTCCAGATGAGCGATACCGAGCCGGGCAAGCACGGCCTTGACCCGCGTTTCTGTCTCCAACTTGCCGATACCGAGTCGCTTGAGGCCGAAGGCGACATCGTCGCGTATGATCGGCAGGATGATCTGGTTCTGCGGATTCTGGAAGATGAAACCGACTGCCTGCAATACCGCTCTCGCATCTTTGACGGTGTCGAGACCGTTCACCGACACCTTGCCGTGCGTCGGCTTTGTCAGACCATTGATCAGCCGCGCAAAGGTGGTCTTGCCCGAGCCGTTGAGGCCGATGACGCCGATACGCCGTTCAGTCAATGTCAGGGACACGGGCTGTAAAGCCTGCCTGCCCTCGAAGGCGACGCCTGCGGTGTCGAAACGGATTTCCAAGATTGATGCATCCCTCTATCGCTTTCCGGTTCTATATCGTGTCATCAACAGAAGTGAAACAAAGAACAAAAAAAGAACATTGCAATCCTGAAAAAGCCGTCATACCTTCTGCTTTATGACGATCAAGGTTTCAAACGAAGCGGCAAGGCGGATTTTTCTGGCGCGGCAGGGGCTTTGCTCTCCGCCCGGAAAGGCGCTTTCCAAGGATGGCCTGCTGCGGCTCATTACCGATATCGGTTTCGTGCAGGTGGACAGTATCGGCACGGTGGAGCGCGCCCATCACCAGATAATATTCTCCCGAAACCAGACCTACAGGCGCGAACATCTGACAGCACTGCTGGAAAAGGACCGCGCGCTGTTCGAGCACTGGACGCATGATGCCTCCATCGTGCCGACCGAATTTTACCCCTATTGGAAGCACCGCTTCCGCCGCCGCGAGCCGATCATTCAGGAGCGCTGGCGCAAATGGCATGGTGACGGGTTCGATGCGGCTTTCGCCGAGACGCTGGAGCGCATCGCCGCCACGGGTCCTGTTCTGGCGCGTGAGTTGAAGGAGGAGGGGCATCAGTCCGGCGGCTGGTGGAACTGGCATCCTTCCAAGACCGCACTCGAATATCTGTGGCACACCGGCAAGCTTGCCATATCCGGCCGCGTGAATTTCCAGAAGGTCTATGATCTGGCGGAGCGGGTCATTCCCGGCGAGCACCACGAAAGCGAAGTGGAGCATACGCAATTCGTCGACTGGGCCTGCCGGCAGGCGCTCACCCGGCTGGGTTTTGCCACCCATGGCGAAATCGCCGCCTTTTTTGATCTCGTTACCCCGCAGGAGGCGAGGGATTGGGTCAAGAGCCACCGTGACGAACTGTGCGAGGTCTCGCTTCTCGCAAGCGATGGCGGTGCTGCCCGCCCGTCCTATGCATTTGCCGATTTCAGCGCCGATGTCGCCAACCTGCCGGAACCGTCGTCCCGCGTCCGTGTGCTGAGCCCCTTCGATCCGCTGTTGCGCGACCGCAACCGCACGGAGCGGCTGTTTGGCTTCTATTACCGTATCGAGGTCTTCGTACCCGAGCCGAAACGGCAATATGGCTATTACGTCTTCCCGCTTCTGGAAGGCGACCGGCTGATCGGCCGTATCGACATGAAGGCAGACCGCAAGCGCGGCACGCTGGATGTGCGCCGCCTGTGGCTGGAACCGGGCGTGCGCGCTTCAGCGGGAAGGCTCGAGAAACTAGACGCGGAATTGTCGCGGCTTGCGAAGTTTACGGGAGTGGAGAGTGTAAATTATCTGGAGGGGTGGCGGGAAGTGTAATTGCGCCTTGAGCCGGCGACTGTTTCTTCCTTCATGCTCGGGCCCATCCCGAGCATCTGCAACGGAAAATGTATAGGATGCGTCTGCAGATCCTCGGCACAAGACAGAGGATGACGCCGGACGGGAGGAGAGGACGCCAAATCGAAGCGCCCTCGCGACGTCCCTAAATCACCCGATATCCGTTGCCGAAATCTTGATCCCGAAGCCTTCCAGCCCGACATAGTGGCGCTCGCGGGTCGTCATCAGCTTGATCGAGCTGATGCCGAGGTCTTTGAGAATCTGCGCGCCGAGGCCGATTTCCAGCCACTCATTTTCGCGGGAGCGGGCCTGTGCGTGCGCTTCGTCGGGATCACGCGCCTTGCGCCGTCCGTCCACCTGGCCGACGCCGACAGAACCTTCGCGTAGATAGACGATGACGCCGCGGCCTTCTTCGGCGATCTTCTGCATATAGTGCTGCACCGGCTGGCGGTCGCCGAACACGTCGTCAGCAACGTTTTCAGGGTGCAGGCGGACGGGAATATCGACGCCATCGCGGATATCGCCGAAAATCACCGCCATATGCTGCATCCGGTCCCATGGCAGGGAATAGGTATGCGCCTTGGCCGGTCCGAAAGGGGTTTGGATGGTGAAGGAGGATTCCATCTCCACCAGCGTTTCCTTGCGCTGGCGATAGGCGATCAGATCGGCGACCGAAACATGCTTCATGCCGTGTTTTTCGGCGAAATCCAGGACCTGCGGCCCGCGCATCACGGTGCCATCGTCATTGACCAGCTCGCTGATGACGCCGATGGGCGGCAGGCCGGCGAGCCGGCAGAGATCGACGGCCGCTTCGGTATGGCCGGAACGCATCAGCACGCCGCCTTCGCGGGAAATCAGCGGGAAAATGTGGCCTGGCCGGGTGAAATCCGACGCGCCGACATTCGGGTTGGCGAGGTTGCGCACCGTCAAGGTGCGGTCATCCGCGGAAATACCGGTCGTCGTGCCATGCTTGAAATCGACGCTGACGGTGAAGGCGGTCGTGTGGGCGCTGTCGTTTTCCGCCACCATGGCGTTGAGGTTCAGCCTCTTTGCCTCATCACGCGGCATGGGCGCGCAAACGATGCCGGATGTGTGGCGCACGATCAGCGCCATTTTTTCCGGCGTGCAATGAACCGCCGAAATAATCAGATCGCCTTCGTTTTCACGGTCGTCGTCGTCGGTCACGACAACGATCTCGCCTGCTTCGAAAGCGCGGATAGCGTCGACGACACGTTTCTGATCATAGGCCATTTCGGATTTACCTCACTTCAACCGGCCGGTCTGGCCACGATCTCTCAAATAATGGTCGGCAACGGTGCAGGCCACCATCGCCTCGCCGATCGGCACGGCGCGGATGCCGACGCAGGGGTCGTGGCGGCCCTTGGTGCGCACATCCACATTGCGGCCGTCGGTGTCGATGGACTGGCGCTCCGTCAGGATGGAGGAGGTGGGCTTGATGGCGAAGCGGGCGACGACGGGCTCGCCAGTCGCGATGCCCCCCAGAATGCCGCCGGCATGGTTCGACAGGAAAATCGGTTTGCCGTCATTGCCCATGCGCATCTCGTCGGCATTCTCCTCGCCGGAAAGCTCGGCCGAGGCAAATCCCTCGCCAATCTCCACGCCCTTGACGGCGTTGATCGACATCAGGCTGGAGGCAATATCCTGATCGAGCTTGGCGTAGATCGGCGCGCCGATGCCGGCCGGAACACCTTCCGCCACGACTTCGACGACCGCGCCGATCGACGATCCCGCCTTGCGGATGCCGTCAAGATATTCTTCCCATACCGGCACCATCGCCGGATCGGGGCAGAAGAACGGGTTCTGATCGACCTGGTCCCAATCCCAATTGTCACGGTTGATCTTGTGTTTGCCGATCTGCACCAGCGCACCGCGCACGTTGAGGCTCGGTACCACCTTGCGGGCGATTGCGCCTGCGGCAACACGCGCCGCCGTCTCGCGGGCGGAAGAGCGTCCGCCGCCGCGATAGTCGCGAATGCCGTATTTCAGATCATAGGTGAAGTCGGCATGGCCGGGGCGGAAGCTGCGGGCAATCTCGCCGTAATCCTTGGAACGCTGGTCGGTATTTTCGATCAGCATGGAGATCGGCGTGCCGGTGGTTATCATCGTCTCGCCGTCCTCATCCAGCATCACGCCGGACAGGACTTTGACGATGTCATCTTCACGGCGCTGGGTAACGAAGCGGCTTTGGCCGGGCTTGCGCTTGTCCATCCAGTGCTGCACCTCGGCAAGCGTGAAGCGAATACCGGGCGGGCAGCCGTCCACCACGCAGCCCAAAGCGGGCCCATGGCTTTCGCCCCAGGTGGTAACGCGAAAAAGATGACCGAAGCTGTTATGCGACATATTTCTCTAGACCGGAAAACGAGGGCGCGCCTGCGGACAGGGGCCGTTTAAAACAAGCGGATTTGTCATAGTAGAAAATCGGACCAAGGCAAAAGCCTTTCTTTCATCGCAAGTCCGATAAGACGGCGACGCACCGTTCACGACGCCGAGCAGCCCGGAAAACGACAGGCGTGACGATGGCTGACGGCTGGCCGGATGAATGATTCGGCGGAAACGGCGCAGAGTTTTCCAGGTGACAAAAGTGTAAAGGTGCTGGTGTTTTCCACGCTGTTTCGCGGTTTTCCAATATTGCCGGGAAATGCGGTGTAAAAATCACTAACGACTTGAACGTGATCCAAAATCCGTTCATCAATTGGGCCGAAAATGTCATGGTTGCGGGCAATTTCCGCCACATTCGAAAGGCAATTCTTCATGCATGTAAGGTTTTCACGCAAATTCACGAAAGCTAGATCGATGCGTATGATGATTGCCGCCCTTCTGGCCACCGCCAACTTGCTTATGCCTATCAACAGCTACGCCCAGAGCGTCGATGTCGAGGGAACGATCAGCAAGATCGACGTGAATGCGCTGACCATTACCTTGAACGACGGCAAGAATTACCGTGTGCCGGAAGAGTTCAATTTCGAAGGCCTGAAGGCAGGCGTGAAGGTCGTTGTTTTCTACACGGAAGTGGACGGAAAACGGGTGGTCGATGATCTCGAGGTCGTGCAGTAAACTGCGGTTTAGGCTCTGCCTGTTGTCGAGGCTGACCTCTCTAATCCCGGTCGGGAAGCTCCAGAATTTCCATTATGCCGGACTTGATCCGACATCCACCCGACGAGCCTGCGTGGCGGGATTGGTTTTTCAGCCCAAAGATTTGGGCTGGCCGGGTTCCGGCTCGAGGCCGGAATGACAGAAGAGGATCGGTACCCTCACGAAATCCACTCAGCACTGTTCCTGTCGATCTCGACCTTCAAAATCCGGTCCTGCGGGATCTGCGTCGTAGAGGCTTCATCCTTGTCCATGCCGGAAACCAGGCGGAAGATCGAGCGGATCACGCCGCCGTGGCAGACACATACCGTCGGCACCTCGACTGAGGAAAGCCATGCGCCAATACGCCAGGACAGGATTTCATAGCTTTCGGCATGCTGACCTGGGGGAATGAAGTCCCACTTGTTGGCCTTGCGCGCCTTCACCCGGTCGGGAAATTCTTTTTTCAGTTCCGGCAGTGTCTGGCCTTCCCAGTCGCCGAAGGAAACTTCGACGAGGCGGTCATCGGTGCGGTATGCGTGGGGATCGAGCCCCATCGCTCCGCGCATCAGCTCCATGGTCTCGCGCGTGCGCCCGAGCGGGCTTGCCACGTAATCGAAATCACGCGCGGAGTCGCCGAGAATTTGCGCAAGAACCTTGCCGTTGCCGACCGCTTGCGCGCGGCCGAAATCATTGAGCGGAATGTCTTTCTGGCCCTGAAGCCGGCGTATCGCATTCCAGTCCGTTTGTCCGTGCCGGATCACATAGACGAGCAAGGCGATACCCCTGTTTCAAAGTTCGGTCGGCTCAGTCCTTGACCACCGAGATATCCGGCGCGTCAACAGCCTTCATGCCGATGGTGTGATAACCGGAATCCACGTGGTGGATTTCGCCGGTGACAGCCGTCGAAAGGTCGGACAGCAGGTAAAGCGCCGACTTGCCGACTTCTTCGATGGAAACGGTGCGCTTCAGCGGCGCGTTGTATTCGTTCCATTTCAGAATGTAACGGAAATCGCCGATACCGGAAGCCGCAAGCGTCTTGATCGGGCCAGCGGAAACCGCGTTGACGCGGATGCCGCGACTGCCGAGGTCTACCGCGAGATAACGCACGCTTGCCTCGAGTGCAGCCTTGGCCACGCCCATGACGTTGTAGTTCGGCATGACCTTCTCGGCACCGTAATAGGTGAGCGTGATGATCGAACCACCATCATTCATGATCGGCTCTGCCCGCTTGGCAACGGCGGCCAGCGAGAAGACGGAAATGTCCATGGTGCGGTTGAAGTTATCGCGGCTGGTGTCGAGATAACGGCCGGTCAGCTCGTCCTTGTCCGAAAAGGCGATGGCGTGCACGACGAAATCGATCTTGCCCCAATGCTTTTCCAGCCCGGCAAAAACCGCATCGATCGTCTCGAGGTCGGTCACGTCACAGTGGCCGGCCATGAAGGCGCCCAGTTCCTGCGCCAGCGGTTCAACACGCTTCTTCAGCGCGTCGCCCTGCCAGGTGAGCGCGATTTCCGCGCCCGCGTCCGCGCAAGCCTTGGCAATGCCCCAAGCGATTGAACGATTATTGGCGACACCCAAGATGATGCCGCGTTTGCCAGCCATAAGGCCGGATGCCTGAGCCATTGTATGCTCCCTGATACTTTCGATTGATTCTGCCTATGGCATAGGCTGCAATCCTGTTCAAGATTGCCGAGGATCATCTACTGTTAGGGAACGTAACAAAGGGTGCGTTGTCCCGCCTATTCGCAAAACTTTTACAAATAAAGGCCTTCGCGCATGTGGCGCATGAGGTCAGTCACCTTCTCGTCCGGCTTTTCGAGCAGGATGATGCGCAATTCGATGACGAGATCGCCATATCCACCCTTGCCGTCCGCAAGCCCCTTTTCGGCAAGCCGCAGCTCGCGGTCGGAGCCGGACCAGGCAGGAATGGTGACGGTTTCCTCGCCAAGCGGCGTCCGGATACTCGTCTCGCAACCCAGAACCGCGTCACTGAGAGAGATTGGCAGCGTCGTATGAATATCGAAGCCGCGAAGGGAAAAGGCGTCGTCGCGTGCCGCCAGCAACGTGACGGCCAGATCGCCACGCGCAATGTTCGGCAGCTTCAGCCCCTGGCCCTTTAGCCGCACCACATGACCGTCCGTCATGCCGGGTTCAAGCTGGAAGCGTACCTCGCGTTCGTCGGCAAGGGATACGGTGATCCATTTGCGCTCCAGAAGTTCGGTGACCGTAACGGTGGCTTCCGCCGTGATGTCAGGTGCCTTTTCCGGCGGCGTCTGCGGGGGGCGGAAGCGACGCACGAGAGCGCTGAAGAGGTTGGCGGCGAGCGAAGCGGCTGCGGTTTCGCTTGCAGACGTCTGCGTGGTCTCGCCAGCACCGGGCGCTTCGCCCTTAACGCCCGTGGCTGCGGCTTTCGCCGCTTCGGCTGCCTGCTGCACCTTGGGGTCGTTCTGCGCGTCTGCGCCGAAAATCCGCTCGACGATATCTTCGGCCGTTTCGGGTTTTGCATCGGCTTTCTGGCCGGTTTGCGCCCTGTTGCGGGCATCCGCACGGGCCAGTTCCTCCATCAGCTTCTCAGCGGCCCTGGCGCGCTCGGCGGCCTCGCGTGCCGCCTCCCGCTGCTGCATGATTGTTTCGCCGCGCCGCTTCTTCTCGGCCGCCTTGCGAGCCTGGTCGTAAAGATCGCGCTTTTTGGGGTCTTTCAGAAGATCGTAGGCCTGCCCGACCTCGGCGAATCGCGCCGACGCGTCAGGGTCATCGCGATTGGCGTCCGGATGGACGGTTTTTGCCTTAGTGCGCCAGGCAGCCTTGATGTCTTCGTGACGGGCGTCACGTTTTAAGCCGAGGATAGAATACGGATCGCGCATGCGAAACACCAGTTACGTTGGCTCAGGCACGTGCAGCCGCTCATGGCGCAATCCTGAAACAAACCCCTCCGAAAAGGGATGCCTGCGATCATTCGCATGCATGCCCTCGGTTCAAACAACGTCGACTGTGGCAATAAGTTGCTAAGCAGTTGTTTACGGGGAATGCGCGCTGCCATGCGGCCGGATTAATTCCGCGCGCCAGGGTAAACAGTTTATTTCTGTTCGAAGCGGGTGAGTAACCATTCGCCGGTTTCCGACAGGCAGGCCTGTCCGGCATAACTCGCCACACCTTCGAAAGAGTGGCGCGTCGTCTTGAAATCGCGGCAGACGAAACCGCTGGACTTGTCTTCGTGAATGGTTGTGACGACACCGGCGCTGCCGGTTGCGGCATTGGCCCAGGGCAGGGGCTGTTCCGCGAGTTTGGTGAGATCCGCCGATGTGACCGCATTGCGGATGGTCGCGTCGTCGGTCTGCGGGTTATTATTGGGCTGGTTGGGAACGGAGGCGGTGGAAAGCGAGCGATCGACCTTGTCGCCGCCGAACAGGTCAAGGCTGACGCATCCGCTCAGCACCACAAGCATTGACACGATGGCGGAAACTTCCGCTATCGATGAAAGGAGGCCCTTTGTTCGACTGTTCGACTTTGCTATGACGGTCACCATCTTTCGCCAGAGATCATCTCTGGGGTCCAAATCAGCTCGGGAGCATTTTAGTCAATATGTCGGAAACGGGGTTAACATCCAGTGACTTCACTGAAGAAAATGAACCGTTCACGCTTTTTGCCGAATGGCTGAAGGACGCGACGGCCTCCGAAATCAACGATCCGAACGCGGTAGCACTCGCAACCGTCGATGAAAACGGCCTGCCGAATGTGCGCATGGTGCTGCTGAAGGACGTCGACGATCGCGGCTTCGTTTTCTATACGAATTTCGAAAGCCAGAAGGGGCGCGAGATCCTGGGCCAGAAAAAAGCGGCCATGTGTTTCCACTGGAAAAGCCTGCGCCGGCAGGTGCGTCTGCGCGGCGAGGTGGAGATCGTTACCGACGCGGAAGCGGATAGCTATTACGCCTCGCGTCCGCGCGGAAGCCGCATCGGCGCCTGGGCGTCGAAGCAGTCGCGGCCGCTGGAAGGCCGGTTTGCGCTGGAAAAGGCGGTTGCCGAATACACCGCGAAATATGCTATCGGCGATATTCCGCGCCCCTCCTACTGGTCCGGTTTCCGCATTCGCCCGGTCAGCATCGAGTTCTGGCACGACCGCAAGTTCCGCCTGCACGACCGTGTCGAATTCCGCCGCGAGACGCCGGATGAACCGTGGTCCAAGGTCCGCATGTATCCTTGAAAGCTGCAGGGGGCAGGCCGTCCTTGCCTGCCTATTTCAGCAGCGAATCAAATAGCGGCAGGCCGATGACGGCGGAAATGGCGATCAGGCCGTAGCAGATGCGCCTGAACGCCGCCTCGTCGGCAAGCCCGTGCAGCCGCGCACCGGCATAAAGACCCGCCCCGTAAAACGGCAGGGCCAGCAGGAAAAAAACAAAGACGTCAGCGGTGAACAGGCCACCAAAAAAATAGCTGGTGGCGGATATCACGGTCGAAATCGCGAAATAGAGAATGACATTGGCGCGCACGAAAGCGCCCTTGAGGGCGCCGCCAAGCCAATAGGCGACGATGGGTGGACCGCCCAGTTGCGCCGCACCTGAAAACAGCCCGGCAACAAGCCCGGTGAACAGGGTGAGCGGCGTTTTCGGCCGGCCGCTGTAACGCCAGCCGGAAACGAGAAATAACAGCAGCACGACAACCACGATGGAAATGATCCAGCGCAGGGTGAGCGGATCCCCGCCGGAAAGCAGCAGCGTTCCAAGCGGGACACCGACAAGCGCACCGGCTGCCATGGTGAAGACTTCACGCCGGTCGGCCATGCGCCAGGCCGGCGGTATCATGCCGAGCGTCAAAACGCCGTCCACCACAAGAAGAACCACCGAGGCGATGCGCGGGCCGACAATGGCGCTTGCCAGCGGAATGAAGATGAGGGCCGCACCAAAGCCGGAAAAGCCGCGGGCAAGTCCGGCGAGAAAGGCGGCGCCCGCAAACATGGCGAGCAGCGTCGGACTATGCGCGGTGATGAGAGCCGGGAAAAAATCGAGGAGAGGCATGGGTGACTGCATGGGTTTCGAATACCTCTTTATCCCGCATGCAGGCACCTGTCGCGGAAATTTCAGCTGATTATCGCACGATATGCTTTCGAATCGACGCCGCCGGAGAATCGTGATCAGACTTGTATCTCACGAACAAAGGATGAACAAATGCTTGCTGTCTTGATGCGCCAGTTTGAAGCTGCCTCACAGAAATACGCTGAGGAAAATGGGATCGTCCGCGATCCCGACTGGTATATGCTGAAGCTTCAGGAGGAGGTTGGTGAGGTCACGCAGGCCTGGAACCGACTGACTGGGCGTGGGCGCAGCAAAGGCAGAAGCGAAGAGGAGATGAAACTCGGTCTTGCCGACGAAACCGCCGATCTCTTGGGTCACGTGTTGCTGCTCGCCCATTATAACGGTCTCGACATCGAAGCATCGATAGAGCGCAAGTGGCGTTTTACACCGTCGGTTTGACAGTTTGCGGGGAGGGACGCGACCCTAGCGCTGCGCTCTGCCGCTGCCGCGATTATGAGAGCGAAACGATAGAGAGCAGAGCTGCGAGAATGGCGGCCACCGGTGTCATGACCTGCCGCAGGGTAATCTGAAATGCGCAAAGAGCGAGCAATATCAGCGCCGCTCCGTTTATGGATGTGCCGACAATTGAATTCGAGCAGGATCGTCCTGTCAGCCTATATGTGAGGCTCCATAAAGACCAATGGCTAAAGGCATGCGACGCGCCTTCATGCCTCTGATAACGGCGCCTGTTGCAGAAGACCGGCAACCGCATGAAGGTCGGTTGAAACGGCGATGCATTTTTCCCGCATTTCCTCGGTCGGCGGCGCGACATCCGGCACCATGATCGTCATCATGCCCGCCGAGGAGGCGGAGCGCACGCCGTGCCAGGAATCCTCCAGCGCCAGGCAACGGCCCGGATCGATGCCGAGACGTTTTGCGGCAGTAAGATATGGCATGGGCGACGGCTTCGGCTCCGAATAGTCGCCGCGGGCGACGATGGTATCGAAACGTTTGAGCAGGTCATAGGGGCCGAGATGACGCGTGACGGAATCGTGCCGCGAGGAGGTGGCGATGGCGCGGCGTATATCGAGCCTGTCGAGAAGATCGAGGATTTCGACGACGCCGGGTTTCAGCGCCACGCCTTCCGCCATCATCACGGCAAGATGCCGGAGCCAGGCGTCACGGAAGCTGTCGATCGGAAAATCCGCGCCATAATCGGCGAAAATGGTGCCGGTAATGACATCCCACGGGCTGCCGCAGACCTTCTGATAGGTCTCTACCCGCATTCCGTGGCCGCCCTCATCTGACGCGGCCAGAAAGGAATCGCGATAAAGCGTCTCGCTTTCGATCAGCAATCCGTCCATGTCGAAAACGACAGCATGCGGGAGAAAAGGCAGCATGGCGGCTCAACCGAACCGGAAGGGGCGTTCACCGAGGCTTTCGAACGGGCGGAGCAGGTAACCGTCCGGATCGGCGACGATGAATTGCCGGTTGCCGACCTCGACTGTGCCGCGCCTGTACCATTTTTCCTCTGACGGCAGGACAAGATCGATCGAGGCCCGCTCAAGCCGCGCTAGGATGGGCAGCAGGGAAGGAACGGCAAGTTGCAGATTCATGCCGCGGCCCAGCGGAAATTCAAGCGCTGCATTTTCCGCCACGAAGGTCCGGGTCGCACCGATCTGGTCGATCATCAGTTGCGCATCACCCAGCGCCAGATAGGCAAAGCCCTCTTCGGCGCGCTCATAAACCACATGAAAACCGATCAGGTCGCAATAAAAAGCGCGGCTTTTCTGCCAGTCGCTGACGGCTAGTTCCGGGACGAGGGCATTTCGTATGATGGTCATGGTCTCCTTTGCCGCGCAGGCCCGGCGATGGGAGGCGTGGCCTGCGGTGATGGGGCGATATTATCGTCTTCCGGGTGACTTGCCAGAGGAATCCTCATCATGGCAGCCATGTGCGGAGTTGTGGGCTGAAGCAGGTTCAACTTTTCGCCCTGCCACAGCTTTTCTCACCTCATGCCGGACACGATCTGGCACTTAGTCAGCCCAAGTCCTTGGGCTGAAACGGCTCATCTCACCAAGCGGACGCGGGTAGGCTCGATTCCGGCTCGAGGCCGGAACTACGCCTTCGTGCCGCCGACGGTGATCTGGTCCATGCGCAGATGCGGCTGGCCGACGCCAACCGGCACCCATTGCCCGGCCTTGCCGCAATTGCCGATGCCGGTGTCCAGTTTCGAATCGTTGCCGATCATCGAGACGCGCTTCATTGCGTCCGGCCCGTTGCCGATCAGCATTGCACCCTTCACCGGCGCGCCGATCTTGCCGTTCTCGATGAGATAAGCCTCGGTGCAGCCGAACACGAACTTGCCTGATGTGATATCCACCTGACCGCCACCGAAGGAAACGGCATAGATGCCCTTCTTGACGGAGGAGATGATCTCCTCGGGCGTCTTGTCTCCTGACAGCATATAGGTGTTGGTCATGCGCGGCATCGGCACATAGGCATAACCCTGACGGCGGCCATTGCCTGTCGCCTTTGCACCCATCAGCCGGGCGTTCTGGCGGTCCTGCATGTATCCCACCAGCCTGCCGTTCTCGATCAGCACATTATAGGCCGACGGTGTTCCCTCGTCGTCGACGGTGAGCGAACCACGGCGGCTGTCGATGGTGCCGTCATCCACCACAGTCACACCCGGGGCTGCCACCATCTCGCCCATCAGGCCGGCAAAGGCCGAGGTTTTCTTGCGGTTGAAATCGCCTTCGAGGCCATGGCCCACAGCCTCATGCAGCATGACGCCGGGCCAGCCGGAGCCGAGAACCACATCCATGGTGCCAGCCGGCGCATCGACGGCGGTCAGGTTGACGAGCGCCTGGCGCAGCGCCTCGTCGGCACCGCGCTGCCAGTTCTCCGTGGTGATGAAATCGCCAAAGCCGACGCGGCCGCCAATGCCGTAGGAGCCGCTTTCCTGCCGGTCGCCTTCACCTGCGACCACGGAAATATTGATACGGGTCATGGGCCTGACATCGCTGACGCGATGGCCATCGGCGCGCAGAATATCCACCACCTGCCAGCTTGCGGAAATCGTCGCCGTCACCTGTCGGACATTCGCGTCTTTGTCGCGCAAATAGGCATCGATATCGGTGAGAAGCTTCACCTTCTCCTCGAAGCTCGGGCTGCCGATCGGGTTTTCGTCGCCGTAGAGCTTTTTGTTAGTGCGTTGTGGGGCTGCGGCATAGGAACCGGAATAACCTCTGGTCACGGCGCCGACAGCATCCGACGCCCGCTTCAGCGCAGCCTGCGACAGCTCGCCCGCATGGGCGTAGCCAACGGTCTCGCCGGCAACGGCGCGCAGGCCAAAACCCTGGTCGGTATTGAAGGAGCCGCCCTTCAGGCGGCCGTTATCGAAGGTCAGCGATTCGGCCTGCGCATGTTCGATGAACAACTCGCCATCGTCTGCGCCGGTGAGTGCTTCCGCGACCAGCTTGCGCAACTGCGTCTCGTCGCAATCGAAGAGATTTACAAGGTCGTTGGTCATGGGAGGCTCCAAACTGAATAGTGTCTGGCAAGCATGTAGGATTGTGGGGCGTCGGTGGCAAGCCAAAGCGTGATTTGGCTCAAGTCAGCTTGAATATGAGGTGCACGAAAAAAGCCATGGCCACATAGACAGGGACGCTATGGAGAAGAACCAGCAACGTCAGACGTCCCCAGTGCTCAGGCGGATTCGGCACGACGCGTTCCCAGTGGAACTGCGACAGAATATTCCCAGTGACAATCATAATCAGCATTTGCGGCTGCGCGTTTCCTACCATGAAATCGGGCAAGAGGCCACTTTCATGAGCAAAGCTCACCGCAAAAGCAAATAGTAGAAGTACCAGAAAAACGCCGCAAAACTGACGGAGGGTTACCGGTTTTCTATATTTCATGATATCCGAAAATAGTTAAAACAATACTTTCATGGTAGAGTTTTAGTCTCTCGGATTCAACCTTATTGTTTAAGGAAGCGCGTCGTAGCCTTCGGCAAAGCCGGTGAGTTCGATCGGAATACCGACACGATCCTGATCGACGGATTCACGCAGCGCGAAAACCGCGTTCTTGCCGGCGCGCAGAACCTTCAGCAGCTCGTCGTCAATATCGACCTCGACATAGCAGCCTTCGGAGAAGCAGCGGGTGAAATAGGCGCGGCCAATATTGTTGTTGTCGATATAAAGCTCCATGCCGTCCTTCAGAAGCACGCCAAGCGGTGCGAGGATACGCAGGATGCGCGACTTGCGGTCCGCGGTTTTCAGGACCACCACCGAAAGCCCCACTTCCGGGCGGTCGTCGGCAATCACGTTCTGCATCAGGGCGCATTGATCTTCGGATGCGCCTGCCGGCTTGTCGCAGATCACCGACCATGCTCCATGCGTCGACTTCGGCGTTCCGGGCGGCTGCTGTTGCGCCAGCGCCGCTGCGGCGGGAGCGATGATGGCAAGACCGGCGGCGGCAAGAAAAGTGCGCGCGAGCGGGGAAAGACGCATGGATACCTCTGGGATTCGAATCAGTGCGGCTATTTTGACGCCATAATCCGGAAAAAAAAGCCTTGGTACCTCAATTCCAGCCGAGTTGGGCGGAAATAGGACCTGTTGCCAGGTGCAGGCGCCTGATTTGACCGTGCGGCAGCCTGTGCCTGGTGGCTCAAGCCTGCTGCAAAAGCGCTGCCAGCAGGGGCTGCGCCGGATTTTGACCATTGCCAAGCGCATCTGAAATATCTTGCGGGATACGGGACATGGGAAACTCGGCTGCGACGAACAATGGTGAAATTGGCTGACATCCGTGTCCTTACGCATATTGCGGCAAAGGACAAACTGTGGTTTGAAGTTAGTACCATAAGCATGGATTCTGCGTCTGTAATTGATCAAGATCAGACGCGTGAGGGAGAGGGTACCGTGACGAATAGGATTTACGCAGCATTGGCGGGGATGACCTGTCTGCTCACGGCTGTCGGCGCCCACGCCGATCAGCCGGTGCATTGGCAAATGGGCATGCAGGAGGCCGCCACGCCGATCATGCACGAAATACGCTGGTTTGAACAATATACGCTCTGGTTCATTGTTCCGGTTACGCTTTTCGTTCTTGCGCTGCTCATTATCGTCGCCTTGAAATTCCGTGCAGCGAAAAATCCGGTGCCGTCCAAGACCAGCCACAACACCGCGATCGAAGTGGTGTGGACGCTTGCGCCGGTTCTCATTCTCCTGTTCCTCGCTTTCCCGTCGTTCAATCTTCTGAACGCGCAGCTGACGCAGCCGGAAAACCCTGATCTGACGCTGAAGGCGACTGCGACGCAATGGCTCTGGAACTACGAATACAAGGCTGCCGAGGGCGCCGAGCCGCTCGCCTTCGACAGCTATCTGCTGAAGGAGCAGGATCGTGCAGCTGCAGGCAAGGAGGACAAGGCCCGCTACCCGCGTCTTCTCGCGGTAGACAATGAAATGGTCGTTCCGGTCGGCAAGACCGTTCGCCTTCTGGTGACGGCGGCGCCTACGGATGTCATCCACGCCTTCGCCATGCCCGCTTTCGGTGTTAAGATCGACGCCGTTCCGGGCCGCCTCAACGAAACTTGGTTCAAGCCGGAGAAGGAAGGCCTTTATTACGGCCAGTGTTCCGAGCTTTGTGGCAAGGACCACGCCTTCATGCCGATCGCCATTCGGGTGGTTTCCGAACAGCAGTACAATGCCTGGCACGCCGCCGCCGCTTCAGATCTGAACGGCGCGAACCGGGCACTGATGGCCTCCGTCGATGGCGCTCCGCGCACGGTCGACGTTGCCGCCAACGAAACCAACTGAGACCTGGAGTGACGACAATGGCTGGACCTTCCGCACACGACGATCATCACTCGCATGGTCAATCCGCTCATGATGGGCACGCGCATGATGATCATTCGCATGATCATTCCCACAAGCCGGGCTTTTTCGCCCGCTGGTTCCTGTCGACCAACCATAAGGACATCGGCACGCTCTACCTGATCTTCGCCATCATGGCGGGCATCATCGGTGGTGGGCTTTCGGTTGTCATGCGTATGGAGCTGCAGGAGCCGGGCATCCAGATCTTCCACGGTCTGGCCTCCATGGTTTACGGCTTCGAGGGCGATGCTGCCATCGACGGCGGCAAGCACATGTTCAACGTGTTCACGACAGCGCACGCGCTCATCATGATCTTCTTCATGGTCATGCCGGCGATGATCGGCGGCTTTGCCAACTGGATGATCCCGATCATGATCGGCGCTCCTGACATGGCTTTCCCGCGCCTCAACAATATTTCCTTCTGGCTGATCGTTCCGGCGTTCATCCTGCTGCTCCTGTCGCTTTTCGTCGAAGGTCCGGCGGGCGGTTACGGCGTGGGTGGCGGCTGGACCATGTATCCGCCGCTTTCGACCAACGGCATGCCGGGACCGGCAGTGGATCTTGCGATCTTCTCGCTGCACGTTGCCGGCGCGTCGTCGATCCTTGGCGCCATCAACTTCATCACCACCATCCTCAACATGCGCGCTCCGGGCATGACGCTGCACAAGATGCCGCTTTTTGCCTGGTCGGTTCTGGTCACCGCATTCCTGCTGCTGCTTTCCCTGCCGGTTCTGGCTGGTGGCATCACCATGCTTCTGACCGACCGTAACTTCGGCACGGCATTCTTCTCGCCGGAAGGCGGCGGTGATCCGATCCTCTACCAGCACCTGTTCTGGTTCTTCGGCCACCCGGAAGTGTACATCCTGATCCTGCCCGGCTTCGGCATCATCAGCCACATCGTGTCCACCTTCTCCAAGAAGCCGGTCTTCGGCTATCTCGGCATGGCATACGCCATGGTCGCCATCGGCGCTGTCGGCTTCATCGTGTGGGCGCACCACATGTACACGGTCGGCCTTTCGCTGGAAGCGCAGCGTTATTTCGTCTTCGCAACCATGGTCATCGCGGTGCCGACGGGTATCAAGATCTTCTCGTGGATCGCGACGATGTGGGGCGGTTCGCTGACCTTCTCGACCCCGATGGTCTGGGCAATCGGCTTCATCTTCCTGTTCACGGTCGGCGGTGTTACCGGCGTCCAGCTCGCCAATGCCGGTCTCGACCGTTCGCTGCACGACACCTACTACGTCGTGGCGCACTTCCATTACGTTCTATCGCTCGGCGCGGTCTTCGCGATCTTCGCCGGCTGGTATTACTGGTTCCCGAAGATCACCGGCTACATGTACAACGAGTTCATCGGCAAGCTGCACTTCTGGGTGATGTTCGTTGGCGTGAACCTGATCTTCTTCCCGCAGCACTTCCTCGGCCTTGCCGGCATGCCGCGTCGTTACATCGATTATCCCGATGCCTATGCCGGCTGGAACCTGGTGTCTTCCTATGGTTCCTATATCTCGGCCGTTGCCGTGTTGATCTTCCTCTTCGGTGTTTGGGAAGCCTTCGCCAAGAAGCGGATCGCTGGCAACAATCCCTGGGGTGAAGGTGCGACGACGCTCGAATGGCAGCTGTCCTCTCCGCCGCCATACCACCAGTGGGAACAGCTTCCGCGCATTCGCTGAATGCCGGACCGGAGTGCGCGGGCAGGGCTTGCGAACTCCGGAAGCTGAAAAGAGGGGATGGTGTGGGCTTATCCGCGCCGTTTCCCTTGAGGCGGACGGAGTCTGCTGCTGCGTGAGGCATTTTGTCCAAGCGAAGCTTTTCGTGCGACATGATAAAAGCCAAGTGCTGCCACTATGAATGGGCAGACGCAGCAGGGCGACGGAACGGGCGTGGCGATATGCCAGGCGCATGGCATCGGGTCTTTTACCCCGGTGCTGCCCGTGCCGGAACGTTCGGACCAATGAATTGACGCACCGTGCACGCCGAAAACGACACTCTGTTTTCGGGCTGGTGCAAGGGATGCCGCGGCAAGCGGCATCTGAAGAAAAACAGGATACGAAATGACCGTCATCGACAATCGCGAAATGCTTGGCCTGGAAAGCTCCGAACTTTCGGAAGCCGGCGCGCGCGATTATTTCGAGTTGCTGAAACCGCGCGTCATGTCGCTCGTCGTCTTCACGGCGTTTGCGGGCCTCGTGCTGGCGCCGGGCCACATCAACCCGGTCCTCGGCCTCATCGCCATTCTCTGTATTGCCGTCGGTGCCGGCGCATCCGGCGCGCTCAACATGTGGTACGATGCAGATATCGACGCCGTGATGAGCCGCACCGCCAAGCGGCCGATCCCGTCCGGCCGCGTAGCACCTGGCGAGGCGCTGGCCTTCGGGCTGACGCTCTCGGCCTTTTCGGTGGTCATCCTCGGGCTTGCGGTCAACTGGTTCTCCGCCGGACTGCTCGCCTTCACCATTTTCTTCTACGCCGTCGTTTATACGATGTGGCTGAAACGCTCGACACCGCAGAACATCGTCATTGGTGGTGCTGCCGGCGCTTTCCCGCCCATGCTTGGCTGGGCCTGCGTCACCGGCGGCGTTTCGCTTGATAGCGTCATCCTCTTCCTCATCATCTTCTTGTGGACACCAGCCCATTTCTGGGCGCTGGCGCTGTTCAAGATGCGCGACTACGGCTCCGTCGGCATTCCGATGATGCCGAACGTGGCGGGCGAGCGCTCCACCAAGAACCAGATGATCGTTTACGCGGTGCTGACGGCTGCAGTTGCGGTCGCGCCGTATTTCACCGGTCTGGCGAGCCTCGGTTATGGCATTTTCGCCGCCGTGCTGAGCGCGATTTTTGTGTACTGTTCGCTCGATGTCCGGCGCATGCCTGACGGTGACGAGAAAATGCTGCCCGCCAAGAAGATGTTCGCCTATTCGGTGCTTTACCTCTTCGCCATCTTCTCCGGCCTTTTGGCCGATCATTTCGCTCCGGCCCTGAAAGCCGTGATTTCGGGAGTTTTTTGATGGAAACCGTGGAACTGAGCGCGGCGCAGAAAAAATCGAGGCGCGGGCGCAACGTCGCGCTCGGCGTCTTGCTCGCCGGTCTGGTGGTGCTGTTTTACGTCATCACCATCATCAAGATCGGCTCGCATTGACGGCCTGACAGTGAGGGCATGATCGGAGGAGAGGAGGGGGACATGGCGAATACTGGGGCAAATATCGGGGCAGACAAGGCAACGGCCGGCACGCAGCGGGTGAGCAATCGCTCCATCCTCGTGCTCTGTCTCGTGTTTTTCTGCGCTATGATCGGCATGGCCTATGCCGCCGTTCCGCTCTACAGCCTGTTCTGCCGCGTCACTGGCTATAACGGCACGACCCAGCGCGTCGAGCAATATTCCGACGTCATTCTCGACAAGACTATCAACGTCACATTCGACGCCAATACGTCGAATGGCCTCAACTGGGATTTCCGCCCGGTCGACAAGTTGGTCACGCCGAAAATCGGCGAGACGGTGCAGATCAATTTCAAGGCGACGAACCGCTCAGCGGTGGCAACCACGGGCACGGCGGTCTTTAACGTCACGCCCATGGAAGCAGGCGCTTATTTCAACAAGGTGGAGTGTTTCTGCTTCACCGAAACGACGCTTCAGCCGGGCGAAACGCTCGAAATGCCGGTGGTGTTTTTCATCGATCCGGATATCGCCACGGCGCGCGAAACGAAGAACATTCATACTTTGACGCTGTCCTATACGTTTTATCCGGCCAAAACCGAAAAACCGGTTGCGTCCTTGCCGGTAAAGACTGAATCTGGCGAAAGCAAATTGTGAGAGGAGACTCGGGCCTTTTGAGCAGGGCCGGGTCTGGGAAGAGATACCAGGGGATTGTCACACATGGCAGATACGCATCAGAAGAACCACGACTACCACATCATAGATCCAAGCCCCTGGCCGCTTCTGGCCTCGATCGGCGCCTTCATTCTGACCTTCGGCGGCGTCTGTTACATGCGTTACCTGTCGGCTGGCTCCTTCAAGCTGTTCGGCATGGAACTGGCCAATCCCTGGCTGTTTTATATCGGTCTCGTCATCGTGCTTTACACCATGTACGCATGGTGGGCAGACACGATCAAGGAAGCCAATGAGGGTAGCCACACCCGCGTCGTTTCGCTTCACCTGCGTTACGGCATGATCATGTTCATCGCCTCTGAGGTGATGTTCTTCGTCGCGTGGTTCTGGGCCTATTTCGATGCCAGCCTTTATCCGCACGAGGCCATTCAGGCGTCCCGCCTCGAATATACCGGCGGTCAGTGGCCGCCAAAGGGCATCGAGGTCATCGATCCCTGGCACCTGCCGCTCTACAACACCGTCATCCTGCTTTTGTCGGGCACCTGCGTCACCTGGGCGCACCATGCCCTGCTGCACAATGACCGCAAGGGGCTGATCACCGGTCTTGTCCTCACCGTTGCCCTCGGCGTCCTGTTCTCGACCGTGCAGGTTTACGAATACATGCACGCCCCGTTCGACTTCAAGAACTCGATCTATGGTGCGACCTTCTTCATGGCGACCGGCTTCCACGGTTTCCACGTTTTCGTCGGCACGGTTTTCCTGCTGGTCTGCCTGCTGCGCGCCATTGCCGGCGGCTTCACGCCGAAACAGCATTTCGGCTTCGAAGCAGCTGCCTGGTACTGGCACTTCGTTGACGTCGTCTGGCTGTTCCTGTTCTTCGCGATCTACATCTGGGGCGGCTGGGGCGCGCCGCTGGCGGAGTGATGCGGTTTGTTTTCTGACTCGGAGGGCGGCATCTGCCGCCCTTTGTGTTTAAACAGGCGGGCCGGACGGAGGTTTAACCGGCCCAAGGCGGGAGGCCATAATGTCTGAACCCGGAAACGGCGGCTTTGCGCCGGTGGACCCAATAAAAGTCGGGCTGAAGGGCTGCTGCCCGCGTTGCGGCAATGGCAGGCTGTTCGACGGCTTCCTGACCCCGAAACCCGCATGCAGCGCCTGCGGGCTGGATTATGGCTTTGCCGATGCGGGCGAAGGCCCGGCCGTCTTTGTCATGCTGATCGTCGGTTTCCTTGTCGTCGGGCTGGCGCTTTGGTTCGATCAGCGTTTTGCGCCACCCGTCTGGGTGCATGTCATGCTCTGGTTGCCTTTTGCGGTGATCGTCTCCCTCGTGCTGCTGCGCAAGATGAAGGGCATCATGATTGCGCTGCAATACCGCAACAATGCAAGCGAAGGCAGGCTTGATCGTGAATGAGGTTTCCCACATGAAGGCGGCGGAAAGACGCATCTGGTTTGCCGCGCCGCTCGTCCTTTTGGCACTTGCCATCCTTCTCGGGCTAGGCACATGGCAGGTGAAGCGGCTTTACTGGAAAGAAGCGCTGATTGCCGATATCGAGGCGCGGCGCAACGCAAGTCCGGCCACGCTCTCGCAGATCGAAGCCATTGCCAAAAGCGGCGGCGAAATTGAATATCGCAGGGTCAACGTTTCCGGCGTTTTCGATCATGCCCGCGAGCGGCATTTCTTCGCCACCCACCAGGGCAGAACCGGCTATTACATCTATACTCCGCTGTCGCTTGCCGATGGCCGCATCCTCTTCGTCAATCGCGGCTTCGTGCCTTTTGAGATGAAGGAGGCGACGAAGCGGCCTGAAGGGCAGGTCGCTGGCGAGGTGGAGATCAAGGGGCTGGCGCGCGCGCCGCTCGTTGCAAAACCGTCTTCCCTGCTGCCGGATAACGATATCGCCAAGAACATCTTCTACTGGAAGGATCTGGCGGCCATGGCGTCGAGCACCGATATCCCGCCCAACAGGCTGGTCAACCTGTTCGTGGATGCCGACGATGCGCCGAACCCCGGCGGCTGGCCACAGGGCGGCGTGACGCTGATAGATTTGCCCAACAATCACCTGCAATATGCGATAACGTGGTATGGTCTGGCGGCGGCCCTTGTCATCGTCGCCGGTTTTGCCTATTTCCGGAACGGTAAGGCGCAAGGTGAATAACGCGCGCCCTGTCCGGTAAGGCTGGCTACCGGGAAAGGGCAAGGAGCACGCCAAGGAGCACGAATGAACATCGCCGTTTCCAAACCCCCTTTGACGATAAGGCTGTGCGGACCGCGCGGCTTTTGCGCGGGCGTGGACCGGGCGATCCAGATCGTCGTGCTGGCGCTGAAAGCCTATGGCGCGCCGGTCTATGTCCGCCACGAAATCGTCCATAACCGATATGTGGTCGAGGGGCTGGAAGCCAAGGGCGCGATTTTCGTCGAGGAACTGCACGAAATCCCCACCGAGCATCGCGAGCAGCCGGTGGTCTTTTCCGCCCATGGTGTGCCGAAATCCGTGCCGGAGGATGCGCAGGCGCGCAACCTGTTTTATCTCGATGCCACATGCCCGCTCGTCTCCAAGGTCCATAAGCAGGCCATGCGCCACCAGCGCCTCGGCCGTCATGTCGTGTTGATCGGCCATGCCGGTCACCCTGAGGTCATCGGCACCATGGGCCAGCTGCCCGAAGGTACTGTTTCGCTTGTCGAGACGGTGGAGGATGCGGGCACCTATGAACCGGTGGACCGCGAAAACCTCGGTTTCGTTACCCAGACAACGCTGTCTGTCGATGATACCGCAGGCGTTATTGCCCGGTTGCAGGAACGTTTTCCGGCCATTCAGGCGCCCGCCGCCGACAGCATTTGTTACGCCACCACCAACCGTCAGGATGCGGTGAAGCAGGCGGCCCCCGGCTGCGATCTCTTCATCGTGGTCGGCGCGCCCAATTCGTCAAACTCGAAGCGGCTGGTGGAAGTGGCGCTGCGCGCTGGCGCCAAACATTCAGTTCTGGTGCAGCGTGCGGCGGAAATCGACTGGGATGCGATCGGCGATATCCGCACCGTCGGTCTTTCGGCGGGCGCTTCTGCGCCGGAGGTCATCGTTGATGAGATCATCGAAGCCTTCAAGGCGCGTTTCGATACGACGCTCGATCTGGCCGTCACGGTGGAGGAAACGGAACATTTCCTCGTCAACCGCGAACTGCGCAGCATCGAGCTGACGACGGACGACATGGCTTTCGTGAACGGCAATGCCAGCAATGCCCTGCCACCGAAAGCCGCCACTGGCGCCTAGACCGGGATGGCGAGATATGTGAGTGGTTCCCACCGCGCATATGTCATCCCCTCTTCAGATTTTCACTCCATCCTTCATCAAGAGATTTGAAATTGGCAGTTTATACGGACATCACCGAAGATGATCTGAGGAATTTCCTCATACAATACGACGTTGGCAGCCTCACATCCTATAAGGGCATTGCCGAAGGCGTCGAAAACTCCAATTTCCTGCTGCATACGACGAAGGATCCGCTGATCCTGACGCTTTACGAAAAGCGCGTCGAAAAATCCGATCTGCCGTTCTTCCTCGGTCTCATGCAGCATCTGGCCGCCAAGGGTCTGTCCTGCCCCTTGCCGCTGCCGCGCAAGGACGGGGAATTGCTGGGCGAATTGTCCGGTCGCCCGGCGGCGCTGATCTCCTTCCTTGAAGGCATGTGGCTGCGAAAACCGGAAGCGAAACATTGCCGGGAAGTCGGCAAGGCGCTGGCCGCCATGCATCTTGCCGGTGAGGGGTTCGAGATCAAGCGCCCCAATGCACTCTCCGTCGATGGCTGGAAGGTGCTGTGGGACAAGTCTGAAGACCGCGCCGACGAGGTGGAGAAGGGCTTGAAGCAAGAGATCCGCCCGGAAATCGATTATCTCGCCGCCCATTGGCCGAAGGATTTGCCCGCGGGCGTCATCCATGCCGACCTGTTTCAGGACAACGTTTTTTTCCTCGGTGACGAGCTTTCCGGCCTGATCGATTTTTACTTCGCCTGCAACGACCTGCTCGCCTATGACGTGTCGATCTGCCTCAATGCCTGGTGCTTCGAGAAGGATGGTGCGTACAACGTCACCAAGGGCAAGGCGCTGCTGGAAGGTTACCAGTCGGTGCGTCCGTTGAGCGAGGCGGAACTGGATGCCTTGCCGCTTCTGGCCCGCGGCTCGGCGCTGCGCTTCTTCCTGACCCGCCTCTATGACTGGCTGACGACGCCGGCGGGCGCGCTGGTGGTGAAGAAAGACCCGCTGGAATATCTGCGCAAGCTGCGGTTCCACCGCTCCATCAGTCATGTCGCCGAATACGGGCTGGTTGGCGAATGAAACATGTCGATATCTTTACCGACGGCGCCTGCTCCGGCAATCCCGGTCCGGGCGGCTGGGGTGCTGTGCTGCGATATGGCGAGACCGAAAAGGAATTGTCCGGCGGCGAGGCCGATACCACCAACAACCGCATGGAACTGCTGGCGGCCATCTCGGCGCTCAACGCGCTGAAAAGCCCCTGCGAAGTCGATCTCTATACCGACAGCGCCTATGTCAAGGATGGCATCACCAAGTGGATTTTCGGCTGGAAAAAGAAGGGCTGGAAAACCGCCGATAACAAGCCGGTCAAGAATGTGGAGCTGTGGCAGGCGCTGGAGGCTGCGCAGGAGCGCCATAAAGTGACGCTGCACTGGGTCAAGGGCCATGCCGGCCACCCGGAAAACGAGCGCGCCGACGAATTGGCACGCAAGGGCATGGAGCCTTTCAAACGCCGGTAACGGAAGTCTGATTTCTTCCATTCGGCCCTGATCCGGGCCAACCGTGATAAGGGATTGTGAAAACTGAAACCCGATCTATCTTGTCGCCAAACAGTTGGACGATGTTCCAGCGGAGGAGAGACATTCAGATGATCCTGCATTGTGTATTTCTACGGTTCAAGGCTGCAACGGCATCCTCTGAAAAACACGCGGTGTTTGAAGCAATTGCGGCCCTCAAGGACGTGATACCCGGCATAATCGACGTGAAATACGGCCAGAACGTTTCGCCGGAAGGCTTGAATGGCGGTTTTGTCGACGGCTTCATCGTGACGCTGGAAAGCCCGGAAGCCCGCGACGAATATCTGGCGCACCCGCAACACATGGAAGTCGGTCAACGTCTGGTCTCGCTGACCGATGGCGGTCTGGCCGGGCTTCTGGTGTTTGATATGAACGTGTGAAAAAGGGCGGTTTGACCGCCCTTTAATGGATACTGTGCTTCATTCGCGACGACAGAGAGGTGGCTTATAGCTGCTCGATCATCGCTGCAGCGGCCGAGACCGTCGCCTGGCCGGGATTATCTTCCACGTTGAGCGATGTAACCACGCCGTCTTTCACCAGCATCGAATAGCGCTTGGAGCGCACGCCGAGGCCACCGCCGGAGAGGTCGGCATCGAGGCCGAGCGCCTTGGTGAAGGCGGCGTCCCAGTCGGCGAGGAAGTGAATTTTGCCCTGGCCGCCGGACGATTGTGCCCATGCGCCCATGACGTGCCAGTCGTTGACGGAAACGACGGCGATGTCATCCACGCCCTTTGCGAGAATGGCGTCGCGGTTTTCGAGGTAGCCCGGCAGGTGGTTCAGCGAGCAGGTGGGAGTGAAAGCGCCGGGTACGGCGAAAAGAACCACCGTCTTGCCGCCAAAAAGCGCATCGGTGGTGGTTTCCACCGGGCCATCGGCGGTCTTTTCCTTGAAGGTTGCGGAAGGCAGTTTTTCGCCGATCTTGATAGTCATGTCCATGCTCCTATGGCCGTTTGGTTCGCGCGACTATAGAGCAAGGAAAAGAAAACTGTCATACGGTTTTCGCGGGAAATTACATGGCTGAGACACCCGTTCGGGATATGCCGCCTGAACCGTCAGGGCTTTGGAAAAATGAGCAAGGTCTCCATGGTCCGATCGCCGGATTTGACCAGAATGGGCCAGCTGTTGCCCTGCACCTGATAGGTTTTTGGCAAGCCCTTGATGTTCATGTAGAAGGAGAGCTTGCGCTTGTCTCGCACCAGGTTCTGCGGCTCGTAATAGGCAAAACCGGAGGGGCCGGCGATGAATATCTCGGTCTCCTTCGGCGCGTTTTCTGGCAGCTGCAATTGCACGCCAAGCATGGTCTTGTCGGGCGTGATGTGGAAATCGACAACCTTGAAATCGTCGGATGCAGCCTCTGGCAGCGTCTCGCGCGCCTCTTCCAGCAATCGCCGCTCTTCGTGGTCGTCATCGCCCGCATTGCCGCGGCTGATCGAAAACGTCGCCTCAAAGGGAATGCAGATATTCTGGCAGACGCCGATGAAGGCGGTGAGGTCGATATTGCCTCCCGCTTTGGCGTCCACGGCTTTCAACTGAAAGGGAATGCTGACAGCGTGATCGTAGCCGATATCGGTGATATCGCCGTTCTCGATGAGCTTGGGAACAGGATAGGCCATCGATGTCAGGCTTACACCGCTTGCCGGATCAAGCGTGATCTTGGGTGGTATTCCAGCTTCGCCCGGTTCGCGCCAATAGGTTATCCAGCCGTCTTTCGGCTCGATCTGCAACACGCCGCGCACCACGCCGTCCGCATCCATGGCAAGGCTTGCCACACGCATCTGGCCGCCTTCACTTCTCGCCCAGTCGGTAATTTCGGCCTGCGCTACTTGCCCGCTACCGAGAAGGGCGGCGAAGGCAACGGCGAGGCGAAGATGTGAAAATCGAAAGAATGTCCTGACGCTCATTCTTTCCGTCTAACCCAACATCGCCTGATGGACCAGTTACGAATTCGTGCGGTTCATCATTTTCGGTTGATTGATCGGGCGCGATGCCGCATCCTGTGCTTTGTCGAAGTGCGAACGCCGCTTTCCCGTTCAATGATGGAATTCGGCAAGCTGGAGGCGCCGGTGAGCTTTTCAACCCTGATGGACAAACGCGAACGTGGCTTTTTTGACAGCCAGTTCCTCATTGCGATGCCGGGGCTGGACAATGGCAATTTTGCCCGTTCGGTGGTCTATATCTGCGCCCATTCGGATGCCGGAGCCATGGGTTTCATCATCAACCGGCCGCAACAGATCACCTTCACGGATATTCTGCTGCATCTGAAGCTGGTGGACAGCAACGACGCCATCATGCTGCCCAACCGCACCCGGGAATTTCCGATCCAGTGCGGCGGCCCGGTCGAATCCGGCCGGGGTTTCGTGCTGCATTCCGATGATTATTTAAGTGAATCGAGCATTCCGGTCAGCGACGACATTTCCTTGACGGCGACGCTGGATATCGTGCGCGCCATTTCCAACGGTCGCGGCCCGCAAAAGGCTACCATGATGCTCGGTTATGCCGGCTGGGGTCCGGGTCAACTGGAAAACGAGATCGCCAATAATGGATGGCTGAATTGCCCGGCGGCGGAAGAGCTGATTTTCGACCGTGGACTGGACAACAAATACGAGCGGGCGCTTGCGCTTATGGGTGTGGATGCTCGCATGCTTTCTGCGGAAGCCGGCCACGCCTGATTTTTTCGTGATGCTCCTTTTGTCGACTGCTGGAACCAATCCCAATCCCTGACGTTAACAATCCCGAAAGCCGCACAGACAGTACGGCTCAACTAGGGAGCAGTAACATGGGTAGCACATCAGACAAGATCGCCGGTACAGCCAAGGAAGTTGCTGGCAAGGTCAAGAAAAACGTCGGCGAAGCAACCGGCAACAACGAGCTGCGCGCGAATGGTGCCGCTCAGGAAACCGAAGGCAAGGTACAGAAGAACGTCGGCAAGGCCAAGGATGCGGTCAAGGGTGTCGTTGATCGTATGTAATGCCACCTGACGGGCTCCCGTGTCTTTGATGCGGTGCTTTGGAGCGCATGTGTTATCGCACATGCGCTCTTGTCGTCTGGAGGCCTGAAGGGCGGGTTTGTTACGCCTTGCACCTTGGTCTCTCATATTCGCCTTCACCCAATTCATCCATCGCAAGGGTTTCATGAATGAAGCTTTTCTCCTGCGCTTCCTGTGGCCAGCCCGTCCACTTCGACAATCGTTTCTGCGTCTCCTGCGGCCATCGTCTGGCCTTCGTGCCGGAGCGCCTTTCCATGGAAGCGCTGGCGCCTGCGGGTGAGCCGAACTGGCAACTCGTGGCCCAGCCGGAAAGACAGGTGCGGTTCTGCGCCAATGAGGTGAACGACATCTGCAACTGGTCCGTGCCGGCGGAAAGCCAGAACGCCTTTTGCCCGGCCTGCAGCCATAACCGTCTCGTGCCGAATATCGCGACGGATAAGGGTATCGAACAATGGCGCGGCATCAGCCAGGCACAGCGGCATTTGTTTTATTCGATATTGCGTCTCGGCCTGCCGCATCCCAACCGCGATGCCGATCCTGTCGGCGGGCTAGTCTTCGACTTTCTGGTCGACGAGGTCGCACCTGACGGTTCCGTCATTCCCGCCATGACCGGCCACGACGAGGGCCTGATCGCCATTCGCGCGGCAGAGGTGGATGATGCTACGCGCGAGCAGGTGCGCGCCAACATGAACGAGCCCTATCGCACCATGCTTGGCCATTTCCGCCATGAGGTCGGGCATTTCATCTGGAACAAGCTGGTTCGTGATGAGAACCGACTGGAGGCCTGCCGCGCGGTATTCGGCGATGAGCGCGAAGACTATGCCGCCGCGCTACAGCGCAACTACGAGCAGGGGCCGCGCCCCAACTGGCAGGAAACCTTCATAAGCGCCTATGCCTCCGTGCATCCCTGGGAGGATTTTGCCGAGTGTTTCGCGCATTATCTTCACATCGTCGATACGCTGGAAACCGCGCGCGCCTTTGGCGTGGCGATAGACCCCGATGGACATGAGGAAATGGCGGCGGAGGTCACTTTCGATCCCTATAATGCCCGTAGCGCCGCACAACTGGTCAAGGCCTGGATTCCGCTCAGCGTCGCCATCAACTCGATCCAGCGCAGCATGGGGGAGGCGGACCTTTATCCCTTCGTGCTGGCCCCGCCTGTTGTGAGCAAGATGGAATTCATCCACGACCTGCTACACGGCAGGATCGACGCGATGCCTCAACAGCAGATGCAGCAGTTCTCGATGGCGCAGTGAATACGAGATACAAGAAGTCGTAGTCAGGAAACGCGTCGTTTCCTTCTCCCGTCATTCCGGCTCAATGCCGGAATGACGGCGGTGGATGGAGTAGCCGTTTACCACCCCATATTCCAATACCTCTTACGAAGCTCGCTTCGTCGGCTGGAACCGCTCCCGCAGAAGTTTCAGCGCCGCATCGCCGGAAACCGGTGTGCCGAACAGGAAGCTCTGGCCGAAATGGCAGTTCATGCGTGAGAGTTCCGCCGCATCCTCAGGCGTTTCAATGCCTTCCGCCACCACCTGCATATCGAGAGCGCGCGCCATGGCGATAACGGAGCGCAGCAGCACGTTGCGCTTGTCGCTGGTATTGGCCACCAGTGCCTTGTCGAGCTTGATCGTGTCGAAGGGGAAGCGGGTGAGATAGGCAAGTGACGAATAGCCGGTGCCGAAATCGTCCATGGCGAGGCTGATGCCCGTTTCCTTCAGCTTGGAAAGCACCAGCCGCGCCTGTTCCGGGTTCTCCATCACCACGGATTCCGTCAGCTCCAGCTTCAGCTGCTGCGGATTACAGCGCGTTCGCGTCAGCATGCCGCGCACGTCGTTATACAGTTCGTTATTCAGCAATTGCGCGCTGGAAATATTGACGGAGATGAAGATCGGCATCTTCTCGATGGAATGCTGCCAGTCCATCAGGTCAGTCGCTGCCCTTTCCAGCGCGAACATGCCGAGCGGTTCGATCAGACCGGAGGCTTCCGCGATGGGTATGAATTCGCTTGGCGGAATGTTGCCGCGCTTGGGGTGTTCCCACCGCATCAGCGCCTCGAAACCGGCCAGCGCGCCATCGTCAAGCTTGACGATGGGCTGATAGGCGAGCGACAGCTCCTTGCGCTCGATGGCGCGGCGAAGATCGCTTTCCATTTGCAGGCGGTCGGTGCCGGACGTGCGGAAAGCGGGACGGAACGGCTCGACGCGGTTTCCGCCAGCGCGCTTGGCGCGGTACATCGCCAGTTCCGCATCGCTCAAGAGACCTGCGGCACTTTCCTGCTGGTCGATCCATGAAACGAGGCCGATGGAGGCGGTGAGGATGATTTCGCGATTGGCGAAATTGATCGGCACCATGATTGCCTTGTTCACCGCATCGGCGAAATCGGCCACCCGCTGCGGATCGCGCTCCGAGGTCAGGATCAGGCCGAATTCATCGCCGCCGAGGCGCGCCAGCGTATCCTGCGGTTTCAACAGGCGGCGCAGCCGCCGTGTCAGCGCGATGAGAATATTGTCGCCTGCAGCAATGCCGAGCGTATCGTTGACCAGCTTGTAACGGTCTATATCGATCGCCATCACCGTCGGGCGCACGCCGTCGCTTTCGGGGGAGAGGTTGAGGATCGATTGCAGGCGGTCGAGGAAGACCTGCCGGTTTGGTAGCCCGGTCAGATTGTCATTCATCGCATCCTGCAACAGCCGCTCCACCGAGTTCTTCTGCTCGGTGATGTCGGTGATGGTGCCGACGCAGCGGATGATTTCGCCGTTGGAGCCGAGAACCGGGCGGGCGCGGATTTGCAGCCAATGGAAATGTCCGTCTTCAGCGCGAATGCGGAATTCGTGATTGAGGCGGCCCTTGCGATGGTCGAGCAGCACGTCGAGCGTTGCCTTGAACCGGTCGCGATCGTCAGGATGCAGGCGCGGCAGCCAGTTGCGCGCAGCACCATGCATCGTGCCGGGCTCCAGCCCCAGACGGTTGGAAATGTCAGGTGTGGTGACGATGCGGTCGCGCGTCACGTCCCAGTCCCACACGGTATCGCCGCTGCCCGTCAGTGCGAGAGATTGCCGTTCGAGATCGGAAAACAGGCCCTGCTGATAGGCGCTGCCGGCAAAGGCATGCTGAATGACTGTGAAGCCGATCAGAAGCACGATCAGCACCAGCCCGCCGCCAAGCGCCGGCTGAACGATGTCGTTGTCCAATTGTCCGGTCACCGTCAGCCAGCTGCCGAACAACCAGACGAGGATGAGCGCCCAGGACGGAACGAGCAAAATCGCCCGGTCGTAACGGTTGAAGCCAAGATAGATGATGAGTGCGATGCCGGCCGTCGCCGTCAGCGCGAAGGAGACGCGCGCGATACCGGAGGCGACCGAAGGATCGTAAATCGCGACGCCGAACAGCAGCGCCAGCCCCACCACCCAGGCAAAGGTCGCATAACCCAGATGCGCGTGCCAGCGGTTTAGATTGAGATAGGTGAACAGGAAGACCACGAAGCTGGAGGCGAGAGCCACTTCGGCGCCCGCCCTCCATATTCGCTGATCGCTGGATGTGACGGTGATGAGTTTTTCAAGGAAGCCGAAATCGACGCAGATATAGGCGAGCACCGCCCAGGCGAGCGCGGCCGACGCCGGCAGAACCGAGGTTCCCTTGACGACGAACAGGATGGTCAGGAGCACGGCCAGCAGGCCGGCAATGCCGAGAACGATGCCGCGATAGAGCGTGAAGGCGTTGATCGTATCCTTGTAGGCTTCCGGTTCCCACAGATAGATCTGCGGCAATTGCGGTGTCGACAGCTCGGCGACGAAGGTGATGACGGAGCCGGGATTGAGCGTGATGCGGAACACGTCGGCATCCGGGCTTGGCTGCCGGTCAAGCGCAAAGCCTTCGCTCGGTGTGATCGCGATGATGCGCTGCGAGCCGAGATCGGGCCAGAATAGCTTGGAATTCACCAGACGGAAATGCGGTGCGACGATAACGCGCTCCAGCTGCTCTTCCGAGACGTTGGCGAGCGCGAAGACGGCCCAGTCGCCCTGATGGTCGGTGGAGCTGGCGCGCACCTCGATACGGCGGCGGATGCCATCCGGACCGGGCGCGGTCGAGACCTGAAAGGCTTCACCCTGATTGGCATAGATATCGGTTGTCGCGGTGAGATCGAGCGCCGTATCGTCACGGGAAATCTTCACCGGCTCGAAGGCGTAGGAAAGAGACGAAAAAAGCAGGAAAAACAGGAAGAACGGCGCAGCCAGTGCAATTGCCGCCAGACGTTTCGACAGGCACGGCGCAGAGTGAGTGTAAGTCATGTATCGTACTTCGTTCCACTGGAGCTTTGCTTGTCGGCAAGAAGGGAAAACATCGTATGATCCCGCCATTGGCCGTTGATTTTCAGATATTCCCGCAAGAGGCCTTCCCGCTGGAACCCGGCATTTTCGAGAAGCCGGATGCTTTTGAAGTTTTCCGGAATACAGGCTGCCTCGATACGGTGCAACTGAAGTCCGTTGAAGATATAGGGTATTACCAATTTTAATGCGGCAGACATATGGCCTTGCGCGGCGTAGCGTTCGCCCACCCAATATCCAATCATGCAGCTTTGTGCAGCACCCCTCCTGATATAACCGATGGTGATGCCGCCAACGAGCAACGTCTCCTTCTCGAATAGCAGAAACGACACGGCGGTGCCGGAGGAAAACTCCTGGCCGTTGCGCACCACACGCGTGCGGAAGGAGCCTTCCGTCAGTTCGTCCGGGCGCCAGGTGGGTTCCCATGGCTGGAGAAACTGCCGGCTTTCCGAGCGCAGAACGTGCCACTGCTTGAAATCGCCATAGCGCGGCAGTCTGAGAAGATGGTTGGCGCTGCGCAGTTCCGGGGTGTCGTTATGTCGGGAAAGAAAACGCAGCATTCACCATCCCTGTACGGAAAGAAACCGCAACCCTCAGCCGTTCGCCTTTATCCTTGCGGGCTGCTGCGCGGAAAGCGCGGCAGTAATGTCTGAAAGAGGCGGCAGCTGTTCGAGCGGGCCAATTGCAGACAATGTCGGAACTGTATCGAAAAACAGCCGTCCTGCAAGATCGGTTAGGCGTTCCCGCGTGATGTCGTTCAGGCGCTCCATCATCTCCTCATTGGGGATAGGCCGGCCGTAAAGCATCATCTGCCGTGCCATCTGGCCGGCACGGGCTGCCGGGCTTTCCTGACCCATCAGCAGTTGCGCGCGGATTTGTGCGCGGGCGCGGTCGATTTCTTCCTGATGAATGGTCTGGGAAGATTTGCGCAACTCGTCGACGATGACGGGCATCAGTTCCGGCAGGTCGTTGCCGCCGGTCGCCGCATGCACGCCGAAAATGCCGGTGTCGGAAAAACCCCAATGGAAGGCATAAACGGAATAACAAAGGCCGCGGGACTCTCGCACTTCCTGGAACAGGCGCGATGACATGCCGCCCCCAAGAATATTGGCGAGAATTTGCGAACAGTAGAAATCGCGGGCGTGATAGGCCTTGCCCTCGAAGCCGAGAAGCACCTGCGCGTCCATGAGGTCACGGGTCTCGCGGATTTCCCCGCCGGTATAGATCGCCTTTTCGAGAACCGGCGTGGTGACCGGCAGCTGCGGCAGCGATGCAAAACGTTCTTCCACCTGCTTCACGAAGCTCTGGTGGTCGACAGCACCTGCTGCAACGACGAAGATGCGATCCGTCGTATAGTTGCGGGCGAGATAATGCCTGATCTGGGCGCTGGTGAAGGATTGCACGGTTTCCGGAGTGCCGAGGATCGGGCGGCCGATGGTCTGGTCGCGATAGGCGACGCCGGAAAAATTGTCGAAAATCACATCGTCAGGCGTATCGGTGGCGGCACCGATTTCCTGGAGGATGACGTTTTTCTCCCGCTCCAGCTCGTCTTCGTCGAACAGCGACTCCGTCAGGATGTCTGCAAGAATATCGACGGCGAGCGGAACGTGGTCTTTCAGGACGCGGGCGTAGTATGAAGTTGTTTCCGTCGATGTCGCGGCGTTGACTTCGCCGCCGACATTTTCGATCTCTTCGGCGATCTGCCGGGCGGTACGGCGCGCCGTACCCTTGAAGGCCATATGCTCGAGAAGATGGGCGATGCCGTGCTCGGCAGTCGTCTCGTTGCGGGACCCGGATTTGATCCACACCCCAAGAGCAACGCTTTCGAGATGCGGCATTCTTTCCGTGACAACGGTCAACCCGGACGAAAGCCGGGTCACATTAACTCTCATATCAAGTCTTTCCGCGTCTCTATTTGCCGGCGCGTGCGTGGCTGCCGATGAAGGTTTCCACCGTCTTCAGCTCTGCGTCCAGAATGTCGAAACGCTCCTCCCGGTTCATAATGTCAGCTAGCCATACTGGAAGCGCCGGGTCGATTGCGCAAGCGGATTTTACGGCGGCCGGGAATTTAGCCGGATGGGCAGTGGACAGGACCACCATCGGGCTTGATGCCTTTTCGTGTTTTTCCGCCACAAAAACGCCGGTCGCCGTATGCGGATCGATCAGGTAACCGGTTTTCTCAAGCGTATTGCGGATCGTCGCCGCCACCTGCTTTTCGGTGGCACGGCCGGCGCGGAAATCCTTCTTGATGAATTTCAGCGCATGCGGCGGGATTTCAAACGCGCCGGATTGCTTGAGGCCATCCATCGATGCCTTTACCGCAGCGGAATCGCGGCCATAGGCTTCAAACAGCAGCCGCTCGAAATTGGACGAGATCTGGATGTCCATCGAGGGCGAGGTGGTGGGGGTGACGCCGCGCATCTCGTAACGGCCGGTCTTCAGCGTGCGCGCCAGAATGTCGTTGTCGTTGGTGGCGATGACAAGCTTGTCGATCGGCAGGCCCATCTTCTTGGCGACGTAACCGGCGAAGATATCACCGAAATTGCCCGTTGGAACGGTGAAGGAAATCTTCCGGTCGGGACCACCGAGCGACAGGGACGCCGTGAAATAATAGACCACCTGCGCCATGATGCGCGCCCAGTTGATGGAGTTGACGCCCGAAAGCTTGACGCCGTCGCGGAATTTCGCGTCGTTGAACATTTCTTTGACGAGGTTCTGGCAATCGTCGAAATTGCCGTTGATCGCCAGCGCATGCACGTTGGAGGCGGTGGAGGTCGTCATCTGGCGCTGCTGCACCGGAGAGACCTTGCCGTTGGGGAAAAGGATGAAGATGTCGGTGCGCTCGCGCCCGGCAAAGGCGTCGATGGCTGCGCCGCCCGTGTCGCCGGAGGTGGCGCCGACGATGGTGGCGCGCTCGCCGCGCTCAGCCAGCGTATAATCCATCAGGCGGGCGAGAAGCTGCATCGCCACGTCCTTGAAGGCAAGCGTGGTGCCGTGGAAAAGCTCCAGCACGAAGGTGTTCGGCCCGGTCTGCGTCAGGGGTGCTACGGCCGGATGGCGGAACGTCGCATAGGCGTCGTCGATCATCGCCCTGAACTTGTCGGCCGGAATTTCACCGCCGGTGAAACGGTAGAGAACCTCAAACGCGATGTCCTGATAGGACTTGCCGCGCAGGTTGCGGATTTCCTTTTTCGACATGGAGGGCCATTCGCGCGGCACGTAAAGCCCGCCATCACGGCCAAGGCCCGCCAGAAGCGCGTCGCAGAAACCAAGCGAAGGGGCCGCACCCCTGGTCGATACATATTTCACGAGATAGTCCCTTGTCGTTTACCGGTCTGTCCGTTGCCGTTACCGGCTCTTTATCAGCAGCATCCCGCCGGAATGAGGCGATTGGCGAGGTAATGAAGGGCTTTTTTGAAAATTCAAGCAAAACCAAACATGCCAATCGATTTTTTCCGGCGTCGCTGCTATAGACCATCGCCAACCTGCGTGAAAGGTCAATAAACAGCGTCTCCGGTTCGGTTCCGGGACAATGGAGAGGGAATTAGAAGAGTGTCAGGGAATTTCTTGCGTTTGTCCGCCGCGATGTCGCTTCTGGCCGTTGTTGCAGGATGCAATTCCTCCAATCCGTCAGATTCGCTTGCCGTCAACCCTCCGGCGGCGCAGGCAAATGCCGTTGCTCCGGTGGTGCAGGCCAACTGCCCGACGGTCACGGTTCTCGATGCCAATGCCGTCCACCGCGTCTATGCCGGTGGCGCAAAGGACGATCCGCAGAAACTCGCCTATCAGGTTTCGCTGTCAGACACGACGCGCTCTTGCACCGCGAACGAAACCACCCTGACGGTAAACGTGCTGGCCCAGGGCCGTCTCGTTCCCGGCCCGATGTCGAAGCCCGGCCGCGTGACCGTACCGATCCGCGTCACCGTTAAGGACGGCGACGGCGAGATTTACGGCGAAACGACCAATTTCGCCATCGACGTTGCTGCAGGCGGTGCCGGCACGCAGTTCATCTTCAACAACGATCATGTCGCCATTCCCAACGGACCGGGCGGCGCACCGAGGTCGGTCAGTGTCTATATCGGTTTTGCCGAGCAGGGCGCAAAGGCCAAGACCAAGCGCCGGTGATTTGACGGGCGAAATGTAAAAACCGGAGGCTGCTTCTGCGGGCTTTCGGGCAGATCGCAAACAAACCATGGTTCATACGCAACGTCATCCTCGGGCCTGTCCCGAGGATCCGAACACGTATCGTGGAATCAAGTCGTCGCAGATGCTCGGGACAGGCCCGAGCATGACGAAGTGGCGTTTGTGACAAAGCCAGAGATTAAAAAGCGCCTTCCCATTCCGCCATCGCTGCAATAACGGCGGGCAGGTCCTGCATGCGTGAAATCACCGTTTCCGCGCCCGCATCCGTCAACCGGTCGGCATGGCTCGAATAGGTGTGGGATGCGCCGGTGAAGCCGATGACGCGCATGCCGGCTGCCTTTGCACCATGCACGCCGTGCACGGAATCCTCGATTACCACGGCGCGATCCGGTGAAACGCCGAACTGGGCTGCGCCATGCAGGAAGATATCCGGCTTCGGCTTGACGCGGTCGGCTCCGAGATCCTTGGCGGAGTAGATATGCGGTGCGAAATAGGGCTTCAGGCCCACCTTCGTCAGCATCATGTCGAGGCGGTGGCTGGAGGAATTCGAGCAGATGCAACGCGGTGTCGTCAGGCGCGACAGAGCGAACTTGACGCCCTCGATGATCTTCACGTCGCGTTCCAGCCGCGCGTCGAGCAGCTTTTCCGACTTGTCGAGCAGCGATGCGGAAAACGGGATGCTGGCTTCGCTTTCCACCTGCAGGAGGATGTTTTTCCAGGTCATGCCGGCGAAACGCTCGCCCATTTCCTCGACGGAGATCGGATACCCGGCCTCGGTCAGAAGGCGGGACTCCACCTGTGCGGCGATGATTTCGGAATCGACCAGAACGCCGTCACAGTCGAAAATAATGAGGTCGAAGCCGCTCATGGGCGCTCCCTGTATCGGATTTGCCTTGGAAAAAAGTGATGCCCGGGCTTTTAGACCAAGTCCGCGTCAAGCTCAACCGGCTGGCCCGCAAGGGTCGGTCGCGCCCGGCTCATAGCTGGGATTTGGCTTTGCGCGTTTCCTGCGTGCAAAAACAGCTACACAGATCAGCGCCGGATGCGTTATGGGATGTTATGCCCAAGACAGCGAAAACCAGACCCGAAGATACCATTGCCGCACGCATCAGCCGCACACTGGCTGACCGCATCGTGCGCGGCGAGCTGTCGCCGGGTGAACGTCTGAGGCAGGATCACATCGCCGCCGAATTCGGCGCATCGCATGTGCCGGTGCGCGAAGCGTTCCGCAGGCTGGAGGCGCAGGGCTTGGCCGCCAGCATTCCGCGCCGCGGCGTGCGGGTCGCGGATTTCGGCCTCGCCGATGTGCGCGAAGTCGCGGAAATGCGCGCCGCGCTTGAGGTTCTGGCGCTGCGCCACGCCATTCCAAACATGACTTCAGCCATTCTCGACCAGGCGGAGGCCGCCACGCTCGAAGGCGATAGCGCGGTCGACGTGCAGCATTGGGAAGAGGCCAATCGCCGCTTCCACCGCCTCATCACGGCGCCTTGCAACATGCCGCGCCTGATGGAGGCGATCGACGGCCTGCATGCCGCGAGCGCCCGGTTCCTGTTTTCCGCCTGGCGGGCAGGATGGGAGCGCCGCACCGATACCGATCATCGCGCGATCCTCGACGCATTGCGCGGCGGCCGTGCCGAGGAGGCGGTGCGAATTCTCGACGGGCATGTGCAATGGATCGGCCGCAAGGCAATCCGCACCCCTTCAGGCTCGGTGCACGATGCCTTCGCCATCGTCGGATAGGCCGGGAATGATTGGCTGGGCTCGCTTGGACTCCGCCGGAAAAGTCGGTTATCGATATCCGCCCGCGATGACGATCTGCGGTGCGTGAAGGGAGCATGGATGGCTGCTGATACGGCGAAATCACGGAGCGGATTTTTCCTTTGTCCGCCGATCTGTTTCCTTGATCGGAAACGCGTCCCGTGACGGTCCGCCTTCGCCCCCATCACCTTCTCTGCATGCTGACCTATGTGGGGAAGGGATATACCTCCGGTTTTGTCGAAAACTACGACCGTGTCGCCGCTCGGCTGAACGCCGGCGAAGAGGATATCGAGCTGGTCGATGGGCCGGACGATATCTGCGTTGGCCTGTTGTGCGAAAGCCATGCCCACTGTTTCAACGAGGGCGTGGTCCAGAGGGACGAGGCGGCCCGGCTTTCGGTTTCAACGCTTTTGAACGAGACAATCACCGCCGGAAAGCGGCTGCGGGCAACGCCGGAGCTACTGGAGAAAATGCGTCTGGCCTTCGCCGCCGGAGACATCCGGCAGGCCTGTCGCGGCTGCCAGTGGATTAGGCTGTGCGATCGCATCGCGGCATCAGGATTTACCGGCGTGAAAATTGGCGAACCGCCGCCGCACCCGGCCGGGCAGCGGCTTACTGCTACTGCGGCACATTCGTCTCGGTTCTCTCGGCGGCCTTGACCGTCGCCTTGATCTCCTTCGGCTCGCGCCCGGATTTCTTGTCGTAGCTCACCTTCACCGAATAATCGCCGGGATGCAGGGTCTCCTGATGCCGGTTGCCGTAACGGCCGGAAATTTCCTTTTGCGTACCCTGAAGGTCCTTGGTCGTTTCGACGATGTCGATCCGCTCCGCACCCGGTGCCGTGATTGCCAGAACACCAGCATCGAGGTTGAGGTTGATCTCGGTGCGTTTTCCTGCAGTTACGGTGAAGGGCTGTTCCACCGTGACCTTGCCCAGACGCGCCCGCATCACGAAATCGCCTGCAGGCATTTCCATGGTTTTGCCGGTGCCGTAAACGCCGTTGATGGTCTGGCGCGTGCCATCAAGCGTCTCCTTGGCTGAAAGCGCTTCGAAACGGATATCGTCCGTTTCCACAGCCTTGCCACCGTCCGTATAGGCCGCCTTGGCAACGACCACGCCGCTCGGGATGACTAGATCGTGGCTGATCGTCTCGCCCGCCTTGATGGCAAGCGTTTCCTGCGCACGCGCAGGGCCGATGCTGCCGGTGAGGAGGAGTTCGCCCGCCGGCACGAAGGTCGTGTTCTGCCCGTAGACGCTGTCTTTGAAATCGTCCTTGGTGATTTCGGTTTTCGCCTGGCTTTCCACATCGCCGCCGGGGCTGCGTTTTGGCACCACCGTCAGTTCCGCCGCGTCGAAATTCGCCTTTGGCCTCGTTAGGCTTCCCTCCTTCACCTCGAAGGGTATTTCGCGACGGATGTTGCCCAGCGCTGCCACGCCGACATATTTGCCCGCCGGCAGCTTCGCTTCGAAGGTGGCGTCGTAGGAGCCGCCGGCATTGACGTCGCTGCGCACGCCGGCCCGGTCGGCCTTGTAGAAATCCCACCGCACCCTGTCGCTGTTGCCGAGCGAGGGGCCGCCATCGAACAGCACAGCGTCGGTGACGACGTTGTATAGCGGTGCCGGCTCCTGCGCCCCCAAGCTTGACGGCAGCGCCGCCAGAAGAAGAGCCGCGGAAAAGGCATGCACTGAAAAAGAAGCCACTCGCGTTACGGACGTCATTGCGGATTACCCCCTGAGTTGCCGGTATTGCCAGCACCGACATGCGGAACAGGACAACCCGTTGTGCACAACGTTTTTGCGCCACTTCGGGTTCCCCGCCCGCGCCAGCAAATTGCGCGTGTCGGCCGCAACAGCCATTTATTTCGCATTTTCCGTGACTTGTTCAGGCTTTGATAACCATCTTCGGTAACCATAAGCATCAGTAGAGAGTAAGCGTATGGAGCGAGTACCAATGGCAGCAGTTTTTCCGCTGGCCGATTTTCGGCGTGCCGGTTTTGATCGTGCGGGCGAGAGTGACGCCTGGAAAGACAGCATAATCAAAGGTGATTGTGTCGCTGCCTTGGATGCCCTCCCGAGCCAGTCGGTGGATGCGATTTTCGCCGATCCGCCCTACAACCTCCAGCTTGGCGGTACGCTTCACCGGCCAGATCAGTCGCTGGTTGATGCAGTCGATGACGAGTGGGACCAGTTCTCCTCCTTCGAGGCCTATGATGCCTTCACCCGCGCCTGGCTGCTGGCCTGCCGCCGCGTGCTGAAGCCGAATGGTACCATCTGGGTCATCGGCTCCTACCACAACATCTTCCGTGTCGGCTCCATGCTCCAGAACCTCGATTTCTGGATCCTGAACGATATCGTCTGGCGCAAGACCAATCCCATGCCCAACTTCAAGGGCCGCCGTTTCCAGAACGCCCATGAGACCATGATCTGGGCGAGCCGCGATCCGAAAGCCAAGGGCTATACCTTCAACTACGAAGCGCTGAAGGCCTCCAACGACGACGTTCAGATGCGCTCCGACTGGCTGTTCCCGATTTGCAGCGGCCATGAGCGGCTGAAAGGTGACGACGGCAAGAAGGTGCATCCGACCCAGAAGCCGGAAGCATTGCTGGCACGCATCATCATGGCCTCTACCAAGCCTGGCGACATCGTGCTCGACCCGTTCTTCGGCTCCGGCACCACGGGTGCGGTTGCAAAACGTCTCGGCCGCCACTTCGTTGGTATCGAGCGCGAACAGGATTACATCGACGCGGCCTCTGCCCGCATCGCCGCCGTCGAGCCGCTCGGCAAGGCGGAGCTGACCGTCATGACCGGCAAGAGGGCCGAACCGCGTGTTGCCTTCAATACCTTGGTGGAAAGCGGCCTCGTCCGTCCCGGCCAGGTGCTGACCGATGCAAAGCGCCGTTATAGCGCCATTATTCGTGCCGATGGTACGATTGCATCCGGCGGGACTGCCGGCTCCATTCACCGTCTTGGTGCAAAGGTGCAGGGTCTCGACGCATGCAACGGATGGACGTTCTGGCACTTCGAGGATGGCGACCAGCTGAAGCCTATCGATGATCTGAGAACAATCATCCGCAGTGAACTGGCAAAGGCCTGACAGTCTAAAGCCCAAAAGGCTGAAGGCAACGATCCACCGCCCGCCATTGTCAGCATACGTCTCCGTCCGGTTTAGTACCTTCAGTCCCGGATGGAGAACGACCAACGCCCGGCACTTCGGTGTCGGGCGTTGGTATTTTTGAATATCTAAATTTAGCCAGACAAGTTTCGCGCAAGAGAACGGTCATAGTGTCCTACGCAAAGCAATGGTTGTGAAAATCCGGTTCGGAAAGTTCACGAAAACATTGCTGTCCCATGCCGCTTGCGGCAGGACTGGCGCAGGCAGGAGACCGCCATTTCCGCCTGCGCCAATTTTCTTTTTGGATCTGATGGTCTGTCAGACATCCACGCCGTAGGATTGCAGATCCTGCTTCAGCTTTTCCGCTCCGGTAAAATGCACCGCCTGCCAGCCGGCGGCCTTGGCGCCTTCGACATTCACAAGCGTATCGTCAATGAAGATGCTTGCGGCAGGGTCGAGGCCAAATTCCTTGGCGTGCAGCTCGTAGATCGCCACATCCGGTTTCAGCAGCTTCACATCGCCAGAAACCGTCACGCCGCGCGGCAGGGTGAGGAAGGGGAACATCTTCTGCGCTTCGCGGAAGGTATCGGAGGCGAAGTTGGTCAGCATCGTCACGTCGTGACCGTTGTCGATCAGGCCGGTCATGATCGCGACGCTGTCGTCATAGGAATGCGAGACCATCTCATGCCAGAACTTGCGGAAGGCGCGGATATGCTCTTCCCGCTCGGGAAACTGCTCCATCAGCAGCGCCTCGGCGTCTTCCCAGCCGCGTCCGCGATCCTGTTCGAGGTTCCAGTCATGGGTGCAGACATTCTCGAAGAACCATTTGCGCTCGTCGGCATCGGGAATGAGGCGACTATAGGGAATATGCGGATCGTAGTGGATCAGTACCTTGCCGATGTCGAATACGATATGCTCAATCTTGGTCATCGAAACTTCCTGCTTTCATCGAATGCGGATGGAATAGCCTGTGCGATGACTTTTTTCATCACCGTCGGCAAGGCTTGCGCGTCAAGATTTGTAACCGGCTCCCACCATCCGTCATCCGCGCCAGTTTCAAGCCCATCCGGCACCTGTGCCCGATAGACGGTGAGCCGCAGCTCGAAATGGGTGAAGACATGCACAATGACGCCCGCCGCTTGCCAAGGCGCGGCAAAAGGCGCGTGGCTCGTGTCGGTGCCGCCATCCACGCGGGCGGTCCATGCCGTTGTCGGCACCTCCGTCATGCCACCAAGAAGGCCGCTTTCTATGCGCCGCCGCAGCAGAATTTCGCCGCTTGCATTCACCGCCACGAAGGCGGCTCCCAGCCGCACCGGTTTTGCCTTTTTCGCGGCCTTGACCGGAAACCGCTCCGGCTCGTCATGGGCAAGCGCCAGACAGCCGCCATTGAACGGACAGAGCGCGCAGGCAGGGCGCTTCGGCGTGCAGATCGTCGCACCGAGATCCATCATCGCCTGCGCAAAATCGCCCGGCCGGTCGGGAGGCGTAAGCTCCGCCACCTTCGCCTTCATGGCGGGTTTCGAGCCAGGCAGGGGGGCATCTATGGCGAAAAGGCGGGAGATGACGCGCTCCACATTACCGTCCATCACCGCCGCCTGCCGGTTGAACGCAATGGCCGCCACGGCAGCAGATGTATAGTCGCCGATGCCGGGCAGCTTCTTCAGGCCCTCTTCGGTATCGGGAAAGACGCCGCCATGCTCTTTCGCCACGGCTTCCGCACATTTTTTCAGGTTGCGGGCGCGGGCGTAATAACCAAGTCCCGCCCATGCAGCCATCACATCCTCAACCGGCGCCGCCGCCAGATCGCTGACATGAGGCCACGTCGCGAGGAACTTCAGGAAATAGGGTTTCACCGCCTGCACCGTCGTCTGCTGCAACATCACTTCGGAGAGCCAGACATGATAGGGATCGGCACGTTTTCCTTGTGCCGCCATGGCCGGCGAGGTGCGCCAAGGCAACTCGCGATGGTGGCGGTCGTACCATGCGAGCAGCATCTGCGCGTGCGATGAGGGGGCGGTTTTTTGAAGCATGGTTTGCCGTTTCTCTTCGATTCGGCCTATAGTTGGGCCATTCATACCGACCTATCAAGAAGCTCCGGACTGTGCGGTCCTGAAACCCGAGTGAAAAATGCGATATCCACGCAAAGGCGTCATCCAGATTGCCGAAATAGCCAATGGCATCATGGATCCCCTCCTGTCGAAACGGGCGGGCATCAACACGGCGCTGCTCGGCTCGTGGGACGAGATCGCCGGCGATGACTTCGCCGATTGCACGCGGCCGGAAAAGATTACCTGGCCGCGCCGCGACGAAGGGCCGGATCGCGGCGGCTACCAGCCGGGCGTGCTGACGATTGCCTGCGAAGGCGCGCGGGCTCTGTTCCTCACCCACGCACAGGGCGAGCTCATCGCCCGCATCAACGGCTTTTTTGGCTTTCCGGCGGTACGCCAGATCAGGATCGTGCAGAAGCCGGTATCGCAGCCCGTTCCCCGCCGGCGAAAGCCGCCGCCGCTGCGCGGTGATGCGGCAAAACGTCTCGATGACATGATGGACGGCATCGAGAGCGAAGCGCTGCGCAAGGCAGTGGAAAGGCTCGGCACGGCGGTGATGCAGAAGAAGAAGCCGCGGGGCGGGACGATTTGATGTCGCGCACGGTCCTTGACTGGTCACAATTCTTTGACAAGAAGAGTTCAAAACCCCGCTTGTGATGAACAGGCCGTCGCTATATCGGAATCAACAGACAATAGAGTCTATTACCAACAGGTGCTTTCATGCATTTTTCCGAACTGACCATTTCCCGTCGCAGCCTTCTCGGCGGCGTTGCACTTGCTGCCCTTGCCACGGCCCTGCCGTTTGCCTTCACGTCGGGCGTTGCCCAGGCGCAGGAATTGCCTGAATCCACCGGTGACGTGGATATGGCTGCGGTGTTGAAGCCCGGTCCGCTGCCGGAAGCGGCGCTCGGCGATGCGAACGCTCCCGTAAAGATCGTCGAATATATGTCGATGACCTGCCCGCATTGCGCCAATTTCCACAACAAGACCTTTGACGAGATCAAGAAGAAATACATCGATACCGGCAAGGCCTATTTCGTCATCCGCGAATTCCCGTTCGATCCGCGTGCCGCCGCTGCATTCATGCTGGCGCGCTGCGCACCGGAAGGACAGTATTTCCCGTTCGTTTCCATGCTGTTCAAGCAGCAGCAGAGCTGGGCAACAGCCCAGGATGCCCGTGCGGCCCTGCTGCAATTGTCGAAAATGGCCGGTTTCTCACAGGAGTCTTTCGAGGCCTGCTTGACGAACCAGAAGCTTCTGGATGATGTGAACGCAACGATGCAACGCGGTGCGACGGAATTCGGCGTCAACTCCACGCCGACTTTCATCATCAACGGCAAGAAATACGCGGGAGACATGTCGGTTGAAACCATGTCGGCTGTCATCGACAAGCTGCTCTGATCGCCGAACCCTTAAAGGAACGGGCGGCGGGTATTTCCGTTCGCCCGTTTTTTATTGCCGTTATTTCAGGCGGAGCGGAGCGGCATGAAGTTCAACAAGCTCCGCGTCGTCGGTTTCAAATCCTTCGTTGAACCCTCGGAATTCATCATCGAGCCGGGTCTGACCGGTGTCGTGGGTCCCAATGGTTGCGGCAAGTCCAATCTGGTCGAAGCGCTTCGCTGGGTGATGGGCGAAAACTCCTATAAGAACATGCGCGCATCCGGCATGGATGACGTCATCTTCTCCGGTTCCGGCAATCGCCCGGCCCGCAACACCGCCGAGGTCGGCCTTTATCTCGACAATTCCGATCGCACCGCGCCCGCCGCCTTCAACGATGCCGATGAAATTCAGGTGACGCGCCGCATCGAGCGCGAAAACGGCTCGGTCTATCGCATCAACGGCAAGGAAGCGCGCGCCAAGGATGTGCAGCTTCTGTTTGCCGATGCCTCCACCGGCGCGCGTTCGCCCTCGATGGTGGGGCAGGGGCGTATCGGTGAACTCATCAATGCCAAGCCGCAGGCCCGCCGCCAGCTTCTGGAAGAGGCGGCCGGCATTTCCGGCCTGCATTCCCGCCGCCATGAAGCGGAGCTTCGCCTGCGCGCTGCCGAAACCAATCTGGAGCGGCTGGAGGATGTGACCGCCCAGCTTGAAAGCCAGATCGAAAGCCTGAAACGCCAGGCGCGGCAGGCCAACCGTTTCAAGATGCTGTCGGCGGATATCCGCGCCCGCGAGGCGACCCTGCTGCATATCCGCTGGGTAGAAGCCAAGGAAGCCGAAGGCGAAGCGGAAAGCGCGCTTAATCAGGCCACGAACATCGTTGCCGAAAAGGCGCAGGCGCAGATGGAGGCGGCCAAACAGCAGGGCATTGCCAGCCTGAAGCTGCCGGAATTGCGCGAGGATGAAGCGCGTGTCGCTGCCGCCCTGCAACGTCTGCAGATTGCCCGCACCCAGCTGGATGACGAGGCGAACCGCCTGCTGCGCCGCCGTGATGAGCTGGCGCGCCGTCTGTCGCAGCTTGGCGAAGACATCGTTCGCGAAGAACGACTTGTCTCTGATAACGCCCAGATCCTTGCGCGGCTCGATGAGGAAGAGGCAGACCTTCTCGAAATTCTCGCCGATTCCGGGCGTCATGCCGAAGAGATGCGCGAAGCCTTTGAGGCAGCTGCCGCTAAACTGACTGAAAGCGAAACCGTTTTCACTGCCATCACCGCCGAGCGCGCCGAGGCCGCCGCCGGGCGCCAGCAGCTGGAACGGGCGATCCGCGAGCTTTCCGATCGTAAACTCCGGCTGGAACGCCAGTCGCAGGAGGCATCCTCCGAGATCGATGCCGTCGATGAAAAACTCTCCGGCCTTCCCGATCCTTCGGAGCGCCGCGAGGCGGTCGAGGCAGCCGAGATCGCGGTGGAAGACGCTCTGATCGTGGCGGAGGAAGCCGAAGCCGCCGTTGCCGAGGCGCGTTCCGCCGAAGCGCTGGCGCGCGGCCCGCTGGAAACGGCGAGAAACCGCCTGAACGCTCTGGATACGGAAGCGCGCACCATCACCAAAATCCTGGCGGCCAGTGCTGCCGCCAATGGCAGCTTCACGCCGGTGGCGGAAGAAATGACGGTGGAACGTGGTTTTGAGGCAGCGCTTGGTGCAGCCCTTGGCGACGACCTCGAAAGTGCCCTTGATCCCGCTGCTCCCGCCTATTGGGCCGGCAATGGCGATGGTGCGGGCGATCCTGCTTTGCCGCAGGGCGTCAAGCCGCTTCTGAACTATGCGCAGGCGCCGGACGCATTAAGGCGCGGTCTCGCCCAGATCGGCGTTGCAGCCGACACTGCGGAAGCCTTGCGCCTGATGCCGTCGCTGAAGGCCGGTCAGCGGCTGGTGACGCGCGAGGGCGCGCTGTTTCGCTGGGATGGCCACATCGCCAGCGCTGATGCGCCGGGAGCCGCCGCCCTTCGTCTGGCACAAAAGAACCGGCTTGCCGAAATCGAGACGGAACTGGAAGAGGCCCGTTTCAGTCTGGAGGAGGCCGAAGAACAGCTCTCCATCAGGACCGACGACATCAAAAGCGCCGAGTTGCGGCTTTCGGAAGTGCGCGACAGAAGCCGGCTGGTGACGCGTCATCTTGCCGAGGCACGAGAGGCGCTGACATCAGCCGAACGCGCCTCGGGCGATCTTCTGCGCCGCCGGGATATCGTCTCGGAAGCGCTGAACCAGATCGGCGCGCAGATCGACGAGATCGTCGTTCAGGAAGAAAACGCCCGCATCGAAATGGAAGATGCACCGGATCTTTCCGCTCTTGATCTGCGCCTGCGTGAAAGCCAGCTGGAAGTCGCCACAGACCGTGGCCTGCTGGCAGAAGCGCGCGCCCGCCACGAGGGGGTGAGCCGCGAGGCGGAAAGCCGCCAGCGCCGGCTTCAGGCAATCGCGCAGGAGCGCTCAACCTGGGCATCGCGGGCCGCCAGTGCCGCCGATCACATCGCCACCCTGCGCGAGCGTGAGGAAGAGGCGCGCGAGGAAATCGCCGAACTAGACATTGCGCCGGAAGAGTTCGACGAGAAACGCCGCAACCTCCTGACCGAGCTTCAGAAAACCGAAGACGCCCGCCGCTTGGCCGCGGACCGGCTGGCGGAGGCAGAAAACCTGCAACGCGCCGCCGACCGCGTTGCCACCACCGCCCTTTCCGAACTGGCAGAAGCCCGTGAAAAGCGCGGCCGCGCCGAAGAGCGGCTTGTTTCCGCCCGCGAGAAGCGGCAGGAAACCGAACATCGCATCCGCGAAACGCTGAATACCGAGCCGCATATGGCGTTGCGCCTGACCGGCCTTGGTCCCGACCAGCCGAAGCCCGATATTCGCGATGTCGAGCGCGATCTCGACCGGCTGAAGATAGAGCGTGAAAGACTGGGCGCCGTCAACCTGCGTGCCGAGGAAGAGCAGGCGGAGCTTTCCGCCAAGCTCGCGGCCCTCATCAAGGAACGCGACGATATCATCGACGCGGTGCGCAAGCTGCGCGCCGGTATCCAGAACCTCAACCGCGAAGGCCGTGAACGGTTGATTGCGGCCTTCGATGTGGTCAATTCGCAGTTCCAGCGGCTTTTCACCCATCTGTTTGGTGGCGGCACGGCGGAATTGCAGCTGATCGAATCCGACGATCCGCTGGAAGCCGGCCTGGAAATTCTCGCCCGTCCTCCGGGCAAGAAGCCACAGACCATGACGCTGCTTTCCGGCGGTGAACAGGCGCTGACGGCCATGGCGCTGATCTTTGCGGTCTTCCTGACCAATCCCGCACCGATCTGCGTGCTGGACGAGGTGGACGCGCCGCTCGACGACCATAATGTCGAGCGTTACTGCAACCTGATGGACGAAATGGTTGCCTCCACCGAAACGCGTTTCGTCATCATCACCCACAATCCCATCACCATGGCGCGCATGAACCGCCTCTTCGGCGTCACCATGGCCGAACAGGGCGTGTCGCAACTGGTTTCCGTGGATTTGCAGACTGCCGAGCAACTGCGCGAAGCCGTCTGAGTTTCCCGTTCCGGGTCTGCCCCTTAAGCCTTGTCCATCGCGAATTTATCTGGCCGCATCACCCATTCGGGTGGGCGACAATGCGCGGCATTTTGCTATGTCTTTTTGAAAGGAATTTGGGCTCTTTCCAGACCCCCCATCCGGTTTCCTGTACCGGATGGAAAGCCTTGCGAGGTCGCTGCCGTGGCCTCGCAAGGCTTTTTTTGGTGTTGTGCCTCGCGTCCCTCGTTCCTGTACCAGTCACAGGAAACCAGCCGACTTGCCGCCCTCTTATACCGGCACCAACCGCAGCCGCGTGCCCCACGGATCAATCGCTTCCACAACCTTGTTTTCCATCTCCACCAGCACATAACCGGCCGCCCGCAGCCGCGTTTTCTGCGCTTCAAGGTCCGTGGGATTTTTGATGGCAACAGAGAACCAGTCGAGGCCGGTTTCGGTGGCGTTGCGCTCTTTCGCCCCCCGGCTGTTCCATGTGTTGACGGCTAGATGGTGGTGATATCCGCCCGATGACAGGAAGGAGGCATCCGAACGGGCATCCTGCGTCGGTTTGAGACCAACGGCTTCCTCGTAAAAGGCGCGTGCGGTGGCAATCTCGCCGACCCGCAGGTGAATATGCCCGATGCGCATGCCGCAAGGTGCGGCCTCGTAATCGCTCTTTTTGGTGTCGGTCAGCGTTACGAGATCATCGACGTCGAGCGGTTCGGTCCCCATCTTAACCACGCTGCCGCTCCAGACCCATGTGTCCTTCGGCCGGTCGCTGTAAACCTCGATGCCGTTGCCTTCGGGATCGTTGAGATAGACCGCTTCACTGACATTATGGTCCGCAAAGCCTGTGAGCGGCACCTGCCTTAACGCCGCATGTACCAGCCACCGCGCCAGATCCTTGCGGGTGGGCATCAGATAGGCGATGTGGAACAGACCGGCTGAGGTGGGGCTTTCATAATCCGCCGTTGGCTTGTGAACGAGATCAAGCAGGGGAACGGTGCCGGCGCCGAGCGTCACGCCCCGTGCGTTGCGCGCAACCTCATTCAACCCGAGCACGGAACGGTAATAATCGATCATCGGATCGAGATCGCGCACCCGAAGCGCCGCCTGACTGACATGCATCGGGGTTGTCAGCGCAAAGGGAAGGGCGGTGCCTGCACTTGCTGCGGGTGGGTCGCCTTCTGCTCTAAGAGCACCAGCAAGGGCGGTGGCGGCGCAAGAAATTCCGGCAAATTTCAACGTGTGGCGGCGAGTAAATTGCATGAATAATCTCTTTTTGGGCGATGTGGATGGCTTAGGGAACACTCCGTTTCTGCGCACTACACGAATGCGTCAGTAACGCTGTTATTTTGCTTTTGCGGCAATTCTGGCGCGCAATTCGCCGCAATTATGCTGCACTGCGATGTAAACTGGACGTTGTGGCGTTTCCAACATGCTGCCAATGCTGTAGATGATAGAAAAATGACAACGCTTCTGGGTGGAGAGCGTGGAATGAAAAAGTGGGTTTATACCTTCGGCAACGGTGCTGCCGAAGGCCGGGCAGGTGACGTTGCTATATTGGGCGGCAAGGGTGCAAACCTTGCCGAAATGGCAAGTCTCGGCCTTCCCGTTCCCCCCGGCCTCACCATCATAACCGATGCCTGCGCCCTTTATCACAAGAACGGCCGCGATCTCCCCGAAGAGCTGAAGCTGCAGGTCATGGCCGGCATCCACGGCATGGAAGCCGTGACCGGCAAGACATTCGGCGGCAGCCAGACGCCGTTGCTGTTGTCGGTCCGATCAGGCGCGCGTGCCTCAATGCCGGGTATGATGGACACGGTGCTCAATCTCGGCCTCAACGACCGCACGGTGCAGGCGCTGGGCCACGATGCGGGCGACGCCCGTTTCGCCTGGGACAGCTATCGCCGTTTCATCCAGATGTATGCCGATGTCGTCATGGGTCTCGACCATGAGCTGTTCGAGGAAATTCTCGAAGACGAGAAAGGCCGGCTCGGCCATGAATACGATACCGATATGTCGGCGGTCGAGTGGCAGCATGTCGTTGCGCTTTACAAGCAACTGATCGAGGACGAGCTGGGAGAGGCTTTCCCGCAGGATTGCCATGTTCAGCTCTGGGGCGCGATCGGTGCAGTCTTTGCCAGCTGGACGAACCATCGCGCCGTAACCTACCGGCACCTGCACAATATTCCCGGCGATTGGGGCACGGCGGTCAACGTCCAGGCCATGGTCTTTGGCAATCTCGGCTCGTCATCGGCAACCGGCGTTGCCTTCACCCGCAATCCCTCCACCGGAGAGGCGGAGCTTTACGGCGAGTTCCTCGTCAATGCCCAGGGTGAAGATGTGGTGGCGGGCATCCGCACGCCGCAATCCATCACCGAGGCCGCGAGGCTGGCGTCGGGTTCCGACAAACCCTCCATGGAAAAGCTGATGCCGGAGGCTTTCGCCGCGTTCATGGTGATCTGCAAGCGGCTGGAGACCCACTATCGCGACATGCAGGATCTGGAATTTACCATCGAGCGCGGCAAGCTCTGGATGCTCCAGACCCGTTCCGGCAAGCGCACCACACGCGCCGCCATGAAAATCGCCGTCGATATGGTCGAGGATGGGCTGATTTCGCAGGAAGAAGCCGTCTGCCGCATCGAGCCGTCATCGCTCGACCAATTGCTGCACCCCACCATCGATCCCGGTATTTCCCGGCCCATCATCGGCTCCGGCCTGCCTGCCTCCCCGGGGGCGGCAACCGGCGAGATCGTCTTTACCTCGGAAGAAGCGGTCGCTGCGGAAGCTGAAGGCCGAAGCGTCATTCTGGTCCGCATCGAAACCAGTCCGGAAGACATTCACGGCATGCATGCCGCCGAAGGCATTCTGACCACGCGCGGCGGCATGACCAGCCACGCCGCCGTGGTAGCGCGCGGCATGGGCATTCCCTGTGTTACCGGTGCGGGTTCGATGCGCGTCGATATGCGCAACAAGGTGCTGATCGGCGTTGGCTGCATGCTGAAACGCGGCGATGTCATCACCATCGACGGCTCTTCCGGCCGGGTGATGAAAGGTGAAGTGCCGATGACGCAGCCTGAACTGTCAGGCGACTTCGGCAAGCTGATGCAATGGGCCGATAATCTGCGCCGTATGACAGTGCGCACCAATGCTGATACACCGGCCGATGCCCGCGCCGCCCGTGCTTTCGGTGCAGAAGGTATAGGTCTTTGCCGCACCGAGCATATGTTCTTCGAAGGCGATCGCATTCATGTGATGCGCGAGATGATTCTCGCCGAAAGCGAAAAGGGCAGGCGGGCAGCGCTTGATCGGCTTTTGCCGATGCAGCGTTCGGATTTCACCGAGCTTTTCCAGATCATGCACGGCCTGCCGGTGACGATCCGCCTGCTTGATCCGCCGCTGCACGAATTCCTGCCGAAGAGCGATGGCGAGATCGTAGAGGTCGCCGCCGCCATGGGCATGCCGCAGACCGTATTCCGCCAGCGGCTGGATGCGCTGCACGAATTCAATCCCATGCTCGGCCATCGCGGCTGCCGGCTTGCCATTTCCTATCCCGAAATTGCCGAAATGCAGGCGCGCGCCATTTTTGAGGCTGCGGTTGCGGCGGCGCGCATCACCGGTGCACCTGTCGTGCCTGAGATCATGGTGCCGCTGGTCGGCCTCCGGTCCGAACTCGATTACGTCAAGGCCGTCATCGACACTGTGGCCGCCGAGGTGGCGGAAGAGACCGGCATGACGCTCGAATATCTGACCGGCACCATGATCGAGTTGCCGCGTGCGGCGCTGCGCGCGCATGTGATTGCGGAAGCTGCGGAGTTCTTCTCCTTCGGCACCAACGATCTGACGCAGACGACCTTCGGCATTTCCCGTGACGACGCGGCACGTTTCATCAACACCTATCAGCGCAAGGGCATTATTGAACGCGACCCGTTCATCTCGCTCGATTTCGACGGTGTGGGAGAACTGATCCGCATTGCCGCCGAGCGCGGCCGCCAGACGCGTCCGGAGCTGAAACTCGGCATCTGCGGCGAACATGGCGGCGACCCGGCCTCGATCCATTTCTGCGAGGATGCGGATCTCGACTACGTGTCCTGCTCGCCCTTCCGCGTGCCCATCGCGCGTCTTGCCGCCGCGCAGGCGACACTTGCCGCAAGGGCAAGGCAGGGTGAAACCGCCAGCAATGTCGCCTTCATTCCGGTCAGGGGTTTGGTTGGACGATGATCCGCCGCTCCACCACCACCGGACGATAGAACATGTCGCGGTTCATCTGCGCCTGCCAGGCGCGGTTGTCGGCGCGGCGATCCATTTCCAGATCGAGAAGGCAACCCGCCATGGGGTCGGTGCCGGGGCGGAAACCATAACCCCGGCATGTCGCCTCATCCCGCGCCCGGCGCTCTTCCGGCGTCAGCGTCTGGCAGGCGGTGAGCGCCAGTAGAGCGGCGAGCGAACCTAAGACGATGGAAACGCGCATTTTGTTTCTCCCTAGAACATGACTGCCGGGCGGCACTTTTATTGCCGCGATTGATACGCCTGATTCATGATCGGGAAAAGCGGGTGAAGACTGGAAAGTTGCATCGTCTATTGCCTAATGCCGCAATCTTCTTTTCACGCCAGGGATGTCCGCGGCCGCCACCCGTTCTTGTTTTGCATTATTACTCTGAGCAGCCGTCCAGTATCGTGCCCCTGCTATCTTCAAGCGAGGCGTTGCTGCCTTTCGTGCGCAAAGTGTAGCTATAGTTCGGGTCGATTGCGTTATAAACCGCTCCGGACGCCGATATTGTTTCCGCCATAGGTATCATTTCTTCCATCTGCTGCAGGATCGCGAAGCTTTTTCCATCGGCGCCGTTGACGTAAACTACACGTAGGACTTCGTTCTTGGCGCACGAATAGGACACGGAATCAACAGTTGTTCCCGCTGCTGCGGTCAAATTAGGGAATGCAATGAAGGAGAAAATACTCAGGAGAATTATAGACGATTTTTTCATATTTTTTCTCGGTGCAATTTTGTTTCCCATAATTATATTAGGGTAATTGCAGTTAAAATTGATGATTCGCAAATTTATACTTCAATATTTTTGGGATTATTGTCAATGTGGGCATCGCTAAAGTGATAGCGACGCCCGTCATGGAGATATGAAGGTACCACCCCGGCGGCACCACTTTCATTCGTTCTTCACTCAGGCGGCCACCGCGTCGCGGTCATCGAGCGCCTCGATGTCCTTGGCGTTGTTATAGACTGCCTCGTCCAGAATGCCTTCACGTTTGGCGACGATGGTGGGCACCAGCGCCTGACCGGCGACGTTGACGGCCGTGCGGCCCATGTCGAGGATCGGGTCGATGGCGAGCAGCAGGCCAACACCTTCGAGCGGGAGACCGAGCGTGGAGAGCGTCAGCGTCAGCATCACCACGGCACCCGTCAGGCCCGCCGTTGCGGCCGAGCCAAGCACCGAGACGAACACGATCAGCACATAGTCCTGAATGCCGAGCGGCACCTGGAAGAACTGGGCGATGAAGATCGCCGAAATCGCCGGATAGATGGCGGCGCAGCCGTCCATCTTGGTGGTGGCGCCGAGCGGCACGGCGAAGGCGGCATATTCGCGCGGCACGCCGAGGCTCTTTTCCGTCACGGTTTCGGTGACGGGCAGGGTGCCGATGGAGGAGCGCGACACGAAGGCGAGCTGGATTGCCGGCCATGCGCCCGCAAAGAAGCGCGATGGTTTCAGGCCATGGGCGAGAAGCAGCGCCGGATAGACCACGAAGAGAACCAGCGCCAGACCGATATAAACGGCCGCCGCATACCAGCCAAGCTGCGAAAGCGTCGTCCAGCCATATTGGTCAACGGCGCGACCGAGCAGGCCGATGGTGCCAATGGGCGTGAGGCGGATGACCCACCACAGGATCTTGCGCACGATGGCAAGCAGCGACTGGTTGAAGGCAAGGAACGGCTCCGCCGCCTTGCCCGCTTTCAGCGCCGCGACACCAAAGGCAATCGACACCACGAGCAGCTGCAACACGTTGAAGTTCAGCGAGGTGCTGGCGGAACCGTTATTGACCTTGGTCGAGGCCTCGAGGCCGAACACGTTGGCCGGGACGAGACCCTTCAGGAAGTCGAGCCAGGAACCGGTGGAGGAGGGTGCTGCCGTTGCGGTATTGGCAATCGCGGTGTTCACGCCCGGCTGAATGACGAGGCCAAGGACGATGCCGATGACCACGGCGATCAGCGCCGTGATGGCGAACCACAGAAGCGTCTGCCAGACGAGCTTTGCCGCATTGGAGAGGTTCTTGAGATTGGCGATGGAGGCGACGATGGCCGTGAAAATCAGCGGCGGCACCAGCGCGCGCAACAGCTGCACGAAAATGCTGCCGATGGTCTGCAACGTCACGGAAAGCCAGTTCGGGCTGCCGGCGGCATCAGGACCGATATTGCGCGCAACGAGCCCGAGCAGCAGGCCGATGACCATGGCGATCAGAACCTGAAAGCCGAAGTTGCGATAAAAGGGTTTTGACCCGGATGAGCGGGCTGGCGTCGTTGCCTGTGACATGGCTTGTCTCTTTTTTATGCAAGAAAACGAGGATAATGCACTTTTTACACGCATTCTCGAAGGAAGTGACGAAGAATACGCCGATTTCCTCAGCAAATAAGGGATGAGCTTGCGTATTTGTTGCACTGCCGATGCATTATTCTCTTAAAGGGAGATAATGCGGAAAAATATTCCGCTCTATCGTGGACGCGGCCTTTTACGCGCTCAAAAACGATGTCGGAGGCTGGAAGAGCGTTTGCGTTTGCTGAGGCCGTTGCGTTCCCACGCCGTCACCCCGGACCAAATCCGGGGTCCCTTGCGATCAAGTCGTTGATCGCGGGAGGCTTCTTTCAGCATGCAGACGCACCGTGGCTGGATGCCGGATCAAGTCCGGCGCGACAAACGTGGGTTTACGCACTTTACCCGCAGATCAGACCCGTCCTTGTTTTCCTAACCGCAAATCCGGTCTATGACATCATATGCAGGTGATTCCCTTGCCAGATTTCGGGTGCAACGCTTTTACGCCAATGCGATCTAACGGATATCCGCTTCCATGACTGTGCGTTTCGTCCGGCCTTTTTCAGTTGCAGCCTATCTTTCCCGCTATCTCGGTATGGCGGCGCTGGCGCTTTTTCTTGTCGCCGCCGGCATCCACCGTTTCGGACCGTTGACGACGCCCGATCTCGTCGGCCTGCTGATGATTGCCGCTGGAATCGCTTTGGTGGCGATGCTTCTGGCGTTGGTTGGGCTTGAACGGCTATGGACCACGGGTGCGCGCGGCGGCCTTTCTGCGCTTGCCGCGCTGCTGATGTCGGCACTGCCGCTCGGCGTCGTCGGTTACGGCGCATTTCTGTACTGGCAGCAGCCAAAGATTTACGACATCTCCACCGATCTTGCCGATGCGCCGGAATGGCTGTTGCCGCCCGTTGCCAATCAGCAATGGCTGTCAAGACCGGCCACTGTTGCAAAAGCGGACCGGGACGCGCAGGCGGTGGCCTATGCGAGCCTTGCCGGACGCCGTTATGAAGGTGCGATAGACCGCATCTACACCGCCGCCAAAAAAATGGCCGCCGCCCAGAGCATCCGCATCACCCATACCAAAGGCGTCATCGGCACGGTGGAGCCGCCCTCCGTCGGCGTTCCCGAACAGGACAAGTCTCAGCCCACCGAGGAAGCGCCGGTAGAGGACCTCCCCTCCATCGTGCCGGTTCCCATGGCACGGCCGGTCGAGGCACCGCAGCCCACCTTCTTTAACGGCAGCGGCGTGGTGCTGATGCAGGGCGAAAAGCGCACGCGCATCTGGGGCCTGCGTTTCGACATCCTCATCCGCCTGAAAGAGGAGGCGGAAACCACGATCGTCGATGTGCGCGTTGCCTCCCGTTACGGCCCGCACGATCTCGGCATGGGTGCAGCAATCGCAGAAGCCTATCTCGATGCGCTGGACGCGGAAATGCAGGGCCTGAACGACAATTGAGGCTCAGTTTCCTTCTTCGTCATTCCGGCTCAATGCCGGAACGACGGGAAAATGCGACGGTGGTTGAAATGTTTGAACCGGATATGATGACGCCGATATGAGCGTTGCGCCCAGACGCCTGCCTCACGCCGGAAAATATTCCCCCAGTAACGAAGGCGCACCCTCGGTCCGCACCTCGCCCTTTTCGATCAGGTCTTCGATATGGGCCAGTACGGAAAGTGCCGCAGCCCCATGCAGGCGTTTGTCGGTGCTGGCATAGATCACCTTCACCATATCGGCTATCCGCCGGTCGCCTTCCCGGATGCGCTTCAGAACTGCCCGTTCCCGCATGCGGCGGTGGGCGCGAAGCCCGCGCATGAAGGCTGCGGGATCGTTGACCGGGCCGCCATGGCCGGGCAGGAACAGCCGGTCGTCGCGGGCGAGCAGGCGCTCCAGCGAGGCCATGTAATCGCTCATCGACCCATCAGGCGGTGCGACGATGGTGGTGGCCCAGGCCATGACGTGATCGGCGGAAAAGACGATGCCGCTGCCTTCCAGTGCGAAAGCGGCGTGGTTGGCGGTGTGCCCCGGCGTGTGCAGCGCCGTCAGCGCCCAGCCGTCGCCGGAAAGGCTCTGCCCGTCGCCAAGTGCCACATCCGGCACGAAAGCCGTATCGGAACTTTCGGCAAAGGGATTGGTCTCACCCACATGCAGTGGCCGGGCGGCGCGGTGCGGGCCCTCCGCAACCGTGATAGCGCCGGTCGCCTGCCGCAGCCGCTGCGCAAGCGGCGAGTGATCGCGATGGGTGTGGCTGACGAAGATATGGGTAACCTCGCGACCATCAAGCGCCGCCATCAGCGCCTGAAAATGCGCCTCATCCTCCGGGCCGGGATCGATGACGGCAACGGACCGGTCGCCGACGATATAGGAGTTGGTGCCATGGAAGGTAAACGCGGAAGGATTGTTGACGGTGATGCGCTGGATGAGCGGGGCAACGGGAACCGCCTCGCCATAGGCCGGCCTGAAATCGAGATCGAATGCCGGGTCCGCCATCAAGACCTCCTGAAATATGCCATGCCACGCAGAGCCGCAGCCTCAGCCGCGCAATCGCCAAGCCCTAACATGCCATGTCAGGCACGGCATCCAAAAAGCTTGGATTTTGTGAAAAAATAAGCCGTCAGGTCATTGCCGCGTCGGGCAGGCTTTGCTAATCAGGCCCGGTTCAGGCAGCGGCGTTTCGCCCAAGCTGCCCTGTTGGGGCGTCGCCAAGCGGTAAGGCACCGGTTTTTGGTACCGGCATTCCCAGGTTCGAATCCTGGCGCCCCAGCCATCACTTCCAAAATCAGAACAGCGTGCACAGGTGCCGGCGTGCATCTATCAGCCGTACCATTTCACTGCGATCCCGGATGTTGTGACGCGCGAAAACCTGCCCTCCGTCATCACCAGCCTTGACCCAAGAATCCACAAGCCGTTGAAATCCATGGATCCTCGCGAAGAGGTCAGGATGACGCGTGTGTGTTAAGGGCCTGCTTAAACAGAAACGCCGCGCATCCAAAGACACGCGGCGTCCAAACTTAAAATCGCGGCTAAGCCTTAAAGCGCGATATCCGGAACCTTCTTCACCGGCGCGCCAGCAGGTGCCGCTCCCGCGCCCTTCAGCGCGCCAAGATCGATCTGCGGCGGGGTCGGCAATTGCAGGTGCTCGGCCGTATAGGCCCATTCCTGCTGCACTTTTTCCGGGTCGTCATTGAGCTTGGTGCCGTAGCTCGGAACGATCTGGCGGATCTTGGCCTGCCATTCCGGTGTTGCCACCTTGTCCTTGAAGACCTTTTCCAGAACGCTCAGCATGATCGGTGCCGCCGTGGAGGCGCCAGGGGAGGCGCCGAGCAGACCGGCGATGCTGCCATCCTGCGCGGCGACGATTTCCGTGCCGAGCCTGAGTACACCGCCCTTTTCCTCGTCGCGCTTGATGATCTGCACGCGCTGGCCCGCCTGCCACAGGCGCCATTCGCCCTGCTTCGCGTTCGGGAAATATTCCTTCAACGCGGCAAAGCGGTCGTCGTCCGACATCATCAGCTGGCCGGCGAGATATTCCACCAGCGGATATTCATCGATGCCGACGCGCACCATCGGCCAGGCATTGCTTGTCGTGACGGAGGAGACGAGATCGAAATAGGAGCCTTCCTTCAGGAACTTGGTGGAGAAGGTGGCGAAAGGTCCAAACAGGATGACGCGCTTGCCACCAAGCACGCGGGTATCCAGGTGTGGAACCGACATGGGCGGCGAGCCGACCGAGGCCTTGCCGTAGGCCTTGGCCAGATGCTGCATCGTCACGTCAGGATTGTCGTTGATCAGGAACGAGCCACCGACCGGGAAACCGGCGTAATTGTCGCCTTCCGGAATACCGGACATCTGCAACAGATGCAGCGCACCGCCGCCGGCGCCGATGAACACGAATTTCGCATCCACGGTCTGCTCAGCATCGGTCTTCAGGTTGCTATAGGTCACGCGCCAGCTGCCATCGGCATTGCGCTGGATATCGGAAACCTCGCTGTTGACCTGCAGGTCGAAATTCCGGTCGCTTTGCAGATGCGAAACGAACTGGCGGGTGATCTCGCCGAATTCCATGTCGGTGCCGAGCGGCGACCAGGTCGCGCCGATCTTCTGGGAAGGATCGCGCCCTTCCATCATCAGCGGCACCCATTTCTTAAGCTGCTCGGGGTCGCTGGAATATTCCATGCCGGCAAAAAGCGGGCTTGCCTTCAACGCTTCGTAGCGCTTTTCGAGATAGGCGATGTTCTCATCGCCCCAGACGAAGCTCATATGCGGCGTGTGGTTGATGAAGGAGCGCGGGTTCTTCAAAACGCCGTTACGTACCTGCCATGCCCAGAACTGCCGGGAAATCTGGAAGGATTCGTTGATGTTGACGGCTTGGCTGATCTTGATGTTGCCGTTGTCGTCTTCCGGCGTGTAGTTCAGCTCGGCAAGCGCGGAATGGCCGGTGCCGGCATTGTTCCAGCCGTTGGAGCTTTCAAGCGCCACGCCGTCCAGCCGCTCGAGCATCTGCATCGACCAGGTTGGCTCCAGTTCACGCAGCCACACGCCGAGCGTCGCGCTCATGATGCCGCCACCGATCAGAAGCACGTCGACCTTCTTGGTAGCCGTATTGGCGAGAAGCGAGGATGTCGGCAGCGCTGTCGCTGCAAGCCCTGCGAGCGCAGTGCCGAGAACCTGTCTGCGGTTCATTGGAAGCGCATGGGAGGGAAGCGCGTCTGAGGAAAGATCAGTGAGCTGGGATTTGTCTTGATCGATGGGAGTCACGGCCATACCTGATTCTTGTTTTGTGTTAAAAACACTCCTCCCAGCCGCCCCGTTACAGCAAAGCCGAAACAGGCACAACCCTGACTTATTCACTCCAGTTCAAGCGCTTTTGCGGGGATTTTGCCGGGACATAAGGTCGCATTGGCAGTTTTTGCCATTTTGCGGATTGTCATTTTTGTGGTCGCGAGGATTAGACGGTGCTTTCAAACGGTTGAAAGTGTCTCAAGCGCGAATATCGCGAACACGCCGTCAATTCGGCGTTTGCCGCGCTTGGCGGATCAGGTCGCGCTGGTCCGTGTGAAAAAAATTCAGGAAAAATGAGAATAATCGCAAAAAAAAGTGAAAAGGCCCGCCGGTTAGGGCAGGCCTTGGCTCGTTTCGTCTGCTGGACGAAAACTCAGTTTGCGGCGAGGAATTCCGCGCAATAGCTCGGGCCGTTGACGCCGGGGCGGTCGGAAACCGTGCGTACCGAAGTGATCGTGTAGTCGCTGGAGACGGTGAGCTGAACCGTGCAGGAGAGCGAGGCGGTGCGGGCGGGCGAAATCTGGCGACCCTTCTTGCCGTCCTTGCCTTCTTCGAACTTGGCCGGAATGGTGGCCTTCTTGTAACCGCCGCGCCAGTTATAGATGGTCGAGCTGCCGGTTTCCGTGTCGCTCAGCGGCGGGCCGAATTTTGCAAAGAAAATACCTGCGGACTGACCGACCCACCGCGTTTCAACGGGGCTCTTCTGGGTGAAGGAAGGGGCAGAGCCCGTCGATGTCGTACAGGCGGAGAGCGCAATGGCGAGCCCTGCGAGCGTTACGCTGCGAAATAGCATGGTGAAATGTCCTTTGTGCCGTGTCCGGCTTCCCGCCGGTCATTACGTTCCCCTAGCAGATTTGGCGGCGACGGGCAGGGGAGCTGTGCCGCTTGACGAAAATTTCCTGCCACAATTGCTTTTTTGTAACGTTTTCCTACACGCCGCCCGGTGCGGCAGGCACTTGGCGACCGCCCTTCGCAGCGCGTTGAAAACTTGTCACAAAAAATGCAATATGCCGCTTGTCGAATGCTGGAGGCTGGTCTATAGAAGCGCCGCTGGTCACGGAGTGTAGCGCAGTCTGGTAGCGCACGTCGTTCGGGACGACGGGGTCGGAGGTTCGAATCCTCTCACTCCGACCAGCTTAAGCCCAATATTTCCCGGGGCTTTCAAATGATCCCAACACTTCTGAAGATCCTTGGATCAAGGCATCGTACCGAGACCTGACCGTTTAAAACCGGACGGGTAAACGCATTCGGCGTCCGCGGCTGCAAATCACGACTTTGGTGATTGCACGGAATGTCAATTTCTCCTCCTCGCCAACGGGAGAATGAGCAAAACGCAAACAAGAGCCGTCGGCCAGAAGTCGGTTAAACCATCCCAGGACCAATTCCAGAAGTAATAACCCTCCAGATGGGGAGGAGGCATTTCTACGGACACCTCGTAGTCCCGCTTTTCCCGGCCATGAAAATGACCGGCGGCGAAGGCCAGACCGATTATCCACGCCATTCGCCAGCTAACGAGCAGGCGAAGCAGAACGGCGACAATCGCCGCCATGATGACGGCCTCTAGAATGTGCCCCGCCCAATCCCAATGGTCTTGAATGTAGGTCCAGTCGATCATCGGTAGCGGTAATCACCGCGCCAGTCGCGACGATCGCGCCAATCCCTCCGGTCGCGCCGGTCGCGACGGTCATAGTCACGGTAGTGGCTATCGCGTTCATAGGTGCGGTAGTACACGCCGGTCGTATAATATCCGCCGCTACGGTAGCCCCGATCATCGACACAGCCGCTTAGGATGCCCACTGAAACAAGGCAGATCGCTGCAGTCAGAATTTTCATAATCTTCATCTCCCAATGACGGACGCTAACGTGCGCTGAACCACGCAGTTCCATTGCTGAGAGAGTGAGGTGTCGGTCATTAACCGGGCCTGAACACAGCGCCATGACGCTGGCCATCTTCTGGGCTCTGCCAAGCGTCGAAAGCTTGATGCGTTTGACGTTATCGACTGCGATGAACCCGTCGTCAGCGCAGTCGCAGGGAACGCAACTGCGCCTCAACCGTTATCCCACCACAACAACGATGGAGGATAACATGCTAAAAGGTATTGCACTGTGGGCGATGGGTGTTCCGATTTTTGTGATCATTCTGCTTTACATGTTCGTGTTTTAAACGAGGCCTGATCCAAAGGCTTTCAAACAAAAAAGGCGACCGCTTGGACGGTCACCTTTTTGTTGTGCGCGCGTGTCTGTCAGTCCAGATCGCTGATCAGCCGTGAGGCTGTCGCGCCATCTGTGCGGCGAATGTCGATCTCGTCGCGGTGCTTGGCCAGCAGTTCGCTTGCCAGAAGCTTCTCGGCCAGATGGGCGGGCAGGGAGAGAATGACGCGGTCACCCTGTTCTTCCGTTGCGCCAACGCTGCGTTTGCCGGCAATCATGCCACCCGCCACCGTGTTGTTGGTGTCGGGGTCGATCAGGATGAAGGAGCCGGTTGCCCGGTTCTGCTCATAGGCATCGAAGATCGCCGTCTCGTCGAAGGAGAGCCGCACCTTGCCGATGGCGTTCATCGGCAGCGATGTCTCGTGCGCCTGCCATTCGCCTTCTTTCAGGTTGAGCTGGCTGACCGGCTGCACGCTGACGCGCTGGCGGCGGCTGCCGCTTTTCAGCCAGTAACGTTTGCCGGCCTCGATGCCACCTGGCTGCAACGCCACGATCTGCGCGTCGAAGGCAAGCCCTGTCTGCGGTTGTGCCTCGATGGACACGATCATGTCGCCGCGCGAGACGTCCACCTGACGGTCGAGAACGAGCGTGACCGCGTCACCAGCAACGGCGGCGTTACGCACCAGATCGAAAGTGACGATCTGCTTGACATTCGCGACCATGCCCGACGGCAGCACGACAACGCTGTCGCCCGGCTTGACCGAGCCGCCGGCAACCGTGCCCTGATAACCGCGGAAACTTTCGCCGGGGCGCGACACGCGCTGTACGGGGAAGCGGAAACCACCCGATTGCGCCGAGCGCACCGTGGCAAGCTCCAGCGTTTCGACCAGCGTCGGGCCTTCATACCAGGGCATGGAGGCCTTGCCTGATAGCACGACGTTTTCGCCCTTCAGCGCCGACATTGGAATGGCTGTGATCTGCTTGATGCCGAGGTCGGAGGCGAAATCGCGGAATTCGTGGGCAATCAGTTCAAAACCTGCCTTGTCGTAATTCGTCAGGTCGATCTTGTTGATGGCCAGCACGAATTGCCGGATGCCCATCAGCGCCGCGATGGTGGCGTGTCGGCGTGTCTGTTCCAGAATGCCGGTGCGCGCATCGACCAAAAGTACGGCGAGATCGGCCGTGGAAGCGCCGGTCGCCATGTTGCGGGTATATTGCTCATGGCCGGGCGTGTCGGCCACGATGAAGGCGCGCCGGTCGGTTGAGAAATAGCGATAAGCGACATCGATGGTGATGCCCTGTTCGCGCTCTGCCTGCAACCCGTCGAGCAGCAGCGCGAAATCTGGCAGGCCGAGATCGTTCTGCTTGCCGCTATCGCGATGCAGGGTAGCGGCCTGATCTTCCTTGACGGCCTTGGTGTCCCACAGGAGACGGCCGATCAGGGTCGATTTGCCATCATCGACGCTGCCGCAGGTGATGAGACGAAGCGGGCGCGTATCACGCGTCGCCTTCGAATGTTCGGCAAAGGGCAGAATGGTGGCCGTGGAGGCGGTGTTGGTAGCAGCGGCGGTCATCAGAAATAGCCCTCGCGCTTCTTCTTCTCCATCGAGCCGGACTGGTCTCGATCGATGGCGCGGCCCTGCCGCTCGGAAACGGTGGCGATTTCCAGCTCTGCGATGACCTCCTGAAGCGTCGCCGCCTCGGAGTGGATCGCGCCGGTCAGCGGGAAGCAGCCGAGCGTGCGGAAGCGGATCGAGCCGTGCTGGATCTCTTCGCCGGGCAGCAGCTCCAGCCGCTCGTCTTCGGCAAGGATCATCATGCCGTCACGCTCGATATAGGGGCGCTCGGCAGCGTAATAGAGCGGCACCAGCGGAATGTTTTCCGCCTCGATGTAACGCCAAATATCGACTTCGGTCCAGTTGGAGAGCGGGAAGGCGCGCACGCTTTCACCCTTGCGGACCATGCCGTTATAGATGTTCCACAGCTCAGGGCGCTGGTTGCGCGGGTCCCATTTATGGTCCGGCGTGCGGAAGGAATAGATGCGCTCCTTGGCGCGGCTTGCTTCCTCGTCGCGGCGCGCACCGCCGAAGGCGGCATCGAACGGACCGGCGTCCAGCGCCTGGCGCAGCGCTTCCGTCTTCATGATGTCGGTGTAGAGCGCCGAACCGTGGGTGAAGGGCGTCACGTTTTCGCTCGCGCCGCGCGGGTTTGTATAGGAGATGAGATCGAGGTCATATTCCTTGACGATCTTGTCGCGGAATTCGATCATTTCCTTGAATTTCCAGCCCGTATTGACGTGCAGCAGCGGGAATGGCACGCGGCCTGGGAAGAATGCCTTGCGCGCCAAATGCAGCAGCACGGATGAATCCTTGCCGATGGAATAGAGCATCACGGGATTGTCGAATTCGGCGGCGACTTCACGGAAGATATGAATGGCTTCGTTTTCAAGCGCCTTCAGATGCGGATCGAGCGGCGGCTTGGATGCGACAGTATTCTTGCTGTCCGTCTCGTGGACTGCGTTGGACATTTTAAACTCCGGAACTGGTCTGAATGATTATCGTTGTGGGATGGCGGAAATGGCGGACGTCTGGTCCGCACCGGCGACGTGAAGACCGCATTCGCGCTTCTCGTCGTTTTCCCACCACCATCGTCCGGCGCGCTCAGGCTCGCCGGGCTTGATAGCGCGTGTACACGGCTCGCAGCCGATGGAGGGGTAACCACGCGCATGCAACGGATTGACGGGAATGTTTTCAGAAGCGACATAGGCCTTGATCTGGTCGATGTCCCAGTCCGCCAAGGCATTGACCTTGATCAGATTACGCTCAGCGTCGAATTCGGCAAAAGGTGTGGTAGCACGATTGCCCGACTGGCCGCGGCGGAGCCCGGTGATCCAGAAGGTGGCACCTTCCAGCGCCTTGCCGAGCGGGATCAGCTTTCTGACATGACAGCAGGCGTGACGGGCCTCGATGCTTTCGTAAAAACCGTTGAGGCCGTATTTTTCGGCATAGGCGTCGATATCGTCCTGTTCGGGCCGGAAGCGACGGATGTCGATGCCGAAGCGTTCCTCGGTTTCCTCGATGAGATCGACGGTTTCCTTGAAGAGCCGGCCGGTTTCCAGCGTCACGACGTCAATCGGCAACCGGTGGGTGCCGATGGCCGCCGTGATGACCTGATCCTCGATGCCGAGGCTGGTGGTGAAGACCGCACGGCCGCCAAGACCGGCGATAAAGGAAAGTCGTCCCGCAAGATCGAGCCCGGCAAGCGTGGCGTCGAGGGAAGCGGTATCGGCAGAGGCATTTGCTGAATTGATCGTCATTGTCACGTCCGGGATTTCCATGGCCGATTATTGTTGAAATCGGGCCTCTGGAACAGAAATGACAGTCTTTGTGCGCTGCACTTCAGAGCAAAAATGCCTCACGCGCACGATCTATGAGCAAAAGATGCCCGTTCACCTTCTTTGCAGCTTGGATTTGAATTGTGACAACTTCTGCGCTAAGCCGGAATTGCCGGGTATCCGGGCTTGTGTTCTACTGGTTTCACGATGATTTCGCAGAAGGCAAAATATGCGCTGAGGGCGCTTCTTTCGCTGGCAAAGGCCGACGGCGGCTGTCCTGTGCAAATTTCCGATATTGCCCGCGAACAGGCCATTCCGAAAAAATTCCTTGAACAGATCCTTCTCGAAATGAAGAAGGAACGCATCGTCGAAAGCAGGCGCGGCAAGCAGGGCGGTTATTTACTGGCGCGCCCGGCTGCCGATATCACCTTCGGCGAGGTGCTGCGCCTCATCGACGGGCCGCTGGCTCCCTTGCCCTGCCTGTCGCAGACCGCCTATCGCCGGTGCGAGGATTGCGATGGCGAAAAGCAGTGCGAAATACGCCACGTCTTCGCCCGCGTGGCCGATGCCACCCGCAATATCCTTTTCAACACCACCGTTGCGGATGCCGTTTCAGGTGTGGAAGTGCCCGAACTTTTGACGGCCTGACGAAAAAATCGTCTAAAACACCTGAATATTTTTCGCCGTAACGCCAAAAAATCGTCAAAAATGTGAAACGGTTTTGCATTCAGCAAAGTTTTACACGACGCTTGTTGCGCCTTTCGCCTATGCTGCGCTGTATTTGTTGCCCGTGGAAACGCTCTCGGGAAACACTTTTTCGATCGTATTCGGCCTCATTGACCAACTCTACCGGTCCAGTAGAGTTAAGCCATCTTCATCAGGAGGGAATACCGATGTCCAAGCTTCTGTCCGGTTTGAGCGTTTTCGCTCTCGGTCTATCGCTGGCTCTGGGAGGTGTCGGCTCGGCTGCCGCGCAGACCAAGCTGCTTAACGTGTCCTATGATCCGACCCGCGAACTCTACAAGGATTTCAACGAAGCCTTCGCCAAGAAGTGGAAGGCCGATACCGGTGAGGATGTCACGATCCAGCAGTCGCATGGCGGCTCCGGCAAGCAGGCTCGCTCGGTCATCGACGGTCTGGAAGCCGATGTGGTGACGCTGGCGCTGCAGAGCGATATCGATGCCATCGTCCAGAATTCCGGCAAGATCAACAAGGACTGGCGCGGCCGCCTGCCGCATAATTCCTCGCCCTACACCTCCACCATCGTGTTCCTCGTCCGCAAGGGCAACCCGAAGGGGATCCATAACTGGGGCGATCTGGTAAAGGGCGACGTGCAGATCGTTACCCCGAACCCCAAGACCTCTGGTGGCGCACGCTGGAATTACCTTGCCGCCTGGGCATGGGCGAATGAAGAGTTCAAGGGCGACCAGGACAAGATCAAGGCCTATGTCGGCGAACTCTACAAGCGCGCTCCGGTGCTCGATACCGGTGCCCGCGGCTCCACGGTCACATTTGCGCAGCGCCAGATCGGCGACGTGCTGCTGGCCTGGGAAAACGAAGCCTATCTGGCCGGTCAGGAATTCGGCGCGGATGCCTTCGACATCATCGTGCCGCCGATCTCGATCCTCGCCGAGCCGCCGGTCGCCGTGGTTGACGCGAACGTCGACGCCAAGGGCACCCGCAAGGCGGCGGAAGCGTATCTGCAATATCTCTATTCCGACGAAGGTCAGAACATTGCGGCGAAGCACTTCTATCGTCCATCCAACCCCGCAGTTGTCTCCAAGGATCTGCTGAAGCAGCTGCCCGACATCAAGCTCGTCACCATCGACGATCCGCAGTTTGGCGGTTGGGCCAAGGCGCAGCCTGAACATTTCGGTGACGGCGGCATCTTCGACCAGATTTACAAGCCCGCCAAGTAAGCGGATGATGGGCTGAAGACAAATCCGCCCACCCCGCTTAAGGGAACTTGAAAAACGACAAATCGATCGACCGGACACCGTGCCGGTCGATCCTTTATAACAAGGCCGGGGAACACCGGCTCCCAGAAAGCATTTCCAGGAAAAGTGGACCCCGGTTTTCTGTCCGGAAATGTGCCAAACTAAAGATTATCCGGAGCGTTGATGAGCAATAATACATCCGGAAACAGGTGGAAGTGGCGTCAATCGAGCGTGATACCCGGCTTCGGCCTGACGTTCGGTTACACGGTCGCCTATCTGTTTCTCATCATTCTTATTCCGCTCGGCGGCCTCGTCTGGTCCACGGCGAAACTTGGTTTTGCAGATTTTATTGCGATCGCTGTCGATAGCCGTACGCTGAATGCGCTGCGCGTCAGTTTCGGCACCGCCTTCATCGCCGCACTGGTGAACGCTGTTTTTGGTGTCATCGTCGCCTGGGTTCTCACGCGGTATCGTTTTCCCGGCCGGCGTTTCGTTGATGCCATCGTGGATCTGCCCTTTGCCCTGCCGACGGCGGTTGCCGGCATCGCGCTCACCACGCTTTATGCCAATCGCGGCTGGGTTGGCTCGCTGTTCGAACCCTTCGGCATCAAGATCGCGTTTACGCCGACCGGTATCGTCATCGCGCTGATCTTCATCGGCCTGCCATTCGTGGTCCGCACCGTGCAGCCGGTCATGGAAGAAATAGACCGGCAGGTGGAGGAGGTGGCGGCAACGCTCGGCGCCAACCGTTTCCAGACAATCAGCCGAGTGCTGCTGCCAAGCCTCACGCCCGCCATCCTGACGGGCTTCGCACTCGCCTTCGCGCGCGGTATCGGAGAGTACGGCTCGGTCATCTTCATCGCCGGCAATATTCCCTACGTCTCGGAAATCGCACCGCTCCTCATCGTCATCCGGCTGGAGGAGTTCAATTATGCGGGCGCGACGGCCATCGCCACCATCATGCTGATCATTTCCTTCGCCATGCTGTTCCTCATCAATCTCATTCAGGCCTGGAGCCGCAAGAGGTACGGTTATGTCTGATGCTTCCCGCACCTCGTCCCGACCGTTCCGCGATCCCGCCAGCGAGAGCCTGCCTGCCCGGCTGGTGCTGATTGCCATTGCCTTCCTGTTCCTTGCGGCTTTCCTCGTGCTGCCGCTGGTATCGGTGTTCTTCGAAGCATTTCGCAAAGGCGCCGATGCCTTCTGGGAAGCGATCGTCGAGCCGGATGCACTCTCCGCCATCCGTCTGACACTGCTTGTCGCCGCCATTTCGGTGCCGCTCAACCTTATCTTCGGTGTCGCCGCCGCCTGGGCGATCGCGAAATTCGAGTTCAAGGGCAAGGCATTCCTGATAACGCTGATCGACCTGCCGTTCTCGATCTCGCCGGTCATATCGGGTCTGGTCTATGTCATCCTGTTCTCTTCGCACAGTGTGCTCGGGCCATGGCTGAAAAGTTACGGCATCGAAATCCTCTTTGCTGTTCCGGGCATCGTGCTTGCCACCATCTTCGTGACCTTTCCCTTCGTCGCGCGTGAACTGATCCCGCTGATGCAGGAGCAGGGCAATGGCGATGAGGAGGCGGCGATCTCGCTTGGCGCAACCGGCTGGCAGACCTTCTGGTATGTCACGCTGCCGAATATCAAATGGGGACTGCTGTACGGGGTGCTGCTCTGCAACGCCCGCGCCATGGGCGAGTTCGGCGCCGTCTCTGTCGTATCAGGCCATATTCGCGGCGAGACCAACACCATGCCGCTGCATGTCGAGATACTCTATAATGAGTACAATATCGGCGCGGCCTTCGCGGTGGCGACGCTGCTGGCCGGTCTGGCGCTCGTGACGCTCGTTCTCAAAACCATTCTCGAAATACGCTTTGGCGCGGGCAACGCAGCCGGCAAGCATTGAAAGGCATATTCATGGAAGTGAAAGTTTCCGGCATCACCAAGCAGTTTGATCGCTTTCCGGCGCTGAACGACGTGTCGCTCGACATTCGTTCCGGCGAGCTGATCGCGCTGCTCGGTCCCTCCGGTTCCGGCAAGACGACGCTGCTGCGCCTCATCGCCGGCCTGGAGCAGCCGACCCAAGGCCGCATCTTCTTTGGTGATGAGGATGCCTCGCACCGCTCGGTGCAGGAGCGCAATGTCGGTTTTGTGTTTCAGCACTACGCCCTGTTCCGCCACATGACGGTTGCCGACAACATCGCCTTCGGCCTGAAGGTGCGCCCTTCCGCCTCCCGCCCGCCGAAAGCGGAAATCCGCAGGCGAGTTTCGGAGCTTCTGGACATGGTGCATCTGACCGGCCTCGAAAAGCGTTACCCCACCCAGCTTTCCGGCGGCCAGCGTCAGCGCGTGGCACTTGCCCGCGCAGTTGCCATCGAGCCGAAGGTGCTGCTGCTCGATGAACCCTTCGGCGCACTCGATGCCAAGGTGCGCAAGGAACTGCGCCGCTGGCTGCGCGAGTTCCACGACCGCACGGGCCACACCACCGTCTTCGTTACCCACGATCAGGAAGAAGCACTGGAACTGGCCGACCGCGTCGTCGTCATGAGCCAGGGCAAGATCGAACAGGTCGGCACGGCGGATGACGTCTACGACACGCCCAATTCCCCCTTCGTCTTCTCCTTCATCGGCGAATCCTCCAGCCTGCCGGTGACGATCCGCGACGGCCAGGTGGTGTTTCAGGGCGAGAGCATCGGCGTCGCCGAAAGTGGCGCAGGTGAGGGCGAGCTGTTCTTCCGTCCGGAAGATGTGGTGCTGACCGACGAGAAAAACGCGCTTTACGGCAAGGTTACCACCTGTCGCCGCCTCGCCGGCACCCGCATCGCCGAAATCGACATCGCCAATGACGGCCATGACCCCTATCACCTCGAAATCGAGGTGCCGCTCAACGCCGCCGTGGCAGTAGGTGCCGAACTGCGGTTTCGTCCGACCCGGTGGAAGGTGTTTGGCAAGAAGTAGGGGAGATGCGGCTGCGATTGGCAGCTGGCGGTTGCGCCTATCCTAAGTTCCCCGTCATACCGGCCTTGAGCCGGTATCCAGCCAACCCAACTCCGTAGGTTGAAAAGAACCTTTCCGCCGCGCAGACGCGCGTCCGACGGATGTATAAGATGTCTGCAACGCTAGCGTACACACCGTCATTCCTGTGATCGTCACAGGTTGCCAGCCGGCGCGCGTCTGCGCGGCGGTGAAACTCCATTCAGCCCAAAGACTTGGTCTGGCTGGATCTCTGTGAAAAGCACAGAGATGAGGGAACCGGGTAAACGCGCCGATCATCCCAGAAACGGAAAAGGGTCGCCAGAGGCGACCCTTCCATGAGCTTGGTCCTGTTTACAGACCCGGGACTGTTTCTCAACGTTCCGAAGGCAAGAGGTTTTTACGCCGAGGGCTGCCCCGTCGAAAACCCACCCTTTCCATTGCCTGCACCAGAGACCGAAATCTCATTAGACATTGGATCACCTCCTTCCGATACGTTGAACATAACTAGAAGGTAGTACGATTCGTCATTAATGCAAGAGGTCTGATCAGGACACCCGCATCACGATCTTGCCAATATGATTGCTGGTTTCCATCAGCCGGTGGGCCTCCACAACTTCGTCCAGCGTGAAGACCTTGTTGATGACAGGCGCAACCTTGCCGCTTTCGATGAGTGGCCAGACCTGTTCGATAAGCTCATCACGGATGGCGCGTTTCTCGTCAGCGGTACGTGGCCGCATGGTGGAGCCGGTGACGGTCAGGCGTTTGACCATGATTGGCCGCAGATCAACCTTTTCAGCCACGGCGCCGCCCAGAAAGGCGATGATGGACAGACAGCCATCCTTGGCGAGTGCGGCAATGTTCTTTTCGAAATAGGCCGCACCGATCATGTCGAGAACCACATCGACACCCTTGCCATCGGTCTCGGCCTTGATGACGGCGGTGAAATCCTCGTCGCGGTAATTGATGGCCCGTTTGGCACCAAGCTTGACGCAGGCCTCGCATTTTTCCGCAGAACCCGCCGTCGCATAGACATCAGCGCCGAAGGCTTTGGCGAGCTGGATGGCGGTTGTGCCGATACCGCTGGTGCCGCCGTGGATGAGCACGCTTTCGCCTTCGGTCAGGCCCGCCATCTGGAAGAGGTTGGCCCAGACGGTGAAGAAGGTTTCCGGCAGCGCGGCGGCCTTGACGGCGTCGTACCCCTTGGGGAAGGGCAGGGCCTGCCCGGCCGGTACGGTGCAATATTGCGCATAACCGCCGCCATTGGCGAGCGCGCAGACCTTGTCGCCAGGTTTGAATTCGCTGACGCCTTCGCCGAGCGCCACCACTTCTCCGGCAATTTCGAGGCCGAGGATCGGGCTTGCGTCCTTCGGCGGCGGATAGGCGCCCTGCCTCTGCGCGACATCGGGGCGGTTGACGCCGGCCGCCTCGACCCTCACCAGGATTTCGCCTCTGGCGGGGGTTGGCAAAGGTGCTTGCGAAAGCTGCATCACCTCCGGGCCACCATGGGAGGGAAGGTCGATGAAGCGCATTTTTTCGGGCAGGGTCACATTTTCGGGCATGGCCAGGGGCAATTCCTCATTTGTCGGCGTTACCTGAAGATTTAGGACAGATGTACCGCTTAGGGAAGGAGGCCCTTTGTCGCTGATGTCATTTTGTCTCCCCGAACACCCGGATGACGAGGCCGCCTTCGTTTTCTTTCGCGGCTGTCTTGATGCCGGCGATCTCGCTGCCGATGCGCTCGGGATTGGCGATGATCAAACCTTTTGGCAATGTGAGAACGCCGATGGAGCAACGCAGCAGGGCAAAATCCCGCTCATTGCCGCGACGGTCCAGCCCGACCATGCGACCGGCCTGACGGTCCTCTGGCGAATAGAGTTCGGCCACTTCACCGTGAAAATCGCTGAGCAGCCGCTCGAGGATTTCCGTCAGTTCCTCCACCGCCCAGTCACGCACGCCGACGAAGAAGTCGTCGCCGCCGATATGGCCGAGAAAACAGTCGCCAGCGAAAAAGTAGCGACGCATCAGTGCGGAAAACAGGGTGATGGCGTGGTCGCCGGCATTGAAGCCGTATTTATCGTTGAAGGGTTTGAAATTGTCGAAATCGCAATAGCAGAAGAAACGGGTCTCATCGCCATCACCGCAGCTGTCGGCGATGAAGCCGCCGATGGCGTGGTTGCCCGGCAGCGCCGTCAGCGGGTTCTGGTCCTGCGCCATCTTGAGCTGTTTTTCATTGATGACCTTGATGAGCGATGCGGCTGAGACGATGCCGGCGTAACGCATGTTTTCGGTCAGGATGATGCAGGCGCTGCCGCCCATGCTGGCGAACATGTTCATCAGTTGATCGGCATCGGCGTCGAGACCCACGATCGGCGCAGGATCAACGAAGTGGGAAATGGTGCGCTCGTAGATCTTGTTCTTGAGGAGATCGCGCCCGAAAGGCCGGTAGATGTATTCCTTGAGGTGATATTCGTTGATGACGCCGCGCGGTTCGCCATTGGCGTTGAGCACCGGGAAAAACGCCTGCTGCGGGTTTCTGCGGAACAATTCGAAGACGCTGTCGACGCTGTCATGCTCATAGACGGTGGGAAGACGCTCTATTTCGCGACGGATGAGGATTTCGTCCAGCGACTGGCTGTTGCGCCGCGCCACGCCCACGCGGTTGAGGTGCGGAAAGCTCTCGGGAAGCTCGCTGGTGAAAACCGTCGGCCTGGCGATCAGCCAGCCCTGCACCAGATCGACGCCATATTCGCGGCAGGTGAGAAATTCCGCTTCGGTCTCGATGCCTTCCGCAATGACCCGGACGCCGAGAACATGAGCGATGTTGACGATGTTGCGCACGAGATGCTGCTTGCGCGGAAGATGATCGACACCGCTGATGAAATGTCGGTCGATCTTCAGGTAATCAAGCGGATAGTCGCATAAAAGCTTCATCTCGCCGTGACCGGCGCCGAAATCGTCGATCGCCAGCTTGAAACCTTCCTTGCGCATGCGGGCGATCAGCGCCTTGAACTCCGGCACGCTGGTATTGTCGAAACGTTCGGAAAGTTCAAAGCAGATGGAGGAGGCCGGAATGCCCGCCCGCGCCAGATGGCCAACGAGCTTGTCGAGAATGGCGTCCCCGTGCGGGATAAGCCTTACATCGAGATTGAGGAACAGGGTGGTGGTGGAAAAATCCGCCAGGGTGGAGAATTTAGCGAGCGCCCGGCTCGCCAGCATCTGCTCGAAGGTCTTCAGCTCGCCATCCTCGGCAGCCTGGTCGAGAAGCGCGAGCGGATTGGAAAACCCAAGCCGGTCATGGCCGCGCATCAGTGATTCATATCCGAAAATCGTGCCCGTCGTCGCCTCGACGATCGGCTGAAACGCGGTTTCAAGCACAAGCTTCGCCATGGGAAACATGTGCCCGGAGGCAAACCGCCTTATGACATCGTTCTCCAGCGTTACGGCCGGCATTTCTGTTCTCCGCTATTGCCAGTTCCCGTTGGTGGCATGACAAGTCAAATGCACACACGGGAACTTGTCTCTTTTCAGCAGACAATCGCAGATTACAGGTCAACAAAAGCTTTCACGACTGTGAAGCTTTAATGAAGGTTTTGTCACGGGCCCCTCAATAGCCAGGGGTATCCGGCAGGCCCTCAGGCCCGGCGCACATGGCCGGTGTGAGCGGCGTAAAGTTCCGCAACATTCAGGCGTTCGCGATCCGCCTCGACAGGTGCTGCAGCCTCTGTATCTGCGCCGGTTGCGGCAGCAGAGGCCGCCCATAGTCTCAGCGCGGCCCTTACGACCTCGCTGCCGGATGCGTAGGCGCCGCTATTCACGGCCTCGCGCATTCTTGCTGCCTGTTCCGGGGAAATCGATACTGTCACCATTGGCATGATATCACTCCCTTGTTCAACCGTTGCGAAGGCATCTCCGGTCCGTGTCGGGACCTGATTGGGATCGCGGTCTTGCGGGCGTTTTTTCAGTTTTCGTCTGGCGCCGCTTCCAGCGAAATTTGTATCACTCTGCATATTAGCACGAAACGTGTTCCATTCCCAATTTGCAGTATATCACGGTTTAGTTTTTCCCCTGTGAGCGGCTCCTCAGCATGGGAGCGGCTAGTCTTATCCGGCCTTGCCCGGTTTTCTTTGATCCATGGCAAATCAGCGACATGAAATGGCGCGTTTTTTATTGATTGATTGATCAATCAAGAATATTTTGCCCGCCATCAAGGAGACCCTTATGCCCAAGATCGGAATGGAGCCTTTGCGCCGCAAGGCGCTTGTAGATGCGGCGTTACGCACCATAGGCCACCATGGTTCGCTGAATGTGACAATGTCGGATATTGCCCGGGAAGCGGGCGTATCGCCGGCGCTTGCGCATCATTATTTCGGCAGCAAGCAGCAGCTTCTTCTGGAAACCATCCGCAGCCTGCTGCGGGATCTGAGGCGCGATGCGGTGGCGGCGCTGACCCGCGCCAATGGCCCGCGCGAACGGCTGAGCGCCATCGTTCACGTCTCTTTCCAGAGCGACCAGTTCACGCCCGAGACGGTGGCGGCATGGCTTGCCTTTTATGTCGAGGCGCAGCGCTCGGAAGAAACCCGCCGCCTGCTGGTGCTCTATTCCCGTCGCCTGCGCTCGAACCTCATGGCAAGCCTGAACCGGCTATGTCCACCCGATGACGCCGCGCGCATTGCGGAAGGGGCGGCAGCCCTTATCGACGGGCTGTATATCAGGCACAGCCTGCGTTCGGCCCCGCTTGGGCTCGCCTCAGCGCCGGCCCTTGTCGAAGACTATTTCGACTTGCAGCTCAAACCATATCCTGATGGACAGCGCCCGAAGCCGTCCGTCCGCATTCTCTAGGAGTATTCGACATGACTATCGCGACGTCTCTCAGGGCGCAGCCCAAAGCCTCGCATTTCATTGATGGCGACTATGTCGAAGACAATGCCGGCACGCTTTTCGAAAGCGTCTTTCCGGCCACCGGCGAAGTCATTGCAAGGCTGCATGCGGCAACGCCCGCGATTGTCGAGCGCGCCATTGCATCGGCCAAACGCGCCCAGAAGGACTGGGCGGCAATGAGCCCCATGGCGCGCGGGCGCATATTGAAACGCGCCGCCGATATCATGCGTGAACGCAACGAGGCGCTCTCCACGCTCGAAACGCTGGATACCGGCAAGCCGATCCAGGAAACCATTGTCGCCGATCCGACCTCGGGTGCCGATGCCTTCGAATTTTTCGGCGGTATCGCGCCTTCCGCGCTGAATGGCAACTACATCCCGCTCGGCGGCGATTTCGCCTATACCAAGCGCGTGCCGCTCGGCGTCTGTGTCGGCATCGGCGCATGGAACTATCCACAGCAGATCGCCTGCTGGAAGGCGGCCCCGGCGCTCGTTGCTGGCAACGCCATGGTCTTCAAGCCATCGGAAAACACCCCGCTCGGCGCTTTGAAGATCGCCGAAATCCTGATCGAGGCAGGGCTGCCCAAGGGCCTGTTCAACGTCATTCAGGGTGATCGCGATACCGGCCCGCTTCTGGTCAACCACCCGGATGTCGCCAAGGTCTCGCTCACCGGCTCGGTGCCCACCGGCCGCAAGGTGGCCGCCGCCGCCGCCGGGCATCTGAAGCACGTGACGATGGAACTCGGTGGCAAATCGCCGCTGATCGTGTTTGACGATGCCGATATCGAAAGCGCTGTCGGCGGCGCGATGCTCGGCAATTTCTATTCTTCCGGCCAGGTCTGCTCCAACGGTACCCGCGTTTTCGTGCAGAAAAAGGCAAAGGACCGCTTCCTCGAAAACCTGAAGCGCCGCACCGAGGCGATGATCCTCGGCGACCCCCTGGATTACGCCACCCATCTCGGCCCGCTGGTCTCCAAAGCCCAGCAGGAAAAGGTGCTTGGCTATATCGAAAAGGGCAAGGCGGAGGGTGCGACGCTGGTAACCGGCGGCGGCATTCCCAACAATGTTGCAGGCGAGGGCGCCTATGTGCAGCCGACCGTGTTTGCCGATGTGACCGATGACATGACCATCGCGCGCGAGGAAATCTTCGGCCCGGTCATGTGCGTGCTGGATTTCGATGATGAGGATGAGGTTCTGGCCCGCGCCAACGCCACCGAATTCGGCCTTGCCGGCGGCGTCTTCACCGCCGATCTCGCCCGCGCTCATCGCGTGGTCGACCAGCTGGAGGCGGGCACGCTGTGGATCAACACCTACAATCTCTGCCCGGTGGAAATCCCATTCGGCGGCTCCAAGCAGTCTGGTTTCGGGCGCGAGAATTCGGCGGCGGCGCTGGAGCATTATAGCGAGCTGAAGACGGTTTATGTGAGCACGGGGAAGGTGGACGCGCCTTATTGAGATTTGGTGGGGGGGGACCCCACCCTCAGCCCGTTAATCGGAACCAACGCTCATTGAAGAGAGAGCAAATCATGCACGCAGATTACGTCATCGTCGGTTCCGGTTCCGCAGGCTCCGCCATCGCCTATCGCCTGTCGGAAGACGGCCGTTATTCGGTGATTGTCATCGAGGCTGGCGGCTCGGATTTCGGGCCTTTCATCCAGATGCCGGCCGCACTGGCCTGGCCGATGAGTATGAAGCGCTACAATTGGGGCTATCTCTCCGAACCCGAACCGAACCTCGACAATCGCCGCATCACCGCCCCACGCGGCAAGGTCATCGGCGGTTCGTCCTCCATTAACGGCCTTGTTTACGTGCGCGGCCATGCCGAGGATTTCAACCGCTGGGAGGACCTGGGCGCGCATGGCTGGGCCTATGCGGATGTGCTGCCTTATTTCAAGCGCATGGAACACAGCCATGGCGGCGAAGAGGGGTGGCGCGGCACGGATGGGCCGCTGCATGTTCAGCGCGGGCCGGTCAGCAATCCGCTGTTCCACGCCTTCATTCAGGCTGGTGCGCAGGCAGGCTTCGAGCTGACAGACGACTATAACGGCTCCAAACAGGAAGGTTTCGGCCTGATGGAGCAGACCATCCATAATGGCCGCCGCTGGTCCGCCGCCAATGCCTATCTGAAGCCGGCGCTGAAGCGCGGTAATGTCACGCTGGTCAACGGCTTCGCCCGCAAGGTCGTCATCGAGAACGGCCGTGCCGTCGGCGTCGAAATCGAGCGCAGGGGCGGGGTGGAAACCATCAGGGCCGATCGTGAGGTCATCGTCTCGGCATCGTCTTTCAATTCGCCGAAATTGCTGATGCTTTCGGGCATCGGGCCTGCCGCTCATCTGAAGGACATGGGCATAGAGGTTAAGGCGGATCGGCCGGGTGTGGGCGCAAACCTTCAGGACCATATGGAGTTTTATTTCCAGCAGGTCTCCACCAAGCCGGTGTCGCTTTACTCCTGGCTGCCCTGGTTCTGGCAGGGGGTCGCGGGTGCGCAATGGCTGCTGTCGAAAGGCGGGTTAGGGGCCTCCAACCAGTTCGAGGCCTGCGCCTTCCTGCGTTCAGCGCCCGGCCTGAAACAGCCTGACATCCAGTACCATTTCCTGCCCGTCGCCATCTCCTATGATGGCAAGGCTGCTGCGAAAAGCCATGGTTTTCAGGCACATGTCGGCTACAACCTGTCGAAGTCGCGCGGCAATGTCACGCTGCGTTCCGCCGATCCGCATGACGACCCGGTCATCCGCTTCAACTATATGAGCCACCCGGAAGACTGGGAAAAATTCCGCCATTGCGTGCGCCTCACGCGCGAGATTTTCGGCCAGAAAGCCTTCGACGATTTTCGCGGGCCGGAAATCCAGCCGGGCGAAAAGGTGGAGACGGACGAACAGATCGACGCCTTCCTGCGCGAACATCTGGAAAGCGCCTATCACCCCTGCGGCACCTGCCGGATGGGCGACAGGAACGACCCCATGGCGGTCGTTGATCCCGAATGCCGGGTGATCGGCGTGGAGGGGCTGCGGGTCGCCGACAGCTCGATCTTCCCGCACGTGACCTATGGCAACCTGAACGGTCCGTCGATCATGACGGGCGAAAAGGCGGCGGACCACATCCTTGGCAAAACCCCGCTGCCGCGCTCCAATCAGGAGCCGTGGGTAAACCCGCGCGCGGCTGTCAGCGACCGGTGAGGATCAATGGTAATCGTCCTCGCGCTGGTGGCGAACGGCGGCAATGGTGACTGTTTCCGGGCCGTCGATGCGGAACAGCACGATATAGCCGGATGACCCGAACGGCACGAGGAGTTCACGTATCAGCCCGTTTTCAGAAGATGCCTTACGGCAACTGAAGGGAAAATCGCTGAGAATGTCTAATCCTGCTCTTATGGCGTGAATGGCCTTCTCGGCCACATCGATGTCGTATGCGATCAGAAAATCATAGATGCGATCGAAATCCGCCAGTGCTTCTTCGGTATAACGAAGCTGATATGTCATTTCCGTTTCGCGGCTTTCGCAGCATCGAGTTTTCTTTGCATCATCGAAAGAACATCGTCGGTGCTATAATAGACACCGGTTCGCTCCGCTTGTTCGAGCGACGCCAGCCCGCGCGCAATGAATTCCGCCTGCGATTTGCGGATTTCCACCTGCCTGCGGACCGAATCCTCGACAAATGACGATAGCGTCTCGCCGTCTTTCAGAACGCTTTCTGCCGCCTCGCGGAAATCCGCCGTTACACGCAGCGAAGGCAAAGTTGCGGTTTTCATCTTTTCTCTCCATGCGTTGCATTTGCGATGCGCAGCTTCTGCCATCTGTCGCAACGAGTCAAATGCAAAACTTGCAATCGCCGGCTGGCAGGCCGATAAAAGGGCCTCCCGCCCGACAATAACTGAAATCACCGATCTGGATCCCCATGCCCGTCGACTACAAAAAGCTGAAGATGCTCCGCCGTTCCCGTGTTGTGTGGGGTTCATGGCGGGTGTGGAAGCCGAGGGCAGTATTCTGGATCGGCGCGCTTGCAGTCGGCATCATCAGCGTCGGGTTTGCCTGGGCGGCGGATCGCGCCCAGCATCTTTTCTTTGCGGCAACATCTTCTGGCGAATGGGCGTTTCTGCTGCCGCTTGTCGTGACGCCGCTCGGTTTCACGCTGTGCGCCTGGCTCGCCATCACGGTTTTCCCCAATGCCGGCGGCAGCGGCATTCCCCAGGCCATCGCAGCGCGGCACCTGCGTGACGACGCGGATCGTTCGCGGCTCCTGTCGCTGAAACTCGCTTTCGGCAAGGTCGCGCTGACGGTCGTCGGGCTTTTGTCCGGTGCGTCGATCGGGAGAGAGGGGCCAACCGTGCAGGTCGGGGCCTCGATCATGCTTCAGGCGGCGCGCTGGGGCGGCATGGCACAGGCAAAAGGTCTTATTCTTGCCGGATCAGCGGCGGGTATTGCCGCAGCGTTCAACACACCGCTGGCCGGCATCGTGTTTGCCATCGAGGAAATGAGCAAGACCTACGAATCCCGGGCAAACGGCCTCGTCCTTACCGCCGTCATCCTGTCCGGCCTTGCCTCGCTGGCGCTGGTCGGCAGCTATACTTACTTTGGCACCAGTTCCGTGATGGCGAAAACCATGATGGACTGGCTGCTCGTGCTGGTCTGCGGCATTGGTGGTGGTGCGTTCGGCGCGCTGTTCAGCGCGGGCGCGCTGCGCCTGTCCGCGCGTATCCGGCGCTTCGCCCAGGCCATGCCGTCAAGGCGGATGCTGGCGGTTGCCGCCGCCTGCGGCCTTGCCTCCGCAGTCATCGGTATTGCAACTGATGGCGCGACCTTCGGAACGGGTTACGAACAGGCGCGCGCCGCAATCGAGGGCCAGGCCGCACCGGCCTTCTTCTTCATCGAAAAGCTGGCGGCCACGTTTCTGGCGATGATGTCGGGCATTCCGGGCGGTATATTCGCGCCGTCGCTGTCCGTGGGCGCGGGCTTTGGCAGTACGATGGCGACTTTGCTGGGTACGAGCATCGGTCTTGGCGCCATTGTCGGCATGGCGGGATATTTCGCGGGCGTGGTGCAGGCCCCCATGACGGCTTTCGTGATCATCCTCGAAATGACCGGCAATCATGACGGCGTCATCCCCATCATGGTGGCATCGATGCTGGGATATCTGACCTCCCGGCTGTTCTCCCGGGAGCCGCTCTATCACGGCCTGTCGCGTGTTTTTATTGCCCAGAGCATCCGCGCCAAACGCGCAGCACACGCCGCTGAGACCTGACCCGACTTTACGCGCGGATACCCGCCACTCCGAAATAGCCAAGTCCCGGTATCTTCACACCGGGCCGGCTGAAATCGAAGCCCGCGACCAAGCCGAGGAAATTGACCTCGAAGCCACTGCGTGCGCCCGCCGAAATACCGAACAACCCGCCAAGCGAGAGGCTCGCATCCTTCCAGTCGTCGGCGACGTGGTAAAACGCGCCGTTGGGCAGATAGTCGCGGCCCACCGCGTCTGATGGCAGAACCACACCGAGCTCCGGCACGCTGCGCAGCACATGGGCAACGAAAGTGTTGGAGTTGGGACCGGGATAGATACGATAGCCGCCCGGTTTCCCATAGGGATAGTCGGCAATCGCCTGTTCGATCTTCGGGATCAGTTTTTCCGCTGCCGCCCCATGAATGGCCACCACCTGACGCGGCGTGTTGGAATACCAATAGGCATCCGCCGGATAGCCATTGTGGCGTATCGGCATTCCCCAGCCCACCTTGTCGTAGCGATCGTAGGCCGTCGCGCCCGGCTTTTTCAGCACGATCCAGGCATGGCTGGCGACGGAGCCTTTAAAGCCACCGGTCATGGCGGAAAAAACGTAAACCGCCGCCTGCCGGTCGGCACCTGCTTGCGGCAGGGTGCCGGAGGAAGACCAGCGCGCGTCACGCCAGCCCTGCGGGTGATCCCTCATGGCCCACAACCCCGCCGATGCCAGAGCTGGCAGCAGATAGATGATGGCAATCGCCAGCAGCAGACGTTTTGCAAATTTCACTGATAGCCTCGTGCATCGAAAAATCAATTGCGCTATCAACGACATAAAATCAGAACTTTTTGAGGCCGCAAAAATGAACAATTCCGTTACCGTCGAAGTCCTCAGGGGCAGTCTGGTCGAAAGCCGCCACCAGGGTCTTGCAGTGGTGGTGGATGGCGATGGCGGCGTGGTATTTTCAGCTGGTGATGTCGAGCGTGGCGTCTTCCCGCGTTCTGCCTGCAAGGCCATGCAGGCGATTCCGCTGGTGGAAAGCGGCGCGGCGGATGCCTATGGCTTCGGCAATCGCGAACTGGCGCTTGCCTGCTCTTCTCATTCCGGCGAGGATGAACACGCGGCGCTCGCCGCCTCCATGCTCGCAAGGGCGGGCAGGGATGTGGATACGCTGGAATGCGGCGCGCACTGGTCTTCCGACCAGAAGACCATCATCCATCAGGCCCGCACGCTGGAAAAGCCGACGGCGCTTCACAATAATTGCTCCGGCAAGCACTCCGGCTTCATCTGCGCCTGCTGTCACACTGGCACCGACCCCAAGGGCTATGTCGGTTACGACCACCCCCTGCAGCGGGAAATCCGCGCGACGATGGAAAGCCTGACGGGTGCGACGCTTGGCCATGACAATTGCGGCGTGGACGGTTGCTCGATCCCCACTTATGCCGTGCCGCTCAAGGGTCTGGCGCATGGTTTTGCCAAGATGGCGACGGGCAGGGGGCTGGAGGCCGGGCGCGCGCAAGCCTCCCGCAGGCTCTTTGACGCCTGCATGGCGGAACCCTTTTATGTGGCGGGCACCGGCCGCACCTGCACCAGGCTGATGCAGATCGCGCCGGGCAGGATTTTCGCCAAGACCGGTGCAGAAGGCGTGTTCGTGGCCGCACTGCCGGAAAAGGGCATCGCCATGGCGGTGAAATGCGAAGACGGCACGACGCGTGCGGCGGAAGCGATGATTGCCGCAATGCTGGCGAAATATTTCGATGGCGCCGAGAACGAGGCGCTGCTTGCCATGGCAAACCGGCAGATGCGCAACTGGAACGGCATCCATGTCGGCGATATCCGGGTTGTCGGCCTCTAGAGGCATCTCCTGTAAAACTGCGCAGCGGCTTAAGACAAAAAATAAGGCGCGCGGTATGCCTTCGGTTAAACGCGACACGCTTCAGAAATAACCTTTGACGCGGCCCGCTGCCGGCAGGATGATGGATTGCCCTTGCATGTGATGGTCTGCCAGATAGCCGCCGCAGGGGCTGGCGTCTGCACGCGAGGAGGTGGGCGCCCCTCATTGCCCTGGAGGTTGCATATCCATGTTCACACTGTTTTTCTCCCCCGGTTCCTGCTCCCGCGCCAGCCATATCGTGCTTGAGGAATCCGGCCTGCCTTACACGGCCCATCGCGTCAACTTCGCCGAGGGCGAGCAGCGCTCCGAGGCATTCCTGAAGATCAACCCGAAAGGCCGCGTGCCAGCGCTGGCAACGGCAAGCGGGGTGCTGACGGAAACGCCTGCCATCCTCGCCTTCATTGCGCAGATGGCTCCGGAGAAGAAACTCGCCCCACTCGACGATCCCTTCGAATTCGCCCTGATGCAAGCCTTCAACGCCTTCATTTCCTCCACGGTGCATGTCGCCCATGCGCATGGCCGGCGCGGCAGCCGCTGGGCGAGCGAGGATAGTTCCCTGGCGGATATGAAAGCGAAGGTGCCGCAGACCATGACCGATTGTTTCGAACTGATCGAGCACGGCATGCTGCACGGCCCATGGGTCTTGGGCACCGCCTATTCGGTCGCCGATCCCTATCTATTCGTCATGTCCGGCTGGTTGGAAAGCGACGGCGTGGATATCGCCCGCTTCCCGAAGGTGCATGATCACTTCAGGCGCATGAACGAGCGCCCGGCCGTGCAGCGGGCGCTGGCGGGTGAGAAGGGGTGATGTGCTAAAAAGCTTGCTTCGTCATCCTCGGGCTTGTCCCGAGGATGACGTCGAGTGCGGAGAGAGGTCTGCCAACTATCCCCAGCTAGTGCCTTCGTTCACGCCGCCTCGGCGGCCCGGCTGTCCCACATGGACTTGAATGCCGTGCGGGCCTGGCAGCGCTCCAGCCAGGCTTTCAGCGCCGGATGGGCGTCAAACAGCGGCTGGTGGCCCTGCGCGTAACGGACGATCTCCGCCACGTTGAGATCGGCGACGGTGAAACGGTCGCCTACCAGATAATCGTGGCTGGCAAGATGTTGCTCCAGCACCCGTAAGGGCCGCCTCAAAAGGCGCGCGGCGACATCGATCACCGCTTTGCCGGCATCGCTTTCCGAAAGCCCTTCGGCAATGGCGGAGGAAATCTTCAGCGAATTGGTCTCGATTTCGGTCGCGGCAAAGAACGACCATTGCAGCATCGCCGCATCTTCCTTCAGGTCGACCGGTGCAAGCGGTCCGCCATATTTGCGGACGAGATAAAGGTTGATGGCCATGGATTCATAAAGCACCATGCCGTCATCTTCGATGCAGGGGATGGTGCCCATCGGATTGATGGCCAGAAACGCGGGGGACAGCGTGTTGAGCGGCGCGTCTGCGGCCAGGGGATCGGCAACGCGGCGGGCCTGCACGACAGGCACGTGCTTGAATTCCATGCCCAGTTCCCCGGCAAGCCAGAGCGTGCGCGTGGCGCGGGAACGGTAGACACCATAGATCGTCAACATCGAAGTCACCCTTTTACCTTTTCGATGGCGGCACGTTAAGGTCTCGTCCTTTTAAAGTGAAGTTGTGGATGTCAGGGTCAACTATGATTTTTTCTGATCCGTCAGGAGGTCCGTATCCGGTGACAGCCGGGCCTCGAAACGGTCGATGAACCGATCGAAAAGCCGCGCGAATGTCTCGACATCCTCCTCCGGCCATCCATCCATCACGTCCTGGATGACGCTCATCTTGGTCCGGCGCATTTCCTGCAGCAGACTGGTGCCAAGTGGTGTGATCTCGACGATGCTGCGGCGGGCATCCTCCTGCGAGACGCCGCGTTTCAACAGGCCGCGCCCGACCATATCCGCCACCACCCGGCTGCCGCGCGAGGGGTCTATGCGCATGCCCTCGGCAATCGCACCAACGGTGACATCACCGTCCGCGCGGCGCAATATATCGAGAACGTCGATATGGGAGAGTTCCAGACCCGGAGCCACCTTGGCAAGCGCCATGCGCCCGATGATGCGCCGTCCGATCATGATGCGCATACGCGTCATCGTATTGCCGATGCGCTTGATGTCTTCGGGCAGATCCTCGTTCCAGTCTTCCTCAGTCGACACGCTCAGCCGTTCCTTTCAATCCCGATTTGCGATCACATTTAGCGCCAATATCATGGATGTCAAAAACTTGCCATTGACATATATATGCTAATAGCACATAAATTGTCGCAGCAAAATTGCCGAAACTCAACGAGATTTTTCATGGATATGTCCGTTGCCCCCGTGGCGCCGCTTGTGTCGGATCACCGGCGTAGGCTCATCGTTTTCCTGTTTCTGATGCTGGCCATGTTCATGGCTACCCTCGACAACCAGATCGTCTCGACAGCGCTGCCCACCATCGTCGGCGAATTCGGCGCGCTGGAGCGTTTTGGCTGGATCGGCTCGGCCTATCTTCTGGCGACCAGCGCGGTCATGCCTGTTTATGGCAAGCTCGGAGACCTGTTCGGGCGAAAATACGTGATGATCGCTGCGGTTATCATCTTCACGCTCGGCTCGCTCGCCTGCGGGCTGGCCTGGTCAATGGATAGCCTGATCGCGGCCCGCGTGCTTCAGGGCCTTGGCGGCGGCGGCATCATGGTGTCGATCTTCTCCGTCAATGCGGATCTGTTCGAACCGCGTGAAAGAGCCCGTTACCAGAGCTATTCCAGCCTCACCATCATGGCGTCGGGCAGCGTCGGGCCCATTCTCGGCGGCACGATGAGCGATCTGTTCGGCTGGCGGTCGATCTTCCTCATCAACCTGCCACTCGGGCTTATCGTCATCACCGGCCTGATTTTCCTGCTGCCCTACCGCCGTCCCGCGCGTCAGCCGAAGATCGACTATCTCGGCGCCGTCTTGCTGGCAGCGACGATCGCAAGCGTCGTCTTCTGGGCCGACAGCAGCGAATTGTTCGGTTCGCTTATTGCAGGTCCCAGCCTCGGTATTATCGCTTTCGCCGTCATCGCCGCATTCCTCTGGGTGCAAGTGGAACGTCGCGCGCCGGAACCCGTGGTGCCGCTCAGGCTCTTCAAGGACAGCACCTTTCCGCTGTTGATGATCGTTTCATTGACCAGCGGCGGCATTGGCATCGGCATGGTCAATTATTACGCGCTGTTCCTGCAGACCACGACCGGGCTTTCCCCATCCCATGCCGGCCTGTTCTTCATCGCCGTCACCGGCGGCATCGTCATGGGTTCCCTGTCGGCCGGGCGGTTGATCTCGATCACCGGCGTCTACAAGCCGTTTTCGGTGGCCGGGCTCACTATCAATGTCATCGCCATGCTGCTCTTCACGCAGATGCATGCGGGAACGCCGCTTTGGCTGATTGCGATTCTCATGCTGGCGCAGGGTTTCGCTGTCGGCCTCGGCCAGCAGGTACCCATTATCGGCGTGCAGAATTCCGCGCCGAAGGCCGATATCGGTGCCGCAAGCGGCGCGGTGACGCTCACCCGCATGGGCGGCGCAGCAATAGCCATCTCGGTCTATGGCGCGATCGTCACCTCCAGCCTCAAGGGCGTTGACGTGACCATTCCGGGTGTTGGACGGATTGAGGAATTGACGCCGAAGATGCTCTCCGAACTGCCCGCGGCATCCCAGGCCGCCGTTGCCTCGCTCTATTCGGATGCCTTCACGCCGCTGTTCTTCGCAGCCGCCGCAACCGCCGCCATCGGCCTTGCCGCAGCACTGATGCTGAAACCGGTCCGGTTGCCAGCCGCAGCACAGGCGGCCAAGCCGGCGGAAAGTGCGGGGGAGTAGGGGCGGCTGTCCCTATAAGGCGCGGTGAACTCGAGCTGTGCCTTCCTCCGGCAACTAGCTCTTCCCTCATCCCTGTGAGAAGCACAAGGATGAGGGATGGTTCCGGGCCTTTCCAATATACCCGCGACCTCTGAGCGCGAAAACAAAACCGCACCCCTGGAAATTTAACGCCCGTTCCGCGTTATGCTCGCAGCACTTTAAATTCGCGCGGGCGGCCCTATCTCAATGAATATGAAGCCGGAACAGCTCCTGAACTCCACGCCCAAGGGTCTTTATTGCCCGCCGGGCGATTTTTATATCGACCCGGTGCGGCCGGTGGCGCGCGCGTTGATAACCCACGGCCATTCCGATCATGCCCGCGCCGGCCACGGGGCGGTGCTGGCTACACGCCAGACGCTCGATATCATGCGCATCCGTTACGGCGAGGACTTCTGCGGCAGCGAGCAGGCGGTCGCATTCGGGGAGGCGGTGGAGGTAAACGGCGTGACCGTCGGTTTCCACCCGGCGGGCCATGTGCTGGGTTCGGCGCAGATCTCCGTGGAAATGAACGGCATGCGCATCGTTGCCTCCGGCGATTACAAGCGCGGTATCGATCCCACTTGTACACCCTTCGAAACGGTGCCGTGTGATGTCTTCATCACCGAGGCCACCTTCGGGTTGCCGGTGTTTCACCACCCGCTGCCGCGGGTGGAAATCGGCAAGCTGCTCACCTCCATCAAGCAGTTTCCCGAGCGCACCCATCTGGTCGGCGCTTATTCACTCGGCAAGGCGCAGCGCGTTATCAGGCTCCTGCGCGACAATGGTTATGCCGATCCCATCTATATCCACGGCGCGCTGGCGCGGCTTTGCGATTATTACGTGTCGCAAGGCATCGATCTCGGTGAGCTGCGCCCCGCGACGCTTGAAAAAAGCGATCCCGCCATCTTCAAGGGCGCGATCGTCGTCGGCCCGCCCTCTGCATTTCAGGAGCGCTGGGCGCGCCGTTTCAACGAGCCGCTGATCGCATTCGCGTCCGGCTGGATGATGGTCCGACAGCGGGCGAAACAGGGCGGCGTGGAGCTGCCTTTGGTCATCTCCGACCACTGCGACTGGCCGGAACTGCTGGAAACCATCAAGGAAATTGGCCCGCAGGCCGTCTGGGTCACGCATGGTCGCGAGGAGGCGCTGGTGCGCTGGTGCGAATTGCAGGGCATTGCTGCCAAACCGCTGCATCTTGTCGGTTACGAAGACGAGGGGGATTGAGATGAAAGCCTTCGCCACCCTTCTCGACAGACTTGTCCTCACCCCATCGCGCAACGGCAAGCTGAAGCTTTTGACCGATTATTTCCGCGATACGCCTGACCCAGACCGGGGGTATGGGCTGGCGGCGATTGCCGGCACGCTGGACCTCAAAAGCGTCAAGCCCGCAATGCTGCGCGAGCTGGTGCTGGAGCGCATGGACGAGGTGCTGTTCCGCTATTCATACGATTATGTCGGCGACCTGGCCGAGACCATCTCGCTGGTCTGGGGCAATATCGGCGGTCTGGATGATTCCGAGGCGCAGGATCCCCGTCTTGGCGAAGTCGTGACGCTGATGAATTCGCTCGGCCGCACCGAAGTGCGCGGAGCGGTGCGCGATCTGCTCGACCGGCTCGATACCTCCTCGCGTTTCGCCTTCCTGAAACTCGCAACCGGCAGCCTTCGCATCGGCGTTTCGGCGCGGCTGGCGCGGCAGGCACTGGCGGATTTCGCAGATAAGGACATCATCGAAATCGAAACCCTCTGGCACGGTCTGACGCCGCCTTACACGACGCTTTTCGCCTGGCTGGAGGGCAAGTCCGAGCGACCGGTTCTGGCAACGCCCGCCATCTTTCACTCGGTAATGCTGGCCACCCCGGTTGCAGACGGCGATCTCGATGGTCTGGACCCTGCCGATTATGCGGCCGAGTGGAAATGGGACGGCATCCGTGTGCAGCTTTCCCGCGCAGGCGAGACGCGCAAACTCTACTCTCGCTCCGGCGACGATATTTCCGGCGCATTTCCCGACGTGCTCGATGCCATCGATTTCGAAGGCGTGATGGATGGTGAATTGCTGATTGGCGGCACGGCGCGCTCCAACAATCTCACGCGCACCTTTTCCGACCTTCAACAACGGCTGAACCGCAAGACGGTGACGGCCAAAATGCAGGATGACTATCCGGCCTTCATCCGCGCCTACGACCTGCTGTTCGATGGCGAGAGCGACATTCGCGCGCAGACCTATCTAGAACGCCGTGGCCGCCTGTCGGATATCATCGAACATGCCCCGCATGACCGCTTCGACCTGTCTCCGCTCATCGGTTTTTCAACATGGGACGAGCTGAATACGCTGCGCGCCGCGCCGCCCGATCCGGTGATCGAAGGCGTCATGATCAAGCGCCGCGACAGCGCCTACCAGGCCGGCCGGGCCAAGGGACCGTGGTTCAAGTGGAAACGCGATCCCTACAATATCGATGCTGTCATGATGTATGCGCAGCGCGGCCACGGCAAACGCTCGAGTTATTATTCCGATTTCACCTTCGGCGTATGGGCGGAAGGGGAGGATGGTGAACAGCTGGTGCCGGTTGGCAAGGCCTATTTCGGTTTTACCGATGCGGAGCTTGAAGTGCTGGACAAGTTCGTGCGCGACAATACCGTCGAGCGTTTCGGACCCGTGCGCGCGGTGCGCGCCACGCCGGATTTCGGTTTCGTGCTGGAGGTGGCTTTCGAGGGCATCAACCGTTCCAACCGCCACAAATCCGGCGTTGCCATGCGGTTTCCACGCATTGCGAGGCTTCGCGCCGACAAACTCCCGGCGGAGGCGGATCGCCTGGCGACGCTTGTGGCGATGATCGATGGCGTTGATGGGTAGGGGTCCCCGCTACCTCCCTCATCCCTGTGCTTGTCACAGGGATCCAGCCAGCCCAAGTCCTTGGGCTGATGGGACTCTTACCGCCGAGCCGATGCGCGTCGACTGGATTCCTGTAACAAGCCCAGGAGTAAGGGAATGTTTTGTCCAGAAAATGCCATGATGGCTGCGAATACATTGTTGTCATTCGCGAATCCGTGATTGGACAGCCTCTCGCCGCAGTGCTGAACTGCTTCTAATGTTTTGATCACTCAGGTGCGCATATGCCAGATAAACGCTTTCTCTCCTCAGCATTCGGACAGGAAGAAAGCGGCGCGACCTTAAGGAGCCTGACGCGGCGCAATCTGCTTGTGGGTGCCATGGGCCTGTCAGCAGCGGCACTTCTGCCCGCGGGTGCGAAAGCGGGCATTCCCACGCCCGAAGTGCTGCCGCTGGAAAAGCAGGATTACGGCGAGGCGCGCAAACGGTTCCATACCCATTTGCTGCGCAAAATGTCCGCTCCGGAAAAATCATCGCCGCTCGGCACACCGCCGGGCGCGGAACGGGTCACCTATCGTGGCGGGCCGGATGGTTCCATCGAGCTTGTGGCCTGGCTTTCCCATTATCAGCCCTCGACGGTACTCAAACCCGCGGTGCTTTTCCTGCACGGCGGCAACGCCACCGGTGACGGCCATTGGGCGATGATGAAGCCCTATTGGGAGGCGGGTTTCGTGGTGCTTTTGCCGTCCTTCCGGGGCGAAAACGGCCAGAACGGCAATTATTCCGGTTTCTACGACGAAACAGCGGATGCGCTGGCGGCGGCGACCTATCTGGAAAGCCTACCCGGTGTCGACAGGAAACGCTTCTTCATCGCCGGGCATTCCAATGGCGGCACGCTGACGCTCTTGGCCGCCATGAGCCGCAAATTCCGTGCCGCCGCGCCGATTTCGGCGGGCGTCAATTCATGGCGTTACTTCAACCGCTATTCGGACGAACTCTGTTTCGACGAAACCGACGAGCGGGAATTCATCATGCGCTCTTCGGTCTGTTTCGGCCCCAGCCTCAAATGCCCGGCGCTGTTGCTGCGCGGCACGGAGGAGCGCCCGTTCGACGCCGATCACCAGCTTTTCGTCGACCGCGCCGTGTATTCGGGATTCAAGGTCGACAAAAAACTGCTGCCCGGCACACACAATGGCGTGGTGCCGGGCGCCGTGACGGAAAGCATCCGCTTTTTCAACGAATTTGCATAAAAAAGGGCCGAAAACCGCTTTGCAGCTTTCGGCCCTCTCGTAAAGTCAGGCGCTCTTCTTGAAGTAGCCGAGCAGCCGCATGGCATTGGCGGTGACGAGAACCGTAGCGCCGGTGTCGGCGAAGACAGCGAGCCACAGGCCGGAGAGGCCGGTAACCGTTGTTACCAGGAATACCGCCTTCAGGCCGAGCGCGATCGTTACGTTCTGGTGGATATTGCGCATGGTGGCGCGCGATAGGCCGATCAGGCGGGCAGCATCGCCGACATTGTTGCGCATCAGCGCTGCATCCGCCGCTTCCATCGCCACATCCGTGCCTGAGCCGATGGCGACACCGACGCTTGCAGCCGCGAGGGCGGGCGCATCGTTGATACCGTCGCCCACCATCACCACGGTTTTCTTCTGGGCAAGCTTGCGGATTTCCTCGACCTTGTTCTGCGGCAGGAGTTCGCCGCGCGCTTCAAGTCCCAGCTTGTTGCCGATTGCCTTTGCCGTGCGGGCATTGTCGCCAGACAGCATAAGCGAGGAAATACCCATCTCCTTCAGTGCCTTGATGCCTTCTGCCGCATCCTTGCGCGGTTCGTCGCGCATGGCGAAGAGACCGCTTGCCGCACCCTCGGCCATGACGACGGCCACGGTCTTGCCTTCGCTTTCCAGTGCGGAAATGCGCTCTGCAAGTTCCGTCGATACGGTCCCGACTTCGGTTGCAAAACGCGGCGCGCCGATGAACAGGCGCTTGCCGCCGACGGTGCCCTGCATGCCACGACCGGAAATCGCCTTGATCTCCGAGCCGGGCAGGGGAGTTACGCCTGCCTTGTTGGCATGGTTGACGATGGCTCTGGCAAGCGGATGGCTGGACTCGTTCTCGATGGTCGCGGCTTGCGCGATCAGCCCGGCCTCGTTGCCGTCAAGAGCCACCACATCCGTCACGACAGGTTCGCCGAGCGTCAGCGTGCCGGTCTTGTCGAAGGCCACGGTTTCGGTGCGTGCCAGCATCTCGATAACCGCACCGCCCTTCACCAGCATACCGTGCCGTGCCGCAGCCGAAAGGCTGGAGGCGATGGCAGCCGGAACGGAAATGACGAGTGCGCAGGGGCAACCGATCAGAAGCAGGGCGAGACCGCGATAAATCCAGGTGTCCCAATCGCCAAGGCCCACAAGCGGCGGCACGACGATGGTAAGTGCGGAAATCGCGACGATCAGCGGCATGTAATAACGCGAGAAGTTCTGGATGAAGCGCTCGGTCGGGGCGCGGGCATCCTGGGCTTCTTCAACGAGCGTGATGATGCGGGCAATGGTGTTGTCTTCCGGCGCACGGTCGACCCGAATGCGCAGCGAACCATCATGGTTGATCGAACCCGCAAAGACGCGTGCGCCTTTTTCCTTGGCGACCGGAATGCTCTCGCCGGTCATCGGCGATTCGTCGACGCTGGATTCGCCTTCCATCACCACGCCATCGGCGGCAATGCGGTCGCCCGGACGCGCCACGACCACCTGGCCGATGCGAACCTTATCGGCGGCCACCTGCCGAAGCGTACCGTTTTCTTCCACCAGTGCCGTTTTTGGCAGCAGGGAACCGAGAGCCTTGATGCCCGAGCGGGCACGTGCGGCGGCAAAGCCCTCCAGCAACTCGCCAACGGAGAACAGCAGCACGACGATGGCCGCTTCTTCCGCCTCGCCAATGATGATGGCGCCGATGGCGGCAATCGTCATCAGCATCTCTATGGTGAAGATCGCCCCGAAACGCGCGGCGTTGAAGGCGTTGCGCGCAATGGGAAACAGCGTGACCAGCGTTGCGACGATGAAGGCGTAACTGCCCCATGCCGGGAAGCCGAGCTCCGCCGCATAGGCAACGGCCACGAGAATGGTGCCGGTGAAGGTGTTGCGCGCCTTGGCGGTGCGCCACCACACGCCTTTTTCATCCGCGCCATGGGCGTGGCCTATGTCGGCGCTCTGCGCGACGGTTTCAACGCTCCCGTGGCTATGCGCGTGCTTCGCATCGTCATGATGGTGGCCGCCGCAGCTTGAATGGTCGTGGTCGGCGTGGTCATGGCCCGAATGGTCGTGGCCTGAATGATCATGTTTGTGATCGTGATCATGGCCGTGATGACCGCCGCATGATCCATGGTCATGGTCGTCCGCATGATCATGATTATGTTCTTCGACCTTGCCAAGTGCGGTTTTTTCCTGCGGCAGCAAGGCAGGCTTGAAGCCGAGCTTGCGCAGCGTGTCCTCGATCTTTTCGACCGGGGTTTTGTTGTTTGCCAGAGTAAGGTTCAGCCTTTCGCGCGCAACGGATACCTTGACGTCGGCAACACCGGGCAGACGCGAGAGCGCCGTTTCGATCTTGGCCGCGCAGCTGCCGCAATCCATGCCGCCGACAGAGAAGGCCAGGGCATTGTTCTGCTCGATGCTCGGTGCTGCTTCCGCATGGTGATGACCACCGCACGATGAATGGTCATGATCATGCCCATGATCGTGATGTTCCGCCGCAATCTTTTCGCGCGGAGCCTTGTCCTGCGGCAGCAAAGCGGGCTTGAAGCCAAGTTTGCGCAGCGTATCCTCGATTTTTGCGACCGACGTTTTGTCTTCCGCCAGCGAAAGGTTCAGCCTTTCGCGCGCAACGGAGACCTTGACGTCGGCAACGCCGGGCAGGCGGGAGAGCGCCGTTTCGATCTTCGCCGCACAGCTGCCGCAATCCATGCCGCCGACCGTGAAGGTCAGGTCTCCTGATTCCCCGTTCAAACTGCCGCGTGTCGAAATATTCATGGTTCTAGCTCCTGAATTCCACTCGACAGCCAATCTGGCACCTCTAGCAACTAGAGGTTCAAGGGCAAAAATGCGCTTTTCCGATTTTTTTTGAAAGGCACACACCAGCCTCGCGCCAGCCGCGCAATGCATCATGCCTTCAAACTTGGTTTCATGAAGCGGTTCAGATGACAGCACTCCTATTGAAAAACTGCCGCCGGGCGGCCTCGCTGGCGGTTATTGCGCTGCTGCCTTTCCTGAGCGGCTGCCTTTTCGTGACGGATACGAGCCGGATGAACCCGGACGTCTTCGTTCAGGAAACGGCGCCGGTGTTCAATTTCAATTCCGTAAGCTCTAATCGCCAGCCGGAACTGCCACCACAGCCGGGTCAGCTTTCCACGCGCCCGCCGGATCTGTTCAGAACCCGCTTCCATCAGGAATACGGTCCGCCGGTGCGCGGGCAGGGCCTGAGCGCGCCGCAGGTGCAGGGATTGAATGTGCCGCAGGCGCAGGGTCAGGCGATGGCCTATGGCCTTCCGGTCTCCAATCCGCTGCACCGGGTCATGTATGGCCCGATCCGCGATGACGACCGGTCCCTGCCGGCCATTCCCTATGGTCGCATCGATCCGCGTTATCTCCGGCAGGAGGTGAGCTACCAGACGGCGGAAGCGCCGGGTACAATCGTCGTGGATACAAAGCAGCATTTTCTCTATCTGGTGCAGCCGGGCGGCAAGGCTATCCGGTATGGCGTTGGCCTCGGGCGCGACGGTTACGCCTGGTCGGGTCGCGGCAAGATCCAGTGGAAGGCGAAATGGCCGCGCTGGACGCCGCCCGACGAAATGGTCAGGCGCCAGCCGGAACTCACCTCCATTTCCGCCGCCAATGGCGGCATGACGCCGGGTCTCAACAACCCCCTCGGCGCGCGTGCCCTTTACATTTTCAAGGACGGCAAGGACACGCTTTACCGCGTGCACGGAACGCCCGACTGGCAGTCCGTCGGCAAGGCAACTTCGTCCGGCTGCGTGCGCATGCTCAATCAGGATGTGATCGACCTCTACGAGCGCGTACCGAAGGGCGCACAGATTGTGGTTATCTGACCACTTTCTAAAAGAAAGCGCTGCATCGTGGGGTTCCCCCAGCGCCTTCTGGCTGGCTTTTAGCGGTCGGTTAACTATTTTCGCAATACGCCTGTGTACGTGGAACAAACGATGTACAACGGCGATATAGCCGTTCGAAATGTGGGACAATCCGGCCTTATGACAAGCACCGACACAGATCTTTCCAGACGCACTTTCCTTTCCCTTCTGGGTATTTCCTCCGCTTCGTTGCTGGCGGGCTGCGCTTCTTCCGGCACGGGTGAAGCCATTCGCCAGCAGGCGAGCAGCATCGGCAGCGATTTCCGCCAGATGTTCTCGTCGGGCGTTAGCGATGCGGAACTGGCCGTCATGTACGGTTCGGTCGAGGATGGCGGTTACGTCATTCCCGCGGTTCCCTATCAGAAGATCGACCGGCGTTATTATCGTCAGCGCGTAGTCGATCCGACCGGCGAACGCCCCGGCAGCGTCGTCGTGGATACGCGCTCGCGTTTCCTCTATGTCGTGGAGCAGGGCGGCAGCGCCATGCGTTACGGCGTCGGCATCGGCCGCGATGGTTTCGCCTGGTCCGGCGAAGGCGTCATCCAGTGGCGCCAGAAATGGCCGAAATGGACCCCGCCGGACGAAATGGTCGCCCGCCAGCCGGAACTGGTCAAATATTCTTCCAAGAACGGCGGCATGCCACCGGGCCTGAAAAACCCGCTCGGTGCCCGCGCGCTCTATATCTTCCAGAACGGCAAGGACACGCTTTACCGCCTGCATGGATCGCCGGAATGGAACTCCATCGGCAAGGCCGTCTCTTCCGGCTGCGTACGCCTGATGAACCAGGACGTCATCGACCTCTATGACCGCGTGCCGCAGAAGGCGCGTGTGGTTGTTTGGCAGTAAGCCAAGCCTGTTCGAATAAAAAGGCGGCCTTGTGCCGCCTTTGTTTTTTCGGGATCACGGCCGGGCGATATTTTCCTTCAGCGCATTCACCTGGTCCCGCAGTTGCACCAGTTCCTCCAGCCCGCAGCCCGTGGCGTCGCCGATTGCCGCCATGATCTTCACGCCCTCCTTTTTGAGATCGGCGCCCTTGGGCGTTACGGCCACCAGCACCTGCCGCTCGTCAACAGTTCCGCGTTTGCGGGTGATCAGCCCGGCATGTTCCAGCCTTTTCAGCAACGGCGAAAGCGTGCCCGAATCGAGGCCCAGCATTTCACCGAGCGCCTTGACGGTGGAGGTTTCCTTTTCCCACAGGGCCATCATGACCAGATATTGCGGATAGGTCAGGCCGATCGGGTCCAGCAGCGGCTTATAGGCGCGGGTGAAAGCGTGCGCCGCGCCGTAAAGGGCAAAGCATATCTGCTGGTCCAGCCTCAACAGGCTTTCCAAATTGGTGTCGTCGCTCTCTGCGCCCATTGTTCTGCTCCAAAAATCAACCGGGAAGGGAACAATCAGCCCTGCCTTTCGGTTCCTGCCACATGGATGCGCGGCGAAATTTCGTGAAATTATCGCAAAAAACAATTTTTTATTCAATGTGCAAAATTATATTGCGCACAATTGAATTGCGCATTATAAGAAACCCAACACCAACCCAACGGGAGTAAATGCCATGCCTATTCTCTACACGACCAAAGCATCCGCCACCGGTGGCCGCGCCGGCAACGCCAAGTCGGAAGACGGCGTACTCGACGTAACGCTGACCGTTCCGAAGGAACTCGGCGGCGATGGCGCCCGCGGCACCAATCCGGAGCAGCTTTTCGCAGCCGGTTATTCCGCCTGCTTCCTCGGCGCCTTGAAGGCTGTCGCCGGCAAGCAGAAGGTAAAGATTCCTGAAGACACGACTGTGACGGCAACCGTTGGCATCGGTCCGCGCGAAGACGGCACCGGCTTCGGCATCGAAGTGTCGCTGAAGGTCAACATTCCCGGTCTTGAGCGCGAAAAGGCAGAAGAACTGGTAGCCGCCGCCCACATCGTGTGCCCTTACAGCCACGCCATGCGCACCTCCACGGAAGTGCCGGTCTCTGTGGCCTGACCCAGCAAGTTCCAGCAGCAAGGCCGGGTTAATCCCCGGCCTTCTTGTTTATGGAAAGAAAAGTGCTATATTCTTTCTAAGGAAAGGATATATACCATGAATATTCACGCCAAGACCGCCATGGATCTTGCTTCGCAGGGCAGGGTCGTCACCAAGGCCGTTGTGACCGCTGCCGAGCGGCTGGGCCTTAATGCCGCCCGCACCGCGGATATTCTCGGTGTTTCCGCCCCGACGGTGTCGCGTATGAAGCGGCTCGATTTCCTGCTGGAGCCGGGCGCCAAGTCTTTCGAGCTTGCGGTGCTGCTGATCCGGGTTTTCCGTTCGCTGGATGCAATCGCCGGCGGCGACGAGGCGGTAGCCAAAAACTGGCTGCGCAATCACAATACGGCGCTCAACGCCGTGCCTGCCGAGAGGCTCACCACCATTACCGGATTGATCGATGTCCTCTCCTATCTGGACGCCCGACGCGCTCCTGTCTGAAAAGCGCGCCGCATCGGGAAAATACTGGCGGCTGGTGGAAGCGCAGCATCAGGTTTCCACCATGAAGCTGGTGGATACGGTGGAGGAGCAATCGCTGCTGGAAGATATTCTGGAGGCGAGCAAGCGGCCCTTTCCGCCGGAATGCGCCGGGCTCGACTATCTTCTTGCCACGCCCTTCCGGTATGGTGCGGCATATCCACATGGCTCGCGTTTCCGCCGGGCTGGCTTTACCGAAGGCGTTTATTACGCCGCAGCCAAGGTGGAAACCGCGCTTGCCGAAATGGCCTTCTACCGGCTGCTGTTTTATGCGGAATCTCCCGGCACACCGCTGCCTGCCAATCCCGCCGACTATTCCGCGTTTGCCGCCCGTATCGCCACCGATGCGGCGCTGGACCTGACGCAACCGGAATTGAACCGGGACGAGGCGCTGTGGACCGACCTGCAGAATTACGAGCCATGCCAGGCGCTGGCCGAGCAGGCGCGTCTGGCGAAGATCGAGGCGATCCTCTACCGCTCGGTGCGTGATCCCGCAGGTGGCCTCAATATCGCGGTACTGTCGCCGAAAGCCTTTGCCGAAAAAATGCCGGTGGAACGGATGAGCTGGCGCATCCGCCTGTCGAAGACCGGGGTGCAGGCACTGTGCGAATTTCCGATACGCAGAACAGGGTTTGCGGTCGCGGATTTTTCCGGTGATCCACGCCTCGCCAGCCTGCTGGGCTGACGGGCGTTTCGCTTGTTTTACTCTCAGCCCGTTTGACGGGCCTCATGCCGACGCGAAAAACGCTTCGGGATCGTCGACTTCCACCAGCCTGCGCTTGTCGATCAGCCAGAAACGTGTTCCGACCACCCGCACGAAACTCCTGTCATGCGAGACGAAGACGCAACTGGCCGAACGGTTGATGATTTCCGCCTCAAGCCCTTCCTGCCCATCTATATCAAGATGGTTGGTGGGCTCGTCCAGCAGGTAGAAATTCGGTTCCGCCAACCGCAGCGCCAGCATGGCGAGCCGCGCCTTCTGGCCGCCGGAAAGCGTTGCGATGCGACGTTTCTGCATTTCCATGTCGATACCGGCACCCGCAAGCAGGCCGTGTATGCGCTGGTCGCCAATGTCGAATCGGCGGGTCATGAGCGCAAATGGCGTGCTGTCGTCGTCGATTTCGGCAAGCGACTGATCGACATATCCGGCCACCAGCGAAGGCGTGGCCTTTATGCCGTCCTGTATTTGGCCTTCATCCATTATCGCCGCTTTCAGAAGTGAGATCAGCCGCGTCTTGCCGACGCCGTTGCGGCCGAGAATGACGATGCGGTCGCCTTGGTGGACAAATTGCCGGCCGGTGCGAAACAGCAATGTCCCGTCCGGCGTCGAGACCGGCACATCCTCCAGAGTGACCAGAACCTTGGCATGCGTACCGCGATTGGCGAGCTGGATCTTGCCGGCGGAGCGCTCGCTATGTGCTGGGCGCGCATTCTCCTCGAGTTTCTCGGCACGCTGGCGCAATTGCTTGGTCTTGACAGTCAGAAGATCGCTGCCCGAATTGATGCCTATATTGTTGAGCTTGGCGGCCTGCCGGCGCAATTGCTGCGCGGTTTTCATGTCGCGCTGGAAACGCCGCTCATCGGCGGCATCCTCCTCTTCGAGTGCCGCACGCGCATGGCCGTAAGGCAGCCGGAACAGTGCCGAATTTTCCGGCCGCAGGAACAGCGTGGTCTTCGTGATATTGTCGAGAAAGGCGCGGTCATGGCTGACGATGACGACCGCCGTGTCGCGCGGCAATTGACCGAGCCAGCTTTCCAGCACGTTGATTTTTTCGAGGTCGAGATGGTTGGTCGGCTCATCGAGCAGGAGAACGTCAGGCTCGGTGATCCACGCCCGCGCCAGCATGGCAAGTCGCTGCCAGCCACCGCTCAGCTCTTTCAAATGGCGATGACGATAGGGTTCCGGCACCAGCATGGCATCAAGAATAATGTCGGCGCGCCAGCTCTCATTGTCGATCTCATCCGCCGGCAGGGCGGAAAGCACGGCGTCCCGCATCGTCTTTTCCAAAAGCGGGGAGGGCAGGTGCTGGTGGACGATGGACTGCGTCAGCCCGCGCAGCCGGGTGATATCACCGCTGGTAGCGTCCAGTTCACCGGCAAGGCAATTCAGTAGGGTGGATTTGCTGTGGCCATTCGCAGCGACGATGCCGATGCGGTCTCCGGCATTCACGGTGAGGCCAAGATTGGAAAAAAGCGGCTTTCCCAGAATGATTCCGAGGTTTCGAAGCGTGATAAGGGTCATGAAATTGTCTCTGGCAAAACGGATCTGTGACGAACCGTGGTCTGCGACAATGCAGTACGGGATATCGCTTCGAGGTGATCCGTCGTGAAAACATGCGCAATGGCAGACAAGCTGCATTCTGCGCGGCCTTTCGGGCAAACCAGAGTTTTGGTGTTCCGGTCAGCCCTGCAAACGCGTCTGCAGGGCAAAAAGGTGGCAGATCTGGCGGTTGCGCCAGAAGCAGGAAATATCCATGCGAAGCCTCCTTTCTTGATACGTGTTCAACCGTTCAACAATTAACAGCGGCAGGGGTTCGAGGCAATGGCTTTTGAAGAGGCGGGTGGAGCCGGAGAATACGGCGACCCGCATTCTCCAGCCCTCAAGCGCGGCGCCCTTACTGTTTTGCCACGCGCTCGCGCAGTTTTTCCACATGTTCGGCGATTTCAGGTGTCACCGCGTCGCCGAAATCCTCCATTTCGAACATCGGGCGGATTTCGATTTCGCTGCGCTCCAGCATCGGGTTCGGGCAACGCTTCACCCACTCCACGGCCTCATCCATGTCCTTCACCTTCCAGAGCCAGAAGCCTGCAACCAGCTCGTTGGTGTGCGGGAAGGGGCCGTCGATCACGCTGCGGCTTTCACCATCGAAAACAACTCTCTTGCCTTTGGAGGAAGGGTGGAGGCCATCACCGGAAAGCATGATGCCGGCATTGACCAGTTCCTCGTTGAACTTGCCCATGGCTTCCATCAGTTCGGTGGTCGGCATTATGCCATCCTCACTGCTGCGGGTGGCCTTTACGAAAACGATAACACGCATGGTTTCCTCCCTTGTTGCGTCTTCCTCGTTAGTTTCGCCGTCCGGCACGACGGGCAGATGACATTTTCACGGGTAAAAGTGGCAGTATGCCGCTTTCCCGTCAGCCGAGATCAATGAGGTCGCGGCGCAGCCGGTCGGGGTCGCCGCTGCCGATGCGGGCCTCGATTTCGGCGTGGGTCTGTTGCCAGATGGGGAAGGCGGCGGTGAGTACGGCCATGCCTTCCACCGTCAGCCGCAGCCGCTTGCCGCGCTTGTCCTTTGGGTCCTGCTCGATACTGACCAGCCCACGCCGCTCCAGTGGCTTCAGCGCTGCCGTCAGCGTCGTGCGGTCCATGGCCAGAAGATTGGCGACCGGCCCCATCGGCGGCGGCTCCGGCCGGTTGAGCGACATCAGCAGGGAAAATTGGCCGTTGTTGATGCCGACGGGCTTCAATGCGTTATCGAACAGCCGCGCCAGCGCCCGCGCTGCACGTTGCGCATGCAGGCAAAGACAGGAGTCCCGCACTAAAAGAGTTGCCGAAAAAGGAATCACGCTGGCGTTTGACATGGACTATATATGTTGATATCAACGTAATTAGTCAAGCGGAACCTGTCGCCTTGCTGACGGTTTTCCTGGCTTTCAATGCAGACACAGGCGGCGCCCACCATGGAAGCGGAGTGGTGCCGTGGTGAAAGACGGATCCAAGGAGGAAAGATCATGTCTCATCCCGTCGTTTCTAATGAGGAGTGGCTTGCGGCCCGCCGCGATCTGCTGGTGAAGGAAAAGGAATTGACCCGCGCGCGCGACAGGCTGAACGAGGCGCGCCGCGCATTGCCATGGGAAGAGGTGACGAAAGATTATATTTTCGACGCGCCGTCCGGCCCGAAATCGCTGAAGGAACTCTTCGGCAATTGCAGCCAGCTCATCGTATACCACTTCATGCTGGCACCCGACTGGGAGGAGGGCTGCACCGGCTGTTCCTTTTTCGCCGACCATGTCGATGGTGCGATGGTTCACCTGAAGCACGGCGATGCGGGTTTCGTTGCGGTCTCGCGCGCACCGCTCGAAAAGATCGAGGCCTATAAAAAACGCATGGGCTGGAAATTCCCTTGGGTCTCGGCCAACGGCAGCGACTTCAACTATGATTATCAGGCCTCCTTCCGTGATGAGGATATCGAGAGCGGGGCGATCACCTACAATTACCGTGAGATCGAGCCGATGGGCGACCTGAAGGACCTGCACGGCGTCAGCATTTTCGCCAAGGGCGAGGACGGCAGGATTTACCATAGCTATTCCGCCTATGCCCGCGGCATGGAAGAGACGCTCGGTACATTGATGCTGCTCGATCTGGTGCCAAAAGGCCGTAATGAAGACGGTGTAATGGATTGGGTGCGCCGGCACGACCAGTACGAGGACGAGCCCAAGGCCGCGTCTTGCTGCCACTGAAATAGGACGAGGAGGAGGAGACGACAATGGAAAATGCCAAGCCGCAGAAGGAACACGCGTTCCTGGGCAGGATCGTCGGCGACTGGGTCATGACCGCCAGTTCCGGGCATGAGGGATACGATCCCGATGACCCCGCCCAGCGGTTCACCAAAACCGTCAGCTCCATCGGCGGGCTGTGGATCATCGGGCACGGCACCGGCAAGATGCCTGACGGGACGGAGATGACGGCTGTCATCACCGTGGGTTTCGACCCTGCCAAGGGCCATTTCGTCGGCACCTGGGTGGGGTCGATGATGACCAATCTCTGGGTTTACAAGGGCTGGCTGGAAGATGATGGCAAGACCCTAACACTCGAAGCGGAAGGACCGGCCTTTGACGGTTCGGGCCGCATCGATACCTATCGCGACGTGCTGGTGCTGCACGACGACAATAACCGCAGCTTTTCCGGCAGCGTCCGGCAGCCGGATGGCAGTTTCAAGACTTTCATGACATCGGAGTTCCAGCGCAAGGCGTGACGCCCCGCCGGAATTTGCCCGATCACGCCGAATAATGCGCTGCCGCGTCCTGCGGCGGCCGATCGCCAGAGAAATGACGCCATAACCCCGGAGAGATTCAATGTCCGATACACACGGAAAATTCATATGGGTTGAACTGATGACGCCTGACATGGAGCAGGGTGCCCGCTTCTATGGTCATGTCGCCGGCTGGCAGACCAAGGATTTCGGTTCGCCGGAAATGCCCTATCTGGTGCTGGAAGCCGATGGCAAAGGCATGGGCGGCATCATGGAACTGACCGAAGAACACAAGGGCCAGGGCATTCCTCCCAACTGGACCGGTTATGTCGGCGTTGACGATGTGGACGCCACGGCAAAACTTTTCGCGGAAAAGGGCGGTTCGGTCAGGCGTCCGCCGCAGGATATCCCGGAGATCGGTCGTTTCGCCGTGGTGGCTGATCCTTCCGGTGCGGTTCTGTGCATCATGACGCCGCTGCCGATGGAAACCGGCGGTTTTCCGCAGGAGACGCAGAACCTGCCGGGTCACGTCGGCTGGTACGAACTTGCCACCAACAATGTCGACGACGCCATAGCCTTTTACGGTGAGGTCTTCGGCTGGACCAAGGACCATGATTTTGACATGGGCGCAGAAATGGGCCCGTATCGCATCTTCGCCCATAACGGCAAGGTCGTCGGCGGCATGATGAAATGTATGGCGGGTGCGCCCACCTGTTATTGGGGTTATTATTTCAACGTCGACGGCATCGATGACGCCATCACCCGGGTCAGCACCGGTGGCGGCAAGGTCGTCAACGGCCCGATGGAGGTTCCCGGCGAGAGCTGGATCGTCAATTGCCAGGACCCGCAGGGCGCTTTCTTCTCGCTGCTGTCGCAGAAGAAGTAACCCTTCTGGGCTGATATACCGATCTGCCGGAGGCTACTCCGGCAGATTACCGGTTTCTCGGTAGCCGAACGTGATCGATAAAGGCGCGGAGCTTCGGCGCAAGATGACGTCGATTGGGATAATAGAGATAAAATCCCGCAAAAGTCGGAGAATGGTCCTCCAGCATGGAAACAAGCTGGCCGCTCTCCAGGTAGGGACGGAAGGTCTCTTCCATGCCGAATGTGATGCCGGCGCCGGCACAGGCCAGCTTTATCATCAACTGCATGTCGTTGGTGGTGAAGTCCGGCTGCACCGCGACCGCGAATTCCCGGCCATTTTCGGCAAATTCCCACCGATATGGCGCAACGTCCGGACGAGGCCGCCAGCCGATACATCTGTGATGGATCAGTTCGCGCGGCTGCGTCGGTAAGGTGACGCGATCTCGATATTGCGGGGAACAGACGGCGAGCTGCCGCTGCGGCCCGGAAACCGGAACGGCAATCATATCCTGCGCGATCAGCTCCCCCAGCCGCACGCCGGCATCGTAGTGTTCGGCGACGATATCGAATTCCTCGTCCGTCACGACAATATCGAGTTGCACTTCCGGATGGATTTCAGCAAAGCGCGCCAGCAATGGCCCGGACAAGAAGCGCTCCGCTATCGAGGAAACGGCAAGCCGCAATTGCCCCCGAGGCATTCCACTCAGGGAAGAGGCGGCCTGTGTCGCTTGCATGAGGTTGCCGATGGATGGCGAAACATCGGCGTAAAGCTGTTGCCCCGCTTCCGTCAGGCTAACGCTGCGCGTTGTGCGCTGAACGAGCGCTATCCCCATCGTTTCTTCAAGCCTGCGGATGGTCTGGCTGACGGCTGACCGTGTTACGCCGAGCCTGTCCGCCGTAGCCCGAAAATTGCGTTCCTCGGCAACCATGCAGAAGGTGGAAAGCGCGTTGAGATCAACATTCATTGGTTAGTAAATCTATCCATGGAGGTTATCATTGAGGTAATTATCACGACAATGGCAAAGCTTTATCTTTCCTGCAACGGCCTCCTCTCGAAAAAGCGGGCCGTAAAGCCAAGGAGAAAGCCATGACATTGAACAAAGTTATTCTCATAACAGGTGCGTCGAGCGGGATAGGTGAGGGTATCGCCAGAGAACTTGCCGCTGCAGGCGCGAAACTGGTTCTGGGTGCGCGCCGCATGGACCGTTTGCAGGCTTTGGCCCACGAACTGCGCCAAACGGGCGCTGAGGTTGTCGTCCATCCCCTTAATGTCACGGAAAGGCAGAGTGTCGAGGATTTTGCCGAGGCGGGACGCAAGGCGTTCGGACGGATCGACGTCATCGTCAACAATGCCGGCATCATGCCGCTATCGTTGATGTCGTCCCTCAAGGTCGATGAATGGGACCGCATGATCGACGTCAACATCAAGGGCGTGCTTTATGGCGTCGCCGCCGTTCTGCCTGAGATGACCGCGCGTGCTTCCGGCCACATCGTCAACATCGCTTCCATCGGCGCACTGGCCGTTTCGCCCACGGCTGCCGTTTATTGCGCGACGAAATTTGCGGTGCGGGCGATTTCGGACGGGCTGCGACAGGAAAACCGCGACCTGCGGGTCACCTGCGTTCATCCCGGCGTGGTGGAAAGCGAACTTGCCGACACCATCACCGATCCGGCCGCTGCGGAGCTGATGCAAAGCTACCGAGCCATAGCATTGAAGCCGGACGCCATTGGCCGCGCAGTCCGCTATGCCATCGAACAACCCGACGACGTGGACGTCAATGAAATCGTCGTCCGCCCGACCGCCGCATAGGGAGGACCGGGACAATGAAGATTGTTTCGGCATCGCTTGCCCTTGTACTCGCAACGGCCGCCGCCGATACCGGCCACCATCAGGAGGATCGTGCCGTGAAAGGGAATATGGACAAGATGGCCCAGACCGAAAGCCACCCCTATATCGGCATGTGGGTCACCGGCGACGGCCATATCCGTCAGGAACTTTTGCCTGATGGCCGCTATGATGAGGCGCGCGGCCAACGCAAAAGCGCCTATCAGGGGCGTTACGAGGTGAGGGGCAACCATATCGACTATTGGGATGATACCGGCTTTACCGCCGATGGCGAGTTCATCGACGATGTGCTCTACCACGGCGGCATGATTTTCTATCGCGAGCCGTGAACCAACCGTCACGCTAACAGGATAAAAACCGCCCGGCTGATCAAGGCCGGGCGGTTTATCTGTTTTAACGCTTCAGGCTTCCCAGTATGCCGCGCACGATGGCGCGGCCCACGGATGTGGCAACCGAGCGGGCGGCGCTTTTCATTGCCGCCTCGATCACGGTTTCGCGCTGATAACCGCTCGTCTTGCGGGCGCCGGTGGTGGAGGCCTTTGTGGGTTCCTCGTCGCCGAAACCGGGCAGGCGCCAGCGTCCCGAGGCACTGTCGGACTGGCTGGAGGCATTTTCCTCTTCCGCGCGCTTGGCGGCTTCGGCTTCCGCAGCCTTCTGGGCGCGTGCGTTGAGGATTTCAAAGGCCGATTCCCGGTCCACGTCCCTGTCGTATTGACCGGCAAGCGAGCCGGTATCCATCAGCAATTTGCGCTCGGCGTCGGTGAGCGGCCCGACGCGGCCCGAGGGCGGCCGCACAAGGGTGCGCTCGACGATGGAGGGCGCGCCCTTGTCATGCAGGGTCGAAATCAGAGCCTCGCCCGTACCGAGCGTGGTGATGATGTCGGCTGTGTTGAAGGCGGGGTTCTGGCGGAACGTATCGGCTGCGGTGCGCACAGCCTTCTGCTCGCGCGGCGTATAGGCGCGAAGCGCATGCTGCACGCGGTTGCCCAGCTGGGCAAGAACGGTTTCCGGCACGTCCAGCGGGTTCTGCGTCACGAAGTAGACGCCCACACCCTTGGAGCGGATAAGCCGCACCACCTGCTCCACGCGCTCGACGAGCACCCTTGGCGCGTCGTTAAACAGCAGATGCGCCTCATCGAAAAAGAACACCAGACGCGGCTTTTCCGGGTCGCCCACTTCCGGCAGTTCCTCGAAGAGCTCCGAGAGCATCCACAACAGGAAGGTGGCGTAAAGGCGCGGGTTCATCATCAGCTTGTCGGCGGCGAGAACCGAAACCGTGCCACGCCCGTCCGTGCCGACGCGCATGATGTCGGCAATATTCAGCGCCGGCTCGCCGAAGAAGTTTGCGGCACCCTGCTGTTCGAGAACCAGCAGCCCGCGTTGCAGCGAACCGACAGAGGTCTTGGAAATCAGGCCGAACTGGCTGGACAGCGCACTTGCATTCTCGCCCATGTAGTTCAGCAGCGATTGCAGGTCTTTGAGATCGAGCAGCGGCAACCCGCCCTGATCGGCGATCTTGAAGGCAATGTTGAGCACGCCTTCCTGGGCTTCCGAAGCATCCATCAGCCGCGCCAGCAGCAGCGGGCCCATTTCGGCAATGGTGGCGCGAACGCGATGGCCTTTTTCACCGTAGAGATCCCAGAAGATCACCGGCGATTTGCCATAGGCAAAATCCGTGAAACCGATCTGTTCGGCACGTTTCTGCACCCAGTCCTTGGCTTCGCCCTGGGCGGCGATGCCGGAAAGGTCGCCCTTGATATCGGCGCAGAAAACGGGAACGCCGGCTTGCGAGAAACCTTCGGCAAGAACCTGCAGGGTTACGGTCTTGCCCGTGCCCGTTGCGCCGGTGATCAGGCCGTGGCGGTTGCCGAATTTCAGCTCCAGATATTCACCCTTGTTCAGGCTGTCGTCCGGATTGCGGCTGGTCCCGATATAGATCTGTCCGTCCTGCAACATCGACCATTTTCTCCTGCGACTGATGCATGCCCCTTAAATCGCGATCGATTTGAAGATGGTCATGTCCGAATTGAACTTTTACGGCACCCTCTGGCCGCTACTGCCAAAGCGGCCTTTTCATAGTATGGTTGTGATGATCTTATAAGGACAGTTTCAAGGCGCAACAACTGCTTGATGGCGATGAAGAAAAACCGCTTCATGAAAGTTGCCGCACCCGCCTGCCGCCCGCTTGAATGCGGCATGAGATTGTTTTACGTTGACGTTAACGTCAGTTATTCGGTGTTGGCGTCGTTTTTCAACAGGAGGCAAGAATGAACGAAGTCGTTGACCAGATCGCCGCAAAGGCGGGCATAGACCCTGCGCTGGCCGAAAAGGCTGTTGGCATGATTCTGGGTTTTCTCCAGCGCGAGGCGGCAGATGGTCCGATCGCCCGCATGATCGAAGCCATTCCGGGTGCCAGCGATCTCGTGGCACAGTATAATGGCGAGGGCGCTGGTGGCGGCGGTCTGCTGGGCGGATTGATGAGCGCGATCGGCGGCGGCGGCATCATGGGTCTCGGCCAGCAACTGATGAGCCAGGGCATCGGCATGAGCGAAATCACCACGCTCGCCAAGGAAACCATCGCCGTTGCTCGCCAGCACGCGGGCGATGAGACTGTCGATCAGGTGATCGCTTCGGTTCCGGGCCTCAGCCAGTTCGCGTAAGGCGACATTTTATTCGATAGCGGGGCGCGGCGGCTGTTCATTGAATCGGCGCCGCGCCTCTTCTATTTCCGCATGGTGGGTTTCCGCCCATATCCACACGCCGCAAAAGGCGCTGCCAAGGGTCTCTCCGAGAGACGTGAGGCCATAATCCACATGCGGTGGAATGACGGGGTGCACGGTGCGGCGCACCAGTCCGTCGCTTTCCATCTGCCTCAGCGTTTTCGTCAGCATCTTCTGGCTGATGGTGCCGACCAGCCTGCCGATCTGCGTAAAGCGAAGCGTGCCATGCTCTTCCAGCACCTCAAGGATCAGCATCGTCCATTTGTCCGCCACTTTCGCGATGATATCCTCAACCAGCGCCTCGATGACCGGATCGGTTTCCGTGGGCGGCGGAGACTTGCGCCTGTTCTCGATCATGGGATCGGCGGCATACCGTTTCATCTTACACTCTCCTTTGGGTAAGTATAATTCTTTTGGGTGCCTACTTACGAATAGAGAGTATAGCCGCTAATTTCCCGTCATCCAACAGGCAAAGGATTTTTCGATGAAAACGACAGGCAACACCATTCTCATCACCGGTGGCGGCTCCGGCATCGGCCGGGCGCTGGCGGAAGCGTTTCACCGGCTGGGCAACAAGGTCGTCATTTCCGGCCGCCGCCAGAATGTGCTGGATGAGGTAACGGCCGCCAATCCCGGCATGGCCGCGATGGTCATGGACGCGACCGACGCCGAAGGCATCCGCTCTTTCGCCGACAATCTCATCAAGACACATCCGACGCTCAACGCCGTCATCAACAATGCTGGCATCATGCGGCCGGAGGACATCGCCTCGGCCCCGGACTATCTGGACACGGCGGAGGAAACCATCGCCACCAACCTTCTGGCGCCCATTCGCCTGACGGCGGCGTTGCTGCCGTATTTCCTCAAGCAGCCTGAAGCGACAGTGCTGACGGTATCCTCCGGCTTGGCCTTCGTGCCCATGGTGGTCACCCCAACCTACAGCGCCACCAAATCGGCCATCCACGCCTACTCGGTCGCACTTCGCGAACAGCTGAAAGAAACCTCGGTTGAGGTCATCGAAATCGTGCCGCCCTATGTGCAGACGACGCTGATGGGGGAAGGCCAGGCAAGCGACGAAAGAGCCATGCCGCTCGAGGCCTTCATTTCGGAAGTGATGGACATTCTCGGCGGTCGCCCGGATGAGAAGGAAGTGGTTGTGGAACGCTGCAAGCCGCTGCGTTTCGCCGCGCAGAACGGCAATTTCGATCAGGTGTTTTCGATGGTCAACGGCATGCATCCGTAAAGGCCCGGCCCTGTCTCGGACGCATCGCCTGTGATAGCGTGGCGCTCTTTATAGGGAGCGCCAGCTTTTCATGGGCAGCCGTCAATTCCTGATGCCGAAAACCGCCATGCCCGGTATTGCTGCCGTGGTTGCGGATAGCGACCGCTCTTTTCCACGTCACATGCACGACCAGTTCGGCATCGGCCTTGTGGAGCGCGGCGCGCAGAAATCGCTGAGCGGGCGCGGCATGGTGGAGGCTGAAGCCGGCCATGTCATCACCGTCAATCCGGGTGAGGTTCATGACGGCATTCCGCTGGGAGAGGGCGGGCGCGCCTGGCGGATGATCTATCTCGACATCGATATCGTGCAGGCCGCCATTGCCGATATTATCGAAAAGGATCACGGCTTTTTCGAATTCGCCTATCCGGTCGACATCAGGCCTCTGGCAGACCGGTTCCGCGCGCTTTTTTCAGCCGTGACGGCAACTGATCGCCCGGGTGACACCCTTCGCTGCGACGAGACCCTCCTTATGCTGCTCGTGGGTGCAATGGAAACAGTGGCAACACCACGCCAGACGGCAGCGCCCGATAGCATAAGGCGGGCGAAAAGCAGGATCGATGACGATCCTGCCCGGCCATTGCGCCTAACCGATCTGGCGCAGGAGGCCGGCATGAGCCAGTTCCGCTTCCTGCGATCCTTCAGCAAGACCACGGGGCTGACGCCGCACAGCTACCTTTTGCAGCGACGCCTGCATCTGGCACGGGGTGCGCTGGCCAAGGGTGCTCCACCCGCCGATGTGGCGTTTTTCGCCGGTTTCTCCGACCAGAGCCATTTGAACAGGTTTTTCGCACGGCAGTTCGGGGTGACGCCTGCGGCGTATAGGGCAGCGGTTTCGTAGGGCAGGTTGGGGTAATAGGGCTACAGACGCGAGCCTCCAAGCCTCAACGCTGCAATTTCATCCAAGACCCCCGCGCCGGACACAGTCAAGCTCCTGTCCTCCGTTCAACAGGACTTGCAGAAACCATGACGCCCGAATTCCTCATCACATCCCTGATCATCGCCGCTTCTCCCGGAACAGGCGTGGTTTACACGCTGGCCGCCGGCCTGTCCCAAGGGTCGAAGGCGAGCGTCGTCGCGGCTTTCGGCTGCACGCTCGGCATCGTGCCGCATCTGCTGGCCGCCATCACCGGACTTGCCGCCATTCTGCATGCGAGCGCCCTTGCCTTCGGCGTGATCAAATATCTGGGTGTCGCCTACCTGCTCTACATGGCGTGGAACACGCTTCGGGAAGATGGGGCGCTGAAGATCGACGACAAGCAGGAGCACCGCAAGGCGGGGCGGGTCATCGGTGAGGCTATCCTCATCAATCTCCTGAACCCGAAACTGTCGATCTTCTTTTTTGCTTTCCTGCCGCAATTCATCGCGCCTGATGAGGTTTCTCCGACGTGGCGCATGGTCGATCTCGGGCTGATCTTCATGGCCATGACGTTTCTGGTCTTTGCGCTTTACGGCTGTTTTGCCGCCTCGGTCAGGCGGCAGGTTGTGGCGCGCCCGGCCGTACTCACCTGGCTGAGACGCAGTTTCGCCGCCGCGTTTGTGGCGCTCGGGGCGAAACTGGCGTTGACGCAGCGGTGAGACCGGACCGGGTTCACGCAGTCAATCGTCCCAGTCGGGCGCGAGGTGACCGGGGTTGACGATGCGGCCATCGGGTTTGGCAAGCGCGTGGATCGCCTGCATTTCCTCTTCCGAGAGCGCAAAATCGAAAATGTCGAAATTCTCCTTGAGGCGGCTTTCGGTTGCGGTCTTGGAAAGCGCCACGACATCCGGCTGCTGCACTGCCCAGCGCAGCGCCACCTGTGCGGCCGTCTTGCCGTGCCTTGCACCAATATCCTTCAGAACCGAATCATCAGGCACCTTGCCATCCGCCATCAGATAATAGGCAGTGACCGAAAGCCCGTGTTGGCGCGCGGCCGCAATCACCTTCGTCTGGTCCAGATAGGGATGGTATTCGATCTGGTTGGTGGCAAGCGGCGTGTCGGAGAGTTTGACCGCCTCTTCCGTCAGCGCCACGTTGAAGTTGGAAATGCCTATATTGCGCACCTTTCCGGCCTTGCGCACGTCGTTCAGCGCGCCGATCCTTTCCGCCAGCGGCACATCGCTTTTAGGCCAGTGCAGCAGCAGTAGATCGACATAATCCGTCTTCAGCTTTTGCAGGCTTTCATCGACGGAGGCGAGAAAATCAGCGTGGCGGTAGCGGTCCACCCAGACCTTGGTGGTCAGGAAAATATCGTGCCGGGAAATGCCGGACTTCGCGATCACTTCGCCAACCGCACCTTCATTCTTGTAGATCTGCGCCGTATCGACATGGCGGAAACCGAGTTTCAGCGCCTCCGGCAAAATGCGCCTCATATCCTCTTCCGGAATGCGGAAGGTGCCGAAACCGAGGGCGGGAATGTTCGCGCCATTCGCGTTGACGTCATACATGCATGTCTCTCCTGTTTATTGCAAACATGGCCGGCAAGGACTGCCGGATGGGGAAGCGGTCTTTTATTAACTGGTGTCAGCGCCATTGGTTTCAAGCGTCTCGCCATTGCGAGGCGCTGTGCGCGAGGCTACCAGTCGATGGTGAAACGTCGTAGATGGCATGATCGGAATGTGGAGGAACCACGCGTGTCGCGCTCACAACGGCTTCTTGATCTGTTGCAGATCCTGCGCGCCCACCGCATGCCGGTCAGCGGTACGGCGCTGGCCGCTCAAACCGGCGTCAGCCTGCGCACGCTTTACCGCGATATAGCAACGCTTCAGGCGCAGGGTGCTGACATCGAGGGCGAGGCGGGTGTGGGTTATGTGCTGCGTCCCGGTTTTTTGCTGCCGCCGCTGATGTTTTCGCAGCAGGAGATCGAGGCGCTTGTGCTCGGGTCGCGATGGGTCGCGGGCCGTGCCGATGAGGGCTTGGCGCAGGCCGCCCGCGCCGCACTCGTCAAGATCGCCGCCGTTTTGCCCGATGCCCTGCGTGAGGAACTCGATAATTCCACCCTGCTTGTCGGCCCCGGGCAGGCCATGGCCACCATCCACGTCGATCTCGCCGCCATTCGCGATATTATTCGCAAGGAGAGCAAGGTCGTGATGACCTATCGCGACGAGAAGGGAGAATTGACGGAGCGGGTGATCTGGCCCTTCGCGCTCGCTTTTTTCGATCTGGTGCGGGTGGTGCTGGCATGGTGCGAGACGCGGCAGGATTTCCGCAGTTTCCGGGCCGACCGCATCGAGAGCTTCAACCCTCTGGACAAGCGTTATCCCCGCCGCCGCCAGTCCCTGCTGAAGGACTGGCGCGAGCGGGAAAAACAGCGACGGCAACAAAATCATGCTGACAAAAACTGACAGCACGGGAGGCTAGAACCTGTTCATCCGCAACTCAAGGAGAACAGCCATGACCCACCCCGATTTCACCATTATCTACGTCGACAACCCGCCGGCCAGCACGGAATTTTATAAAGCCCTGCTCGGCGCAGAGCCGGTCGAAGCCTCTCCGACATTCTCCCTCTTCGTGCTTCAAAACGGCATGAAGCTCGGCCTCTGGTCGAGGCATACGGTGGAGCCGAAGGCATCGTTAACGGGCGGTGGCGGCGAGCTTGCCTTCCGCGTCGAAAGTGATGCGCAGGTGGATGAAGCCTTCGCCGACTGGAAGACAAAGGGCATCGCCATTTTGCAGCAGCCCGGCACGATGGACTTCGGCTACACATTCACTGCGGCCGACCCCGACGGCCATCGTCTGAGGGTCTACGCCTTCGCGGGTTAGAGATAATGCGTTGAGGCCGATTGGCTAAATAGTGTCGTAGCCATGTCGTACTCTAAGCTCTCCTCATCCCTGTGCTGGTCACAGGAATCCAGCCGCCGCGCGTCTGCGCGGCGAGAGAGCCTTTTCAGCCCAAGGACTTGGGCTGGCTGGATTCCTGTGACAGGCACAGGAATGAGGGGAGGCGAAAACTACGCTACTTCTTCACCGCCACCACGAACAGGCGCGGAAAACGCAACAGCAGCCGGCCGTCTGCCATGGGCGGATAGGCGGCTGCGATGCGCCTGGTATAGTCGTTGAGGAAGGCCTCGCGGTGTTCCGCGCCGGCGGCGGCAAGATAGGGGCGCAGACCCGTGCCCTTCACCCATTCCACAATGCTTTCCGCATCCTTCATGGGGTGGTTGTAGATGGTGTGCCACACATCCACCCGCGCGGATTTCGGTGTCAGCGCATCGAAATAGGCTGATGGCGCGGGCAGGGGTTTGCGGCGTAATTTGCCATCCGCAAACTTGTCCTTCCAGGGGCCGTCTGCTCCCGTTTCCTCCATGGCGCGATGTGTCGGCTCCTGCAGATTGTCAGGCATCTGCACGGCAAGAACGCCGCCGCTTTCCAGCTGGTCCATCAGCTGCGAAAGAACGGCAAGATGATCCGGCACCCATTGGAACACCGCATTTGCATAAAGCAGGTCCGCCTTCTGGCTGGGCCGCCAGTTGCCGAGATCGGCCTTGCCGAAACGGGTGTTGGGCAGCCGGTCCGCCGCCTTTTCCAGCATGTCGTCGTCGCTGTCGATGCCGGTGATGACGTTAACGCCGTAACGATCGGTCAAAAGCTCGGTGGAATTGCCCGGGCCGCAGCCCAGATCGTAACCGTTCAGCACGCGCTCCAGCGGCACCTGCGCCAGAAGATCCCTTGCCGGGCGTGTCCGCTCGTCTTCAAATTTCAGATATTGCTGGGCGGACCATGCCATGATTTTCTCCTGCTGACGTGTTGCATTCGGATCGGCGAACAAGAATGGTAAGGGGCGTTGCAAGCGCCGTCAGACTGCCAGCATCGCATGGGCGAAATCCCCCCGCCATCATCCAATGCATGAATTATTGTGATGGATCTATTCATCAACCTTTTGTTTCGCCTCACAAAACGTCTTTGTCAGGGCATGCATTTGTTATTTTCCATCAAAATAAGACATGGTGGCAATTAAAACTTGACCTCACCCGGTCAGAGGCATTCACTCCCGCCGATTTCAGAGCATTGCCAGCAAAAGTGCGAAGCGGTTTTGCGTGCGGCAATGTGGCAGGACGAAAAAGATGGAGCTCTTTCGCTTTTTGCAGAAAGGCGGAGATGCTCAAGACAGGAGACAGTCATGACCGTCGATACCGCACCCCGATCAACCACCTGGACCTATGTTGATGGTCAATGGCTGCCCGGCAATCCGCCGCTCATCGGCCCGACCTCGCATGCCATGTGGCTGGCCTCCACGGTGTTTGACGGCGCGCGCTGGTTCGATGGCGTGGCTCCCGATCTCGATCTGCATTGCCAGCGCGTCAACCGCTCGGCCATTAACATGGGCATGAAGCCGACCATGACGGCGGAAGAGATCGAGGCATTGGCGCTGGAAGGCGTCAATAAATTCGACGGCAAGACTGAAATCTACATCAAGCCGATGTATTGGGCAGAACACGGTTCGCCGGGCAGCGTCGTCGCGCCCGATGCCAATTCCACCCGTTTTGCGCTGTGCCTTTTCGAAGCGCCGATGAATGCCGGCGCATCGCTGACACTCACCGTCTCGCCGCTGCGCCGTCCTTCACCGGAAACCGCGATGACGGATGCCAAGGCCGGTAGCCTTTACCCCAATAGCGGCCGCGCCATTCTGGAAGCCCGTGCACGCGGTTTCGACAACGCCCTGATGTGCGACATGAACGGCAATGTCGCTGAATCGGCATCGTCCAACGTCTTCATGGTCAAGGACGGCGTCGTCTTCACCCCGGTTCCGAACCGCACCTTCCTTGCCGGCATCACCCGTTCGCGGGTGATGAGCCTTCTGCGCCAGGCCGGTTTCGAAGTGCGCGAAGCTACCCTGTCGGTCGAGGATTTCCGCGGGGCGGATGAAATCTTCTGCTCGGGCAATTATTCCAAGGTTTCCCCTGTTGTGAAACTGGATGACCGCGCATTGCAGGCAGGCCCGGTCGCCCGCAAGGCGCTCGATCTTTACATGGATTGGGCACGTCTCGGCGCAGACGTCTAGAGCGCCGTGCGTCCCGCCGGACGCTCTGACTCTCTTTGATCTGCGCATCGTTACGGACGAAAATCGAATGTGATTTTCTGTCTGGTGGGCAAAGCTGACAGGTATTTCGATCAGGGCCATGGCAGGCGTTCGGCTTGCCGTGGCCTTTTGTTTTTGCAGTGCAGTATTTTCCCACGAAAACTGAGGGGAATTTAATCCAATTTTAGACAAACCACACTTAGTTTGCAGCATCTTCCCTTCCGGCTAACGAGGGCCGCCAGATGTCTTTCAGCATTCGTAATGTACTTGTAGGATTTTTTCTTACCATCAGCCTCGCGCTGGCCGGTTTGGTCGGAAACGAGTTGTGGCGGTCGGCCAATCGCGCCGGCACCTTTTCAGAGGTTGCGCAACTCGTCTCGCTCGACAAGCTTCTTTTCAACGCTCTTTTGAATTTCCGCAGTGAACGCGGCGACAGCGCCACGGCACTGACGCTCGATCCGTCGAAATCGACGGGCAGCGTCGCCAGCGTGCAGGCCGCACGCCAGAAGGTGGATGCTGCCATGACGGCATTCCTCACGCAGTCTTCGTCGCTTGAAGACACGCAGCTTCAGGCACCGCTGAAGCGCGTTAAAGATGTCTACGCGCAGTTCGTCGAATTGCGAAAGAAGGTTGACGCCAACGTTTCGCTGCCGCTCGACCGGCGCGAAGGCGGGCTCGACAAGACGGTCATGGCGCTCGGCGGCGATTTCCTCGCCTCGCTCGAGGCGGGCTCGACGGCGCTTGAAGGCACTGTTCGCTCTCTCGATCAGGGCCAGACCGGTTTGATCCAGTTGCGCTCCTACGGCTGGTCTGCCCGTGCCCTTGGCGGCAGCGCCACCGTCATTCTCAACGCTGCCGTTGCCCAGAACCGTCCACTGACGGCGCAGGAGATGCAGCAACTCGGCGCATTCGATGCCGGTGCGGCTTTCGCCTGGAAAGCGACCGGCGATCTGGTTACGCATGAATCGACGCCGCAATCGCTCAAGGATATCTACGCCACGGCGGACAAGACTTACTTCAAGGGCGATTTCAGCACGCAGCGCGCCAAGCTCATCGACGATCTCATGAATGGTCGCACGCCTGCCTTCACCATGGACAGCTGGCGCACCACCGTCACCGAAAACCTCGGCACGATCGCGAAAATCGCTTCTGCCGCCATGGATGTTCTGGACGCAAATGCCGCACAGGCCAAACAGGACGCCTTCATCGATGCGATGATCTATCTCGTCGTCTTCATCGCGACGCTGGCGCTCTGTATCCTCTCGCTTGCCGTCATCGTCGGCCGCGTCACCCGGCCGATCAGCCGCCTGACCAACGCGATGATGGAGCTTTCGGGCGGCAATCTTTCGATCGATGTCGCCGGCGCAAAACGCGGCGACGAGATCGGCGAGATGGCCCGCGCCGTGGAAATCTTCCGCGAGGCGGCAATCCGCAACAGGCAGCTGGAATCCGAAGCCCTGGCCAACCGCGAGCGGGCCGAGCGGGACCGTATCGAGTTGCAGCAGCGCGCCGAGGCCGAGGCCGAAGAACGGCTCAATCAGGCCACGGGTTCGCTGGCGGGCGGTCTTCGTCGTCTCGCTTCCGGCGACATGGTCTGCGAGATCGCCACGCCGTTCGCACCGCAATTCGAGGCGCTGCGGCACGATTTCAACAGCTCCGTCGTTCAACTGCGCGAAGCGCTGACAAGTGTCGGCCAGTCCGTGCAGACGGTAAATGGCGGCGCTCACGAGGTTTCGTCGGCATCGGACGATCTTTCCCGCCGCACGGAGCAGCAGGCTGCCTCTCTGGAAGAGACCGCTGCCGCGCTGGAAGAGATCACCGCCAATGTTTCGGCCACCTCCAAGCGGGCAAGCGATGCGCGCGACACGGTGCGTGAGGCAAGGGCAAAGGCCGATCTTTCCGGCAAGGTGGTGCGCGATGCCGTTTCCGCCATGGAACGCATCGAGCATTCCTCGCGCCAGATCGGCCAGATCATCGGTGTTATTGACGAAATCGCCTTCCAGACCAACCTTCTGGCGCTGAATGCCGGCGTCGAGGCGGCGCGGGCTGGCGATGCGGGCAAGGGTTTTGCAGTCGTTGCACAGGAAGTGCGCGAACTGGCCCAGCGTTCCGCCAAGGCTGCCAAGGAAATCAAGCAGCTCATCAACACGTCCGCCGTTGCGGTGGGTGAGGGCGTGAAGCTTGTCGCCGATACTGGCGTCGGGCTTTCCGAGATCGAGCAGCTCGTACTGTCCGTTAACACCCATATGGACGCCATCGCCACCGCGGCGCAGGAACAGTCCGCCGGTCTCTCCGAGGTCAACACCGCCGTCAACCACATGGATCAGGCTACGCAGCAGAACGCCGCGATGGTCGAGGAAATGAATGCGGCCGGTGCGGGTCTTGCGCAGGAATGTGCCAATCTCCAGGCTTTGTTGGCGCAGTTCCAGCTCGGCCAGCAGACCTCCGCCTTGCGCGAGACGGCAAGGCACATGCGAGAGGCAAGCCCCGCACGTGCACCTGTCTCCCAGCCGTCCAGATCCCGCCCGGTCACTGCTTCGCGTGGCAATGCCGCGCTGGCCGTGAAGGGTGATGACTGGACCGAGTTCTGAGGACGAGATTGCCTTTGGCTTCGGGGTCCAGCGCGATCGGTTCTCTGATCGCGTACGACTCTTCTCACGGCGCAGACGCGCCGTGGCTGGATGCCGGATCCAGTCCGGCATGACGAAACAAAAAGTCGCAAGCACCAACAGATCGAAGCCCGCGTCCGAAATCGACGCGGGCTTCATCGTTTCTGCAGGTTTGGCAATGCAGCAGCGAGCGCCCTTAGTGGCGCGGTCATGTGCTTGTCGCGTCTGAGGGCAAGGGCGATCCGCCGTTCGAGCGGCGGCTCGAGCGAGCGCCATTCAAGCCCCGATGCACCACCTTCATGCTCCATCGCCATGCGTGGCACGATGGCAAGGCCAAGGCCCGCGCCGGCCAGTTTCTTGATGGCCTCGACGCTGCCCAGTTCCATGGCCGGTTGCACGGTGCGGCCGCTTGCCGAAAACCATTGATCCACGAGCTTGCGCGTATTGCCGCCCTCGTAAAGCAGCAATGGCTGTGTCGAAAGCGTCTCGGCATTCAGGATTGTTGCGTCGCTGATGGTGCCAAGCGGGAAAACCGCAACCAGTTCATCGAGATGGATGTCGCTGATATCCAGGCTGCGGCCGCTGGCCGGCAGGGCCACCACCGCCGCATCGATCGTATTGGCTTCGAGAAGCCTCAGTATATCGTGGGTATTGCCGGTCTGCACGACGATGTCTATCCCCGGCATCACCTGGCGGATTTTGCCCAGCACTGGCGGCAGAAGATAGATGCAGGCGGTGGCGCCCGTGCCGATGCGCAGGCGTCCCGTCACGCCGCTGCGATGAGGGGCTACGGTATCGATGGCATGCGCCACTTCTTCCGCAATCCGTCTTGCATGGATGAGAAAGTCCCGGCCCGCCGCCGTCGGCTGCGCGCGCCTGCCGACCCGTTCGATCAGCCGCACACCGAGCTGCTTTTCCAGCAGCCGGATGTGCAGGCTGATGGCCGGCTGCGTCAGCCCCGCCTTGTCGGCTGCGGCGGAAAAGCTGCCGAGATCGGCGACATCCATGAAGCTGCGCACCTGCCGCAGATCGAGGTCCATCATCAAAGAAAACCTTATCGTTTGTATAAGACAGATAATCTTTATTTTGACTGAGCCGCAATGCACAATAATGCCGTGAATGACCACAGGACACGAGAATGACCCTTCCCACAATTTCCAGCCTTACCATCCGCCCCTGCGAGGAGGCGGATATTCCAGCCATTACCGAAATCTACCGGGATGCCGTGCTGCATGGCCGCGCCAGCTTCGAGATCGATCCGCCAAGCGTGGATATGATGATTGAGCGCCGCCGATTGCTGGTGGAAGGCAACTACTCCTATCTCGTCGCAGAAATCGACGGAAAGATAGCCGGATATGCCTATGCCGGCGCCTATCGCCCGCGTCCGGCCTATGGTGCTGCTGTGGAGAATTCCGTTTATATCGATCCGGCCATGAAGGGCATGGGAATTGGCCGCAAGCTGCTCGATGCGCTGATCGAGGATGCGACTTCGCGCGGCTTCCGGCAGATGATTGCGGTCATCGGCGATAGCGCCAACGCCGCCTCCATCGGGGTTCACCGCGCCGCCGGTTTCGAGCATGTCGGCACATTCAAGTCCATCGGCTGGAAACACGGCCAGTGGCTGGACACGGTGCTGATGCAGCGCGCGCTGGGCGATGGCGACACCACGCCCCGTTTCTGAAACCTCAGGGCTTGGTGGAACCAGGGATTTCAACCTTCAGCGTATCGCCGGCAAGCTCGCTGCCGAGTTCGACGGCCTTGGTCTTCTTGTCGTAAACGCAGATATGGCTGATCGTCGCATCCGCGCCCTTGGCCTTGCCGGTGAGGACGGCGAGGCCATAATTCTCGCTGCCCACCGGATCGACCACCACCTTGGCGTCCTCGATCATGTCTTTGCCGGCACCAAGGCACGCCGTCTGCACATCCGCCACGAATTCCTTCCACGCATCGTCAGACGATGCGGCGGCGGGTAGCGCCAGCGAGGAGAAGGCGGCGAGAAGCAGCGCGCGATGGATCATGGGGCGGGTCATGGAATTTCCTTCCTGCAATTTCATCAAAAGCGAACCGATAGGGTGGAAAACAGTACGCCAGGGTTGTGAAACAAATGTGGTGGCGGCTGGCTTGAGAGGAATTTTCTCTTTTGTCGGAACATTTTGATATTTCACAGGTTGCCCAAACAGAGGTTCGCTCCTATGGTCCGCTCACACGGTTTCTAGGAGCGGTAACCCGCTGCAAAAAGGAGTAAAAACCATGGCCTTCGAACTTCCTGAACTCCCCTACGACTACGACGCGCTTGCACCATACATGTCGCGCGAGACGCTCGAGTTCCATCACGACAAGCACCACAAGGCATATGTCGACAACGGCAACAAGCTGGCGGCGGAAGCCGGTCTTTCCGACCTTTCGCTTGAGGAAGTCGTGAAGAAGTCCTTTGGCACCAATGCTGGTCTCTTCAACAATGCTGCCCAGCATTACAACCACGTCCATTTCTGGAAGTGGCTGAAGAAGGACGGCGGCGGCAACAAGCTGCCGGGCAAGCTGGAACAGGCATTCGCCTCCGATCTCGGCGGTTACGACAAGTTCAAGGCTGATTTCATCGCTGCCGGCACCACGCAGTTCGGCTCCGGCTGGGCATGGGTTTCCGTCAAGAACGGCAAGCTCGAAATCTCCAAGACCCCGAACGGCGAAAACCCGCTGGTTCATGGCGCAGAACCGATCCTTGGCGTCGACGTGTGGGAACACTCCTACTACATCGACTACCGCAACCTGCGTCCGAAGTACCTCGAAGCCTTCGTCGACAACCTCATCAACTGGGACTACGTCCTGGAGCGTTACGAAGCCGCTTCCAAGTAAGTTTTGCGGATTGTAATTTTCTGAGCACCCGGCCCCCAAAGGCCGGGTGTTCTGCTTTTGAGGTCGACAATCCAGCGTGTCGCTCCCATTTGTCACAAGCCTGTCATCCGCCCGGTTTATCGCGGCGCATCATGACTGAAAAAACCACACCGCTCTTCTCATTCGGCATCGTTGCCGATCCCCAATATGCCGATGCCGAACCCCGCCCGGATATGGGCCGGTATTATGCCGAAAGCCCGAAAAAGCTTGGCGAAGCGATCGACGCCTTCAATCGCGAGGAACTGGCCTTCGTGGTAACGCTGGGCGATATCATCGATCGCGGTTTTGAAAATTTCGATGCGATCCTTGGCGTCTACGAGCAGCTTCGCCACCCTTCGGTGATGCTGCCGGGAAATCACGATTTCGCCGTTGCCGCCCAACACCTGTCCGCCATCCATTCCCGCCTCGGCATGGCGTCGCCCTGGCACGATTTCACCATCGGTGAGATACGTTTCGTGGTGCTTGACGGCAACGAGGTCAGCCTGTTTGCCCCGCCGCCGGGCGATCCGCGCCGCACGCTGGCGCAAGAGCGTCTGAGGCGCCTGCAAGAGGTGGGTGCGATCAATGCGCAGGACTGGAATGCGTCGCTCAGCGACGAACAGTTCGAATGGCTGCGGACCGTTCTGCAAAAGGCGGATGCGGCGGGTGAAAAAGTGGTCATTCTCTGCCACTATCCGGTCTATCCGAACAACGCCCATAATATGTGGGACGCGCCTCGAATCCTCGATCTTCTTGATGTACACCCTTCGGTCGTCGCATGGTTCAGCGGCCATAATCATGAGGGCAATTACGGGGTGCAGGGCAACACTCACTTCGTCAACTTTAAGGGCATGGTGGATACGCCCGACCAGAACACCTTCGCCATTGCCGATGTGTTTGCCGACCGAATCGTCATCCGCGGTTTCGGGCGCGAGGACGATAGGGTGCTGGAGCATTTGCGGCATAACGCTGCCGTGCTTTGAAGTCAGCACCACCCTCTCAACCGTCATTACTGTCCCTGTCACAGGAATGACGGTTGAGACGGAGGCCCCGACACAGAACGAAGGTTGAAAGACGCGCTAAATCAGGTGCTTTTACGCGCCGGCTTGATTCGTCGTTCGTTCCGAAGTCCCCAGCTGATTGCTCTGCCAGCCGCTCATCCACAATTGCCGCAACCTTTCGCCTTCCATCTTGAAAAAGCTGCCGGTTGTCTTGCAGGTCAGAACGCGGTCGGAGCGGAAATTGCGGATCGCTTGCCTGAGTTCGCACCAGGCGACGATATTGGTCGTCTCCGAATAATAGATCGTGGCGATGGGCCGGATCTGTCGCCGGGTCTCCACGCCGGTTTCATCGCCATAGGTTATGTCCAACCGCTCCTCGTCGCGCACCGCCCGCCTGACCATGGCAAGATCGACGCCGGCGGGTGAGGGCGCGATGCTGCCCCAGGCGTGCAGGGCATTGGCCGACAGGGTTTTCGACAGGGGTTCGGGCAGGGATGCCGCAATCTTGTCGCTGACCTTTTTGGCCGCCTGCCGCAATTCAGTGTCGCCCGTGCGCGCGACCATGGCGAGCGCAAGCACGATCGCCTCCGTCTCCTCGATGGAAAACATCAGCGGCGGCAGGTTGAAGCCGGGACGCAGTATGTAACCGACGCCGCGTTCGCCTTCGATCGGCACGCGCATGGTCTGAAGGGCCGAAATATCGCGATAGACCGAGCGCACCGTGACCTCCAGTGCCTCGGCAATGGTCTGCGCGGTGATCGGCCTGCGCGCCACCCGCAGGATCTGGATGATCTCGAACAGTCTCGATGCCTTGCGCATTGCCGTTTTTCCCGGTGGTTTCCCAACGCAACTGACACAACGCTGTCAGTTGGCTTTTCCTATAAGCAGCAAAACACATTGAGAAACATGAGTTTTCCCGAATGTGTCGAAAACTGTTTTGGGAGATACTGACATGAGTTACGCCGAAAATCTCTGGCTTTTCTTTCTGGTCCTGTTCGGCATCATCATCCTGCCGGGCATGGATATGCTGTTCGTGCTGGCAAGTGCGTTGACGGGTGGCAAAAGAACCGGGCTTTCCGCCGCAAGCGGCATGAGCGCCGGCGGCATGGTGCATTCACTTTACGGTGCATTGGGCGTCGGCATGCTTGCCGCCTGGATGCCGTCGCTGTTCCTGCCGCTGCTGGTCGCCGGCGCCGCTTACATGGTCTGGATCGGCGTCGGCCTGATGCGCAGCGCTATCACCGTCAATGGCGATGATGCGCAGGCGAGCGCCTCTGTCAGAAAGGCGTTCTGGCGGGCCGTGCTCACCTGCCTTTCCAATCCGAAAGCCTATCTCTTCATGATGGCGATCTATCCGCAATTCCTCAAACCCGACTATGGTCCAATCTGGATGCAGGGGCTGGTAATGGGCGCGATGGTGGCCATCACGCAGTTCACGGTCTATGGCGCTCTGGCGCTGACGGCGGATAAAAGCCGGGCATGGCTCGTTTCCTCGCCTGCCGCGACGATTTTCATCGGCCGCGCCGCCGGTTTCATGCTGATTGCCGCAGCCCTGGTTACGCTTTGGGAAGCACTCTCCTAGACTTCTGTTTTCTTGGGGAAATTCACTGCAATGTGACTTCTTTTCGCCATGCGGAAAGGGCATCCTCGCGCCGTTATCGCGCGTTCGGCATCTGCCGGAATCAAGGAGAGAGTGTATGAAACTGAAAACCATCGCGGCGGCCATGCTTTTCGGCTGTCTTTGCGCCGGAGCGGTCTACGCTGCCGGCGAAGTCGAAAAACGTGAAGGCATGATGAAGCAGATCGGCGGCTCCATGGGGGCGCTTGCTGCCATCTCCAAGGGCCAGAAGCCTTATGACGCCGAAGCCGTAAAGGCTGCCGTGACGACCATCAGCACCAACGCCAAGGCTTTCCCCGACCAGTTTCCCCCGGGCAGCGAGACCGGCAGTGCTGCGGCACCCGCGATCTGGGAAAATTTCGATGACTTCAAGTCCAAGGCCGCCAAGCTCGGTGCCGATGCGGACAAGGTCCTCGCCAGCCTTCCCGCCGATCAGGCAGGCGTCACCGCCGCCATGCAGACCCTCGGTGCCGATTGTGGTGCGTGCCACCAGACCTACCGTCTGAAGAAGTGATCCTAATAAGAACGCCGCTTCCCGGCGGCGTTTTTTTCAGCGGGAATGACGCCTGATCTCATCAGGTGATAATGGGGAGAGGGGTCATGGCCTCCATTTGGACGAAGCTCGCGGGCGGGATCGCGGTGGCGGCCATTGCCGGTTTCGGCATTTTCGCCTGGGTGACCGCGCCTGTGCGTCAGGCACCCAGCCACTGGGTGAGCCTTGGCGAGCCGGACCTTGCCAATGGCGAAACGCTGTTCTGGGCGGGCGGCTGCGCAAGTTGCCATGCGGCACCAGATGCCAAGGGCGATGCGCTTTTGACGCTTTCGGGCGGGCAAGCGTTGAAAAGCCCCTTCGGCACCTTCCATGTGCCCAATATTTCCTCCGATCCGCAGCATGGCATTGGCGGCTGGACGCTTTCGGAATTCGGCGATGCGATGACGCGCGGCGTCGGCAAGAACGGCGAACATCTCTACCCGTCCTTCCCTTACGCCTCCTATGCCCGCATGACGCAGAAGGACATCAACGATCTCTTCGGTTATTTGCGGGTTCTGCCCGCCAGCCAGAATGACGCGCCGGATCACGAACTGCCGTTCCCCTTCAACATGCGCATGGCATTGGGCGGCTGGAAATTCCTCTATTTCGATACATCCGCGCCACCCCGCGTCGAGCTTGCCGATGCCAATGCCGAATTGCTGCGCGGCCAATATCTGGTGGAAGGCCCGGGCCATTGCGGCGAATGTCACACGCCGCGCAATGCGCTTGGCGGTTTTCTCGATGGCAAATGGCTGGCCGGTGGTCCAAATCCCGAAGGCGAGGGCCGCATTCCCGATATCACCCCCGGCTCGCAGAGCGTCGGAAGCTGGGAGGCGGCCGATATTGCCAACTATCTGGAAACCGGCTTCACCCCGGAATTCGACAGCGTCGGCGGCTCCATGGTCAAGGTGCAGCAGAATATGGCGCATCTGACGGCCGAAGACCGCAATGCGATCGCCGCCTATCTGAAGGCCATCCCGGCACGGTAGCCCTTTGCCGTCATGCCGGACTTGATCCGGCATCCAGCCGCGGCGCGCAATTCTCACGCCGGCCTGCCATTGACTCCCACCCACACCCATCGGATAACGATCCTGTGATGGTTCCTTCCGGGCGTTCCGGAAGGTGAAAAGGGAACACGATAGGGAGACATCCTCATTCGTGGCTGCCCCCGCAACTGTGAGCGGAGAGCCTGAAACGAAATGCCACTGGTAAGCATCTCGCCGGATATGGGCGAGGGCAATGCCGGGAAGGTGTTTCAGGTTTTGACCCGTAAGCCAGGAGACCTGCCATCACGGAAATGTCCATGCCGGCGGGGTGTCCGGAAGAGCGGAATTTCAGGGTGGTGGTGCTTGAACGTGCCGCCCTGTGTCAGTCTCGTATCCCCGTGGTGAAGTGTATCGCATGCGGCTGCACGGCGTTTGCCGTTCCGCCGCGTCTAAAGGCGCGGGGTCGCGCCGTAAGAGGGGTCACCATGTCCATCAACCAGAATACGGCAAATGCCGCCGTTTCAGCAAAAACGGGCAGCTTCGCGCAATCGCTGACGGCGATCGTGCTTGGTCTGTTCGTCGTCGGTTTTGTCGGCTTTTCGCATGTGGAAGCCGTTCACAACGCCGCGCATGACACGCGTCATGCCAATGCTTTCCCTTGCCATTGAGGGGAAAAAGCATGTCGTTCTTTCGCAATATCGTTTTTACTGCCGTCCTCGTCGGCATCGTTGGCGGCTTCGCCGTTTCGGCCATGCAGGCTTTCGGCACCACGCCGCTGATCCTGAAGGCGGAAACCTATGAAAATGCCGGTGGCGAAGCGCCCCACAGCCATGATGCTCCGGCCACGACCGGCGCTGCCGTTCCCGCGCACGAACATAACGAGGAAGCCTGGTCTCCGGCCGACGGCTTCGAGCGCACCGCCTATACGGTCGCCGCCAACGTGCTGACCGCCATCGGTTATGCGCTGGTGCTGACCGGCCTCATCTCGCTGCGCGGCACCGATGCCGGCTGGCGCGAAGGCCTTTTGTGGGGTGTGGCCGGTTTTGCCGCCGTCATGCTTGCGCCGATGATCGGCCTGCCGCCGGAACTGCCGGGCAGCCCGGCGGCCGCGCTTGAGGCGCGTCAAATCTGGTGGCTTTCGACGGTTGCGGCGACCGCAGGCGGCATTGCGCTGATCGCATTCCGCCGCGAACCCTGGGCAATCGTGCTCGCACTGGTGTTGATCGTTGCTCCACATGTGGTGGGCGCGCCCCTGCCGCCGGAAGGTGAACATGCGCTGGCACCGCTGCCGCTGGAACGACAGTTCATCGTCGCCGCCACCGTGACCAGCTTTGTCTTCTGGGCCTTGCTCGGAACATTGAGCGCGTTTTTCCTGAAGCGCTTCCAGCAGGCTTGAAACCATGCAGGGCGCAGCCGAATGGAGTGAGGAACTCGATGCGCTGCGTTTTGCCGTTCCCGGTCACGGCGCTTTCTGCGCCGTGCATCGCCTTGCTTTCAAGGCAGTCCTTGGCGTCAGCCCGGAACGGGAAGCGGCGCTCGCCTATTTTCATGAGAATGAGGCTGCCTTTACGGCCGCAGCCCTTGCCAAGATAAAACGCTCGGCTTTGCCGGCCGGTCGCAGTCTGCATCTCAACAGCCGCGATATCCGCCGTGCGATTGCGGGGGAGGGCGGGGATGTCGCGCCCCGTGTCTGCCGGGTGCTTGATCGGGGGTGATTTGTGATGGTCTCGCGGCTTAACTTCTCCACCACCCTCATTCCTGTGACAAGCACAGGAATGACGATGAGAGGATCCGCAAAACTCTCGATGCCAAGGTGAGCCTCACCGGTGCTCCGCCGCAAAAACCTGAAGTTCCGCCTCGGCTTCCGGACCAAAGAGGCCGAGGTGTTTCAGAATTTCCACTGCGAAACTGACGGGTGCACTGCCGGCTGCGGTTACGATGCCGCCATCGCTGACCGCCTTCGGCTGGTCGCGATAGAGCGCTTCGCCGCGATAGGACGGATAGGCCTTGTGAGAGGCGAGCGAATTGCCGGTATGGGCGACGTCATCAAGGGCGCCCGTGCCTGCAAGCGCGCTGGCAGCCGCGCAGATGCCGGCAACCAACCGGCCCTTCTCGCGAAACCGCTGTACCAGCCCGCCAAGATCGACAGCCGTTCCCTTTTCCCAACTGAGGCCGCCGGGAATGACGAGCGCATCGATGTTAGCAGGATCAAGTGCATCATAGGATGTGTCGGGCGTAACGTTGAGCCCGCCCATTGAAACCACGGGCCGGCCGTCCGGGGTTGCGTAAACGATCTCGACGCCGAGATAGCCGCGCGCGGCGGCGGCAAGCAGCGCCGGTTCCCAGTCCGCAAAATCCTGCGCAAGCGCAATGGCAATCCGTGTCATGACCGTCTCCAAAGGTTGCAATCAGGCGATAGACTGCATGTAGCGCATGCCGGTGACCGGGCGCGGCGCGAAATCCATGCTTTCGTAGAAACGATGCGCGGCGACATTGCCGGTCGTGGCGCTGACGGAAAGATAGTCGCAACCGAGGCGCTTGGCGATATCGCGGGCGCGGGAAACCAGGTGCTGGCCGGTGCCATGGCCGCGGTGACCGTCACGCACGAAAAGATGGTGCAGCTCAAGCCCGCGGCGGCCTTCCTGCGCCCTGTAGAGCGGCAGCATCAGGGCGTAACCGATCAATGCGCCGTCGGCTTCCGCCACCAGCCCATGCACCCAGGGAAGCGGGCCGAACAGGTCGCGTTCCAGTTTCGCCGGCGTAATCGCCGCCGCATCGCCATGAAAGGTGGCAAGCAGGGTGATCATCTCATTGAGCTCAGGCAAATCGGTCTTGCGTGCGCCACGAATGATGACGACGGGCGGTCTTTCCAATGTAAGGGAACTGTCTTCGGTCATTTTTCTGGTCCTTCGGTTTTATCGGTGCCGTCCGGACGCTTGAAAAACAACAAAGCCGCCTGACGGCGGCTTGTTGACAAAATGATCTGTCGAGCCGCCCTTTACAGGTAGGCCCAAAAGTACGAGCAGGAGATGGGTGCGCGTTCGTTGATCATGTCCATGCAATGCGCTCGAATCTGAAATCTGTCAAGCCTGCTCTTCAGCCTCAATGCTCCCCTTCGCACATGCCATGGTCGGAAAGTGCGCGGATGACGTAACAATCCTCGATCGAATGACCATGGCAATGGGAGACGATACGTTCCAGCTCATGCTCGAGCTTCTTGAGGCTGCTGATTTTTTCGCGCACATGGGCGAGGTGTTCGGCGGCAATGCGGTCCGCACCCTCGCACGGCATTTGCCGGTGCTGGCTGAGCGCGATCAATTCTCTGATGGCGTCGATATTGAGCCCGATATCGCGGGCATGGCGGATGAAAGCCAGCCTTTCGAGATCGGATTTTTCGTAACGGCGCTGGTTGCCTTCCGAGCGGTCTGCCTCGCGGATGAGGCCCATCTGCTCATAATAGCGGATCGTCGGAACCTTCACGCCGGTACGTTTGGACAATTCACCGATGGACAGCATTGCCTTCTCCATATTCTCAAGAGCAGCCGGGACAAGAACGAACCGGATGCTCTAGTCTCTAGAGATATAGCTTTTCAGCCTGCCGTTCAATGGGTGTCAGGCGGCGGCATCCACGCCGAGTGCCTGCGCCAGGGCTTTGAGAACTTCTGTCTCGATGCTGGAGGCGGCGTCAGGCTGCGCTGATGCGGCGATATCTACCGCCGGTTCGGTTCTGGCCTGTGCGCCGCTGTCCAGGTTCCAAAGTGCTGCGGCAAGGCCGGCGGAAACGCTGGCGGCGGCAGGTGCGGCGGAAACGGCAACGCTCTCGGCGCTGGAAATCGCGCGGTGTGCCGCCCGTGTCAGTTCCAGCAGGGCCTCGGTGGTTGCATTGGTTTCCCTGGTCTTTGTCGGCTCAAGGGTCCGGACCGGAGTTGCGTAATAGCTGCTGGTTGTTGCTGCGATAGTCGTCATGACTGAGTCCCCTAAGTTTCATGGGGTATTTTTAGGGGTCGAAACATTCGCGAAGATTGCGTCGCGCAGGGCTTGAACCAAAAAACATCGCAATATAGTATACCCCCCTATAGTATATGAGGTACTCATGTCCCATACGATCCGCAACAAGGAGAAGCTTCTCGCTCGCATCCGTCGCCTCAAGGGGCAGATGGAGGCGGTGGAGCGTGCTTTGGACGATTCCAAGCCCTGCGGCGAGGTGCTGCAATTGCTGGCCTCGGTGCGCGGTGCGCTTTCCGGCCTGACGGGGGAGGTGATGCAGGAACATCTGCATGAGCACGTCGTGCACGCCGAAAATGAAGACGAGCGGGCGCGTGCGGCGGAAGAGCTGGCCCAGGTGCTGAAGACCTACATCCGCTAACCTCTCTCCCAAAAGTGTCCGCGGCTTTGGGAAAAGACATGCGTGAAACAGAATATTCCAGGATCGAACAGGATTAGCGACATGACGACGACATCCGAATTTTCCGCAGCGTCCGGCCACGACCATGTTTTCCTAGGCCGGAACCATGAGCGCAATGAAAAGCGCGTGTGGATGGTGATTGCGCTGACCACAGTCATGATGGTGGCGGAGATCGTCGCCGGCCACTGGTTCGGTTCCATGGCGCTGACGGCGGATGGCTGGCACATGTCCACCCATGCGGGCGCAATGCTCATCTCGGCGCTGGCCTATCTCTATGCCCGGCGTGAGGCGCGCAATCCGCGCTTCACCTTCGGCACCGGCAAGTTCGGTGATCTCGCCGGTTTTGCCAGCGCCATCGTGCTGGCGGTCGTGGCGCTGCTCATCGCCGTCGAAAGTGCGATGCGGCTTTTCAATCCTGTTCAGATCGACTTCAATCAGGCGATCCTCGTCGCCGTCATCGGTCTTATCGTCAATCTCGTCAGCGCCGTGCTGTTGAAGGATGACCACGATCACGGCCATGGGCACGCACATGGTTCGCATGCCCATCACGGCCATGGCAGCCACGCTCATCACGATCACGGCTCGCACGCGCATCACGGCGAGCACGGTGCGAAGGGCGGCAGGGACAATAATCTGCGCGCAGCCTATCTGCATGTACTCGCCGATGCGCTGACTTCCGTTCTCGCCATTGTCGCGTTGCTGCTCGGCAAGTGGAACGGCTGGTCCTTCCTCGATCCGTTGATGGGTATTGTCGGCGGTGTGGTGATTGCCCGCTGGTCATGGGGACTCATTCGCTCCACGGCAACGACGCTGGTTGATGCGGTTCCGCTGACGGAGGACTTGCCGCAGGAAATTCGTGAAAGCGTGGAAACGGAAGAAGATCGCATCACCGACCTGCACGTCTGGCAGGTGGGGCCGGGGCATCACGCCGCCATTGTCGCCATCCACTCGCAGATGCCGAAGGCACCGGCTTTCTACAAGCAGAAGCTTGCAGCCATACATGAACTCTCACATGTAACGGTGGAGGTCAGCCCGGCAAGGGCCTGATCGGAATCATCTATTCGTATTCGGAATAGGCGCTGCGCACCCATTCGGCCTGCGCTTCTGCCTTGTCCTCGGCGGAGGTCGCAGTCTGCGTGTGGGCAGGCGCGCTGCCATTGCCGACGGCCCACAGCACGTTTGCCAGCGAACGGGAAAGAACGGTGCTGGAAACGGTCGGGTTGCCGGGGCCGCGTTTAACGGCCTGTTCCTCGGGCGCGCTCTGCGCGCTGCCGGGTTTTTCGATGTCGCGGACACGAGCCTGATAATTGTATCCGCCAATATTGCTTTCGATCTGCATGCCAGTGATTCCGCGTTCAAAAGTTAACAAATGGTTAACGGCGGCGGCTTGCCCGAAGCTTGCGCTTGTTGCATTGCAATGTCGTTCCCGGCTTGACACGTGGCAAAGGGGTGCTTCGTTTTTGCATGGTTGGATGGAAAGGCGGGCATTGCCGGCCTTGCCCACACTTCGCGTCGTGCTCGCCATGGCGACCCTGTTGTGCAGCTCAAACTCTGGCGCCAAACACCCCAACTCCCGTCATGCCGGCTCTAGGCCGGTATGACGAAAGAGTTTGGACGCGGCCAGGCAGCTCCGATGTCTTTTGCGCAGCGGGGCTGGGGCTTTTTCGGTCTTCTGAAAGAAAGGCAAATCCTGTGGTGCCGGATTACGCAGTTTCCTTCTCCACAGGCGCCGCCGGTTCCGGGATCTTTTCCGCTTCCTCCACGACTGCCGCCCCGGCCTCCGCCTCCTGAGGTGCCGGCGTGACCATCGCCGCCACCAGCGTGTCGAGGCCGATGGCGCCGACTGGCTTGCCGTCTTCATCCACCACATGGGCGCTGGTTTCGTTCGCCTCCGACATATCGCGGGCGATGGTTTCCAGAGTCGCGTTTTCCGGCACCGACATGCCCTCGGGTTTCGCCGTCAGCGGCTCCATCACGGTGGTCGCCTGAAGCACGCGGCTGCGATTGACGTCGCGCACGAAGTCGGTGACGTAACCATCCGCAGGGGAAAGGATGATGCTCTGGCCGTCGCCCTGCTGCACCACTTCGCCGTCTTTCAGAATGGCAATGTGGTCGCCGAGCCGCAAAGCCTCATCCAGATCGTGGGTGATGAACACTACTGTCTTTTTCAGCTCCTGCTGAAGGTCGAGCAGCATCGTCTGCATATCGACACGGATCAGCGGATCGAGAGCCGAATAGGCCTCGTCCATCAGGAGAATATCGGCATCGTTGGCAAGCGCACGGGCAAGGCCGACGCGCTGCTGCATACCGCCGGAAAGCTGGTTCGGATAATAATCCTCATAGCCGGCAAGACCGACACGATCCAGCCAGTAACGGCCTTTCTCTTCGCTGTCCTTGCGTGGCATGCCCTGAATATCGAGGCCGTAGACGCTGTTTTCCAGCACGGTGCGATGCGGCAGGAGGCCGAATTTCTGGAACACCATCGCCGTTTTGTGACGGCGGAATTTCCGCAGCGCCGAAGTGCTCATGCCGCAAATGTCCTCGCCGTCGTAGAGGACCTCACCTGCGGTCGGGTCGATCAGCCGGTTGATGTGGCGGATCAGCGTCGACTTGCCGGAACCGGAAAGCCCCATGACCACGGTGATCTTGCCGCCCGGCATGGTGATGTTGATGTTGTTGAGGCCAAGCACATGGTTGTGTTTGTCGTTCAGCTCGACCTTGTCCATGCCGGATCGCACCGCTTCGAGATATTTCTCGGGATGCTTGCCGAAGATCTTGTAAAGATTCCTGATTTCGATGCTTTTAGCCATGGGAGACCTCGCGGTATTTCTGCAGGCGCTTGCCGAAAGCCTGGCTTGCCCGGTCGAACATGATGGCGATGGCGACCAGAGCGAAACCGTTCAGGAAGCCCACCGTGAAAAACTGGTTGTTGATGGCCTGCAGCACATTCTTGCCGAGACCGCCGACGCCGACCATGGAGGCGACGACGACCATGGCGAGTGCCATCATGATGGTCTGGTTGATGCCGGTCATGATGGTGGGCAACGCCAACGGCAGCTGCACATTGAACAGCTTCTGGCCGTTGGAGGAGCCGAAGGCATCGGCGGCTTCCAGCACTTCCCGGTCTACCAGGCGGATGCCGAGGCTGGTCAGGCGGATGACGGGCGGAATGGCGTAGATCACCACTGCGATCAGGCCCGGTACCTTGCCGATGCCGAAAATCACCACCACGGGGATGAGATAAACGAAGCTTGGCAGGGTCTGCATCACGTCGAGCACGGGATTGATGATACGCTGCAACCGTTCGGAGCGTCCCATCAAAATGCCGAGCGGCAGGCCGATGACGATGGCGATCAGCGTGGCGATGGCGACGATGGAAAGCGTCGTCATGGCGTCGCGCCAGAGGCCGACTGCGCCGATCATGAGCAGGGAGATGGCCGTGCCACCGGTGATCTTGAAGCTGCGCCCGGCCAGATGCACGATCGCCAGAATGACCAGCATGGTGACGATCCACGGGGTCTGGATGAACAGCCGCTCCGAGGAGTTGAGAAAGAGCTGCAGCGGATGCACGATCACATCGATCGCATCGCCGTAATTGCGCACGATATCGCGAAAACCGTCATCGATGGTCTTGCGTGCCAAACGCATCGTGCCGTTATCGATGGCCGGAAACTTGCACAGCATATCCGGCAGATAGTTACAGAGGGCCATTATTGTTGTTTTCCCTTTGGGTTTTGGGGGATGGGTGGTCGAGGCTGGAGCGCGGGGCACCCCCTTCCGTCCTGCCGGACATCTCCCCCAAAAGGCGGGAGATCGATCCGAGGCAAAGTCTCGCCCATCAAACAGGTTGCGGATTTGTGAGAAGGGTGAGCCCAGCCGATCTCCCTCCTTGGGGGGAGATGCCCGGCAGGGCAGAGGGGGTAAGCCACGGATGACAACCGAAGCTTCCCACTCTCATCAACCAATCACATCGAAGCCTTGATCTTCTCCGCCACCTCGGGCGAAACCCACTTCGTCCAGATATCCTCGTTGTTCTCGAGGAAATATTCCGCGCCGTCTTCGTTGGTGCCCTGGTTTTCATCCATCCAGGCCAGAACCTTGGCGACGGTCTCGTTGTCCCACTGCCGCTTGCGGATATAGTCGATGGAAGGACCGGCCTTCTCGGCGAAGTCCTTGGTGACAACAGTGAATACTTCTGCCACCGGATAGGCGTTTGGCTTGGGATCGGCGCAATCAGGCTTGGCGATGCAATTGTCGTAGGCCTCGCGGTCGAGTGCCACGCCATCGTCCAGTTTCACCATGTCGTACTTGCCAAGAATGGCCGTCGGGGACCAGTAATAGCCGAGCCAGCCCTGCTTTTTCTCATAGGCATTGGAGATCGAGCCATCGAGGCCCGCGGCGGAGCCGGTATCGATCAGGGCGAAGCCCTTCTCATCGGCCTTGCGTGCCTTGAACAGGTTGGCGGTCGTTGGCTGGCAGCCCCAGCCCGGCGGGCAGCCAAACACGGCACCCTTGCTGGCGTCTTCCGGCGCCGGGAAAAGCTCGGGATGCTTGAGTGCGTCTTCAACTGTCTTGATATCAGGGTGTTCGTCGGCGAGATATTTGGGAATCCACCAGCCTTCAACGCCACCTTCACTCAGGATTTTGCTTTCCTGGATCAGGTTGCCCTTCTTGACGGCGTCCTCATAGGGGGCGCCAAGGGTATTCACCCACATTTCGGGCGCCATATCCGGCTGGCCCTTTTCATTCATGGAGGTGAATGTGGGAGTGGTGTCGCCGCTGATGACGTTGACCGTGCAATCATAGCCGTTTTCCATGATGAACTTGTCGACGTAAGCCGCAACACCGGCGGACGCCCAGTTCATTTCGGCGATGGTGACGCTGCCGCATGTTTCTGCGGCGTTGGCGGAATTTGCTGCACCGGCAGCGATGGTAAAGCCCGTTACGAGAATGGTCGAGGCCAGGAGTTTCTTCATGGGAGACCTCCAAGTCTGATGCAGTGTTTTCAGTTGGCAAAGCGGGAGCACTGCAAAGCCCGGATTGCCAAGGGCGAACTGACATGGCGCATGAAAAAGCCGAAAAAATCCGGCGATAAGATTATCCGCAAGACGTGCTGCAGGATTGCCGCGAGAAAGGCGGCGAAAAGGCGCATGAATATGTCAACGGCCCGGATAATACGGCCGAAAAGTGATATTGCAATGCGAAATGGCGCAACGCAGCCATGCGTTCGATTTCCGGAACATTTTTTCCGGTGACGTAATACATGGGAATTATTTGCGTTTGCGGAAGATATATTATGAGTTGCAGCAACTGGAAATAAAAATTCAATGTCGATAAAGATGTTATTTAAATAAAAGATACGTATGATAATTTGTGGAAAAAATATTCAATAACGAGATTTTTGCAGGTATTTTCGTTCAAAATAAGATCGGGCGACGATTGGATCGCCGCCCGTTTCTGCATTCAGCGTGTCAGACGGTGTCCTTGCCCGCGACCTTCAGTGCGAAGGCATATTCGAAGGCAATTTCTTCCAGCCGCTGGAAACGGCCCGACTTGCCTCCATGGCCAGCCGCCATGTTGGTCTTGAGCAGGATCGGGGCTTCCCCCGTCGTCTTTTCGCGCAGTTTCGCCACCCATTTGGTCGGTTCCCAATAGGTCACGCGCGGGTCGGTGAGGCCGGAAAGCGCAAGCAGCGGCGGATAGGGCTTTTCCCCGACATTGTCATAGGGGCTGTAGGCGGCGATCCACTGATATTCCTCTTCCGATTCCAGCGGATTACCCCACTCCGGCCATTCCGGCGGGGTTAGCGGCAGCGTGTCATCAAGCATGGTCGTCAGCACGTCCACGAAGGGAACCGCAGCGATGATGCCGGCAAATTTTTCCGGGGCCATGTTGGCGACGGCGCCCATCAGCATTCCCCCTGCCGAACCGCCCTCCGCAATGATGCGATCGTAGGAGGTAAAGCCTTCCTTGACCAGATGATCGGCAGCCGCGATGAAATCCTTAAACGTGTTCTGTTTGTCTTTCATCTTGCCGGTTTCATACCACTCGAAACCCTTGTCCTTGCCGCCGCGAATGTGGGCGATGGCATAGATGAAGCCACGGTCTGCCAAAGACAGCGTTGTGGTGGAGAAGGAAGCGGGAATGGTGATGCCATAGGCGCCGTAGCCATAAAGCAGGCAGGGGGCCGAACCGTCGAGCGCTACATCCTTGCGGTAAAGCAGCGAGACCGGCACCAACTCGCCGTCATGGGCAGGCGCCATGATGCGGCGGGTAATGTAATCGTCGGGATTATGGCCGGAAGGCACTTCCTGCGTTTTCAGCAGCATGCGGTCGCGCGTCACCATATTGTAGTCGAACAACTGGCTTGGCGTCGTCATCGAGGAGTAGGAGAAGCGGATGACATCGGTGTCGTATTCTGCAGCGCCATGCAGGCCAAGCGAATAGGCTTCCTCGGCAAAGGCGATGGAATGTTCCTCGCCCGTGCGGCGATCGCGGATAACGATGCGCGGCAGGCCGTCGCGGCGCTCCAGCCAGATCAGATGGCGGGCATAGGCATCGACGGAGAGAATGAGGCGACCCGGCTCGTGCGGCACGACCTCCTTCCAGTTTTCCTTGCCCGGCGCGGTCACCGGAGCTTCCATGATGCGGAAATCCTTGGCATCGCCGTCATTGGTGAGGATGTAGAAGACATCGCCGCCTTCGCACATCGAATATTCGATACCTTCCTCGCGCTCCGCAACCACGACAGGCTCGGCCATCAGGTCCTTGGTGGAAAGAATGCGGTACTCGCTGGTCTCATGGTCGTGAATGTCGATGAAGATGAAGTCGTCGAGCACGGACGCGCCAACGCCCATGAAGAAGCCGGGGTCCTTTTCCTCATAGACCAGCCGGTCGGCCGACTGCGGCTCGCCGATGATGTGGTGGAAGACCTTCGAGGGGCGGTGGTTTTCGTCCTGCAGCGTATAGAAGAAGCTCTTGCCGTCAGGCGCCCATGCCCCGCCGCCGCCGGTATTTTCCACGACATCGGCAAGGTCTTCACCGGTTTCGAGATTACGGATGCGCAGCGTGAAATATTCCGAACCCTTGTCGTCATAACCCCAGATGCCGTGACTGTGATCGGAAGACTGGTCGAGGCCGGCAAGACGGAAATAATCCTTGCCTTCAGCTTCCCTGTCGCCATCAAGCAGCACGTGCTTTTCGCCGCCATCACGCGGGGTGCGGAAATAATGCGGTTGCTCGCCGCCGGTCACGAACAGCGTGCCATAGGCATAAGGTCCATCATTGACCGGAACAGATGAATCATCCTGCTTGATCCGGCCTTTCATCTCCTCGAACAGCTTTTCCTGAAGCGCCTTGGTGTCGCCCATTGCGGCTTCCATATAGGCGTTCTCGGCCTCGAGATGGGCGCGGATGGCTGGGTCGAGCAGGGTAGGGTCCTTGAACATGGCCTGCCAGTTATCGGCCCGGAACCATGCGTAGTCATCGGTGCGGGTGATGCCGTGATGCGTATCCTGGACAGGCCGTTTTTCGGCGGTCGGGGCGGCGGGCAGGTTCTTGAAAATCGGCAAGGGAAACTCGCTTTCGTATGAAAAATGCGTGGGCGGCACCCAAGATGTAGAGTGCCCCTCACCACCGATCAAGTTTCAAATCTCCACAGGTGAAATGAGGCTTGGGCACAATTTCGTCAGTTTTCGATCACATTTTGGCAATATCCGGCAAATCAGCGATGATACGCGCCTGCCACCGGCCTGCCGTGCATCGATAAGAACAAACGAAAACTGACAGGATCCCATGCGAAAGTTTCTTCCCGCTGCTCTTTCTGCGTTTTTCCTTGCCTTGCAGGCATCTACACCCGCTTTTGCAATAGACGCCAACGTCATGCGGCAGCTGAACGTGCTCGCCCCCGAGGAGCGTCTGGAGCAGCGTTGCGACATAGAGGCGATGGAGCGGATCGCGACGGAGCAGAAGGGCATGAAGCCGGATAAGGTCATTGCCTATACCTTCGGTGATCCCGAGGTTGGCAAGAATTCGATCAAGGCGTCGGGTGCAGTCTTCAGAAGCGCCGGTGAATGGTACAAGCTCAAATACAAGTGCCAGTTGAAAAGCGACAGCCTCTCCATCCAGTCCTTCGATTACCGTGTCGGCGACAAGATTCCCGAAGAGCAGTGGAAGAAGTTGTATCTTTATGACTGATCGGGGAATTCTTCGTCCGCGGTCGCCGGTTTAACCCCCGCTTTTCTTGCCGCCCTGCCAATGGGTCTGTAACGCTGTCCTTCGATCGAATTGAGGGGCGAGAACATGGCGAAGCAATTCAAGGGACTTTCGGCTTTTCCGATCACGCCCGCTGACGAGGCCGGGCAGGTGGATAGCCAAGCCTTTTCCGCCCTCGTCGAGCGGCTGGATGCGGCGGAGGTCGATTCCATCGGCATTCTCGGCAGCACCGGAACCTATATGTATCTGTCGCGTGCCGAGAGGCGGCGCGCGGTCGAGGCAGCCCATGCCGTCCTCGAGGGCAGGCGCACGCTGATGGCAGGCGTCGGCGCATTGCGTACCGATGAGGCCGTGGCGCTGGCGAAAGACGCCGAAGCCGCCGGTGCCGATGCGCTGCTTCTGGCACCCGTTTCCTATACGCCGCTGACTCAGGAAGAGGCCTATCACCATTTCGCCGCCGTCGCCGGCGCAACCGATTTGCCGCTCGCCATTTACAACAACCCGACGACGACGCGATTCTCCTTCAGCGATGAGCTTTTGGTCAGGCTCGCCTATATCCCGAATATCCGTGCCATAAAGATGCCGCTGCCGGCCGATTCCGACTATGCGGGAGAGCTTGCGCGGCTGCGGCCGAAACTGACGGATGATTTCGCCATCGGTTACAGCGGCGACTGGGGATGTGCGGAAGCAACGCTTGCCGGTGGCGATGCCTGGTACAGCGTCGTTGCGGGCCTGCTGCCGGTTCCGGCATTGCGGTTGATGCGCGCCGCTCAGGCCGGGGATGCGGAGGAGACGCGCAGGCTCGATCTGGCCTTCCAGCCGCTCTGGGCGCTCTTCAAGGAATTCGGCAGTATCCGCGTGATCTACGCCGCCGCCAATGCTTTGTCGGTAACGGCATGCGAGCCGCCCCGGCCAATCCTGTCGCTCACCAGCGCGGAGCGCCAGCGGGTGGAAGAGGTGCTGAACGCTCTGTCAACGCTGGAAGCCGCGCCATAATTCGGGCGTTTTGCAGGCGGATTGCCACATCTTACCCTTCGGAAACTGAAAAATGCTGCGTAGCCTTCCCTTTGCCGCTCTCTTCCTGTCGCTCTCCACTGCCGCCTTCGCGGGGACGGGTCTCGTCGAGCCGACGCTGAAAATGACGCCGAGGCATGACGGCAGGGTGCGGGTGGCGATGACTCTGGACGCCTGCATGGGCAAGACCGACCATCGCATTCTCGATACGCTGGTGCAGGAAAAGATACCGGCGACGATCTTTGTCACTGCCCGCTGGCTGAAGCACAATAGCGAAGCACTTGCCGTAATGATGGCGCATCCGGATTTGTTCGAGATTGAAAACCACGGCGAAAACCATGTGCCAGCGGTGGACAAGCCCGTTGCCATCTACGGCATTGCCGCTGCCGGTTCGGAAGCGGCAGTCGAGCAGGAGGTCGAGGGCGGCAGGCAGGCAATTGTCGCCATGACCGGTCTTCAACCGCAATGGTTTCGCGGTGCGACGGCGAAATATACCACCTCGTCCATGGCCACCATCAACAGGCTCGGCATGCGGGTGGCGGGTTATTCCGTCAATGGCGATGGCGGCTCGCTTCTGGGCGCGGCCGCCACGGCAAAGCACATCGCTTCGGCCAGGGACGGCGACGTCATCATCTCCCACATCAATCAGCCTACCCACGAAGCGGGTGAGGGCGTGGTGAGGGGACTTCTGGCGCTGAAGGCGCGCGGCGTGGTGTTCACAAGGCTGGACGACCCGTCGTTTACGCCGCCGGGTAATTGAGCGGGGCGGCTCTCTCCTCATTCCTGTAACAAGCACGGGAACGAGGGAAATGAGCATCCCACATCCACGCCCGTTTTTCGGCGGCATACCGCGCAAATTTGCGCTAGCATCCTCCCATGCTGTTCAAACGCCCCGACACCGAAACCCTATATTCCGCCCTTGTTAACAAGGACCCCGCCTATGAGGGCGTGGCCTATGTGTGCGTGACCTCGACGAAGATTTTCTGTCGCTTTACCTGTACGGCGCGAAAGCCGAAGATCGAAAACTGCCGCTTTCGCGAAACCATCGCCGAATGTCTGGAAGCTGGCTTCCGCCCCTGCAAGCGCTGCAAGCCGATGCTTTCCTATGGCACGGCGGATGAAACCGTCACCACCCTTCTGACGGCGCTGGAAAGCGAACCGGCGCGGCGCTGGCGTGAGGAGGATGTGGTGGCGATGGGCCATGACCCTTCCACCGTGCGCCGCACCTTCAAACGCCGTTTCGGCATGAGTTTTCTGGAAATCGCAAGGCTGCGGCGGCTGGGAGATGCGGCGACAAGCCTCGCATCAGGAGAAGCCGTGATCGGCGCGCAGATCGATGCCGGATATAAATCCGGCAGCGGTTTCCGCTCGGCCATCAACCAGTTCTTCGGCACCTCTCCCGCCGCCTTGAAGGGCAAGGGGTTCCTGAAGGGCGACTGGATCGACACGCCGATCGGTCCGATGCTGGTGGTTGCCGATGATCACGCCCTGCATCTTCTCGAATTTGCCGACCGTCCAGCGCTTCCGGCCGAATTGAAGCGGCTGAAGGCCCGCACCGGCGCGGATATGGTGCTGGGCAGGACGCCGGTCACCGGCCAGATCGCAGCAGAACTCGCGGCCTATTTCGCCGGGCACTCGGCTGACTTCGAAACCCGGCTTGCCGGACACGGCACACCCTTCGAGCGCGATGTCTGGCACGCATTGCGGGAGATACCGGCGGGAGAGATCGTCAGCTATTCTTCGCTTGCGACGTCGATGCAACGGCCATCCGCCGTGCGTGCCGTCGCCCGCGCCAATGGCGCTAACCAGATTGCCATCGTCGTTCCCTGCCACCGGGTGCTGGGCGCAGATGGCAGCCTGACCGGGTATGGCGGTGGGCTGTGGCGCAAGAAATGGCTGATCGAGCACGAGCGGCGCATGGCCGATAAGCTCCGCATCCCTCTCGCCTCCTGACCGGCCTTCAGGCCGGCAGGTTTGGAACGATGCGGCGTGAAGGAAACAGCTCGCGCGTTACTGTCATGGCGATCAGCGACAGCGGCAGTGCCAGCATGGCGCCCGCAGCACCCCACATCCACGTCCAGAAGATGATCATCACGAAGACGAGGAAGGGGTTGATCTCCATGTTGCGGCCCACCACTGCCGGAAAGGCCAGGTTTTCCATCAACAGGTGAATGGTGAAGAAGATCGCGGATGGCAGCAACGCCAGCACCATGTTGTCATGCGTGATGATGCCTGCCACCGCCAGCGACACCGTCATGGCGGTGATGCCGAGAAACGGCACGAAGCTGGAGAGGAAGGCGAAGAGCCCCCACAGAAGCGGCATGGCCAGCCCGCCGAAATAGGCGATCGCCACCATCGTCACGCCCAGCGCCGCATAGATCAGCGCTGCCGTGGCAAAATAGGTGCCGAGCACTTCTTCCACCGAAGCGATGATCCGAATGGCCCTCAGCCGCTGGTGCCGGGCCGGAAAGGCCATGATGATCGCCTTTCGCAGCCGCAGGCGGCTGTAGAGGAACATCAAAAGCGCGGCGAGGAAGATCATGCCCTGAACGACTGCGGGGGTGACGTTGGAACCGAGCAGGGAAATTATCTCGCCGCTGCGCGAAATCAGCGACTCCATCGAAATCGACCCCATGCTGAAGGTCGCTGCCGAAATGTTCAGCCATCGGATGCTTTGAAGATAGGGCAGGAAGCGGTCCATACTGCGTTCGATCAGCGCTGGTCCTTCGGAGGCGAGCTGCGACAAAGGGTCGATCAGCGAATTGATCACGAAAAACATCACGGCCGCGACAAGGCCGGAGAGAATGACAGCGACACCGGCTCCGGGAATGCCATAGGAACTGAGCTTTTCCGCCGCAATGCCGAGGATCATGCCCACGACAATCGCCAGCACCACCGGTATGAGGATCAGAGACAATTCATGAATGACCGCCATCATGACGACGAGAAAAATGCCGATAACCGACCATGCAACGGCCACATCGAGCGCTTCTCGGCCAAGCGGTTGCTGGCTGCGCGCGTCGTCACGGTGCGACCCGGACGCCAGACCCTCGAAAGGGTCGGCCCTCGTCGACGGAGCGTTTGCGGCGCGCCGCCCGATATTGCCCAATATGCCGGTATTTTCCGGCCTGGCATTCTCATTCATCGAACTGTCCCCCAATAAGACATCAAACGTTCGAAAAATGAGGCGGTTCCGGAGCGGCAAAAATTTCTGCCGCCCCGTGGTCTTTACGCGGAAAGCTTCAGGCCTATGCCCCACGGATCTTTGAGAACAATACCGTCGCTCTGCCGTTCCGTAGCTATTTCCAGCCGGTCGAGAGCGGCCATTGCAGTATCGAGCGCCGCACTATCGTTGAACTTCAGCGAGTAGCCCGAAAGGCCGGTCATATTGTCCGTGCGGGCCGTAGCGCCGCGGCTGTTCCAGATATTGGCGGCCACATGGTGATGATAAGCGCCCGAGCCGAAGAAGCTGGCACCCGGATAGCGCGCCATGATCTTCAACCCCAGCACATCCTGATAAAACTCATCCGCCTGCGGAATATTGCCGACCTGCAGATGCATGTGGCCGATGGCCGTTCCATCGGCAGCGGCCTCGAACGCCGTTTTCGGCGCACTGTCATACAGCGCCTGTAGGTCGAGGCGGAGCGTGGCCATCTCCACCGTGCCGTCCTGCTGGTAGGTCCATTCCGAGGGCGACCGGTCGCGATAGACCTCGATGCCGTTGCCTTCGGGGTCGGCCAGATAGATCGCTTCACTCACCAGATGGTCGGATGCGCCCTGAAGCTGGATATTGTTGTGCGCGGCATGGGCCAGCCAATGGGCCAGATCCTCGCGGCGCGGCATCAGGAAGGCGGTGTGGAACAAGCCTGCGGCATTGCGCGGCGCGCGTTCAACCGTACCGGAGGTGGAAAGTGTGAGCAGCGGCTGGCCGTTGACGCCCAGAACCTCGCCGCTCGGGCTTTTCTCGATGACGGAGAGGCCGATGATTTTCTGGTAGAACTCCGAAATGCGCGGCAGATCGTGAACGACAAGATGAGCCTGACCGACATAAGCCGGCCGCGTCAGGGCGAATTGTTTGATTTCACTCATCATAATCTCCATATTGAATCCGGCGTGCTGACGACGCGGGTTTGCGCGTCTGCATCAGCCGACGCCGCTTTGCGGCGTTCATTTGTGGTGAATATGGGCGGGTTTTGTCGTTCAGCAAAGATCGCCATCTGGCGATTGACCGTCCACTATTCGTTGACAATGCCCCTGTTGCTGCTCCGACGCAGCTTTGACTTCAATCAAGGCGAAGGGCGCATCGGCAGGGAAATATGAGCCCGACACGTGAACGGCAGATTACGCCAAAGGAGATAGCCATGTACAAGAAAATCATCGTACCGGTAGACCTCAGCGCCATCGACAAGGGAGAGAAGATTCTCGCCAAGGCCAGGGCGCTGCTGGATGCCGATGGCGAGATCGTCCTCATCAATGTGGTTGAGGAACTGCCCGGCTATATGGCGATCGACCTGCCGGTAGACCTCATCGAAAATGCCATCAAGGATGCCAAGACGAAACTTGCGGATATTCAGGCGAAGGCCGGCTTCAAGGGCAAGCACGAAATCAGAAGCGGCGCGCCGGCACGTGAAATCGTAGCCGCTGCCGAAGAGCACAAGGCCGATCTCATCATCATCGCATCGCATATGCCTGACTTTACCAATTATTTCATCGGAGCCACCGCCGACCGCGTGGTGCGCCATGCCAAGTGCTCGGTGCTGATTGACAGGTAAAGTGAGCTGAAATCTTGGGGTTGCGGGCGATTTTCGCCCGCACCGGCTGGAGGAGAAGACCATGAATGTCGAAAGTTACGAGAAAATCCTGCGCGACCGCCAGCGCGAGCTTTACAGCCGCCTGCACAAAATCGAGGCGGATTTCGAAGAACCGCGCAACCCCGATGACGACGATCGCGCCGCTGAACGCAGCAATGACGAGGTGCTGGATGAAATAGGGCAGGTGGGCCAGGACGAGCTGCGCGCCATCGACGCCGCACTGGACCGCATCGCGAACGGTACCTACGGCACCTGCGTCAAATGCGGCAAGAAAATTTCGGAAGACCGCCTGAAAGCCGTGCCCTATACGCCGTTCTGCCAGGAATGCGCTGCGGCCTTGTGAGGGCGCTCCGTTTTCCCTCCTCATTCCTGGTGACAAGCGCAGGAATGAGGGAAACGGCGAGGCCGCCACTCAACCTCTCCTTTCGCAACAGCCCGGAACGCAATTTGATCGCCGTTAACCGGCTGCTGTCTTGTTCCTGTCTAATATTGCCTTCATGCTTGGCCACAAGCAGGCAAACGGGAATGGACTATGAGTAACGTATGGCGGTTTGGTCGCCAGTATGATTTTCACGAGATTGTCGCCGATGGTATCGTCCACGGCGTGGGTATCGTTTTTGCGCTGGTCGGCGCCACGGCGCTGATTTTTTACGCGACCGTCTGGGGCAGCCTCAGCGCCATCGCGGCCGCCTGGATTTACGGACTCGGCCTTGTCGCCTGCCTTTCCGTGTCCTTCACCTATAATATCTGGCCGCATTCCAACGTAAAATGGTTCCTGCGCCGGCTGGATCACTCGGCGATCTTCATCCTGATCGCCGCCACCTACACGCCGTTCCTGATGCGCGGTATCCACGAGCCGCTGATTGCCACCATGCTGGGGCTGATCTGGCTTGCCGCCATCTGCGGCATATTGCTCAAATGCCTGTTTCCCGGCCGTTACGACCGGGTCGCCATAGGCCTTTATCTCGCCATGGGCTGGAGCGGCATCATGGTGGTGCAGCCACTCTCGACGCATCTGGCCCCCGTCACGCTCTGGCTGATTGTCGCTGGCGGTGTCATCTATTCGCTCGGCGTGGTCTTCCATGTCTGGGAAAAGCTGCGATTCCAGAACGCCATCTGGCACGGTTTCGTCGTTGCCGCCGCCGTTGTCCACTATTTTGCCGTGGTCACTTCCTTCAGCCTCGTTCCCATGTCTTCCTGAGCTAGAGAGCACTGGACAGCCATCCGCGTCATCGCCTAATGCTCGCCTGAAGGTCGTGTCCCGAAACTTTGGGCGCGCGATGCAGACAAGAATGAGGGCGAACGATAATGAGTTTGGAACTGCGCGATGCCACCGTGGACGATCTTTCCGGCATCATGGAGATTTACAACGACGCGGTCCTGAACACGACGGCGATCTGGAACGAAGTGCTGGTCGATCTGGAAAACCGCAAGGAATGGTTTTCCGCCCGCAAGTCACGCGGCTTTCCTGTGATCGTCGCGATTCTTGACGGCAAGGTTGCCGGCTACGCTTCCTATGGCGACTGGCGCGCCTTCGACGGCTATCGCCACACCCGCGAACATTCGGTTTATGTCCACAAGGACGCGCGCGGACACGGCATCGGCAAGCGGCTGATGCAGTCGCTCATCGACCACGCCTCCGGCAACGATGTGCATGTGCTGATCGCCGCGATCGAATCGGAAAACGCCGCCTCCATCCGCCTGCACGAAAGCCTCGGTTTCACCGTTGCCGGCCGGTTTTCGGAAGTGGGCACCAAGTTTGGCCGCTGGCTGGACCTGACCTGCATGGAGCTTAAATTGAACTAGTACGCGGGCCGGGATTTCTCTCAGGCGGGGCGCCGGGCGAAGGCCAGCATGACACCGAAAGCCATCATCATCGAGCCGCTGATCCGGTTGACGCGCTTCAGGGCGCGCGCATTGCGCATAAGACCGGACAGTCGCGAACCGACAAAGGCATAAACGGTGATCGCCACCACCTCGAGCAGCAGGAAAATTGCGCCGAGCGTGGCGAAGCTCTGCCAATAGGCGTCCTGCTGGATGAATTGCGGGAAAAAGGCCGTGAAGATCAGGATGGCCTTCGGATTGCCGGAGGCGACAAAAAACTCCTGCCGCAGATAGGTCTTGAGAATATTTCCGTTGCCCGAGGAGATATCGGGAGCGGTGACATCCGCCCTTGAGCGGATGAGCTTGAAGCCGATCCACAGCAGGTAGAGAACGCCGATCCATTTGATCAGCGAAAACATCATTTCGGAAGCCATCAAAAGTGCGCCGAGGCCCAAAGCGGCGATCGCGATCATGCCCGCAAACGCAACCAGCCGGCCGCTCGCGGCCATTACTGCCGTTGCCATGCCGTATCGCGCACCAACCGTCATCGACAGGAGATTGTTGGGCCCGAACGCCATGTTCAGGGCAAAGCAGGCGGGAATGAATATGAGGATGGTTTCGAGCGCCATGATGGTGATCCGGAAGGAGTGAGATCGCGATAATCTCACTCTCCGGTCCGGCTGTCGAGACGGTCATTTTCTTCGCAAAAACGGCCGGCAGGCAGCCGGCCGTTACCTGTCTCTCATCAGATCGGTTCGAACACCATCGAATGGCCGTTGATGCAATAACGCAGGCCGGTGGGCGGTGGGCCGTCCGGGAAGACGTGGCCGAGGTGGCCGCCGCAATTGGCGCAGCGGATTTCGGTGCGCACCATGCCAAGCGTCGCATCGCGATGTTCCGTCACCGCACCCGGTTTCACCGGTTCGAAATAGCTCGGCCAGCCGCAACCTGCATCGAATTTGGTATCGGAGAGGAACAGCGGCTCGTCGCAGGCGGCGCAGCGATAGAGGCCTTTCTGGAACGTGTCCCAGTAGGGACCGGTAAATGGGCGCTCGGTGCCGTGTTCACGCAGGATGCGATATTGCTCCGGCGTCAGCTGCTCGCGCCAATCGGCATCGCTCTTGTTCACTTTCGGGGATGTCAGATCGCTCATGGAATGATCCTTTCTGTTCCTGCCAGAAATAGGCATCGGCGCTGCAGATTGAAAGAGGGCAGCTGTCATAACGAGTACGTTATGGGCAGGTATGAGAGTCGATTTGGGTTGAGATGGCGGTGTCTATGCCTTAACTGAAAAATACGATTTGAAAAGAACGCCGTTCATGGGCGTACAGGGGTAGGGGAAGCCCTGGGAGATGTGAATGACATCAGATGTCACGCAGCTGACATTCCTGTCGCTGTTTTTGCCGTTTCTGGCAGCGCTTGCCGCACCGATGCTGGTGAAAAGATTAGGTCACAATGCCGTCTGGATATTGGCGATCGCGCCCGCGCTGGCTTTTGTCCACTTCGCACTGATGCTGCCGCAGGTGGCGGCTGGCGGCGTGGTCACGGGCGGTTACGTCTGGGTTCCAAGTTTCAACCTCAGCTTTTCGTGGTTCATCGACGGCCTGTCGCTGACCTTTGCACTTCTGATCACCGGTATCGGTCTGCTGATCGTGCTTTATGCCGGCGGTTACATGAAGGGGCATCCGCAGCAGGGCCGCTTCCTGTCTTTCCTGCTTCTGTTCATGGGCGCGATGCTGGGCGTCGTGGTTTCGGACAGCCTGTTGATGCTGTTCGTTTACTGGGAACTGACCTCGATAACCTCGTTCCTGCTGATCGGCTTCGATCATGCGCGCCCGGCCGCACGCCGTGCCGCCTTACAGGCGCTGGTGGTAACGGGCGGCGGCGGTCTGCTGCTGCTCGCCGGGTTGATCTTCATCTGGGACATGAGCGGCATGACGCAATTGTCCATGCTGGTGCGTGGCGGCGATATATTGCGCGACAGCCCGTTCTATCTGGCTGCGCTACTGCTGGTTCTCGGCGGCGCGTTCACCAAATCGGCGCAGTTTCCGTTTCATTTCTGGCTGCCCAACGCGATGGAGGCACCGACACCGGTTTCGGCCTATCTGCACTCGGCAACCATGGTGAAGGCCGGCGTCTATCTTCTGATGCGCCTCAACCCCGTTCTCGGCGATACCGCTGCCTGGCAGATCCTGCTGCCGTTCTTCGGCGGGTTGACCATGCTGACCGGCGCGCTGCTGGCCGTGCGCCAGACCGACCTGAAGCTGATGCTGGCCTATACCACCATGTCCTCGCTCGGTCTGCTGGTGATGCTGACCGGCTTCGGCTCGGACCACGCGATCGAGGCGGCTGTGCTTTATCTGGTGGCGCATTCGCTTTTCAAGGGCGCACTGTTCATGGTTGCCGGCATCATCGACCACGAGACCGGAACCCGCGATGTGACGAAGCTCGGCGGCTTGCGAAAAGCCATGCCGATCACCTTTGCGACAGCACTTGCCGCGGCCATCTCCATGGCCGGCCTGCCGCCCTTCTTCGGCTTTCTCGCCAAGGAAGAGATTTATTATGCGCTGGCGCATGGCAATCCGCGTGCCGTGCTGTTCACCGGCATCGCCATTCTCGGCAATGCGCTGATGTTTGCCGTCGCTTTTGCCGTGGCGCTGAAACCTTTCCTCGGCAAGCCCGTGAAAACCCCGAAACACGCTCATGAGGGACCACTGCTGCTGTGGCTCGGCCCGGCGCTGCTGGCGATAAAGGGGCTGACCATCGCTCTCTTCGCTGGCCTTTCGCATTTTTACATTTCGACGCCGATGGCAAGCGCGATCGCGGGTGAGGCGCGCCCGGTGGAAATCTCGCTCATTCCCCATATCGGCGTGCCGCTCGGCCTGTCGCTGCTGACGATCGCGCTCGGCATCGTCCTCTACATGCAACTTTCCGCCGTTCGCGGCTTGATGGTGCGCACCTTCAAGGCGCTGGGTGCAGGGCCGGACAGGGGCTTCGATGTTTTCATCGAAACGCTGGTCAAAATCTCGTTCCACGTTGTCAGGCTTATCCAGCCCGGCAGGCTGGAATTTTACGTCACCGCCACTTTCGCCGTCATCGCCGTCGTGCTGCTTGCGCCGCTGTTTCTCTATGGCGAAATGCCGTCCATGCCGGCGTGGCCGCACGACATGAAAATCCATGAGCTGACCTTCATTGCCATTGCGGTTGCGGGCCTTGTCGCGGTGCTCACGGCGTCCAGCCGGCTTACGGCCATCATCGCGCTCGGCATTCAGGGGTTTGCGGTGGCGGTCATCTTCCTGCTGTTCGGCGCGCCCGATCTGTCGTTTACGCAATTCATGGTCGAAACCCTCTCCGTGGTCATTCTGACGCTGGTGATGACAAGGCTTCGCCTGTCGCCGTCAGACCACCGCGGCCCTGGCCAGAAGCTTCTGGACAGCACCATCGCCATTGCCTGTGGAACCGGCTTTGCCCTGTTCCTGATGCGGGCGACGGAAGCGTCGTTCGATAATCGCCTCACCGATTTCTACAACACCTATTCCAAGGTCATCGCCCACGGGGCGAATGTGGTGAACGTCATCATCGTCGATTTCCGAGGCACGGATACGCTGGGCGAGATTGCGGTGGTGATGATAACAGGCCTGGCCATTCTCGCGCTCATCCGCATCCGCCCGGCTGCTGCCATCAAGGGACCAGCAAAAATAGCCAAGAAGAAGGGAGCGCGGGCTTGAACACGCTTATCCTGCGCACCGTCGCCCCCGTAGTCACCAGCCTCATGGTGCTGTTTTCAATCTTTGTATTGCTGCGCGGCCATAACGAGCCGGGCGGCGGTTTCATTGGCGGGTTGATCGCGGTCTCGGCGCTGGCGATCTACGGCATCGCTTATGGTGTGGCCGCGGTCCGGCGCGCCATCGTGTACCACCCGCTGTCCATTGCCGGCGCGGGGCTGCTGTTGGCGATGTTGTCTGGTCTCGTCTCGATTGCAGCCGGCGTGCCCTTCATGACCGGGCTGTGGGTCTATCCGAGCCTGCTTGGTGTGGAAGTGCCACTCTCCACCGTCATGTCCTTCGATATCGGCGTTTATCTCGTCGTGGTCGGTGCCATCACCTCCATTGCGCTGGCTCTGGAAGAAAGGGATAGCGACTGATGGAAGCTGTTTTCTCCATTCTCGTCGGCATCTTCTTTTCGGTGGCGATCTATCTCATGCTCTCGCGTCACAGCATCCGCATGCTGCTCGGCATCGCCATTCTCGGCAACGCAGTCAACCTCCTGCTGTTCACGGCGGGAAGGCTGACGCGCGAAGTGCCGCCGATCATTCCACCCGGCATGGACACGCTGCCGGCGGGTGCCGCCAATCCGCTGCCGCAGGCGCTTATCCTCACGGCAATCGTCATTTCCTTTTCCTTCTTCTGTTTCCTGCTGGTGCTGACCTGGCGCGCGTTCCAGGAATTGCAGACCGACGACACCGACGAAATGCGCACCGCAGAACCGGCAGGCGAGCCTTTGCCGCCGCTCGGTTATTGAGCGGGGCGGGGCACAGACACATGGCTTCATCCACCACTTCCGCAATATCAGATCTTTCCGCAGCGCTTGTCACGGCACCCGTGCCGCTATCCGACTGGCTGATCATCCTTCCCGTCGCGCTCTCAATCGGCGCAGGTGCGGTGCTGATGATGCTGCGCCACACCATGCGTCTGCATGCGCCCATTGCAATCACGGCACTTGTTCTGCTGGTATTGCTCGATGCTGCGCTTCTGTGGAAGGTCGTGACCCAAGGGCCATTCACCATGGTCATGGGCCGCTGGCTGCCACCCTTCGGCATTGCCTTTACGGCTGATCTGACTGGCACGCTGCTGTCGCTCGCCGCCGCCATCGTGGCGCTGGCCGGTGCCGTCCATGCCAGCGCCGATATCGACGCCAGCGGCAGGCGATACGGTTTTTATCCATTCCTGATGCTGTTGATGGCGGGTGTCACCGGTGCGTTCCTGACCGGCGACCTCTTCAACCTCTATGTCTGGTTCGAGGTGCTGCTGATCTCGTCCTTCGGCCTCATCGTGCTGGGCTCCACGCGCGAGCAGATCGATGGCGCGCTGAAATACGCCATCCTCAACCTCATCGGCACGACGTTGTTCCTGATCACGGTCGGTTATCTCTATGCCATCTTCGGCACGCTCAATATGGCCGATATCGCGCTGAAGGCGACGCAGCTGCGCGGCACGGCTCCGTTGATGACGCTGGCCAGCCTGTTTGCTCTCGCCTTCGCCATGAAGGCGGCGGCCTTTCCGGTGAATTTCTGGCTGCCCGCCTCCTATCACACGCCGCGCATCGTCGTTTCCGCCCTGTTCGGCGGCCTGCTCACCAAGGTCGGCATCTACGCCCTGCTGCGCGTCATGGTCATGCTGTTTCCGGTCGAGCGGGAGGAGCTGAGTATCGTCATCGCCATCTCTGCGGCGCTGACAATGGTGCTCGGCGCCATGGGTGCGCTCGCACAGAACGATATCCGCCGCATGCTCGGTTACATCGTCATATCGGGCATCGGTTACATGATGGCGGGCATCGCCATCGGCACGCCCTCCGGCGTTGCTGGCGCGATCTTTTACGCGCTGCACTCCATGGTGCTGATGACGGCGCTTTATCTCGCCGCCGGCCACGCCGCCCGCCTTGGCGGCAGTTTTACCCTGACTTCGCTCGGTGGCCTTTATCGGCAGGCGCCGTGGTTTTCGGGCCTCGCGCTCGCCTTGTTTTTCGCCGGTTCCGGACTGCCGCCGTTTTCCGGCTTCTGGCCGAAGGTGGTTCTCGTCAAATCGGCGATCGATATCGGCGCCTGGTGGCTTGCCGCCGCCCTTCTCCTGTCCGGCTTCATCGCCACCATCGCCTTCGGGCGGGTCTTCCTCTTATGTTTCTGGCGCCCGGCAGTGGCCTCAACCGGCCATGCGCCGTCGCTGCCTGCGTCGCCTCTGGCGGCCCCTTCTTTCGTCCCGCTGGTCGGGCTGACATTGCTGGTGGTGTTCTTCGGCCTGTTTCCGGAAAGCCTGCTCAATCTCAGCCAGCAGGCGGCTGCGGGGCTTGGCAACCCCGAAGCCTATATCCAGTCGGTGTTTTCCGAGGGGAGCAGACCATGAGCCGCTACATCCTGTTACTGCTCTTCGTTGGCGTATGGCTCGCCGTAAGTGGCAGCGTCACGCCGGCGAACATTCTCTTCGGCCTCATCGTCTCGGCGCTGGCTCTGGGCCTTATTCGTCACCGGATCCCCGAGGGCGGCCGTCATCGGCTGCGTCCGGTCCGCGTGCTGTCGCTGCTGCTGCTGTTCTTCAAGGAGCTGGCGCTATCGGCCTGGAAGGTGGCGGTGATGGTGACGCGGCCGAAGCTCGATGTGCAGCCCGGTATCTTCGCCTATCCGCTCAGGCTGACGACGGATTTCGAGATCACGCTGCTTGCCAATCTCATCACGCTGACCCCCGGCACACTTTCGGTCGATGTTTCCGAGGATAAAACAACGCTCTACGTCCACGCGATCGATTGCAGCAATATCGAAGCCGCCAAGAATGACATCAGAAACGGCTTCGAAAAAAAGATCATGGAGGCGTTTCAGGGATGACGCCGGAACTCATAGTTTCATTTGCAACTGTACTTGCCACGGTTGTACTGTCCGCTGCCTTTTTGCTGACAGTATATCGCGTCGTCGTCGGTCCGACCTTGCCGGACCGAATCGTCGCGCTCGACATGCTGGTCGGCATCGCCATCGGCTTCATTGCGGTTATCGCCATCCGCACCGGCGTCGATCTTTATGTCGATATCGCCATTGCGCTCGGACTGGTGGGTTTTCTCGCAACGGTAGCTTTTGCCCGCTTCGTCCTGTCGCGCGGCGCAGATGGCAGGCGCAGGACAAAGGCTGTTCTGGACGGCGAGCGGGCATCGGAAGTTGTTGAAAAGCCTGAAAAACAAGTATCCAGGCGTGGAAAAAGAAGGGGCGGGCGATGATGGGCTGGATCGTGGCTATTCTGGTTGCGGCACTGACGGTCTCAGGTGCCGCCTTCTCGCTGATTGCGGCAATCGGGCTTAATCGCCTGCCGGATGTCTACACCCGCATGCATGCGGCTTCCAAGGCGGGAACGGTGGGCTCAGGCCTGTTGCTGCTGGCTGTCGGCATTCATTCCACGGAAATATCGACGCTGGCACGGGCACTTGCCGGTTTCTTTTTCTTTGTTCTGACAGCACCGGTCTCCGCACATCTTCTTGCAATGGCTGCACACAAGGCAGGTTATCCACTTGCTGATAAATCGGTAGTTGATGACCTAAAGAAAATTTGAAGTTGAATTACCCCCTAATAATGGGGGGTCTTCGTTTTGCATTACTACTTGGCATAGTATTTTATTACCCGTGATTTTTTGTATTCCAATTAGACTGTTTTGAACTGAAAAAATCATAATAGGAATTTGACTTTTGCTGTTTTGATGCTATCCAAATTAAGTGTAAAATTGCTTATTGCGATTTGCATCTAGCCTCTTCATGGTCGGCATAGGCATTTTATTAATGTCTAATCTATGGTTGATCAGACCTTTGTTGGCCATGTCGCGGGCTACAAGTTGAATCTCGGATCAATTCGTTTCCGGTTTCGCTTGAAATCTAGGGGTAGATTTCACGTTGGTTTCAACAGGGCGAAGGAGGGGCACCGGGTAACTTCACATCGCTCGATGCGGCGTTCATCCGTGTCTGGAGATAAATAACAGGAGATACTTAAATGACGGAAACTGCATACGGTAACGCCCAGGATCTGCTGGTCGAACTGACGGCGGATATTGTGGCTGCCTATGTTAGCAACCACGTCGTTCCGGTAACTGAGCTTCCCGGCCTTATTTCGGATGTTCATACGGCACTCAGCGGAACATCGGCACCGGCATCGGTGGCGGTCAATGTTGAAAAGCAGAAGCCTGCTGTGTCCGTTCGCAAGTCGGTTCAGGACGATCATATCGTCTGTTTGGAATGTGGTGGCTCGTTCAAGTCGCTCAAACGCCACCTGACGACGCATCACAGCATGACGCCGGAAGAATATCGCGAAAAATGGGATCTGCCGGTCGATTATCCGATGGTTGCTCCCGCCTATGCCGAAGCCCGTTCGCGGCTCGCCAAGGAAATGGGTCTCGGTCAGCGCCGCAAGGCGAACCGTTGATTTTCTAAGACGGATTGTGTCGCGGCTGTATTTTCTCCCCGTCCGGGGAAAGATGGCCCGAAGCGCCGGATAAAGGGGACCTTGGCAGCATATTGCTGGCCTTGCCCCTTAACTCGCCGCCGTGACCTTTTCCCTTAGAAGGAGATGGCGGCAGGGCGCGCATGCCCGCTCCATACACAACTTGCACCATAGTGTTATGTCCAGCTGGTCCTTAGACCGGCTTTTTTATTGCCGCGCGCAATTTCGACAGAGGAAAAAAATCCTTGTCGAGGCGTCACCTTTATTCAAAAACAAAGCGAAATCAATCGCATGTTTTTCGACGTCAAATTTGCCCTTCCCCGCGTCCATCCTCAGGTGTATGAATTAATTCCTATTCGTAAAGGAGTTGCATATGCCTTCGGACATATCGTCTTTGCCTGCCCTCTTTCGGCCCTGTGTGCAGGTTGCCGATAGCAATTTCCGCCGTTTTCCGCCTGCTGCCGGGCGGGATGAGATTTCCCGGATTTGCCGGCTGGTCCGGCAACTGGCCGGGGAAATGGTGCAGTTGACCGGCGATCGTGTGGCTGCGCGCCGGGACAGGCGGCGCACCGAATGCCATATCCGCCAGATCGCCATGTATGTGTGCCATGTGCAGCTCGGTATTCCCATGTCGGATATCGGCCCCTGTTTCGGCAGGGACAGAACGACAGTCGGCCATGCATGCCAGGTGGTTGAGGATCGTCGCGACGAACCCGCCTTTGACGAGTTCGTCGCCACACTGGAGCGGCTTTCCGGCAGCATTTTCAACGTGATGAAGGGTGTTCGGGATGAGTGAGACAAAAAGCGCTCCAGCCATGCCTCCCGATCCTGTCCTGTTGCGGCTCCTGCGCTGCATTGCTGCGGGCACGGCTGCGATATCGGAGGATCGCGGCGATATGGTATTGCAGCGACCGGAGGCCGGGAACGGCAGGACAGGGCGTCCGGCGTTGCGGTTTCCGGCCGCTACGGTGCAGCTCGCCCTCTCTTCGGGGCTGATCGAAAGACGCGGAAACACACTCTCCGCCGCGCCGCCGCTCGCCTCCTATTTGAAGCGCGCTATAGCCAGGGATCGCGACGAGATTTTTCAGGAACAGCACTGGGATTTGCAGACGGTGGTTCTGGATGTCGCCAAGGACAGGCAGCCGGCCCGGCGCAACCTCAATAGCTCGCCACTGACAGGGCTTTCACGGCTGAAGGAAAAGGATGGCACGGCATTCTTCCCCAGCGACGCCTTGCAGGCGGGCGAACGCCTCGCCGCCGATTTTCACCGCGCGCAATTGAACCCGAAGGTGACGGCAACATGGGAGCCGAAAATTGCAAGCCGCACGAAGGGGGAGGCGGGTGGCAAGCTCGATCTTACCGATGCGGCGATTTCCGCCCGAACGCGGTTTTCCCGTGCAGCCGATGCTATGGGGCCTGAACTTTCAGGTGTCGCCATCGATATCTGCTGCTTTGAAAAGGGGCTGGAGGCCGTAGAGCGCGAGCGGCAATGGCCGGCGCGTTCGGCAAAACTGCTGCTGCGGGCCGCTCTGCTATCGCTTGCCCGGCATTATGCGCCGCAAGCGCAACGCAGCAGAAGGACAAGCCACCATTGGGGCGACGAAGATTATCGCCCGCCGATGGCGCCAACGATGGCAACAGAATGAAGGCTCAGGCGGTCAGAAGTCTCGCTTCCTCGCGGATACGTTTGACCATGGAACGCAGGCCATTGGCGCGCTGCGAGGACAAATGTTCCACCAGCCCGATCTTGTCGAACACCTCAATGGCGTCGAGACCGGCGATTTCGGAAGCTTTTTTACCGGAATAGACGGCAAGAACGATGGCGACGAGGCCGCGCACGATATGCGCATCGGAATCGCCCTCGAAGGTCATGAGAGGATCTTCGGCACCATCGCTGTGGCTGACGAGCCAGACCTGGCTTGCGCAGCCCTGCACCTTGTTCTCAGGCGTGCGCTTGTCTTCTGCAAGGTCGGGAAGCGCCTTGCCGAGTTCGATGACGTAACGATAGCGATCCTCCCAGTCGTCGAGGAAGGCGAAATCGTCAAGGATCGTATCGAGAGAGGCCATGTTGCGCGCCGTACCGTTCGTTATTGCCATGCTTTGCTACGATATAGGGCAAGTGCAGACGGTTTTGAACCATGCGGACCATGAAAAAGCCCACGGAAAACAGGTTTCCGTGGGCAAGTTTGGCAGGCAGTCACGCAGGCGGACATATCCGGCTGCAGAGAAGGGGCGGCGCGGCGTTAGGCGGCGGCGGAAAATATCAGGGGGTGGGGCGCTTCTGCGGCAGGGGAATGATGGTGCCGGTCTTCAGCATGTCGGCATTCCCAGGGAATTCGACGCTGATCGCCGGTGCTGCGGCCAGTTTTTCGCTCTCGCTGGCGAGTTCGGCTGCGGGTGCCGTTTTATCACCGGATGCAAGCTGCGCGTCGAGCAATTCATAGGCGACCTTGGCGCCTTCCTTTGCCCGTTCACCGAGCGCGTGGAAGGTTTCGGCGCCCTTGACGCAGACGTCGGGTTTTTCGATGCAGATGGCGCTGACATAACGATAGGCCTCACCGGCTGCCGAAACGGCGCTGGGAATATCGAATGCCGAAGGTTCCTTGGTCGGATCGTTGCTGCTGCCGAAATAGGACAGCGCGACCAGCACCAGCGAAAACCAGAATGTTCCTTTGATCAGAAACCACATTGTCAGACTACCCTGCCAGATGATCTTTGTTTTGAAGCCCCGCCCGTTTTGGGTCATCGGCCTTTGTCCCGTTTTTCGGGCTTGGAGAGAAGCTACAGGCGACCGGCGAACAGCCAATTGCAAAAAGCCGCGCAATTTAATTCAAATTGTATCTATTCTCCTCGCATCGGGACCGGCTCCAGCAATTCCGTCGCATTTTAACAGTCCATGTTAAGCATAATTGCGACAGATGCCGTCTGTTCCGGGCAAAAGTGCTCACCCGTGCCGCCACAAAGGTTAACGCGATGGCAAAAATAAAGCGAAATCCGTCGCTTACCCGTCATTAACCATGATTGGCAAAGCTTGGTTGAAATGCTCCGTAATGGGACTGCGGCGCATTTCGCGGCTGTTTGGTGCCGTTCTTTTTATCCATTCCTTAAGCCGCGGGCTTCTATTGTCGGAGCCGTTAGATCCGTCTCAGGGATTCAGGTTTGGTATTGCGTAATATGAGAAAAAAAGCGGTCGCATTGGTCGACCATGCCGCAGGCAGATGGCTTGCGCGTATGGAGGAGGACGCCGAAAGGCGCGCCGGCACCGTTGCGCGCCTGCGCCGCCTGTTTGCCTTCAGCGCCGTCGGCTTTCTGGTCGTTCCCGCCCTGTTCAGCCTGGTCTTCAGCCCCGCCATCGCGCTGCCCATCGGCGCCGCTCTGGTGCTGGCGCTCTATCTGGCCGCAGCCGCCCTGTTGATCGCCTTTTCGCGTCCTGCCCGTGGCGCAGCGTCCCAGTCCGCTCAAGCCGGCGACGATGACCTCGTTGCGGCATCGCAGGTGCCCGGCCTCGTACTCACCATCAATGAAAACGGCCTCGTCGAGCGCGTCTCCGGCCGCGACCTTGAAACGTTTCCAGCCGATCTTCAGGCCTGCAAGGGCCATGTCTTTGCCGAATATGTCTATGTTTCTGATCGCATCGAGCTGATGCAGGCTTTCGACCTTCTGCGGCAGGGCGAGGAAAAGTCCAGCGTGGAACTGCGGTTCGAAACCGGCGCGAAATCGCGCCAGGCGCAGTTCATCCACGCGCGTATGGAAATGACGGCGATCCGCAATGCGGCCGGCAGGCTGCGCCGCGTCGTCGCCCAGCTCTCCGACGTTACCGAGATGGAGCTTCTGCGCCGCGATGTCGCCCGCAAGGCAGCGGAGGCGGAATCGGCCAACGACGCCAAGTCGCGGTTCCTCGCTGCCGTCAGCCACGAACTGCGCACCCCGCTCAACGCCGTCCTCGGCTTTTCCGACATTCTGGCGGGCGAATATTTCGGCCGGCTGGAAAACGACCGCCAGCGGGAATATGTCGGCTTGATCCGCCAGTCCGGCGCGCATCTCCTGTCGGTGGTCAACACCATGCTGGATATGAGCAAGCTGGAAGCAGGCCGTTACGAGCTGATGATGGAAAGCTTCCCGATCGGCGAAACCATCTCGTCCTGCGAGGCCATGCTCGGCTTGCAGGCGAAGGAAAAAGGTCTGACATTGACCAGCCGCATCCAGCGCGGTATCGGCGAAATCTCCGCCGACCAGCGCGCCATCCGCCAGGTTCTCATCAATCTGGCCGGTAACGCCATCAAGTTCACCGATGCCGGCGGTGTAGTGTCGATCGATGCTGCGCGTGAAGGCAGGATGCTGAAACTGACGGTCAGCGATACCGGCATCGGCATCGCATCCGACAAGATTGAACTCCTGGGCCAGCCTTTCATGCAGGTCCAGAATGAATATACCCGTCGCTATGAGGGCACGGGTCTGGGATTGTCCCTGGTCAAGGGTCTGGTAGCACTGCATGGCGGCACTTTCGCCATCACCAGCCAGCCCGGCGCGGGGACGGTCGTAACGATCATGTTGCCTGCCGACGGTTCCGGCATGGCAGGTGGCGAAAACGCTGAAACCGAATGCATGGTGGAGTTTCCGCCGCGCATCAAACGGCTCGGCGAAATGGCCGCGATTATGAAGAAGGATGGTGACGATGGCCCCGCGAAAGCGAAAATCGCCTAAGAAAACAACGGCCCAGATTGGCGCCGGGATTGTTTCCTTGGTGGTTTCGGCCATCGGGCGCGAACTCCTGCGCCGTCCGAAACTGGTGGGCGGCTCAGGCGCCTTCGTGGTCGTCTTCGGTTTTGTCGCCGCCAACGCGCTCTGGTACCAGCCGGGCGTTCATCCTTCTCCTTTCCTGCGTACCCGCGATGCGGCAAACCCGAACGGCATTGCCGGTTATCGCGCGGCGGAGCCGCTCGGCACGCAGGGTCATGTCACGACCTTCCGCATAGAACGCCCCAGCGAAACCGAAACCGCACAGCAACCGGCGACCGCAACGGCGACGCCTGCGACATCGGTTGCGGCGGAAAACCAGAAGCCGCAGCAGATCGTTGCCGATATTCAGGCCGAACTTAAAAAACGCGGGCTTTACGAAGGCGAGGCGGACGGCAAGATGGGACCGCGCACGGCTGCCGCCATCATGTTCTTCGAAGAAACACTCGGCATGGAACAGACCGGCGAACCGACGACACGGGTGCTGGCGGCGCTCAGGATCGACGGCGCAACCGTCGCCGCAATCCCGAAGGATCGGCCTTCCGACGCCAACACCGGCGGCGGCGTTGAGATCGACCCGGTCGCGGCCGCAATCCGCAAAGCTGAAGCGCCTCGTCCAAAGGCCGAACCGGTCTCCTTGAACAGCGCTGCCGCCGCTTCAAAGCCGGTGAGCCGCGATCTGATTGCAAAGATCCAGCAGGGACTGATCAATATCGCCTATGCCGATGTGAAGGTGGACGGTGTGGCCGGCGAGCAGACCCGCAACGCCATCCGCCATTTCGAAAAACACTACCGCCTGCCGGAGACCGGTGAACCGAGCGAAGCCGTGCTGAAGAAGCTGAAATCGATCGGGGCGCTTTAGGGGACTGGGTCTCAACTCTCTCCATTCTTGTGACAAGCGCAGGAACGAGGAAAGAAGAGAGCGTAACAACACGGACAGGCAGCGGCCTGCCGCCTCCATCGAAAGCACCCCCAATGCGCCTCAAATCCGAAATCTTCGTATCAGCCCTTATCCGCCGCGTGTTTTCCGCTGGTGGTTTTGCCGCTGTCGAAAAGAAGGGTGCGGAAGAGGCCGGGGCGATCTTCATCCGCCAGCGCCTTCGTGATGGCCGCGAAAACCTCTATGGACCCGCGCCGCAGAGTTTTGCCGAGGACGAGGAAGTCCGGGCCGAACGCCGTTTCGAGACGCGTCTTGCAGGTGTGGAGGGGGAGGAAAGTGCTGCTCTTCTCGAAAGGGAGCGGCGCTTCGACAGCGATCTGTGGGTCGTCGAGATCGAAACGGACGAGATCGGCACTCTCCTGACGCTGGTGGACCAACCGAAGATCTAAAGCGTGCAGCAGCTTTGCGCCCGTAATTCCGGGTGAGGGGGGGCCGCCTTAACCCTCACGTCCCCGTTCTGTGAATGACAGGTGCGCTGTGGTTCGGTCGTTCGCGGCCGTGGGTGTAGCTGTCGGCGCGCCGCCAGCTTTCCACCCGCTCTTCGCATTCAATGATTTCAAGGCGGTCGAGCATGGCCTCGGCGCGGCTCATGTCGCCTTCGGCGGCGGCAAGATGCGGATAGAAGCATTGCAATATGAAGGCGGCTTCGGAAAACTCCATGCCGAGCCCGATCAGGGTGGTGGCGAGCTGCGTGCCTGATATGTCGAGCATGATGCGCTCCGACAGCCAGTAGCTGGACGACAGCGAATCCGCCAGCGTCACTGCAAACTGCCGCGCATCACGCTCGCGCGCGAACCGCACGAGCAGCGCTTCCTGCACGTCACTCAGGCGGCGCAGGCCAAGAACGTCGCTTTCCGGGCGGCTGAGCTGATGCGCCATCCGTTTGATGCGCTGGCGCATTTCCTCTTCCACGGCGGTGGATTTGATCTGGGCGTCTGCCGGCTGCGCAATGGCGGGCTCCGGCATGGCGGGAGGCGTCGCGTCATCGGGTCGCTTCAGGTCTTCCATGTGCCGCAGGCCGACAAGCGCGTCGATGACGGTCGGCGACAGGTCCTCGCGCCGCACGATGGCGCGCGCATGGGCGGCCCCTTGCGTGCGGGCAATGGTGATCAGCGTGTCGTCATCAAGGCACTTCGACGAAATCAGGAAGGGGGCGGCAATGGAAATCGGCTGGCAGGCGATGAAGAAGGCAACCGCCGAAGGCACGTTTGGATGCTGGGAAAGCGCTGCAATGGCTTCCCGCTTGGCCTCTTCGGTGGAAGCGTTGAAAAGCGGCATGAAAAGCTCGGCAAACTGCCGAAGGTCCGTTTTTGACGGATGGGGAACAGTCTCAAAATTCGTGACAGTGGCCATTAGCACCACATCTTTCTTCCTCACGGCTCTTGGCCTCTCAAGTTCTCGAAACCGGTCGGTCAACGCACTACCCAACAAAAACGCAAACACAATATCGGTTCAAATTAGAGCAAATCCGTTGACACCCTGTTAACTATGGGGGGTGGCAAGCGTTATTGTGCGTTTATCAACAAGGAAATTTTAAAACCTTCGTGACGGACAAAACGTCATGGAACCTTGCCGGCTCGCCTTTGTTTTCAACGGGTGCAGCTTTATGAAGGATAAGTTGGCGCCCGGCGATTAGGGTTAACGGATCATTAACCTCTGTCTGTTTCTAATTTCATGGGCAGTATTAGGATTCCATGTTATTCTGATTGATAGAATAATTTCGAAAATGGCATGCCGAAGCCTTGATATGCGCACGACACCTTGCAAAATCGCCATCGATTTTTGGGTCGTGCGAAAACCAGTCTGTGGGCTGGATTATGCGCAATGTGATGGTGATGAAATTCCCGACGCAAGACGAGGCTTGCGCGGTTCCCATGGGCAACATTGACTCCCGAAGAGGAGACGAGCATGGCAGTTATTATTCCAATCGCCGAAGCCCGACGAAGCTTGCGCCCGGCCGGAATGCCCGGCAAGGTTATGGGCCCGGCAAAGGTCGTGCTGTTTACCGGCGTGCGTTATGAAAAACGCGATACGGAACCGGCTGGCAAGGACGCGCGCAAGCGCAAGCCTGCACCGGAAACCGTCTTCAAATCCTGATTACGCTTGGTTGACCGGCGCTATTTCCAGGGTGTCGGCTGGCATTTCGCTTCGTTCAGGAACCGTTCCGCTTCTTCCCCGAAGCTCGGCTGCGGCACCATGGTCCGCAACACCACATACCCTTCCGTCTGATCCGATTCCGCCAGAATGGCCTGTGAGAGCGATGGCGGCTGCGCCTTGCGAATGGCCGCGATCTGCACCGAATCCGCCACCAGAATATCCATCACCCCGCCTGCGGACGTGCGGTCGTTCATGCTGAACACCTCGTTCGACGCCTTGTCGTAAACCGCGACCGACCAGAAGGGCACCGCGCCGATGGCCGTCAGCCTGACGGGCTTTTCCTCGATATTGAAGGTGCAGACGGCAACCCGCATGAAGGGATCGCCGCTTCCCAGTGTCTTTTTCTCCGTCGTTTCTTCGAGAAGATGAAACTGATTCGGCTTACCTTCCGCCACCGCCCGGGTATAGGCGTCGCGATTGCTGAAATGCGGTATCGCCAGAAGAATGACGACATGCAGCACGGCGGCGGCGACAAGGCCGGTGAGGACGGCGAGCAGGGTCCTAAGCATTGCCACACCCCAGCTTGCGGATTTGCGGCATGGCGATGTCGATAAGGCCGGAACTGCCGGCAACCGGCGTGTCGAGCAGCGTCATGACCAGCTTGAATGTCTGCCCCTGCGGCACGGCCAGCCAGTTATAGGTCTGGGCATCGGGTGCAATGGTGATGTCGATGCCGCCATCGGCGCTGCGCAGCAGCGTGCGCGAATTGAGCGCAAAGGGTCGTCCGGCATCTTCCGCCAGAACATTGCCCTGCTGGTCGGCGGTATAGAGCGTCCAGAACCGCGAGGGCGGCACGGCGCCCGCCAGCTGGTAACGGCATTCGCCGGTCAGGCGCTGGCCGTCGCTGTCGACGGAGGCGGTGAAGGCCAGCCCCTCGGCCGTTCCATAAAGCAGCTTGCCGGCATCGGCGCGGTGCGACTTGGCGTAGGGATCGGCCTCGATCGTCTGCGCTTCCGGAAAGGCATCCCATGAGCCGATGCGGATCGAGCCGAAGCCGGATGTCGCCTCAAGTGCTGCCAGCGTCGCGGCAATCCCGCCGCCAAAGGCGATCAATAGGGCGATGCCGACAAGGAATGGAACTCGAAACACGCTGTTTTCCCGTTTTTGAACAGGTCGAGGACTATCACTGATTCCCTGTTTGGAAAATGGTACGCCTTGTTTAGTCTTGATGGAAATGACCAGAAGAGGGATTCCACCATGTCGCGACAAGCCGCCATCGACCACGCCACCCGCTTTTTCGACGATGGCAGGTTCGAGCAGGACTTGGCGCGGCGCGTTTCGCTGCGCACCGAAAGCCAGGATAAGGCGCGGGGTGCCGAGCTGGCGCTCTATCTGGAGCGCGAAATGCAGCCCGCTTTCACCGCCATGGGGTTTTCCTGCACGATCCTGCGCGACCCGGCGGCGGATTTGCCGTTTCTGATCGCCGAACGTTTCGAGGGTGAAAATCTGCCGACCGTGCTGGGTTATGGCCACGGCGATGTGGTGCGTGGTCTTGATGACGGCTGGGCAGAAGGCCTTTCGCCTTTCGTGATGTCCGAGCGCAATGGAAGGTGGTACGGGCGCGGCACCGCCGACAACAAGGGGCAGCATTCGGTCAACATGGCGGCGCTGAAAGCGGTGCTGGAGACGCGTGGAAGACTTGGGTTCAACGCCAAATATCTGATCGAGATGGGCGAGGAGAGGGGTTCTCCCGGCTTGAGGGAAGTTTGCCGGGACTATAGCGAGCGGCTGAAAGCCGATCTTCTGATCGCCTCCGACGGCCCGCGCCTGAATGCTGAGCGGCCGACCGTTTTTCTCGGTGCGCGCGGCGGCATTACCTTCGATCTGGTGATCGAGGCGCGGGAAGGCGGCCATCATTCCGGCAATTGGGGCGGGGCGCTGTCCAACCCCGGCGTGCAGCTGGCGCATGCCATGGCAAGCCTCGTTGGCCCATCCGGGCAGATCCGCGTGCCCGAACTGGTGCCCGAAGAACTGCCTCAGGCCGTGCGTGACGCGCTTGCCGATTGCGAGATCGATGGCGGCCCGGATGGTCCGAAAATCGATCCTGACTGGGGCGAGCCCGGCCTTTCCACCGCCGAGCGTGTGTTCGGCTGGTGTGCGCTGGAGGTGCTGGCCTTCGAGACCGGCAATCCGCGCGCGCCCGTCAATGCCATTCCGCCACGGGCATGGGCGCGGCTGCAATTACGCTTCGTTGTCGGCATCGATCCGGAAGCGGTGCTGCCCGCCATCCGCCGCCATCTCGACCGGCAGGGGTTCAGCATGGTTCGGATCGTACCCGCCGGCGACGAGATTTTCCGCGCCACGCGGCTTGATCCGCAGGACCCATGGGTCGGCTTCACGCTGAGTTCCATGGCCCGCACGACGGGCAAGAAACCGGCACTTCTTCCCAATCTGGGTGGCTCGCTGCCCAACGATATCTTTGCCGATATACTGAAACTGCGCACCATCTGGGTGCCACATTCTTATCCCGGCTGCTCGCAGCATGCGCCGAACGAACATTTGCCGAAGGAGATTGCCCGCGAGGCGCTTGCCATCATGGCCGGGCTTTACTGGGACCTCGGAGAGGGAGAAACCCCTCCGCTTTAAGCGCCCATGACCAGCTTGAAGGCGATGGCCCACATGGTGAAGGCGATAACCCCTTCGAGGATGCGCCAGGCGGACGGCTTTTCGAAGATCGGGCGCAGCCAGCGCGCGCCGTAACCCAACGAAAAGAAGAACAGCAGGGAGCCGGTGGCGGCACCCGCCGCGAAGGTTTTTTCAAAGCCGGGAAATTGCGTGGAGATGGTGCCGAGCAACACGACGGTATCGAGATAGACATGCGGGTTGAGAAAGGTCAGCGCCAGGCAAATGGCAAGCGTCTGCCACAGGCTCGCCTCCCGCCTTTCCGCCACCGAAAGCACCTCCGACGAACGCAGGGCCGAATGTAGGCTTTTCGCGCCATACCAGATGAGAAACGCCGCACCGGCATACCGCATGATGGGATCGAGCGCCGGCATGACGGCGCTTATCCGCTGAAAACCGAAGACGCCGACGGTGATCAGCAGCGCATCGGAAATCGCGCAGGTGGCACAGACGGCAAAGACATGGGAGCGCGCCAGCCCCTGCTTTAGAACGAAAGCATTCTGCGCGCCGATCGCAACGATGAGGCTGAGACCCATCGTCAGGCCGGTGAAGAAGATCTGAATGTCCATGCTGGCTGCTGCCTTTTGCCTCTGCCTGTGCGGATGGATGATGCCACCGCTTCCAGACCGAGTGCTTTGATATTTCCCTCACATGGTTTAATCAAATTAAACAAACTCAGTTCAAGTAAGTAAAACTAATGACGGGCGAAAGCTATACGACAGGGCGATTTCATGTGCGGGCACCTCGCCTGACCCTCATTCCTGTGACAAGGACAGGAATGAGGGAAGAGGCGAGTGCTACTGCTACTGCCCGGACGCTTCCCGCCAACCACGCCCATATCAACCTTTACAAGGAGGCCTGTGATGCTGGACTATCCTTCCATGCGCGCCGTGGCGCTCGTGGCCCAGACCGGCAGCTTTGAGAAGGCGGCACAGGTGCTGTGTGTCACGCCCTCGGCCGTTTCCCAGCGTATCAAGCAGCTGGAGGAGCGCCTCGGCGTGGTGCTGATCGTGCGCGGTAATCCTTGCGTGGCGACGGAAAAGGGCGAATGGCTTTGCCGGCACATGGACCATGTCGGCATGCTGGAAACCGAACTGTTCCGGCAGCTTCCGGTTCTTTCGGAAGCGGGCGCGGCGGCAGAGCGTGTCACACTCAACATTGCCACCAATGCCGATAGTCTCGGCACATGGTTTCTCGACGCGGTTTCGAAATTCACCGGTGGCAGCGACTATCTCGTCAACATCGCGGTGGACGATCAGGACCATACGGTGGAATGGCTGCGCGGGGGCAGGGTGCTCGCCGCCGTCACCGCCCATGCCAAGCCTGTGCAGGGCTGCCGGGTCTTGGCTCTCGGTGTGCTCAGATATCACGCCACCGCCAGCCCGGCTTTCATGGCGCGCCATTTCTCCGATGGCGTCACGCCCGCCACGCTTGCCCGCGCGCCGGGGCTTACCTTCAACCAGAAGGACAGGCTGCAGGCCAGCTGGATCAAAAAAGCGCTGGGTGAGGATATATCCTATCCCACCCACTGGCTGCCCTCGACCGACGGTTTCGTGAAGGCAAGTCTTGCCGGCATGGGCTGGGGCCTCAACCCGGTGCAGCTGGTGGGAGAGCACCTTGAGGCGGGGCGGCTTGTGGAAGTCGTTCCCGGCACGCCGCTCGATATCCCGCTTTACTGGCAGGTCAATCGGCTCGCCGCTGAACGCCTCGGCACGCTCACCGCCCATGTGGTGGAAACAGCACGGGCGGCGCTTCTTTCCTGAGGCAGATCAAATAGTCTGCCATTCGCTCCAGTTCAACACGCGCGGAATCTGCGGTTTTGCTTCACCGCCAAGAAACGCGATATATTCCAGCGAGTGGCCGTCGGGATCCTTGAAATAGACGCTGGCTGCCGGCATCCATGGAAAGACGACGGGCTCGTCGATCTCCTTTTCGCCGTCAAAACCGAGCGGCGTTACGCCGTTCCGGCGTAGATAGTCCGGTGCGGCGAGAAGCTGATCAAAATCGACGCTGAAGGCGATGTGCAGTCTCATATTGATGGGTGCGGACTGGATGGACCATAGGCCAAGCATCGAATGCCCACGTTCGCCGGTCCAGAAGAACGCCACATTCCGTTCAGGGAATCGTTGTGCCAGCTCCAGACCGACAACATTACGATAAAACTCAACCGAGCGTTCCAGGTTCGAAACCGTCAAATGCGTCTCGAACAATGCTTTTACTTTCACCATTTCCTGTCCTCAATTGCCTTAGCGCTGCGCCTTTCGGGCATTCGCTTTCTTGCAACCGGACTGTGCAACCTCAACCATGATTGAGGTCAAGCACCAAATATGGATTTTTCTAAAGCCGGGTGCAGGCAGCAATCTGGAGGGAAAAACGCCTTCAGCATTATGAGCCAAGGTTGCCAAGCCGTCACCGCCGGGCCGCATCCCCCGGGCCATCCCGCAATGACGCATCCGCAACCTTTTGCGTCGTGACGGTCAAAGGCGCGGCTTCCTTCATCTTCTTGGCGATGGAACGGATGACGCGGGTTGCTTCGGCTGAGAGCGAGCGTGGGCGGGTGAGTGCCGGCATGGCGGGTGCAGCGGTGGCGGATGCGGCAGCGACCTGGGCTGAAGGCTGCGGGCGCGCGCCTGTCGGCAGCGGGTTCTGGATGCCGGGAATGGGGCGCAGCTCCATGCCTTGATGGGCGTAGTCCATAAGCCGCTTGAAGGTCATGGCGGGAAGCGCGCCGCCGGTCATGTTGTTCATCGGCGTGAAATCGTCGTTTCCGAACCAGACCGCCGTGGTGTAGTTGCCGGTGAAGCCCACATACCAAGCGTCGCGGTAAGCCTGCGACGTGCCGGTCTTGCCACCGGAAACGATGCCGTTTTCAAGCGCGCCGCGCCGGGCCGTTCCCATCACGGGAATGGTAACAAGCATCTGGTTCATCTTCGAATTGGCCTCTTCGGAAAGCACCCGCTTGGCGGGTTCCTCGTCACGGCCGAAATCGTAGAGAACCTTGCCCTCGTAATCCAGCACCTGCTCGATGCCGTGGCGGCGCGATTGCATGCCATCGGCCGGGAACACGGCATAGGCCGTCGCCTGATCGAGAACCGTCAGTTCCGATGTGCCGAGCGGAATGGTCTTGTCGCTGCGCAGCGGCGTGGCGACGCCCATCGCCTTTGCGGTGTCGACGATCACCTGCGTGCCGAGGACGTCTTTGGCGAGACGCACCGGCACGGTGTTGTAGGATTTGGCAAGCGCCACCTGCAACGTCACCTTGCCGGCGTAGGAGCGGCCATAATTCTGCGGAGACCAGCCGCGCCAGGTCACGGGCGCGTCGGAAATCAGCGTCTCCGGCTTCATGCCCTTTTCCATGGCGGCCGAGTAGGTATAGACCTTGAAGGAGGATCCCGGCTGGCGCAGCGCCGCCGTTGCGCGGTTGAACTGGCTTTCGCCGTAGTCACGCCCGCCGACCATGGCGCGCAACGCGCCGCCGTTTTCGATCATCACCATCGCGCCCTGCTTGACGCGGTAGCCCTCGCCATACTCGCGCAGCTCCATTTCCATCGCCTGCTCGGCTGCCTGTTGCAGCCCGGTATCGATGGTGGTGCGCACGACGACGGTATGGTCCTTGAACCTGCCCTGCGCCGCCAGCCGCTGTACCTCGTCAAACGCCCAGTCGAGGAAATAATCCGGGGCCTTCACATCGGCGCGGTCGATGACGGTGGCCGGATTGCGCCGCGCGCCGATCACCTGACCCTCGGTCATCAGCCCGCTCTGCACCAGATTGGAAAGCACGGTGTTGGCGCGCGCACGTGCGGCTGGCAGGTTGACATGCGGTGCGTATTTGGCCGGCGCCTTGAACAGGCCGGCGAGGATGGCGGATTCGGCAAGCGTGACATCGGTCAGGTTCTTGCCGAAGTAAAATTGCGCCGCCGCTGCCGCCCCGAACGTGCCGCCGCCCATATAGGCGCGGTCGAGATAAAGGCTGAGGATTTCCTTCTTCGACATGTTGGCCTCGAGCCACAGCGCGAGAAAGGCTTCCTTGATCTTGCGCTCAAGCGAGCGCTCATTGGTAAGGAACAGGTTCTTGGCAAGCTGCTGCGTCAGCGTCGAGCCGCCCTGCACGACGCCGCCGGCGCGGGCATTCTCGCTCATGGCGCGTGCAAGGCCGATGAAATCGATGCCGAAATGGTCGAAGAAGCGCCTGTCTTCGGTGGCCAGAACCGCCTTGATGAAATGATCCGGCATCTGGTCGATCGGGACGGAATCCTCATGGATGATGCCGCGATGGCCGATGCTGTTGCCGTAACGGTCAAGGAAGGTCACGGCAAAATCACCGCGATAACGCCAGTCCTTCTTGGTTTCCTCAAAGGCGGGCATGGCAAGCGCCAGAAGAACGACACAGCCGGCCGTTCCGAAGGTCAGCGCGTCGCATGTCAGGTTGACGAGAAGCTTCTTCCAGCCGCGCACATGCAGTTTGCGCGAGGCAATGGTGACGTCTTCCCAGAAATCCACCAGCCTTGCCGCAGCCGTCCACAGGCCGGAGTCGATAAAGCTATCGATTCTCAGCAGGATGTGCCGCTTTTTGCGACCGTTTTTATCGTCTTTTTCTTCCTGCACCTGGCGATGTTTTCCTGTTCAACGCAACGCGGATTGTCGATGTTTCTGCGCTTCATCCAATTCCGGACGCAAAACCATGACATGGTTCTGCTGGAATTGCTTGACGCGGCGGCCTCTCGCGGGTCAATGACCCTTTGCCACTCGCCAAAATGCTAAAATATCGTACAAACCAGCCCTTGGCGATACGATATTAAGGATTAGGGATCGGTTAAACCTTGCCCTCCAAGAGATCAAAATGGAACGGAAATGTTAACGATGAATGACGCGCCGTTCTGGAAAACCAAATCACTGGAAGAGATGAGTGGCCAGGAATGGGAAAGCCTGTGCGACGGCTGCGGCCTGTGCTGTCTGAACAAGCTGGAAGATTGGGACACCGGCGAAGTGGTGTTCACGTCGGTCCGCTGTCAGCTGCTTGATGGTGAAAGCTGTCGGTGCTCCGACTATGAGAACCGCCGCGCCACCGTGCCGGACTGTATCCAGCTGGATTTGAAAAAGGTGCACGAAATCGGCTGGCTTCCGCCCACCTGCGCCTACGCGCTGGTACGCGATGGCAAGGATCTGTACTGGTGGCACTATCTCGTCTCCGGCGACGTGAACACGGTGCATCAGGCCGGCATTTCCGCGCGCGGCCGCACCGTCAATGAGCTGGATGTGGAGGTTGACGATTTCGAGGATTATGTGGTGGACTGGCCGCTCACAGTGGGTGAGACGGCGGGCGAAAAAGAGAATAGCTGACGGAAGTCGCCAATTTTCGTGTTGGTCCTATTCCTGCCCCATCGTTTTCTTAAGGCATGTTTCGGAAGCACGGCATGCCTGAAACAAGGGCCGCCGTTCATCCATTCCGGCATATGATCCGCAGAATGCGGACGAGGGACATCAAAACGCATGCGCTATCGGCTGCCCGCCATCGTTCTTTCGTGTATTGCCCTTCAGGGTATTCTGCCGCTTTCCGCCTCCGCCCAGCAATCGCAGGCTTTTGAATGCACGCTGGTCACCTCCATCGAGACCGGCGCTGTCATCAACCAGCAGGGCGCCTGCGATCAGCGCGTGGCGCCGGCCTCCACCTTCAAGGTGCCGTTGGCTCTGATCGGTTATGACGCCGGCATCCTGCTGGATGACAAGACCCCCGCATGGGACTGGAAACCCGGCACGGAAGCCCGCGCGCAGGACCGCAAGACGGTTGATCCGACCATATGGGAGCAGGATTCGGTGCTGTGGTATTCGCGCGAACTCACCCGCCGCCTCGGCCCGGAAAAATTCGCCGCCTATGTCAAACGTCTGGGTTACGGCAATGCCGATGTATCCGGTGAACCCGGCAAGAATAACGGTCTCACCCATTCCTGGCTCGGCGCTTCCCTGACCGTTTCCCCGGTCGAGCAGGTGGGCTTCATCCGCCGCCTTCTGGCCGGAAATCTGCCGGTTTCGCGCGACGCGCAGGCAAAGACGCGGGCGATCGTGCCGGTGTTCGATGCGCCGGAGAGCTGGAGCGTGCACGGCAAGACCGGCACGGGCTTCATGCGCGACGAAAAAGGCAACCCCGACCGCAGCCGCCCCTTCGGCTGGTTCGTTGGCTGGGCGGAGCGCGAAGGCCAGCACATCGTCTTCGCAAGGCTTCGCGTTGCCGACAAGCCGTCGAGTGAACCGCTCGGCCCCGCAGTGCGCGACGCCTTCCTGCGCGATATTGCCCGGCTGGCGGTGCACAGATGATTATACGGCCGGCCAGCCCCAAGGAAAAGCGGACATGGCGGACGCCTCCAACGATGTGATCAAGCTCTATACCGACCATGGGGCCGATTTCGACAGGCTGCGCGGTCGCTCCCTTGCCGAAAAACCCTGGCTGGACAGGTTCACGTCGCTTTTGCCGCAGGGCGGATCCATCCTCGATATCGGCTGCGGTTCAGGCGAGCCGATTGCCGGCTACTTCATCGGCAACGGATATGACGTGACCGGCATCGATACGTCATATCCCCTGATAGAAATTTGCCGCACCAGATTTCCGGAAAAGCGCTGGGTGGTCGCCGATATGCGTGAACTCGTGTTGAGTTGCCGCTTCGACGGGTTGATTGCCTGGCATAGTTTTTTCCATCTGAAGGCCGACGATCAGCGCCGCATGTTCGGTATTTTCCGGCAGCACGCCACTGACGGCGCCGCACTGATGTTCACGGCCGGGCCGGGACACGGGGAAGCGACGGGGACCCTTCAGGGAAAGCCGCTTTACCATGCCAGCCTCGCTCGCGAAGAATATGAAAGTCTGCTTGCCGAGCACGGTTTTCGACTTCTCGACCACATCGTCAACGATCCCGATTGCGGTGGGGCGACGATTTATCTCGCCAGACGTGTGGCGGCGTAACCATCGAATTCAGAGCCCTGCCAGGCACTCACGATTGTGCGTGCGATAAAAAATGTCCTTATCCCTTGACCTTCCCATGATGGGAATCCTTACATAGTAGCCATAAACTGGCGAAAGTCGCCCCGAGGGAAGTGGCATTATGAATATCGGACAGGCTTCGGATGCATCCGGCGTTTCCGCCAAGATGATCCGTTATTACGAACAGATCGGCCTCATCACCCCCGCCGCCCGCACCGGCAACAACTACCGGGTCTATGGCGAGCAGGACGTGCATAATCTCCGCTTTATCAAGCGGGCGCGCACGCTTGGCTTCTCGCTGGAGGAGACCGAAACGCTCCTGAAACTCTGGCAGGACAAGAGCCGCGAGAGTTCGGCGGTGAAGGACATTGCGCTCGGCCATATCGCCGATCTCGAGCAGAAGATTGCCGAGATGAAGGGCATGGTGAAGACGCTGTCCCACCTTGCCCATTGCTGCGGCGGCGACCACCGGCCGGATTGCCCGATCCTCGATGATCTAGCGGCAGGCGTCGAAAAGGCCGCCCACAAGCCTGCGAAGGCCCACTGACGGCCGCATCCCGCCCCGCCGCCAGTCCCTAAACCTCGTCGAACGCACCGCCTTCGCGCGAGGGATTGCGGTCGATCACGCGCTCTTCCGCGTCATCGGGAAGGGCCTCGTCGCTTTCCTGATAAGGGTCGTCCTCGCTCTCGGCCTCTTCTTCCTCGATTTCATGTTCGATGGACTGCGGAATTTCTCCCTTTGCCGGAAGGGCGTCGATATCGAGATCGAGCAGTTCCTCGTCCATGGCGTCTTCGTTGAGAGGTGTGATTTTCTTGCGGTCCATGGTGGTATCCTTTCTGTCTGGTCATTGCGCAAACGACCGGGGAGGCAGAGGGTTCCTGATGCCTGCAAGTTCGCTCGAGCGGAATAGGTGAAAAGGCGCCTTGACCTCAATGGTGCTTGAGGTTCTAGTTTGCCCGCCGTATCGCAAGAATGGAAAGGATACGGCTTTGACGAGTATGGAAATGACGGAGAAAAATAGCTGGTCGGAATTGCTTGGTGGGGCGAACCTCTCGCTTCTGACCGTCATTTCCTCCGGTATCGGCCTGCATGCCTTCAACCAGTTTGCAGTAGTCACGGCCCTGCCGGTCGCGGTGCGCGAGATTGGCGGCGCGGCCTTCTATAGCTGGGCCTACAGCCTCTATTTCGTCGGTTCCGTGGCAGGCGGTGTCACCGCCGTTCTGTTTCGCGAGCGTTTTGGCGCACGCAGCGTTCTATTCCTGTGCTGCCTTATCTTTTCCTTCGGCTCCGTCATGTCGGCACTCGCCGACAGCTTTTTATGGGTCGTCATCGGCCGGGCGTTGCAGGGACTTGCCGATGGCCTGATCGTGGCGGTGTGTTACAGCCTCATACCTGCCGGCTTTCGCTCGGCTCTACTGCCGAAGGTCTTTGCCATCGAGGCGGCCATCTGGGCGGTGGCGTCCTTCGTCGGGCCGCTCACCGGCGGGTTTGCCACGGAGCACATCTCCTGGCGCGCCACATTCCTGTTGTCTGCGCCGCTGATCGTGCTGCTGCTGGCCTATACGGCGATTGCGGTCTCGGCGGAACGGTCGGTCGCGACCTCGCGCAAGCCGATGGTGCCGCTGCTGCTTTGCCTCGTTGGCGCATTGGCTTTCTCCGCACCCTCCGCCTTTGAGGATGCCGGTCTGCGCATCATGTCGCTGCTGGTTGGTGCGGCACTGTTGTGGGCGTCGCTGAAGGCGGGCATCCGGCCTTCCACCGGCCTGTTCCCCAGGGATTCCTTCCGGTTGAAAACGGTACTTGGCAGCGGTTTCTGGGTGCTGTTCCTGATGTCCTATGCCCATGCACTCGGCAGCGTCTATCTCGCTTATGTCGCCATCAATCTCTGGCACCATGAGCCGACCTTCGCCGGTTTTATCGTCGTGACGATGCCGCTTGCCTGGAGCTTCGTGGCAATGCTGATCGGCAGCCTGCGTTCGGGCCGCCTGCGGCAGCTTTGCCTGCATTACGGACCCTACCAGATGGTGCCGGGCTGTGCGCTGCTCGGGCTTGGGCTGGCGACGGGGAACTGGCCGGAAATGCTGATCGGGCAGATATTGATCGGTTCAGCTTTCGGCATGTCCTGGGCAGGCATCAGCCAGGCAGCCATGGAAGCCGCGCCGGAAGAGGAACGCAAGATGACGGGCGCGCTGCTGCCTACGGTCGCGACGCTGGGTGCCGCGGCCGGTGCGGGCGCAAGCGGCACCGTCGCTGCCGCGAGCGATCTCGTTCTGCAGATCGATCGTGCGGATGTGACGATGCCGATGCTCTATCTCTATGGGCTGGGTGTCATCGTCTCGCTTCTGGCGATCCTGACAACCCGCGGCTTGCGAAGCGGACAGCGCTGACGCCTCTGCGGCGTGTGTGCGGTTAAGACTGCGTGGTGGCGATGGTGATCGCCGCCAGATAAACCACGAAAGCCATGATCGCGACTGCGCCAATAATGATGACGACACCCTTGCCCGCGCGTTTTTTCTCGGTCTTGTTTTCGTTGGCTTCTGTCGGAAACAGGATGGGATCGCGGGAATCGCTGATTTTTGTCATGCCGTTTCTCCTTTGAGCGGTTGCTGCTTATCAACAGCAGATCCGCCAAAAGGTTCCTCACGGACGCAGCGCCCAGCTGGTGGCGTGCACTACAGCCCCCGGCGCTGCCTTGAGGAGCGCTGAACGCACGGGCTCGAAACCCTCTATGCGTTTTGTTCCCACATACCGGCCCCGGTTGGCGAACACTTCGATGGATCCGTAGTCCAGAAAGACGCGGATGTGCGAGGCCCTTGCCCCTCTGGCGATATAGTGCGGCGAGGGGCCATCGCGCCCGTCATCATGGCGGATCCACAGGCCCGTTTCATCGGCGATGAGGCCCAGTGTGACCACGGGATGATCGAGCACCAACTCGAACGGTGCGCCGGGCGAGGCAAGCTCGATCAGCATCTCCACCGCACCGTTGATGAAGGTGACGCGCTCCCCGGCCGCCAGCCGCGTGCGATCGACAATATGGCTTCGCAGGCTTTCCGCCGCACCGATTGGCGGGGTCAGTAGCTCGCCGTTCGAATAGTGGATCCGGCGCGGCAGCGTCATGGATGTCGGGAAATCGATCTCCGGATTGGCATCCGCCCAATTGGCGAGCCAGCCGATGCCGATGATGCTGTCGCCATCCAGAAACGCCTGGAAGGCGTAATTGTCGGTGCCGAAATCCAGCTCCTGCCCAAATTCCTTGGTGAAGACCTTGCCGTCGAACCAGCCGACATCGGCCATGGTCAGGTTCTTGCGGCCGGTTTCAGGGTCTTCTGAATGCATCAGCCCATAGACCAGAACCCAGCGCGTGGATCGGGCATTGGCCGGGCCGTCGAGCGGCAGAAGGCAGGGGCATTCAATGGCAGTGGTCTTGTAGCGCGTTTCCACCCAAAGCTTGCCCACATAGGTCCAGCCTGACGCCGCCGTCGGGTCCAGCGTCTCGTAAAGCAGGATGACGCCGCCACCGTCGCTCTGACTTCCGAGCAGCATTTTCCAAAGTCCATCCGGGCCGCGAAAGACGTAAGGATCGCGGAAGTCCGGCGTCAGCCCCTGTCCGTCCGGGCGATGGCCGAGAATGACTTCGGCCTGTCCGGCCATGATGAGATCGGAAGAAGTGGCGGTGAGCTGGATCTGCTGTTCGGGAATGCGATCCTGCACCTGCTCGGTGAAGAACACGCGGATGCCCGAACCTTCGACCAAAGGAATTGTCGAGCCGGAATAAGCGCCGCCGCGCTTGTCCGGCCGCGTTGTCAGGTCCTCTGAAGGGAAGAGGAAGATCGGCAGATGCCGCCAGCGCAGGTAATCGGAGGAAACCGCGTGGCCCCAATGCATGGTGTTCCAGCGCAGCCCGTGTGAATAATGCTGGTAGAACAGATGCGGCCGTCCTTCGAACCGGCCAAAGCCGTTCGGATCGTTCATCCAGCCGAAGGGCGGGCGGAAGTGATAGCTGTCAGGCAGTTCCGGTGCGGCATTGTCCGGCTTGGTATGGACGACGGTTATGCCGGTTTCCAGCACGTCGGCGGCGGTGAACCAGTAGATGACGGAAACGGCGGTCGTGACAGTATCGTAGCTCAGTTCCACATGGCCGCCGCCGAAGACCTGATAGATTCTAAATCCGAACTCTTCCGTGTTGAGGCTTGAAACCTCAGCGAATTTTCCATTCGCATTGGAAAAGGAGACGGCACCGGGTTCCGCCGGTTTTTTCGCCTTCAGCCATACATGGAAAGTGGCGTTAACAGGCAGATCGGTGTGCAGGATGCGGATTGCGCTTTCCGGCTCGGCGGCTACGGCTTCAACGACGGTCATTCCCGTTCCTTTCGTTGCGGCTACTTTGGTTCAGGAAACGCAACGAATGGGACGAAAGAAAGTTCAACCGCCAGAGGTTTCGCCGTCGCCAGCCTCGTATTTGCCATCCAGCTCGAACAGCAGCCCGTCTGGATGATAGAAGGTGCGGCCTTCGCCGGAGAAGTAAGCCGCAACGATCTGGTTGGTCAGCCGCGAGCCGAAACCCGCACGCGTCGGCGTCCTGACCGCAGGTCCGTCCGTCTCGCGCCAGCGCAGTTCGAAGCGGTCATCCTCGTCCAGCGTCCAAAAGATTTCGATTTTGCCGCTCTCGTTGGAAAGTGCGCCATATTTCATCGCGTTGGTGGCCAGTTCATAAATGGCCAGAGACAGGCCCAGCGCCTGTTGCGGCGCGATTTCCATGTCCGGTCCGGAAATCGTTACGCGCGCCTTGTCGTCGAGATGCGGATAAACGGACTCGCGGACAAGCGCGGAGATGCTGGCACCCTTTCCCGAAGCATGAATGAGGTTCTGGGCGTTGCCGAGTGCGGCGATACGTCTTTTGATGGTGTCGCGCGCATCCTCAAGCGTCTGCGAATGGCGCAGGGTGGCGCTGACGACCGCCGTGGTGATCGCCATCGTATTCTTGACCCGGTGGACGAGTTCGCGCCGCAGAAGATCCTCCCGGCTGCGGCCCTGCACCGCTCCGGTCGTGTCGACGGCTATGTCTATCAGCCCTGCGATCTTGCCCTGGTCGTCGTAAAGCGGGCTGTATGAAAAGGTCCAGTAGGTGTCTTCGGGGTAGCCGTTGCGGTCCATGACGAGATGCATGTCCTCGGCGAACGTGCCCTTGCCGGAGAGTGCCTGATCAACGAAGGGTTTCACATCGTTCCAGATATCGGACCAGATGATGTGAAACGGCTTGCCGAGCGCACCCTCTTCCTTCAGCCCAAGAAACGGGCGGTAGGCGTCGTTGTAGACGATGTTGAGGTCAGGCCCCCAGAACAGACAGATTGCATGGCCTTGCTTGAGGATCATCTGCACGGTGGTTTTGAGTGATACCGGCCATGTCTCTATCGGCCCCGTGCTTGTCGACGCCCAGTCGAAGCGGCGGATGGCCTCGCCCATTTCACTGTCGTCATAGGGGAACTCTGGCACGAATTTATCCTGCTTGCATTGCGGCTCATTCATTGGATGTTTGTATGTTCAAATATACCTGTAGTTCAAATTGATTTTTCCAAACTCCGCTGCGGCTTCCCGTAATTGTGGCTATTCACCCCTCGCAACCGGGCGGAAAAAGGGCCATATCAGGTAAAAGCAGGGAGTTTACCCGTGATCACATTCGACAATTCCTATGCCCGCCTGCCGGAAAGGTTCAGCGCCGCCGTCTTGCCAACGCCGGTGAAGGCGCCACGCCTCATCGCCTTCAATCGGGCGCTGGCAGACGAGCTTCTTCTCGACGTCTCAGGCCTCGACGACGACAGGCTGGCGGCGATCTTTTCCGGCAATGTGGTACCGCAAGGGGCCGAGCCGCTGGCGATGGCCTATGCCGGCCACCAGTTCGGCGGTTTCGTGCCGCAGCTCGGCGATGGTCGTGCCATTCTTCTCGGTGAAGTCATCGACAAACACGGCAAACGTCGGGATATCCAGCTGAAGGGCTCCGGCCCGACGCCGTTTTCGCGAAGGGGCGACGGGCGCGCGGCGCTCGGCCCGGTGCTACGCGAATATATCGTCTCCGAGGCAATGTTCGCGCTCGGCGTTCCCGCGACAAGGGCGCTCGCCGCCGTCCTGTCCGGTGACAGGGTGCAGCGCGAGGTGGGTCTGCCGGGCGGGGTTTTCACCCGTGTTGCGGCAAGCCATATCAGGGTCGGCACCTTCCAGTTCTTCGCCGCGCGCGAGGATGATGAGGGGATCAGAAATCTTGCGGATTATGTGATTGACCGCCACTATCCCGAAGTGAAAAACGCGGACAATCCCTATCTCGCCCTGTTGCAGGGCATCGCTCAGAGGCAGTGCGAACTCATCGCCCGATGGATGATGGTTGGCTTCATCCACGGCGTGATGAATACCGACAATATGGCGATCTCCGGCGAGACGATAGACTTCGGTCCATGCGCCTTCCTTGACGAATACAATTCGAACAAGGTGTTCTCCTCCATCGACGCACAGGGGCGCTACGCCTTCAATAACCAGCCGGGCATCGCCCAATGGAACATTGCAAGGCTGGCGGAATGCCTGTTGCCGCTGCTCGACCCTCAAGTGGAGAAAGCAGCCGAACTCGCAAACGCCGTGCTCGCTGATTTCGCCGCCGCGTTTCCCAAGCGCTGGCTTGCCGGCATGCGCGAAAAGCTTGGGCTGAGGGGCGAAGAGGACGGCGATATCGAGCTGGTGCAGGCGCTTCTTTCGCTGATGCAGGCATCGGAAGCCGATTATACGCTGACCTTCCGGCGTCTTTCTCACGCGGTAGAGGGCGATGCCGAGCCGTTTCGCGGCATGTTCATCGATATCGCGGCGGCGGATGCATGGCTGGCGCGCTGGCAGGAGCGGGCCGGGCGGGAAGAAGTTTCTGCCTCCGAGAGGTCGCGGGCGATGCTCGCCGTCAACCCGGCCATCATTCCCCGCAACCACCGCATCGAGGAACTGATCGAGGCGGCGGTGGAAGACGGCGATTTCGAACCGTTCCACGCCATGCTGGCGGCGATTGCCACGCCATTTGAGGAACGGCCGGACAATTTCGTCTACATGCAGCCGCCGATGAGCGATGAGAAGGTGTTTCGGACCTTTTGCGGGACGTGATTTGGGAGAGGCATTCCGCCGCTCGTCGTCATGCTCGGGCCTGTCCCGAGCATCTGCGACCTATCGATTTCGTGAGACGTTAGATCCTCGGGACAAGCCCGAGGATGACAGTGTCGGGGCCGATTGCTCCCCTTAACTCACCCAACCCGGGCCAGCGGCTCATGCGCGCCGTAATATCTTCCAAACCGGTTTTCCAGGAATTTCGGCAGGGCCACTTCTTCCTGCCGGACAAACCCCTTCTGCGGCAGGGCGCATTCCGCAAGCAGGTCGAGAACGGTGCAGATACCGGCTGCGGTGGTGATCTGGATTGCGCTCATCATCCGGCCGGAAACGGGGCCGGCATAGACCTTGTTGGCATAGGTTTCCTGCAGGAAACGGCCGTTGCGGGTGCCGCAGACGGTAACGAAGACAATGACCACGTCCTGCATGGTGCCGGGCAGGGCGTTTTCGAACAGGTCCTTCAACACATCGCGGCGGTTGCGCAGGTTGAGGTCGTTCAAAAGCGCCTTCATGATTGCGACATGGCCGGGATAACGGATGGTGCGGTAATTCATCGTCCGCACCTTGCCTTCCAGCGTCGCACATAGCGTGCCGAGGCCGCCCGAGGTGTTGAAGGCCTCATATGTCACGCCGTCGAGCGAGAACTCTTCGCGCTCTTCCAGCGCCGGAACGGCGGTGAGGCGGCCTTCGACGATGGCTTCGCAGGGCTCGATATACTCGTTGATCAGCCCGTCCGTGCTCCAGGTAAGGTTGTAGTTGAGCGCATTCGACGGATATTGCGGCAGCGCGCCGACACGCATGCGCACGCTGTCCAGCTTGTCGAACCGGGCGGCAAGATCTGCGGCGACGATGGAGATGAAACCGGGGGCGAGGCCGCATTGTGGAATGAGCGCGGTCTCAGCCGTTTCCGCCAGTGCCTTGACCTTGCGGGTGGATTCGACGTCTTCAGTCAGATCGAGATAATGCGTGCCGACTGTAACCGCAGCTTCCGCAATGCCCGCCGTCAGGTGGAAGGGCGCAGCGGAAAGCACGGCGAACTTACCTTTCAACAGCGCTTCCAGCGCCGGACGGTCGCCAATGTCGACGATTTCAGTGTCGACACGCTCATGCGCCGGCACATTCGTCAGCTGGTCTGCCGAGCGATCGGCAACCGTGATGCGATAATCGCCGGTGACAGCCAGCATCCAGGCGATGGCTGAACCGATATTGCCCGCGCCGATGACGACGATGTTTTTCATGTTTTTGTTCCCCGCAGTAAATTTATATGCCTCTGCGCACCGGATGCGCTTCATAGACAGAATGCCAGCTTTTTTGGACGATTCGCAGCTTCACTATGTGCGGATAGCGGGTTAATATTGGACAATTAGACGACAGGATTGGTCATTATGACGATTGCCGACAAGGACCGGGCGCTGCTGGCCCTGCTTTCCGAAAACGCCCGCATGCCGGTGGCGGAACTGGCCCGCAAACTCGGCCTTTCGCGCACCACCGTGCAGGCTCGCATCGAGCGGCTCGAGGCCGAAGGGGTGATCGCCGGTTATGGCCTGAGACTTTCGGAAAGCTATCTTTCCGGGCTGGTGCGCGCCCATGTGCTGATCACCATCGGGCCAAAGGCGCTGCCCGGCGTGACGGCGGCGCTCACGGCCATCAAGGAGGTGACAACGCTGCATTCGGTCAGCGGCACTTTCGACCTGATCGCCATTCTGGCAGCACCTTCCATTCTCGACCTTGACCGGTTGATCGACAGGATCGGCGCGCTGGACGGCGTGGAACGCACGCTATCGTCGATCATTCTTTCCACGCGGATTTCTCGGTAGGTGTTGGAGGGTTTGGCAGGTAAAAGGTGGACGAGTGCCCGCAATGCTCTCGTCTCCTTCATCCCTTTGACAAGCAAAGAAATCAGGAAGGCGGGGGTCTGCCTTACCCTAACCCACCCCTCTCGTCATAAGCCTTCTGCGCCGCCAGCACCGCGTCCATGTTGCCCTCCGCCCAGTGGGCCAGTGCCGCAACCGTGTCGGTCAGCGTGCGCCCGAGCGGCGTCAGGGAATATTCGACCGTGACCGGCACAGTCGGAAAGGCCTGCCGCGAAATCAGGCCGTCGCGCTCGAGCTTTTTCAGCGTCTGAGACAGAACCTTCTGCGAAATGCCCTTGATTTCCCGCCGCAGCAGGTTGAAGCGCACCGCGTCCACCCGAAGCTTGTCGAGGATCAGCAGCGCCCATTTGTCAGCGATCCTGTCCAGCACCATGCGTGTGGGGCAGCGATCCTCGTAAACGTCATAGACATGTTCCATGGGTCTCATCCCGCTCTGAAAAGCCCGGGTCGGTTTCCTTGAGGATACCAGATAACCGGAAAGTGCTCTCTTTTCCTGATTTCGAATACGCAGTACGTATGTTTTCGAAACATGGTTTCTACTAGATACTACGGAGATTTGAGATGACTGGCAAGATACTCGTAATCGGCTCCACCGGCACCATCGGCACGCCGCTGGTAAAAGCGCTTCTGGCCAGGGGCGAAAGCGTGAAAGCGGCCTCGCGCACCGGCAAGGCAGCCGAAGGCGCGGAAGGGGTGCGCTTCGATTATACCGATGCCTCGACCTACACGGATGCCTTCGATGGCGTCGATCGTCTGTTTCTGATCCTGGCTGGCGGGCGTCTGGATGCAATCGACGCGCTGACGCCGGTTGTCGAGGAAGCTGCCCGCCGCAATGTGAAGATCGTGTTCCTCAGCGTCTTCGGCGTCGATGCCGACGATTCCATTCCCTATCGCCAGGTGGAACTGAAGATCATCGCTTCCGGCGCGCCTTACGTCATTCTGCGCCCCAACTGGTTTGCCGATAATTTCCACACCTACTGGAAGGCCGGCATCGAACACGGCCAGATCGCCGTTCCGGCAGGCGAAGGCAAGTCGAGCTTCATCGACGTGCGCGATATCGCCGACAGTGCAGCGGCAGCGCTGACCTCGACGGCTTTCGACAATAAGGCGTTCAACCTGACCGGGCCGAAGGCTTTGAGTTACGGCGAGGCGGCCGCGATCATCTCGCAGGCCATCGGCAAGCCGGTCGGCTATAGCGCGGTTTCGGACGATGTTTTCATCGGCATTCTGACCGGCGCTGGCGTTCCGAAGGATTACGCCGCCTTCCTCGCGTCGATCTTCTATCCGGTGCGCGAAGGCTGGACGTCGGCGGTCACCGGTGATGTCGAGACTTTGACCGGCCACGCACCGCGCTCGCTGGAAACCTATGTGGCCGACCATGTGGCCGCGCTGAAGGACTGACGCTCAGAAACGACACGCCCGTCGCGTCACGCCGGATCGGTGGAGCCGCGGCGGGCCTTGAACAACATCTTGAGCCGCTGGATATCATCCGCATTCCAGCCCTGCGGTGCGGTTACCTCCATCCACGCATCGATATAGTGCTCCGGCGCGTAGACATGGCCGTAACCGATCGGCGCCGTGGTGGCGGCGGCAACATCAAGACCGAGCTGCAGCAGGGTCACGACGGGGAACCAACGGAAGGATGTGGAGACGTCAGGGCCGTGATGAACCATCCATTGCGGTCGCCGGTAAAGCGATGCGGCCTCGAAGAAGGTGATCGGGTCGCTGGCATATTGCAGATAGACGATGCGCATCGGCCCCCACTTCGCATCAGGCATATGCGCAGTGGTATATTGGTTGGCGAAGCGGATGACCGAGGAATCGCGGAAACGCGGCAGCCATTCCGGCGTACCCGCCACGCGCCCATTGGTGGCCATGCGCCATGTGGGGCTGGAAAAGGGCGGACCGCTCCACAGCGCACCCTGGAACGGGTCCGAGAGCACATCGTAAAGATCGGATGATTTCTGCGAGTTCAGCGAACCGAGGCTCAGCCCGTGCAGATAGAGTTTCGGGCGCGTTTCCTTCGGCAGGGTGGTCCAGTAGCCGTAGACGGCCTGAAACAGCGCGCGCGCCGTTTCCACACCGTAATCCGGTTCCGTCAAAAGCGCGATCCAGCTGGAAAGATAGGAATATTGCACGGCAACGCTGGCGATATCGCCGTCATGCAGATATTCGACCGTATCAAGCGCTTCCGGATCGATCCAGCCGGTGCCGGTGGGAATGACGACCAGCAACACCTTGCGCTCGAACCCGCCAACCCGCTTCAGCTCCTCCAGCGCAAGTGCTGCCCTTTCCTCGGGCGTTGCCGCAGAATTCAGGCCTGCATAGACCCTGAGCGGTTCCCTGGCCGGGCGGTGGGTGAAGGCGGAAATCTCCTGTGCCTCCGACCCGCCGGCCACGAATTCGCGGCCTCTGCGGCCAAGCGATTCCCATGTCATCAGGGAAGCGCTGCTGCCGGTTTTGAGCGCATCGGAAGGGCGCGGTACATCCGGCTCGATCAGCGCATCCACCTGTTTCAGCGAGGAATCGGCAAACTTCAGGCCGATATCGAAGATCAGACCGTTCAGCAGCATCCATGACAGCACGATGGCGGCGGCTATACCGAGCACATTGGCGAGCCGGCGCGGCAGGAAGTGACGGCTGCGCACCGAGAAGAATCGCCGGATGAGCTGGAAAAGCCGTCCAGCGCCGATGAGGAGGGCGGAGACCAGCACCGCAACGCCGCCAGTCTTGGTGGGGTGGGCGCTGGGCAACGGATCTAGCTCCATCAGGATACGGATGGAATTCTGCCAGTCTTTCGCCTGCCAAAGAAACGCGATCGCCGTTATCGCGCTGGCAAGGGCGATGAGAAAGCGGATGCTGCGCCGGTTATGGCGCGAGGGGTGGGGCAATTCCAGATAGGTCCATATGGCGGTGAGCGCCACGCCGATCAGATAACCGATGGCAAAGGAAAATCCGCACAGCACACCCTGCATCAGCCATGTGCGCGGCAGAAGAGACGGCGTGAGCGAAGCGCAGAACAGAATAGTGCCAAAGACGATGCCGGTTGCCGAAAGACCCGCAAACAACCGCCCAACCCATTGTTTCAACAACTTGACTTGCCCCTTTTTCCCGCCGTCTGGCACGAGTGTAGTATGCGGCGGGCGAGGGTGCAAACCCTGTTAGCAGGATAAAAATCACAATTATAGGAAAATAATCCTTTACAGCGTGACGGTGGTTTGATAGGTTTAGGTCACAGTCGGAGATTTGCGGCTGAGCGGCAAAGGTCGGTTTAACCGATGCTTTTTCCGCGACACGTCATTTCTCTCGCAGGTCCACCTCATGGCAAATATCCTCAATTGCGATCTGGCGCTCCACGGCGTCTGGCAGGAAAGCTGCGCCTATGGCGGCGAGGGCAGGCTAGAGGCCGCACCCGAGATAAAATCGCGGGCCGACAAGCTGGCTGCCGAAGATGCGGCGCGCAATGGCAATCTGCGGCAATTGCTGAACGAGCTGACGGTGGAGATGCGCGAACAGTTCTGCATGTACCGCAACCTGCGGCAGACAAGCGAAGCGGCATTTTTATCAACGGTGGAGGATGCCTCGGGCAAACAGGCGCGCGCCGACGTGAAGGCCGCAACGGATCAGCTTTCGCTGATTGTGCGCACACTGGAACGGATCGATGCCCTGCAACGGGTGCTGGCAGAAGAGAGGCAGGCTCTTGCCGGCGAGGACGAAGCCGATACCGAAGATTACGAAATGGCGGTGGCGCATTTCCTCAAACGCATCGACGAACTGGCGGAACAGAAATGCCGCGCGAGGCTGGAGGCAGATCTGGCTCGTAGTCCATCTACAGAAGCTGACACATGATGGATGTTTCGAGCGAACCCCAACTGCAAAAGCAGGTCTTCACCCTTCTGCGCGACTGGCGTTTCATCGGCAACCTGCCGCAACAGCCGCCTGAGGGTGACTGGCGGACGTGGCTTCTGATCGGCGGGCGAGGATCCGGCAAGACCCGCGCCGGGGCCGAATGGGTGCACAGGATTGCGTCCGCCGGCAAGCAATCTGATCTGCGCATCGCGCTTGTTGCGGAAACCCTGGGGGATGCCCGTGAGGTGATGATCGACGGCATTTCCGGTATCTGCCGTATCGCCCGCCGTTGCCGCCCCGCCTTCGAGGTATCGCGCCGCCGGCTCATCTGGCCAAACGGGGCCATGGCGCAGGTGTTTTCCTCTGAAGACCCAGAAAGCCTGCGCGGCCCGCAATTTCACATGGCTTGGGCCGATGAACTTGGAAAATGGAAATATCCGCAGGAAACCTGGGACATGCTGCAATTTGGCCTGCGTCTTGGTGAGGCCCCACGGCAATTGGTGACGACGACGCCACGGCCCATTCCCCTCCTGAAGGCGCTTCTCGCCGACCCTTCGAGCCGGGTGGCCAAAATGCCGACGGCGATGAATGCGCAAAATCTCTCACCGGGTTTCCTGAAAGCCATGCACGACCGTTACGGCGGTACGCGGCTGGGGCGTCAGGAAATCGGCGGCGAACTGATTGATGAGCGCGAAGGCGCGCTGTGGAAACGTGCCGATCTGGAAGCAATTGTGGAAACCGACCATGAGTCGCTGGCGCGGATCGTGGTCGCGGTAGACCCGCCCGCCGGTATCGGTGAAAATTCCTGCTGCGGCATCGTGGCGGCCGGGCTTGGCATATCAGGCAAGTTGGTCGTGCTTGCGGATTGTTCGGTGGAAGGTGAAACACCGGGCGGCTGGGCGCGGGCCGTTGTCGCCGCCGTTCGCCGTCATGAGGGCGACCGGGTGGTTGCGGAAGTCAATCAGGGCGGCGAGATGGTGCGGGCAATGTTGCAGAGCATAGACGCCAATCTGCCGCTGACCCTGGTGCGGGCAAGCCGGGGCAAGTTCACCCGCGCCGAGCCGGTGGCGGCACTCTACGAACAGGGCAGGGTACGCCACGCCGCACGGTTTGAAAAACTAACCGACCAGATGGCGGATTTCGGACCCGACGGTCTTTCATCCGGACGCTCGCCCGACCGGCTCGATGCGCTGGTTTGGGCAATAACGGCGTTGACGACGACTGTGGCGAGTGAGCCGAGGGTGCGAGGGATGTGATGTCCGCGATTATTGGCCCCATGAATGAGAGCCAATTGCCTATCTAGCCGATGCATATTGGTTCTTCTCCCCGGCGGGGAGAAGAAATCCGGGTCGCCGTTAACGCCCAAAATCGGACGTCTGGCAGATCCTACTTCTTCGGAGACTGCGCGGGTTTCGGCTGAGAACCGGTTTCGCGCATCTGGCGCCACTCGTTTTCGAGCCGGTCATAAACGGTCTGGGGGATTGTCGCTGTCATGGTGGCATTCCTCCTTGAATGGTCAACGCTGCGGAAGTGCGCGGTGAATGGAGTTAGCGCGCTAAGGTTCCGCAACTCAAGGAATTTTTTACCTCAAAACCCCGGTCAGCGGATTAAAATCGATTAGGATTTTTTCAAATCGATTTAGTTCTGACGGCCGTCATGTGGAAAAAACAAAGGGTGATATCGCCCACGATTTTCAGGAGCCGGCTGTGGCCTATGACGAGGCGCGATTCTTCGCGTCGGTGCGAATTTCCATCTACGGTGGTCGCCTGCGAGCTACACAGCTTGACGGGACGAAGGCGATCCTGGCCGGCTTCGGCAAGGCCCTGCCGGGCGGTGATCCCCGCTGGCTCGCCTACATGCTGGCCACCACTTTTCACGAGACGGCTGCGACCATGCAGCCGGTGCGCGAGACATTGGCGGCAAACGATGCCGAGGCGATCGCAAGGCTGGACCGGGCCTTTGCGGCAGGCAGGCTGCCCATGGTGCGCAAACCCTATTGGCGGCCAGACGCCGACGGCAGAAGCTGGCTCGGGCGCGGTTTCGTGCAACTGACGCATCGCCGCAATTACGAGGCCATGTCGCAGCTGACCGGTGTGGACCTTCTGGAGCGTCCCGAGCGCGCCATGGAACCGGATGTGGCAACCGCGATCCTGATCCACGGCATGATAGCCGGCAGCTTTACCGGCCGGAAACTTGCCGATGTCTTCGAGGGCAAGCGTGAGGATTGGGAGGGTGCGCGCGCCATCATCAATGGCCGCGACCGGGCGCGGCTTGTCGGGGACTACGGCCGGGCATTTCATCGCGCACTTTTGGCGGCGCGGATTGAACCGGCGCGGGGCAGATGATAACCCGTTAGCAAGCGCCGCAAGGGCCATATTCGAATTTTGCATGACAGGTGACACCGTGATCCGCCATATCGTTTTTTTCACCGTTCCCGAGGAAAACCGCGACGCCGTGCGCAAGGGGCTCTCCGGCCTCACCGCCATACCGCATTCGCTGAAGCTCGAAATCGGCGAGAATGTGAAGAAGGACCAATGGGGCAATTCGGTCGATTTCATCGTTTATGGCGAGTTCGAAAACGAGGCGGCGCTCGCGGCCTACAAAGCCGACCCCGCTTATGATCTTTCGACGCGTACGGTGAAGCCGCTGCGCGAGACGCGGGTTGCCGCTGATTTCAACAGCGATACGGCAGTGAAAGCGCCAATCCGGTAAGTTTCGTCAAGACTCGGGCCCTCCACCCTCATTCCTGTGCTTGTCACAGGAATCCAGCCGACGCGCGTCTGCGCGGCGAAAAGAGTGCTTTCAGTCCAAAGACTTGGGCTGGCTGAATCCCTGTGACGAGCACAGGGATGAGGGCCTGGCGGGAAACTGAGCCCGCATTAAAACAAGGACAATTCCATGCGATTTCCGTTTTCCCTGCCGTGGCGGCGCCCGGCGGATGGCAGAGCCGTGCCTGAACGCAAGACAGCGGCGGGCGGCTTCATGGCGGTTGCGGCGCAGGGTGGGCAGGCATTCTGGTCCGGCCGCTCCTATGCCGCACTCGCCCGCGAGGGCTTCATGAAAAACCCGGTAGCGCACCGCGCCGCCCGCATGGTGGCAGAAGCCTCCGCATCGGTGAGCTGGCTGCTTTACGATGGCGATGAGGAGATCGGCGATCATCCGCTGCTCGCACTTCTAGGCAAGCCCAGCGCTCATATGGGTGGGCCGGACTTTTTCGAGACGCTGTATGGCCATCTGATGTTGGCTGGCAACGCCTATATCGAGCCGCTAGTGGTCGGCGAACGACTGCGCGAGCTGCATCTTTTGCGGCCGGACCGGGTGAGCATCATCGAAGGCGCGGATGGCTGGCCCGTGGGTTACGATTATCGTGCCGAGGGCCGTGCCATCAGGCGCATTGCCGCTGAACGTGACGGGCTGGGGCTGCTTCACCTCAAACTTTTTCATCCGCTGGACGATCGGGCCGGGTTCGCTCCCCTTGCTTCGGCGGGCGCGGCTCTCGATCTCCACAATGCCGCAAGCCAGTGGAACAAACGTCTGCTCGACAATTCCGCTCGCCCTTCCGGTGCGCTGGTCTATCAGCCGAAGGAGGGTGGCAATCTCTCCACCGAGCAATATGAGCGGCTGAAGCGCGAGCTGGAGGAAGGTTATCAGGGCGCGATGAATGCAGGCCGGCCGCTTCTTCTGGAAGGCGGTCTCGACTGGAAGGCCATGGGGCTTTCGCCGCGCGATATGGATTTTCTGGAAGCACGCAACGGTGCGGCACGCGACATCGCGCTTGCACTCGGCGTACCGCCGATGCTGATCGGCATTCCCGGCGACAATACCTATGCCAATTACCAGGAGGCAAACCGCGCTTTTTATCGTCTCACCGTGCTGCCGCTCGTCAACCGCACGGCGGCACGGCTCTGCGGCTGGCTATCGCCGATTTTCGGCTCCGGGCTGCGGCTGGAACCGGATCTTGACAGGATCGCCGGTCTTGCCGGTGAGCGGGACGCCCTGTGGACAAGGATCGGCGCAGCATCGTTTCTGACCGACGAGGAAAAGCGGGAGGCGGTGGGGTATTAGCCACCGTGCTTGAGCCACCGGGCTGCGTCTTCGACCAATTTCTGAACCAGCGGAATCGTTTTGTGAGGTTCGCCGTTCAAGCGATTCTGAAGACTCGCGAAATGGCGTTTTGAAACTGCACACCCGACCTGCGGGCGACGCGGCGCGTCTGTCCGATTTTTCACATCATAAACCGGAATGATTACCCATGTCTGAATTCGCCAATGAAGGCGGCATCTGGGCCGCCCGCATCACCGGTGCCGTCGCAGGCGCGGGTGTGTCGCTCGTCTACCTCCTGCCGAAAAGCAAACGCGAGGCGGCGAGCCGTTTCGTGACCGGCGTCTCCTGCGGCATGATCTTCGGCGGCCCCGTGGGCCTGTGGATCGTGCAGCAACTCGAGATTGCCGGCGCGCTTTCAGGCCGGGAAATCATGGTGGCGGGCTCCGCCGCTGCCAGCATGGTGGCCTGGTGGGGGCTTGGCCTGCTGGTGCGCGTGGCCGACCGTTACAACGCCCGTCCGCGCGCTTAGCCTCCACGCGGCACCCCCTTTTCACATCGCAGGAGTTTCCCATGCACGTCTATCGCGGGCCGCGCCCCGCCACGCGCAAATTCGCCAATCTGGAACTGCGCGGCATAGCTGGCGACGGCACGTTTTCCGGTTATGCCAGCGTCTTCGGCGAGGTCGATCTCGGCCGCGACGTGATCGAGCACGGCGCTTTCCGCCGCTCCATCGAGGAACGCGGTGCGGGCGGTATCCGGATGCTCTACCAGCACGATCCGGCCGAGCCGATCGGCGCATGGCGCACCATCCGCGAGGATGAGCGCGGGCTTTACGTGGAAGGTGTTCTCGCCCCCGGCGTCGCCCGCTCGCGAGAGGTCCATTCGCTGATGAAGACAGGCGCGCTGGACGGGCTTTCGATCGGTTTTCGCACGGTACGTGCCAGCAAGGAGGGGCGCTCCGGCAAGGCGGCACGCTCTGGCGTCAGGCGCATTCTGGAGGCCGATCTCTGGGAAATCTCTGTGGTGACCTTTCCGATGCTGCCGTCCGCGCGGGTATCGGATGTCAAACACGCCCGCTTCTTCCGCGACCGCGAAACCGAGCTGGTGCGCACCATGCGCCGCGCGGCGCGTTCGCTTTTCGACACAGCCTTCAAACGCTGACTTCCTCCCAAACACTTCCGAAAACAAGGATGGCGACATGACAGACCAGATGACAAAACCGGCCGCAATGACGGTTGCGCCGCAGGTGAAGGCCGTGCCCGATACGATGACGGCGGCCTTCGACGAGTTCATGGAGGCCTTCCGCGACACCAACGACCAGCGGCTTTCCGATATCGAACGCAAGATGGGGTCCGACGTCGTGACCCGCGACAAGCTCGACCGCATCGACAAGGCGCTCGATGACAACCGCAAGATCATGGACGATCTGGCGCTCAAGAAAGCGCGCCCGGCGCTCGGCCGCAAGCAGGCGCATTCCCTCGATACGGATGAGCACAAGGCCGCCTTCGAGGCCTATATCCGCCGGGGTGAGGAGGGCGCGCTGCGCGATCTGGAGGCCAAGGCCTTTGCCGGATCGACAGGCGCCGATGGTGGTTATCTGCTGCCCACCGAAACGGATGGCGAGATCGGCCGCCGCATGACGGCGATTTCACCGATCCGGTCGCTGGCGACCGTGCGGCAGGTTTCCACTGCCGTGCTGAAGAAGCCGTTTTCGCCGGGTGGATTTGCCACCGGCTGGGTTTCTGAAACGGCGGCTCGCCCCGAGACGACGACACCGAAGCTCTCCGAACTTTCCTTCCCGACCATGGAACTCTACGCCATGCCTGCCGCAACCCAGGGGTTGCTGGATGATGCGGCCGTGGATATCGAGGCCTGGATCGCCTCGGAAGTGGACATTGCCTTTGCCGAACAGGAGGCAGCGGCGTTCATCGCCGGCGACGGCACCAACAGACCGAAGGGTTTCCTCTCTTATACGGCCGTCGCCAATGACAGCTGGAGCTGGGGCAATATCGGTTATGTCGCCACCGGTGTTGCGGGTGGCTTCGCCTCCGCGGGGCCAATGGATGTGCTGCTGGATGCCGTCTATGGGCTGAAGGCAGGCCACCGCCAGAACGGCAACTTCGTGATGAACCGCAAGACGCAAGGCGCGCTGCGCCGCTTCAAGGATACCAGCGGCGCCTATCTCTGGCATCCGCCCGCTGCCGCCGGGCAGCCAGCCTCGCTGATGGGCTTTCCCGTGATGGAGGCCGAAGACATGCCGAATGTCGCGGCAAACAGCTTCGCCATCGCTTTCGGTGATTTCCGCGCCGGTTACCTCGTGGTGGACCGCACCGGCGTGCGCATCCTGCGCGATCCCTATTCGGCAAAACCCTATGTGCTGTTCTACACCACCAAGCGCGTGGGCGGCGGCGTGCAGAACTTCGAGGCGATCAAGCTGGTGAAGTTCGGGGTGAATTGACCACAATCTTCCCCGTCACCCCGGACCAAGTCGGGGGTGACGGCGTGCGGATGCTACATTTTCGCCAAACGCTTTCGGCCGGAATTCTTTCTGTCCCATATCCGGAGACCCCATGACCTATGCCCTCATTCATCCGCCGCAGGCGGAGCCGCTGACGCTTGCCGAGGTGAAGGCGCATTTGCGTCTCGACGGCGGCGACGAGGATGCGCTGCTGGCTGCGCTGATCCGTACCGCCCGCGAGCATCTGGAACGTACGACAGGACTTTGCCTGATACGCCAGACCTGGCGGCTCTATCTCGACCGGTGGCCGCCGAGTGGCATGATTCTGATTGGTAAGGGACCGGTGCAAACCATCGAAACGATTCTGGTTTTTGACGGTCAAGGGCGCGCGGCCGACATCACAGCCGCCGACAGGTTGCTTGACGGCGAGGCGCGCCCGGCGCGGCTGTGGCTGCGCGACCCGCCAGCCCCCGGACGGGTGATGAACGGCATCGAGATCGACTTCATTGCCGGTTACGGTGAGGCGGGAACCGATGTGCCCGATACGCTGAAACGCGCCATGCTGATGCATGTGGCCCAGATGTTCGCCTTCCGCGGAGCCGTTGCTCTGGAAAATCAACCCGCAGCGGTTCCGGCCGGTTACGAGCGGCTGGTGTCGCCGTTCTGCCGTGCGGGGCTCTGAGCCATGAACCTCGTTTTTCTCGACCCCGGCAAGCTTACGGCGCGGTTGGAGCTGGAGGTGCGCAGTGAGGTACCGGACGGGCAGGGTGGGGCCGCGGAAAGCTGGAGTTTCCTGGGTTCGCTCTGGACGGCCATCGAACCTGTTTCGAATGCCTCGCATGAGCGGGCCTCGGCTGAGGGCGTAACAATCACCCACCGCGTCTGGCTGGTCTGGCGCAGCGACATTGCCGCCGGCATGCGCTTTCGCAAGGGACGGCGCATTCTGGCGATCCGGGCCGTGATGGATCCGGACGAGACCCGCCGTTTCATCGTCTGCCGCTGTGAGGAGGAAAGCCCGTGAGCGCCGCAAATGTGCTTCTACAGGCGATTTTCGCAAGACTTTCCGGCGACGCTGCTCTGATGGAGTTCATCCCCGGCGGTATCGTCGACCGGCTTTTGCCGCGCGCCGTCCTGCCCTTGATCGTTATCGGCGAACTTGAAAGCCGCGATTACTCGACGGCGACGGAAAAGGCCGAAGAACATTTTCTGTCGCTCGACATCTGGAGCGATGCCAATGGCCGCAGGTGCGCGGGTGAGATTGCCGGGCGGGTGAAAACCCTGCTCGACGATGCCGCCCTTCCGCTTGTCGGTATCTCGCTCGTCAATCTGCAGCTTCTCTCGAGCCGTTCGCGGCGCGAGCCGAAGACACGGAACTTCCTCGCAGAAATGCGTTTCAGGGCGGTAACGGAATAGGGTCGGTTCAGGAATTCTGTTTGCGCACGGTGCGCCAAAGCACGATCAGCAGCAGAAACGAAATGCTGATCAGCACGGCGGCGATGGTGAGCATGGCCGCCACCCCGCCGCGATCCAGCGCCAGCGTGAAAATGACGGGCGCCACGGCAATCGCAAGGTTCTGCGGCAGGGAGATACGCGCGGCCTGAAGGCCATATTGTTCCGGTGAAAATACTGCGAGCGGCAACACCGCGCGACTGACGGTGAGCACGCCCGCGCCAAAGCCGAAGAAAATGATGAAACCGATGAAAGCGGGCATGGCCGGGGCAAAAACGAGCAACAGCACGAAGGATGCGAGCAGCATACCTAAGCCGATCATGCAGGTGACGAAAGGATTGCCGTGTTTTCCAAGCAGAAAATCCAACCCGCGCGCCATGATCGCAAGCACGCTGCGCACGGCTGCCAGTTGCACGGCGAGCGATTGCGATGCGCCGGCATGGACCAGCAGCAGAGGCAGGAGCGGCGAAAAGCCAAAGGCTGTGAAGGCGCTAAGCGTCGTCATTGCCGCCAGAAGCAGAAAGGCGCGCCGCGTATCGACAGGCGATGTCGAGACAGCAGCGGTTTTCGACGTGCCTGGAGTATTGCTCGTCCTTCGTCCGGGAAGGACAAAAACATAGAGTGGCAGAAGCACGAATATTTGCAGACAGGCATATACCAAAAGGGTGCCGCGCCAGCCCAGGTGCTGATCTGCGACGGTGGTGACGGGCAGGAAAACCGCTGCCGAAAGCCCGGTAAACACCATCAGAAGCGTCAGCGACCGGCCACTTTCCGCGCCGACACGTTCCACCACAGCGGTATGGGCCGCCGTCGTCAGGCCACAGGTTGCGGCCAGACCCATCACGACCCAGCCGAGAAGATAGCTGATCACGCCGCCCGCAAAGGCGAGCACGACAAAACCCGCCGTGAAGAGCAACGAACCCGCCACAAGAACAGGGGTGGCACCACGGCGCACCAGCGTTCTTCCCAGAAGCGGGCCGCAGAGGGCGCTGATCGTCATCATGACGGTGAGACCGGCAAAAACGACCTCGTTTGCGATGGCCAGTTCCTGTCCGATGCGTGGCCCCAGTATGGCCAGCATGTCGAAACCGGTGCCCCAGCTGACGACCTGCCCAACCGCAAGCACGCCGATAAGGCGCGCGCGAGACGTGAAGGGGGTGGCATCAGACATGATGAAAATCGCGGGTGCGAGATGCGGGAATGCTTTTGGTAGCAGGCCAGTTGCGACCCGGCAACATCAAACGAGACGACATCAATCGAAACGAGAGGGAGAACACCATGGTGGCGCAGAAGGGCAAGGACCTGCTGCTGAAGTTCAACAACGCCGGCTCCTATGTGACCGTGGCGGGGCTCAGAACCAAGCGTCTGGCCTTCAACGCGCAGGCGGTCGATATTACCGATGGCGAAAGCGCCGGGCGCTGGCGCGAGCTTCTGGCCGGCGCCGGCGTGCAGCGGGCATCGTTGACGGCGTCGGGCATCTTCAAGGATCAGGCAAGCGATGCCCTGGTGCGTGGCGCATTTTTCGCCGGCTCCATTCCGGGCTGGCAGATCGTCATTCCTGACTTCGGCACGATCACCGGGCCGTTCCAGATCGTCGCGCTCGAATATTCCGGTCGCCACGATGGCGAAGTGCAATTCGAGACTGCGCTGGAATCGGCCGGTTTCCTTAATTTCGGAGCACTGTGATGCCGCAAGGGTTACGTTACGGGCGGGCGAACCGCCATCGCGGCGAGATTGAGGCGCTGATCGATGGCGAAAGGCGCGTTCTTTGCCTGACGCTCGGTGCTCTCGCCGAACTCGAAACAGCCTTTCAGGCCGATGATCTCACCGCGCTCGCCGAACGTTTCGCAGCCGGACGTATGAAGGCGACCGATATGATACGGGTGATCGGCGCCGGTCTGCGCGGCGCGGGCAACGTGTTTTCCGATGAGGACGTGGCCGCAGCCACGGTGGAAGGCGGCCTTGCCGGTCACGCCGCCATCGTCGCCGATCTCCTGACAGCCACCTTTGCCGGTTCGAGGGGCACGCCGCCGGACCCTTGAGTGCCGCAGCAGGTGAGGTGGGCGATCTGACACCGCGTCCTTTTCCCTGGGAGGCGGTAATACACACCGGTTTCCACCTGCTGCGGCTTTCCTCCGAAACCTTCTGGCGGCTGACGCCAAGGGAATTCTTTGCCATGACCGGCGGCATCCGCCCCGTTTTCCACACCCTCGACCGCCCGGCGATGGATGCGATGATGCGGCGGTTTCCGGATGGGTGAGTGTGGTTTGCTATTTTGGGGGACGTGCATCTTTCGTGAAAACGACCAGGCAATTCAAACATCTACGGCTCCGTTTTGAATCAGAAAGGCAAGCGTGATGGCAGGCGAAGTATCGATTGCGGACAGTCGCGAGGAAGCGGAAGCGCTTTCGGAGGTGATGGGTGATCTCGAACGGCGTTCCGAGCGGTTCGGGGCGGCGTTGACTTCTGCCATGCAGGCCGCAGTGACGGGCGGCAAGGGGTTGGATGAAGTGTTGCGCGGGCTTGGCGAACGGCTCTCCGGCATTGCGCTTTCCGCCGGGCTGAAGCCGCTTGAGAACATGATCGGCAATGCCGTAGGCGGGCTTTTAAATGGCGGCGGTTCGCTGTTTGCCTTTGCCGATGGCGGGGTGCCGGGACGCAGTATCACGCCCTTTGCCGATGGCGGTGTGGTCGCAAGCCCGGCCTTCTTCCCGATGGGCGGCGGGCTTGGCCTGATGGGCGAAGCGGGTGCCGAGGCGATCCTGCCGCTGAAGCGTGGTTCGGATGGGGCGCTCGGTGTTGCCGCACCGGCGGGTGGCGGCGGCGCGCAGATCGTTTTCAATGTGACGGCGACGGACGCGGCGAGCTTCAGAAAAAGTGAAGGCCAGATCGCCGCCATGCTGGCGCGCAGCGTCGGGCGTGGCCAGCGCGGCCTGTGACGGATTGGACCTCCTCCCTGCAAGACCTCTGTGTCGAGCGTGACCCTTCCATCTTTCCCAGACTATCAAAACGAATCCAGGAACAACGACATGGCGGCATTTCATGAAGTGCGGTTTCCGCTGAGGCTGGCGCTTGGCGTGAGCGGCGGGCCGGTAAGGAGAACCGATATCGTCAACCTTTCCAATGGGCGGGAGAACCGCAACCAGCGTTGGAAGAATGCCAGACGCGCCTATGACGCAGGATCGGGCATTCGCTCCGTTGCCGATCTTTACGAGGTGCTGTCCTTTTTCGAGGCGCGGCGCGGTGAACTCCATGGTTTTCGGTTTCGCGACCCGGTGGATTTCAAATCATGTCCGCCGGGCCAGACACCTGCTGCAAGCGACCAGAAGATTGGCACCGGTGACGGCACGACGACGGCTTTTCAGCTGGTGAAGACCTATGCCGATGCGGGCGGTTCTTTCACCCGGCGGGTAGAGAAGCCGGTCGAGGCTTCGGTCATCATCTCAGTCGATGGGGTGAAAGCCGTCTTGTCGGATTTTTCGGTCGACCATGCGACCGGTACGGTGACGTTTCGCGCCGGTAAGGCGCCGCCTGCCGGTGCCGCAATCCGGGCCGGTTTCGAATTCGACGTGCCGGTGCGATTTGCAATCGACCGCATCGACGTGAACCTTACCGCCTTCGAGGTGGGCCGCATTCCCTCCATTCCATTGATGGAAATCCTCCCATGAAGACCATTCCTGCCGCTTTTGCCGAGCATCTGGCGGGCGAGGCCACGACCACCTGCCATTGCTGGAAAGTGACGCTGAAGGACGGCGAGGTCATCGGTTTTACCGACCATGACGGGACCCTTTCCTTCGCCGGTACTGCCTATCTGGCCGCAAGCGGCTTTGGTGCGAGTGACAACGACAGCGAGGCCGGACTTGGCGCGAGTGCGGGCGAAGTGACGGGCGGCTTTGCCAGTGAGGCGATTTCCGAAAGCGATCTGGCCGCCGGACGTTTCGATGGTGCGCAGGTGGCGCTCTACCTCGTCAATTGGCAGGCGCCGGAACAGCATGTGCTGCTGAACATGCGCGAAATCGGCGAGGTGACACGGGCGGGCGGAGCGTTTCGTGCCGAGCTGCGCAGCATCGCCCATCGTCTTTCCCAGCCGCAGGGCAGGGTCTATGGGCGGCGCTGCGATGCCGCCCTTGGTGATCGGCGATGCGGCGTCGATCTCAAGCGATTTACCGGCACCGGCAGCGTTGCGGGCACGGACGCGGCGGGCAACCTGCTGGTGACAGGGCTGGACGCTTTCGCCGATGGTTTCTTCAGCCGTGGGAAATTGCAGTTTCTGAGCGGCCAACTTGCCGGCAAGGGTTTCGATCTCGACGGCCACGAGAAACGCGATGGCGGCACGCTTCTGTCCTTGTGGCTCGCTCCGGAGCAACCGCCGCAGCCGGGTGATGTTTTTTCCGTCATCGCCGGTTGCGACAAGCGTTTTGCGACCTGCAAGGCGAAATTCGCCAATTACCTGAACTTTCGTGGCTTTCCGCATCTGCCGGGGGCGGATTTCGCCTATTCCTACGCCAGCAGCGGCCAGACCCATGACGGCGGGGCGCTGTTTCCATGAGCAGTACCTCAGAAAAAGTGCTGGCGGTCGCGCAAGGCTGGATCGGCACGCCCTACCGGCATCAGGCGTCGTTGCAAGGCGTTGGCTGCGATTGCCTCGGCCTTGTCAGGGGCATCTGGCGCTCGCTTTACGGCGAGGAACCGGAACTGCCGCCGCCCTACGCACCAGATTGGGCCGAGCGGGGCGGCGAGGACCGGTTGCTGGAGGCCGCGAAACGTTATTTTTCGGCGGTGCCTGATATGGAAGAGGCTATGCCGGGCGACCTGCTGCTGTTCCGCTGGCGGGCCGATGCAGCGGCGAAACATCTCGGCATCCTCGCCGGGCCGCAGCATTTCATCCATGCCTATGAACAGGTGGCAGTGGTGCGCTCGGCGCTGGTGCCCGGCTGGAAGCGACGTATTGCCGGCGTCTTCCGTTTTCCCGAACCCTGACATTTTTCGAGGCGACCATGGCGACCATTCTCTTTCAGGCGGCGGGTGCAGCACTCGGCGGCGTTTTCGGCCCCGTGGGTGCCATCATCGGCCGCGCGGCTGGCGCGCTGGCAGGCCATGCCGTCGACCGCGCGCTGCTTTCGAACGGGCGGACGGTGTCCGGCGCCCGGCTTTCCACAGCGCGTATTCCGGGTGCGGACGAAGGCGCGGCCATCAACCGGCTTTACGGCACGGCGAGGATCGGCGGTACGCTGATCTGGGCGACGCGCTTTGAGGAAAGCGTCGAGGTGACGCGTCGTGGCGGCAAGGGCAATCGCGGCCCGAAGGTCGAGTCCTTTCGCTATTTCGCCAATCTCGCCGTCGGGCTGTGCGAGGGCGAGGCGGCCATGGTGCGGCGCGTCTGGGCCGATGGGCGGGAACTGGACCTGAGCGCCATCGAGATGCGCTTTTATCCCGGCAGCGAGACGCAATTACCGGATCCGCTGATCGAGGCAAAACAGGGCGCAGGCAATGCACCCGCCTTTCGCGGGTTGGCCTATGTCGTGTTCGAACGCCTGCCGCTTGACAGCTATGGCAACCGCATTCCGCTGATGCAGTTCGAGGTGGTGCGACCGGTCGGCCGGCTGGAAAAAGCCATCCGTGCCATCACCGTCATTCCCGGTGCGACGGAACACGGTTACGCCACGGCGCAGGTTTCGGAACGCACCGGCATGGGCGAAAGTCGCATCATGAACCGCAATTGCCTGACGGCCTTGACCGACTGGCAGGCCGCGATCGACGAATTGCAGGCGCTGTGCCCCAATCTGCAAAGCGTGGCGCTGGTGGTGAGTTGGTTCGGCACCGACATGCGCGCGGGCGAATGCCGCATTCTGCCGGGTGTGGAAGTGGCGGGTCGCGACAGGGAAAGTGCGGCATGGTCCGTCGCCGGTGTTTCGCGCGGGCAAGCGCATCTCGTCAGCCATCACGGCGGCGGCCCGGCTTATGGTGGCACGCCGGATGATCAAAGCGTTGTGCAGGCGATAGCCGACCTCAAGGCGCGTGGTCTGAAGGTCTGCCTTTATCCATTCGTGATGATGGATGTGCCAGCCGGCAACGGCCTGCCGGACCCCTACGGCAAAGGCGAGCAGGACGCCTATGGCTGGCGCGGACGCATCACCTGTTTTCCGGCACCGGGCCTGGCAGGTTCGCCCGACCGCAGTGCAGGCACGCGCACGGAGATTTACACCTTCTGCAACCGCACTGAGGGGTATCGCCGCATGGTGCTGCATTATGCGGCGCTGGTGGCGCAGGCGGGTGGGGTGGATGCCTTCCCGATCGGCTCGGAGCTGCGCGGGCTGACAAGCCTGCGCGACCATAACGACGCCTTTCCTTTCGTGGAGGAACTGGTGCGGCTGGCGGCGGATGTGCGCGCCGTTGTTGGGCCGGCAACGAAACTGACCTATGGCGCGGACTGGAGCGAATATTTCGGCTATCAGCCGGCGGACGGTTCCGGCGACGTCTTCTTCAATCTAGATCCGCTGTGGGCAAGCCCTGATATCGATGCCATCGGCATCGACAACTATATGCCGCTTTCCGACTGGCGCGACGAGGATGCCGCAAACGGCAATCCTGATGGTATGAGCGGCCCGGACGATGCTAACGCCTTCCGTCGTGCCATCACGGCGGGCGAGGGTTTCGACTGGTATTACGCCAGCCATGCCGACCGCGCGGCGCGGCGGCGCAAGCCCATCACTGATGGTCTCAGGGGCAAGCCGTGGGTATTCCGCTACAAGGACCTGCGAAGCTGGTGGCAGAATGCCCATTTTGACCGGGTGCGCGGTGCAGAGAAATTGACGCCAACCGCATGGGTGCCGGGGTCGAAACCGATCTGGTTCACCGAACTCGGCTGCCCGGCGGTGGACAAGAGTGCGACGCGCCCGAATGTCTTTCCCGATCCGAAATCGACGGAAAACGCTTATCCCTATTTTTCCCGCAGAAGCCGCGCCGATAGCCAGCAGCGACGGTTTCTGGAGGCGCATCTCGACCACTGGAGGGGGAAGGGCGATGCGGCGATGGTGGATCCGAACCGCGTCTATATGTGGACCTGGGATGCACGGCCGTTCCCCGCCTTTCCGCAGAACGGCGCGGCCTGGAGCGATGGGGCCAACTGGCGTACCGGCCATTGGCTGAACGGCCGGCTTGGGACTGCCACGCTTGCCGATACCATCGCCGCGATCCTGACGGACCATGGATTTTCTGGCTTCGACGTCTCCGCCGTCAGTGGCGATCTGACGGGGTATGTGCAGGGCGACGTGACCTCGGCCCGCAACCTCCTGGAGCCGCTGATGTCGGCGTTTCAGGTGGATGTGGCCGAGGACGGCGGAACCCTGCGCTTCCGCTCTCGCAATACGGCGGTTCTGCCCGTGCGTGACGCTGCCGTGCTGGCCGATCTGGACGACGAACCGCTGTGGTCGGAAAATCGCGGCCATGACAGCGATTTCGCCGCAGAGGCCGTGCTGAGCTCGTTCAATCCGGCGCTGGACTACGAGCAGGCGAGCGTGCGTTCGCGCCGTATCGACAATGCCGGCAGCCGCGTCATGCGGCTCGACCTTAGCGCGGCACTCCCGGCGGAAACAGCGGAAGCCGCAGCTGAGGCCCTGTTGCGTGACAACAGGCAGGCGCGGCGCACGCTGCGTTTTGCGTTGCCGCCCGCAGATATCGCTCTGGAACCCGGCGATTGCATTCGTCTCCCGCAGAATGTGTTTTCGGAGGCTCCGGCAGGGAGGTTTCTGGTCAGCCGGATTGAGGACGGTACTGTACGGCAGGTGGAGGCGCGCGCCTTTTCCGCCGCATCCGCTGCTTTTTCGGGCGCTTTGGATGAGCGTCGTGTTGGCGGGGCAAACGGCGCGGAAGGTTTTGCCCCGGAGGTGCTGTTTCTCGACCTGCCGCGCCATGACGGCACAGCGTCTGAAAATTCGGCGCGGATTGCCGTTTTTGCACGGCCATGGCGGCCTATCGTCGTTTCGTCCTCCGCCGGCACGGAAGGCTACCGGCAGTGCGCCGTGCTTGACCGGCCCGCGATGATCGGCACGTTGGCCATGCCGCTGACATCAGGCCCCTCCGGCCGTTTCGACCGGCAAAACACCATCCTGATCGATCTGCCATCCGGCGAGCTTTCCTCGGCCACGGAGCTTTCGGTGCTGAACGGCGAGAACCGCATGGCGGTGAGGGCCGCAAACGGTGTTTGGGAGATCATCGCTTTCGCGCGCGCAGAGGAAATTGCGCCCGCGCGCTGGCGGCTTTCCGCTTTGTTGCGTGGGCTTGGCGGCACGGAAGATGCGTTGGCCATTGGCGCGCCGGTGGGCGCCCCTGTCGTGGTGCTGGACGCGGCGGTGCAGCCGCTCGGTCTTGCCGCGACCGAACGCGGACGGCGGCTGAACTGGATCGCCGAGGCGGCGGGAATGGCGGGCGCCCCCGCCGGTCCTTTTGTCTTCGAGGGTGGCTTGCGGGCTGAAACGCCGCTCGCGCCGGTGCATCTTGCGGCCGAGCGGCGCAGGGACGGCATTTTGCTGCGCTGGGTGCGCCGAGGCCGGATGGAGGCCGATGGCTGGGACGCGAGCGAGATACCGCTGGAAGAGCCGTTCGAGCGTTACCGCGTGGAGGTGCTGGACCGCGAGGCCGTTCGACGCACGGCAGAGGTCTCCGAACCCTTCTGGCTGTACCCCAAAGCGGACGAACTCACAGATTTCCCGACCTTGCGGGATCACATTTCCGTGCGTGTCCGTCAGCTCGGCCGTGCGGTGCCTCTGGGAGTGGCGGCGCACGCCGTTCTCCCACTCTGACAACCACCTGAAAAACAACGCAAAGGACGAGATTATGGATAGTACCAAGGCATGGTATCAATCGCGCACTATCTGGGGCGCCCTGGTTGCGGTTTTCGCACCGCTTTTCAGCGTCGCTGGTCTTGATCTTCCCGCCGGCCTGCACGGCGAGCTGGCGGAGGGACTGGTGACCGTTGCGGGCGGAATTGGCGGCCTCGTCGCACTTTACGGCCGCCTTTCGGCAACACGTGCCATCCGTTGACGCCACTAGCGCCCATACCGTCCCCGCCGTGCGTCGTAGCGTCGGGGGCGGCATTCATTTGCCATTCAGACGCTTTGCGCTACATATTCGGTCACAATACGGTTCGAGACGCAGCCGATTTTTTTGGAAGATTTGTGCAATGGCATCACCTCTCATCATCGCGACGCTTGCAGCCGGGCTTTCCGGTTTCACGGCGCCCGAGGCTGATTTGCAGGGCCATTACATTCTGGCTGCAAGCGATTGCGGCGCGGCCGTTGCCCGCGTGGTGCGCGAAACCGGTGGTCAGCTTCTTTCGGTCTATCCCTCCGGTGACGGTCAGTCCTGTGTAGTTACCGTTCTCGTCCAGGGTAATGGCGAGCGCCCGCGCAAGGTAACGATGCGCGTGCCGATGTAGCCTTGCCCGCACCGCCGAAATATCGGAAAACAATCCGACACAGTTAGCATGACCGGCGACGCGCGCGCGGGCCGGGACGTAAGGAAAGGGCGGATAATGCGTATTCTCGTGGTTGAGGACGATGCCAATCTCAATCGTCAGCTGACCGACGCGCTGAAAGAAGCCGGTTATGTTGTCGATCAGGCATTTGACGGCGAGGAAGGCCATTATCTAGGCGATACCGAACCCTATGACGCGATCGTTCTCGATATCGGCCTGCCGCAGATGGACGGCATCACCGTCGTCGAGAAATGGCGCGCGGCGGGCAAGGCCATGCCGGTCCTCATTCTCACCGCCCGTGACCGCTGGAGCGACAAGGTGGCGGGTATCGATGCCGGTGCCGACGATTACGTGACCAAGCCCTTCCATGTGGAAGAAGTTCTTGCCCGCGTGCGTGCGCTCATCCGCCGCGCCGCTGGCCACGCTTCCTCCGAACTCGTCTGCGGACCGGTCAAGCTCGATACCAAATCCTCCAAGGCAACGGTCAACGGCGTGACGCTGAAGCTCACCTCGCATGAGTTCCGCCTGCTTTCCTATCTCATGCATCACATGGGCGAGGTCGTCTCGCGCACGGAGCTGGTCGAACATATGTACGATCAGGATTTCGACAGGGATTCCAACACGATCGAGGTGTTTGTCGGACGTTTGCGCAAGAAGCTCGGGGTTGATCTGATCGAGACCATCCGTGGCCTCGGTTACCGGATGCAAGCGCCGGCAGATGCGAAGTAGCTCTCTTACCGCCCGCGTTCTTCTTCTCGCCTCCGCCTGGTCGGCGCTGGCGCTGGTGGTCATTGCCGTCGTGATCTCGACGCTCTACCGGCAGGGCGTGGAGCGCAGCTTCACCGATCTTCTGCGGGCGCAGCTTTATAACGTCATTAATTCCGTGACGATTTCGAACGAGAATACGCTGGCCGGCAGCCCGCAGCTCGGCGATCTCCGGTTCTCGCAGCCCGATACCGGCTGGTACTGGGTGGTGGAGCCGCTCGGCAATTTCCAGACGGCACCGCTGGTCTCCTCTTCGCTCGGCGTCGCGTCCTTGCCGGTGCCGAGCATTATCGATGCTCCCTTCGATAACAGATACGAGCGTTTTTATGCCGTGACCGACGAGGCGGGCAACAAGGTCCGGGTGGCGGAAACGGAAGTCGTGCTGGATGGTGAAGGCCGTGCGGCGCGTTTCCGCGTTTCCGGCAACCTGAATGTCGTTGAAGACGATGTGCGCAATTTCTCCAACAGCCTTTATCTGGCGCTCGCCGTCTTCGGTGTCGGCAGTCTGGTCGTCAATGGCCTTGCGATTCTCTACAGTCTGCGGCCGCTCGATCAGGCCCGTCTGGCGCTCGGAAAGATCAGGGGCGGGGAGGCGGAAAGCCTCGAAGGCGAATTCCCGCGCGAAATCCAGCCATTGGCGAACGAAGTCAATGCGCTGATCGACAGCAACCGGCGTATCGTCGAGCGCGCCCGCATGCAGGTCGGCAATCTCGCACATTCGCTGAAAACGCCGATTGCCGTGCTGCTGAACGAGGCCCGCACGCTGGAGCCGCAGCATGGCGATCTGGTGCGCGCGCAGGCTGACGCCATGCAGGCGCAGGTGCAGTCTTATCTTTCGCGCGCCCGCATTGCCGCCCAGCGCGGCTCGATTCTTGCCCGTGTGGAAGCGGAGCCGGCGCTGGAACGGCTGGTGCGCGTCATGCGCCGCCTCAACCCCGACAAGCAGTTCGAGCTGAATTTCGAGCATCCGGGGGCGGTGCTGGGCATGGAACAGCAGGATCTGGAGGAGATCGTCGGCAATCTTCTCGAGAATGCCGCGCGTTTTGCACAGACCAAAGTCGTCGTCACGCTTGCGACCGGCACTCACCCGTCCTCCGACCCCGAAATGGGCCGGCGCTCATGGGTGGAGTTGATCGTGGAGGATGACGGGCCGGGGCTGGAGCCCGGGCAGATAAGCGAAGCGATGAAGCGCGGCAGGCGGCTGGACGAAAGCCGTCCTGGCACCGGCCTCGGATTGTCGATCGTTTCCGAAGTGGTGTCTGAGTACCATGGCCACTTTTCCCTCTCGCGCAGCGGGATAGGTGGCCTGAAAGCCGATCTGATTTTGCCTGGCCTCTCGAAAGAGCTTGCGTGAGGCAAGAAAAAAGGCAAGAAATTCAATGCCGATATATAACGCGCGGTGCGGTAAGGAAAAGAGGACAGGGTTTGGTTGACGTGTATGATGGCTGCCGCTCCGTGACGATGCGTTCGCTGGTGTCACGCCCGGCACTTCTCTCGATCCTGTGCGTATCGATGCTGAGCGCCTGCACCACCACGGGCACCCGCTCGGCCGGTGGCAGTCTGTTCGGCGGTTCGGCACAACCTTCAACGCCGTTCCTTGCCAACATGCAGGGCGGCATTGTCGGACGAAGCGGTCTGCAGCTCGAAAAGGGTGACCGCACCAAAGCGCTCGAGGCCGAATATCGCGCACTGGAAACCGCCCCGGTCGGTACGCCGGTGACATGGACCGGCGACGATGCCAGCGGCCAGGTGGTTGCCAATGCGCCCTATCAGGTGGGCAACCAGAATTGCCGGCAATATTCCCACACGCTGACTGTCGATGAAAAGGAAACCCGGGTTCGCGGTGCGGCCTGTCGCAATGCCGATGGCAGCTGGTCTCCTTTGACGTAAATCAAGGTCATGGACCTTTCCGAGTGACAGGAAGGGCTATAGCGATGCACCTGGATGCCGGGCGGTGCGGCGTGATGTCTCAAATTCGCGTCATCTCCGCGCTTCATGTTTCCATGTGCCGTGCATTCGAGTAATTGAGCCATATGTTCTGGATTGTCGTTGCGATATTGACGGCGGCTGTCGCCATCGTCCTGATGTACCCGCTGATGCGGAAGACCGAGGTGTCGCAGACGCGCCGCGACGGCGAGGTTGCAGTCTATCGCGACCAGCTTGCCGAACTGGACCGCGAGCGTGCCGCTGGCCTGATCGGCGAGACGGAGGCAGAATATGCCCGCGCCGAAATCGGCCGCCGGCTGCTTGCCGCAGCCGATACCCGTCAAGACGCTGAAAGCAGCGCCCGGCCGCTGCGGCACAATCTCGCCGTCACCCTGATTACCGTTTTGCTGCCAGCACTTGGCCTCTGTCTTTACATCTGGAAGGGAAGTCCGGAAGTGCCGGACATGCCGCTCGAGGCACGTCTGGAGCAACCCGGCAACGACATGAACCTTCTGGTCGCCCGTGCCGAGCGGCACCTGGCCGAAAACCCCGACGACGGTGCAGGCTGGGATATCCTGGCGCCGATCTATTTCAAGACGATGCGGCTTGACGATGCCGAGCTTGCCTATCGCAACGCGCTTCGTCTGCAAGGGCCGAGCACAGAACGGCTGACGGGACTTGGCGAAACACTGGTGGCGAGCAATGACGGCATCGTCATCGAGGCTGCGCGTGAGGCCTTTGCCGAAGCCGAGCGGCTGAAACCCGGCAATCCACGCGCCCGCTTTTATCTGGCGCTGTCGCTGGAGCAGGCGGGCAAGGCGCAGGAGGCACGTGCGGCCTTTGCAGCACTGGCGGCGGATGCACCAGCCGGTGCGCCATGGTTGCCGCTGGTGCGGGAACATATCGCCAGAACCGGCGGCGAGGCAGCGCCCGGCCCGACCGCAGACGACGTGGCGGCGGCGAAAGACATGACGCCCGCCGACCGGCAGGCGATGATCGAGGGCATGGTGGCGAGCCTCGACGCCAAGCTCAAGGAAAATCCCGGTGATTTCGAAGGCTGGATGCGCCTCGTGCGCGCCTATTCCGTCTTGAACAATGCAGCGAAGGCGGGCGAGGCACTGAGAGCCGGTTTGCAGGTTTTCCCGCCTGAGGGCGAAGAGGGTAAGCAGCTACTGGCGCTGGCGAAGGAATTGGGAGTTTCCGCCGGACCCGTTCGCATGGACGGGCAAGGGCGCGCGATGCCGCAGGGAGTGACGCAATGACCCGCAAACAGAAACGGCTCGCAATCATCGGCGGCGGCATGAGCTTCATCGTCGCGGCCGTGCTGCTCGTCATGTTCGCCTTCGGCCAGTCCATAGCCTATTTCTACATGCCGGCCGATCTGGAAAAGACGCCGGTCAATCCCGGCACCCGCATCCGCCTTGGTGGGCTGGTGGCGGAAGGCTCCGTCAAGCGCGGGGAGGGCCGCACGGTGAGCTTCACAGTGACTGACGGTGAAGCAAACGTGCCCGTCAGCTATACCGGCATTCTGCCCGATCTTTTCCGCGAGGGGCAGGGCGTGGTGACGGAAGGCGTTTTCGATGCCGCGACCCATGGCTTTGTTGCCGACAGCGTTCTGGCCAAGCATGACGAAAACTACATGCCGAAGGAAGTGGCCGACCGGCTGAAAGACAAGGGCCTGTGGCAGAACACCGGAGAGGGCGGGCAACCTTCCGGCGCAGCGCCTTCTCCTGCGGGAGCTTCAGCCGACAAGACCGGAGCGATAAAATGATCAACGAGATCGGCCACTACGTTCTGGTTCTGGCACTCGCCGTGGGGCTGATCGTCTCGACGCTGCCGGTGATCGGCGCGCGCCGCAACGACCGGGCGCTGATGGATATCGCCTCGCTCGGCTCCGTCGTGATGTTCCTGCTCGTGGCCTTGTCCTTTGCGGCGCTGACGCGGGCCTATGCGGTTTCGGATTTCTCCGTGCGCAACGTCTGGGAAAACTCCCATTCGCTGATGCCGATGCTCTACAAGTTGACCGGCGTCTGGGGCAACCATGAGGGCTCCATGCTGTTATGGCTGCTGATCCTGGTGTTTTTCAGCGCGCTCGTTGCCATCTTTGGTCGCAACCTGCCGGAAACGCTGAAAGCCAATGTGCTGTCCGTGCAGGCCTGGATTTCCGTCGCGTTCCTGCTGTTCATCCTGCTCACCTCCAATCCGTTCATGCGTCTGGAGCGGGTGCCGGCCGAAGGGCAGGACCTGAACCCTATCCTTCAGGACTTCGGCCTCGCGATCCATCCGCCGCTGCTTTATCTCGGTTATGTCGGCTTTTCAGTCTGTTTCTCCTTCGCCGTCGCTGCACTTCTGGAGGGCCGGATCGATGCGGCCTGGGCGCGTTGGGTAAGGCCGTGGACGCTCGCCGCATGGACCTTCCTGACGGCAGGTATCTCCATGGGATCTTACTGGGCCTATTACGAACTCGGTTGGGGCGGCTGGTGGTTCTGGGATCCTGTTGAAAACGCCTCCTTCATGCCATGGCTTGCGGGCACCGCACTGCTGCATTCGGCACTCGTCATGGAAAAGCGCGAAGCGCTGAAAATCTGGACCGTGCTTCTGGCGATCATGACCTTTTCGCTGTCGCTGCTCGGCACCTTCCTCGTGCGCTCCGGCGTCTTGACCTCCGTGCACGCCTTCGCCACCGATCCGAGCCGCGGCATCTTCATTCTCGGCATCCTTACCGTTTTCATCGGCGGAGCTTTCGCGTTGTTCGCATGGCGGGCGCCCTCGCTGAAGGTGGGTGGATTGTTCGCGCCGATCTCACGCGAAGGGGCGCTGGTCCTCAACAATCTGATCCTGACGGTCTCGACCGCAACGGTACTGATCGGCACGCTCTATCCGCTCATTCTCGAAACGCTGACAGGCGAAAAAATCTCGGTCGGCGCGCCGTTCTTCAACCTCACCTTCGGCCTCCTGATGATCCCGGTCCTGATCGTCACGCCCTTCGGGCCGATGCTCGCCTGGAAGCGCGGCGATCTTCTCGGCGCTTTCCAGCGGCTTTATGTGGCGGCCGCCATTGCAGCCCTTTCCGGGCTGACGCTCTGGTACGTGGAGAACGGCGGCCCGGTACTCGCCGCACTTGGCATCGCAGCCGGTTTCTGGCTGATCTTCGGGGCGCTTGCCGATCTCTGGTATCGGGCCAATTTCGGCAAACTGGCTTTCGGCATCGCATTCCGCCGGCTGAAGGGCCTGCCGCGTTCGGCCTTCGGTGCCGCACTTGCCCATATGGGGCTTGGCATCACCGTGCTCGGCATCGTCACCGTCACCACCTTCGAGACCGAAACCGTTCTTGAAATGAAGCAGGGCATGGAGGCGAAGGCGGGCGGCTATAGTCTCACCTTCGATGGCATCCGCCATGCCGTCGGCCCTAATTTCACCGAGGATCGCGGCCATTTCACCATACGCAAGGCGGGTGTGGAAGTGGCCGACGTCTGGTCCTCCAAACGGCTCTACACCGCACGGCGAATGCCGACCACGGAAGCGGGCATTTTGACGTTCGGCCTCAGCCAGCTCTACGTCTCGCTCGGTGACCCGATGGCGGATGGCGGCATGGTAGTGCGCATCTGGTGGAAACCCTTCATCCTGTGCATCTGGGGCGGCACGCTGTTCATGATGGCCGGCGGTTTGATATCGCTCTCCGACAGACGGTTGAGGGTGGGCGCACCGAGCCGCAAGGCGAAGCCGGCAAAAACGGCCGCGATGCCGGAGGCGGCGGAATGAGGGAGGTTGTGGCGGGGCTCACGCTCCTTCTCGTTCTCATGTTTACGTCATGGCCGGCATTCGCCTTCAACCCGGACGAGGTGCTGAAAGACCCCGCACTGGAACAGCGCGCCCGCAATCTCACGTCGCAACTGCGCTGCATGGTCTGTCAGAACCAGTCGATCGATGACAGTAATGCCGAACTGGCACGGGACCTGCGCGTCCTGGTGCGGGACAGGCTGGTGGCAGGCGATAGCGATCAGGCTGTAGTCGACTACGTCGTGTCTCGTTATGGCGAATTCGTGCTGCTGAAACCGCGTTTCAGCATGCGCACCGCACTTTTGTGGGGCGCGCCCATCGTTCTGGCGCTTGCGGGAATATTCGCCATCCTCGTTTTTTCGCGTCGGCGCGCCACCCAGGAGCGGCCGGAAAAACTGAGCGCGGACGAAGAAGAGAGAATTCGTAATCTCATTGAAAAATAACTGATTTTCATATCCGTCCTCGGTTCTTTTTCAACATTACGGTTTTTTCATTCGTCAGACACTTCGCTGTAAGGTGTCGCCTCCTATATCTTCATCATCCACCGCTTCTCCCCCGGTCAAACGGGTTCCAGTCTGAATGAAGAAAGAAGGTACACCATGTCTCACTCGCAAAACGGACGCTCCTCGCTGAAGACGGTTCTGAAGGCAACGACCGTTGGCGGTCTTGCCGCGCTGATGCTTTCCACAGGCATCGCCGCACCGATCGTTCATTCCTTTGCCGCTCCGGTGGAGGTGACTGCGCCGCAGGTTCCGAGCTTCGCCAATGTGGTCGAGGCTGTTTCGCCCGCCGTCGTCTCCGTTCGCGTCCAGTCGAACGTGCAGCCCGCTTCCGATGATTCCAGCAACTTTTCCTTCAATTTCGGCGGCCGTGGTCTCGACCAGCTGCCGGACGACCATCCCCTGAAGCGCTTCTTCAAGGAATTCGGTGGCCCCAACCAGGACCGTCCCGACCGTGGTCCGAACCGTCACCGTGACGGCAAGGGTCCGCTGCGCCCCGTCGCTCAAGGATCCGGCTTCTTCATCTCCGAAGACGGTTATGTCGTCACCAACAACCACGTTGTCGATGACGGCTCCGCCTACACGGTGGTGATGAATGACGGTACCGAACTCGAAGCCAAGCTCGTTGGCCGTGATCCGCGTACCGATCTGGCGCTGCTGAAGGTCGATGTAAACCGCAAGTTCACCTATGTGCAGTTTGCCGACGATAGCAAGATTCGCGTCGGTGACTGGGTCGTAGCCGTCGGTAACCCCTTCGGCCTCGGCGGCACCGTAACCTCGGGCATCGTTTCTGCCCGTGGCCGCGATATCGGCTCCGGCCCCTATGACGATTACCTGCAGATCGACGCCGCCGTGAACCGCGGCAACTCCGGTGGTCCCGCCTTCAATCTCAACGGTGAAGTCGTTGGCATCAACACCGCGATCTTCTCGCCCTCCGGCGGCAATGTCGGAATTGCTTTCGCCATTCCGTCGTCCGTTGCCAAGGACGTGATCGCCGACCTGCAAAAGGACGGCAAGGTCGAACGCGGCTGGCTCGGCGTGCAGATCCAGCCGGTCAGCAAGGACATTGCCGAGTCGCTTGGTCTTGCCGAAGCGAAGGGCGCGCTCGTCGTCTCGCCGCAGTCCGGTTCGCCGGGCGACAAGGCTGGCATCAAGCAGGGTGACATCATCACTGCCGTCAATGGCGACCCGGTCAAGGATGCCCGCGATCTGTCGCGCCGCATCGGCAGCATGACGCCAAACAGCAAGGTTGAAATCTCGCTCTGGCGCGGCGGCAAGTCGCAGTCGGTCACCGTGACGCTTGGCGATCTCGCAAGCGACGATGCCTCCAAGGCAACGCCGGGCCAGGAAAACGACAGTGGCAGCAAGCCTTCCAGCGCAAAGGTGCTGTCGAGCCTCGGCCTGACGGTTGCGCCCGCTGACGACGGCAACGGCCTTGCCATCACTGATGTCGATCCGGACAGCGACGCCGCTGCCCGTGGCCTGAAGACGGGTGAGAAGATCACCTCCGTCAACAACCAGCAGGTGGCTTCTGCCGCCGATATCGAGAAGGTTCTCGAGCAGGCGAAGAAGGACGGACGCTCCAAGGCGCTGTTCCAGATCCAGACGGACAGCGGCAGCCGCTTCATCGCACTGGATATCGACCAGGGTTGATAATCTGAGATGCGACGCCGGTTCTTCTTCGAGCCGGCGTCGCTCGGGACTGTGTCTCCCCTTGAGGGCGGGACAGAGTATGTGGAACGCGCGTGCCGCTTGTTTCTTCTCCGCTAGGGAGGAGGAGGTCGCGGCAGCGGGATCAAGGGCAAGGCCCGCGATAGACCGCGCCCTTGCCCCCTCATCCGACCCTTCGGGCCATCTTCCCCCCGCCGGGGAGAAGACAAGGACCCACAAAGCCGGTCCAGTCAGCACCGAGGAGGAAATCTCATGGAAAACAAGGTTCAGGAAATGTCCGTCGCATCTGTTTCCGGTTGTGCGGAAAAGGGCGAGGGCGCTATTGTCCCGCACATGAAGATTCTTGTTATTGAAGACGATCTCGAGGCTGCGGCCTATATGACCAAGGCGTTCCGGGAAGTCGGTATCGTTGCCGATCACGCGAGCGATGGTGAAAGCGGCCTGTTCATGGGCTGCGAGAATTCCTATGACGTGATGGTGATCGACCGCATGCTGCCGCGCCGCGACGGACTTTCCGTCATCAGCGAGCTGCGCCGGCGCGGCATCGAGACGCCGGTTCTCATTCTTTCGGCGCTTGGGCAGGTGGACGACCGCGTGACCGGCCTGCGTGCCGGCGGCGATGATTATCTGCCCAAACCCTACGCCTTTTCCGAACTTCTCGCACGCATCGAAGTGCTGGGCCGCCGCAAGGGCAAACCCGAACAGGATATGGTCTACCGTGTCGGCGACCTCGAACTTGACCGGCTGTCCCACGATGTCCGTCGCGGCGGCAAGGAAATTCTGTTGCAGCCGCGTGAGTTCCGCCTGCTGGAATATCTCATGAAGAATGCCGGCCAGGTGGTGACCCGCACCATGCTTCTGGAAAACGTCTGGGATTATCATTTCGACCCGCAGACCAATGTCATCGACGTGCATGTGTCCCGCCTTCGTTCGAAGATCGAAAAGGACTTCGAAAAGCCGCTGCTGAAGACCATTCGCGGCGCGGGTTACATGATGAAGGACGAGGGCTGATTGGCGAAAATGGTCCGCCTCAGAATATTGTTCCGGTCAACAGCGGTGCGCCTTTCTGCGCTTTATATCCTGCTGTTTGCGCTCTGCGCAGCCTTTCTGGTCTTTTATGTCACCGCCCTTTCCGAACGGCTGCTGAACCAGCAGACGCGTGACGCGGTGCTGCAGGAAGTGTCGGATGTGCAGCGCATCTACAATCGCGGCGGCATCAACCCGCTGTTGCGGATGATGGAGCGCCGTGCCCGCCAGCCGGGGGCGAGCCTTTACATCATCGCCGGCCCCAATGGCGAAATCCTTGCAGGCAATGTCGCTTCCGTGCAGCCCGGCGTGTTTGACAAGGAGGGCTGGACGGGTTTCCCCTTCCGTTACGAACGTTATTCCGAAAGCGGCGACAGCGTGCAGCATATGGCGACCGCCAATGTCTTCATGCTGGACAACGGCCTGCGCATCCTGATCGGCCGCGATCTCGGCGAACCCACCAAATTCCGGGCGCTGGTGCGCAATGCGCTGATGGTGGCGCTTGCCATCATGAGCGCCGGTGCGCTGCTCATCTGGTTCGGCATCGGCCGCAATGCCTTGAAACGCATCGACCGCATGTCGGCAGCGACCAAGAAGATCATGGCCGGCGATCTTTCGCAGCGCCTGCCGCAGGGCCGCTCCGGCGACGAGTTCGATCGGCTGTCCGGCTCGCTCAACGCCATGCTCGGCCGTATCGAAAAGCTGAACGAGGGCTTGCGGCAGGTGTCCGACAACATCGCCCACGACCTCAAGACACCACTGACGCGGCTGCGCAACAAGGCAGCGGCCGCCTTGGATGACGACGATGAGACGAAACGGCGCGCGGCACTCGAAGGCATCATCGCCGAATCCGACCAGTTGATCCGCACCTTCAATGCATTGTTGATGATTTCCCGCGTCGAGGCCGGCTCCATCGCCGCCGAAATGACCGATGTGGACATGTCGGCAATCGCCGCCGACAGCGCCGAACTTTACGAACCGGTGGCCGAGGACGCGGGACTTACGCTTGAGGCCGAGATCGAACCCGGTCTTTCGGTGCAGGGCAACCGTGAGCTGATCGGCCAGGCGCTTTCAAACCTCATCGACAACGCCATGAAATATGCCTGCGAATGCGAGGGCGACAAAAAACTCATCGTGCGTCTGGTGAGCGAAACGGACGCCATCGTGCTGTCCGTCTCCGATAACGGCCCCGGCATCCCCGCCGACAAGCGCGGCGAGGTGCTGAAACGTTTCGTGCGGCTGGACGAAAGCCGCTCCAAACCCGGCACGGGGCTCGGCCTGTCGCTGGTGGAGGCCGTGATGGAATTGCACGGCGGATCGCTCGCGCTGTCGGACACCGACACTACAAATTCCGTCTGCCCGGGCCTGACCGTCTCGATGATCTTTCCCGTTTCGACCCAGTAAGCCGCGCTGTCCAACGCCGCTGACACCAGCACCGGCTGGTCACCGCTATTTGTGCGGAAATTCGTTCACCTCCGAGAAATAATCGTCTCTCGAGATTGAATTGAAAGATGATCGGAAGAATATCTTATAAGGTTCTACAGCTGCACTTTATGAGGGGATCGCATCGCGATCGGCAAAAGGACTTATGATTGATGGCAAACATGGCCCCCTTGGTCGGCGACCACCATGGACCGATCATTCTGTTCGATGCCGAATGTGTGCTGTGTTCGGTGAATGCGCAATTCGTACTGCGGCATGACAAGGCCGGATATTTCCGGCTGGCCTCCATGCAGGGAGCCGTCGGCACGGAAATCTACCGGCGGCACGGAATGGACCCCAAAAATCCGGTCAGCCTGCTCGTCGTCGATGGCGAGAGGGTGCGACAGGACAGCGACGGTGTTCTTGCGATCTATGAGGCGCTTGGCATGCCCTGGCGGCTGCTTGGCATGTTGCGCATAATTCCCGCATTTCTGCGTGATCCCGTCTATCGTTTTGTCGCCCGCAATCGCTACCGTTGGTTCGGAAAACGTGCGCAATGCTGGGTGGCGCCGCCGGAATACAGGGACAGGATTCTCTGAACTTAGCGACGATCCTCCGCCCAGGGCAGGCGACAATTTCAGGTGGCGGTACAGACACGTGACGGCGTTGCGGAGATGGTTACGCATCCCCGCAATGCCACATCGCCATCGGCTCAGAACGTATAAGCCACGCCAATCATCGCGAAGGGCTGGATGTCCTTCTTGGAGAGCGGGCTGTCCTTGGCATCGCCCAGCAGGAAGCCAACACCGCCGGCGCCGGTGATCGACCAGTTCTCGGTCATAAGATAAGTGAGGGAGGCGCTGGCGTCGATGCGCTTGAAGCCTGCCTTGGCGTCATAGCGGCGCAGGCCGGAACGGGCGGATTGGGCCGAGGTGACGCCGAAATAGGATTTCATGTGCTTGTCGTCCGCCCAGGTGGCGGAGAGGTCCGCGCCAAGGATGAACTGGTCGACTTTGTGCGAAACGCTGGCGCCGACGGTTGCGGTCAACCCTTCGCTCCCGCTGATGGTCTTGTCCACCTTCGCATAGACCTCGAAGGGATCGATGCCATAAGCGATAACACCGCCGACCACGCCGCCCGCCTTGATGTCACCCATTCCGCGAAGATTTTTCTTGTCGTCCTTTTCCTTGCGCCCGGCTTCCCAGCCGCCCTTGACGCCCAGTCTGAAGCCGTTGCTGTTCAGCAGGTTGACGGTGACGCCGCTGAAATCGATGCTCAGCGTATCTCCATACTCAACGGAAACCAGGGGAACCGCGCCTGCTTCAAGCTTGTCCGAGCCCTCATATTTGGGAGCGTAGGCAGCACCCACGCCAAGTGTGATTTTCCACTCACTGGAACTGCTGTAGCGGGCATTGTCGAAATTGCCCTGCGGTTCGGCGAACCTGTCCGATTTGCCGAGATCGGCAGCGAGGACGGGCGTGCAGATGCCTTGCGCCAGGGGCAGCGCGGTCAGGCACAACGCCATTGCACGCAGGTTCTTTTGCCATTTGACTGTAAAAATCTGTTTCATGATCATATCCGTTGCAGCATCAAGCGTTGCAAAACCTGGGAGTCGGGTTTCGTTGAGCAGGACGCTACGTGGGCATAATTGCGGAGACATTACGCGAGATTGCCGGCCACGACTGAAATGGCGCTTCCGCAGGCCAGACCGCGGAAAAGATCGGCAAAAACGGTTTTCCTGATCGCAAAGCGCCACGCATTTGTTACAACGCGGAGTGTATGCGCCCGGAAGCTTCGACAATGCGTGGCGGCAGGACGATTTTGCGGGGAGCGATCCTTCCTGAGAATCAGGCACGGTCGAAGCGCAAGGATGGGTCGCTCGGGAGAGGGAGAGAGACAGTGACGAAACGGGAAACCGCTGAAAGGCGGCTGAGCGAGGTTCTGCCGGGAGTTATCCGCCCCTATACGCAGACGGAACTGAAATCCGTTCTCTCCACGCTGAAGGATATCGCCAAGGGCGAGCCAGCTGTGGCCGCGCTTCTTGCCGCCGAAAGCCCGCTGAAGGACTTCATCGCTGCGGCTTTCACGCTGTCGCCCTATCTGCGCGATATGGCCGCGGCGGACGAGGGACTGCTGACGCTCGCGATTTCGAAGCCGCTGGAGCCACTACTGGCCGATCTCGTCGGTGAAGCGCGCGATTGCTGGAAGCCGGGGCAAGAGGGCGGCGTGCCCGTCGAAAACGAGGTGATGTCGCGCTTGAGGATCGCCAAGCGTCGGCTTTCCTTCGTCGCAGCGCTTGCCGATCTCGCGCGCATCTTCACCGCCCGCGATACCACGCGCTGGCTGAGCGACATGGCGGATGCTTCGCTGTCGGCCGCCATCGACCACCTGCTGCTTGTCGGCCATGAGACCGGCAAGCTCAAACTTAAGAACGTTGCCACGCCAAGCGAAGGTTCCGGCCTGATCGTGCTTGGCATGGGCAAGCTCGGCGCGCGCGAACTGAACTATTCCTCGGACATCGACGCAGTGGTGTTCTTTGAACCCTCTGCTGGCATTATCGATGATCCCTATGCTGCGACAGAGAATTTCGGCCGCATGATGCGCCGCCTCGTGCGTATCATGCAGGAACGCACGGCAGACGGTTACGTCTTCCGCACCGATTTGAGGCTCCGGCCAGACCCCGGCTCGACACCGCTCGCCATTCCCGTGGAAGCGGCGCTGCTTTATTACGAGGGCAGGGGCCAGAACTGGGAACGCGCCGCCTATATCAAGGCGCGGCCGGTGGCCGGCGATCTGAAGGCCGGCGACAATTTCCTGCGCGAACTGACACCTTTCATCTTCCGCAAATATCTCGATTACGCGGCGATTGCCGATATTCACTCCATCAAGCGGCAGATTCATGCGCATAAGGGCCATGGCGCGATTGCGGTTAAGGGCCATAACGTCAAGCTCGGACGCGGCGGCATCCGCGAGATCGAGTTCTTCGCGCAGACGCAGCAGCTGATTGCCGGCGGACGTATGCCGGCGCTCAGGGTCCGCGCGACGCAGGAGGCGCTGGCGGCGCTCACCGAAGCGAAATGGATCGATGCCGAAACGCGCGATAGCCTGACTGAAGCCTACTGGTTCCTGCGCGAAGTGGAACACCGCATTCAGATGGTGCGCGATGAGCAGACCCACGTGCTGCCCGACACCGAAACCGAACTGAAGCGCATTGCCTTCATGCTCGGTTTTGAAGATACCAAGGCGTTTTCCGAGAAGCTGGAAAAGGTGCTGCGGCTGGTTGAGCGCCGTTATTCGGCGCTGTTCGAACAGGAGACGAAACTCTCCGGTGAGGCAGGCAATCTGGTCTTCACTGGCCAGAAGGACGATCCAGATACGCTGAAAACCCTCTCAGCACTTGGTTTTCAGCGGCCGGAGGATATTTCCCGCGTCATCCGCACCTGGCACAATGGCCGGTACCGGGCAACGCAATCGGTCGAGGCGCGCGAGCGGCTGACGGAGCTGACGCCGGATCTGCTGCGCGCCTTTGGCGAAAGCAAGCGGGCGGATGAGGCGCTGCTGCGCTTTGATAATTTCCTCTCCGGGCTACCGGCGGGCATCCAGCTCTTCTCGCTGCTCGGCAACAATCAGCCGCTGCTGTCGCTGTTGGTGACGATCATGTCGTCGGCCCCGCGCCTTGCCGAAATCATCGCCGCCCGCCCGCATGTTTTTGACGGCATGCTGGACCCGGCGCTGATGAGCGACGTGCCGACGCGCGAATATCTTGCCCAGCGCATGGGCAATTTCCTCTCCAATGCCCGCCACTACGAGGATATTCTCGACCGGCTCCGTATTTTCGCCGCCGAGCAGCGCTTTCTCATCGGCGTGCGGCTGTTGACAGGCGCGATCCGTGGCGAGATCGCCGCCCGCGCCTTCACCCATCTTGCCGATCTGGTAATTGAAGCGGCCCTGAATGCCGTACTCTCGGAGATGGAGACGGCGCATGGGCCATATCCGGGCGGGCGCGTGGCCGTGATGGGCATGGGCAAGCTCGGCTCCTTCGAGCTGACCGCGGGTTCGGATGTCGACCTCATTCTCCTCTACGACTACGACGATGCCGCCCATGAATCGACCGGCGCAAAACCGCTCGATGTGGTGCGTTACTTCACTCGCGTCACCCAAAGGCTGATTGCCGCACTATCGGCACCCACAGCCGAGGGCGTGCTTTACGAGGTGGACATGCGGCTTCGCCCCTCCGGCAACAAGGGGCCGGTGGCGACGCGCATTTCCGCTTTTGAGAAATACCAGCGCGAGGAAGCCTGGACCTGGGAACATATGGCGCTTTCCCGCGCTCGCCTGATCTGTGGCGAAGCCTCGCTGATGGAAGATGCGCGCGGCATCATCGCCTCGGTACTGTCCCAGAAGCGCGATGTGGCGAAAGTCTCAGCCGATGTGCTGGAAATGCGAAGTCTCATTGAACAGGAAAAGCCGCCGGAAAACATCTGGGACTTCAAGCTCATCAATGGTGGGCTGATCGACCTCGAATTCATCGCCCAATATCTGGCTTTGGTCGGTCCCGCCAAGGGTCTCCAGCCGCACGAACCGGGTCGCAACACGGCAGAGGCATTGCAGGTGCTGGCCGCCCCGGTGATGGAGCAGCAATCCTTCGACGACTGCATGGCGGCGACGGCGCTTTACACCGAGATATCGCAGATCGTGCGGCTGTGCATCGACGGTGCTTTCAATCCGAAGGAAGCGCCTGCCGGTCTTATCGATCTGGTTTGCCGGGCCGGGGATTGCCCGGATATTTCCACGCTGGAGGGCGAGGTGAAGCGGCTGGCGAAGGTCGTTCGCAAGGCCTTTGTGGCGACGGTGAAGAATGGCGGGTGATGGTGGGTATCGCGCGTTCTGCCGTCACTTACTGCAACGCAGCGGGCACAGCCCGATATTCCTCAATGCACCGTGCCACAGCACCCTGCCGCATGCGGGATGATAATCGTCACCACCGTGCCTCTGCCTTCGCAGGAGCGGATTTTCATCGTGCCGCCATGCAGCCTGACGAGCGAGCGCGAGATGGCGAGCCCGAGGCCTGAGCCGCCCTGGCTTTTGGCGTATTGGCTCTGCACCTGCTCGAAGGGCTGGCCAATCTTGTCGAGCGCCTCGGCGGGAATGCCGATGCCGGTATCGGCGATGGTGAGGATCATGGCGGCCTGATGCACATGGGTGCGCAGCGCTACGCGGCCGCCATTACCGGTGAACTTCACGGCATTGGACAGAAGGTTGAGCATGATCTGCTTCATGGCGCGGCGGTCGCCCTGCATCGTCAGCCCGGCGCAGACCTTCTGCTGCACGGTGATGTTCTTCTGTTCCGCCTGGATGGCGGTCAGCCGCAGGGTTTCCTCGATAAGCGGCGCGAGATCGATTGTCTCGCGGTTGATCCGCATATGGCCCGCCTCGATCTTGGACATATCCAGAATGTCGTTGATGACATTTAGGAGGTGCTTGCCGCTGTCGTGGATATCCCGGGCATATTCGGAATATTTCGGCGAGCCAACCGGCCCGAACATCTCGTTTTGCAGGATGTCGGAAAAGCCGAGAATGGCGTTGAGCGGCGTGCGCAGTTCATGGCTCATATTGGCGAGGAATTCGGACTTTGCGAGGTTTGCCGCCTGGGCGCGCTCTTTTTCGGCGAGATAATTGGCGTTGGCGTCTGAAAGCTCCGTCTTCTGCCGCTCCAGCTTATGCTGCGAGGCGGAAAGATCGCCGATGGTGGCCATCAGCCGGCGTTCGGAGTCACGCAGGCGCTCCTGATGGCGCTTCAGAAGCGTAATGTCGGTGCCGACGGAGACGAGGCCGCCGTCACGGGTGCGGCGTTCATTGATCTGTAGCCAGCGATCATCGGCAAGCTGCACTTCCGTCATGCGCGAAAGGCCAGACTGATCGGGGTCCGCAACGCGCCGCTCCACAACCGGGCGTGCCGCAGCCGCCTGCACGGCGCTCTTTTCGGTGCCCGCTACCAGAACGCTGTCCGGCAGGCCGTAAGCCTTCTGGTAATGGGTGTTGCACATGACGAGACGGTCATTCTTGTCCCACAGCACGAAGGCTTCCGAGGTGGATTCGATGGCGTCTGCAAGGCGCTGGTCTGCCTCGGCATAACGTTGCGCAAGGCGGTGCTGCTCGGTCACGTCCATGGCGATGCCGATGACGCGCGGGCCGTTATTGGTGCGGATGACCTGGGCACGGGCACGCAGCCAGACATAGTGGCCTTTCGCGTGGCGCATGCGGAAGATCTGGTCGATCTGGCGCAGATCACCGCAGCCGACAGCACGGGCAAGCTCGTAGAGGTTCCCATCTTCGGAATGCATCATGCGCGCCGCATCGGAAAAGGACAGCGGTGCGGCCTTCGGCGGTCTGCCGAGGATTTCGTAGAGCGAGCCGGACCAGAACATGCGCCGCGTGGAAAGATCGAAGTCCCACAGGCCGCAGCGGCCACGTGACAGCGCCGTCTCCACCCGCAGGTTCGATTCGGCGAAGATGTCGTCGGCATCGCGGGCGCGTTTGACCTGCATGTAATAGGCGTAGAGCACGACGAGAAGGATCGAGGAGATTCCGGCAAACAGCGTCACGTTCATGGCGATTTCGCTGCGCCAGAAAGAACGGATCGGCTCAAGCGAGCGCGCCGCGATGACCATGCCTCCATCGTCGCCGAAGGGGATCATCGTCGCATAATGCGGCTGGTTGTCGATATTCGTTTCGATGGTGCCGGGCGCGCCGGGAAAACGCTGAACAATGGCGATTTCGGGAAGCAAAGCCGGCAGGGAGGTGCCGATGTAAAGCGTGGCGCCCTTGCCGGCGCCGGCGAAAATCCGGCCGTTGCTGCCCGACAGAAGCACCATCGTGCCATCAGCAAGGCTGCCCGAAGGCAGCGCTGCGGCAAGGCTCGCCTCTGCGCGGGCGCGCTCTTGCGAGGCAAAGACAATACCGTTGTTGATAAGGGCTGCTTTGGCCGTCAGCGCTGTCAGTGCGGTAGAGTGGCGGGCTGCCTCTTCCATGCGGCTATATTCGGCAACGATGCCCAGCATGCGTGACGCCGCGATGACGACGAGAAATGCAAGAATGAGAATGGGAATGAGGCGTTTCAGCAGGGTCTCGACCTGCGGCATCGGGCGGTCGGAGCCGTTCATCAAACCCATCAGGTCGCTGGAAAGCCTTTCGCCCCAGGCCGCAAGATCAGAAAATTTGGCATACGGCCGCTCATCGCCCGCAGTCGCCCGCCGCACGTTCGTCATTGTCCCGCCTTCAAGATATCCCCACTGATTCGAAGCGCCGCCGCTCGAATATGCATAGTGAATCAAATGCGATTCGCCGTGTCCAGAGGCAAAAGTTAAAAGAATTTTAACCCCTTGAACCGACTCCGTATTTTTTCGGGACAGCGCGTTACGGTCTGCAAAGCGGCGGCAGGCATTGGAAAAACCGACACCCGGATGGCCGGTCTGGGACGTTCCGGTGTGTTACGGCCGGTGGTTCTCAAGCCTTGTCGAAAGCTTCGAGAGCAGGTCCAAGTGCGCCGAGAACGCCGTTTCCGGCGGCAGGAAGCCCGGTCAGCACCGCGCTGATGATATCGTCACGGCTTGCGCCATGCGCTTTGGCTTCCAGCACATGAAATTCCACACCGCCTTCAAGCCGCAGTGCGGCGAGAATGCCGATATAGATCAGGCATTGCGTCTTGGCATCCAGCGTGGACGCCGCACCCAACCCCTGCACGGCCTGAAGCCAGACAGCCTGATGGGCCGGGGCTTCGGTGATGAAACGCTGGAACGAATTGCTGGTGTTGGAAATATCCGTCATTTGAAGTCCCTTTCCGCTTGCGGCCGCGTTCCGGCCTGTCGCTGACGATTGTGTCGCGCAATGCGTTGCGCCGCCTTGACGGAAATCAAGACGGCGCACAGGCATTGTCCGGAATAGGGGAGTTGGCGAATGTTCGCCGGGTATTATCCTTTCAGAATACGCCCGACGATATCGCTGACATCCGTCGAAAGACCTTTTGCTTCGGCGATCGTCGAAAGTGCTGCCTTGGCGTGTTCGGCGCGGCTTGCTTCCAGCGACCGCCAGGAGCGCATGGAGGTGAGAATGCGCGCGGCAAGCTGCGGGTTACGCTTGTCGATGGCTATGATCTGCTCGGCGAGGAACCGGTAGGCGGCACCATCGGCGCGGTGGAAACCGGTCGGGTTGGAGAAGGCGAGCGTGCCCACCAGCGACCGTACCCGGTTGGGATTGGAGGCGATGAAGTGTTTCGACGTCATCAGCGCCTTGATACGTTCCAGCGCGCCGTCGCCGGGAATGGCGGCCTGCAGCGAGAACCATTTGTCGAGAACCAGCGCATTGTCGGCAAAGCGGGCTTCGAAGGCGGCAAGCGCCTCCTTTGTCTCCGTGCTGTCGGGGAAACGTTGGGTCAGTACACCAAGCGCATGCGCAAGATCGGTCATGTTGGTGGCGCTGGCATAGGCCTTTGCCGCCCTGTCAGGCGTTCCCTCGGCAAAAGCAAGGAAGCTCAACGCGCCGTTGCGAAGCGAACGCCGTCCGGCGCTGTCGGCATCGGGGCTGTAGGCTTCACCATTTCCGTCACTGTCGGCGAGCCGGCGGAGCGTTTCGAGACCGGCCGTGGCAATGGCCTTGATCGTCGCGTTGCGGGCCTTGTGGATGGCGTCCGGGTCGGTATTGCCGCCCAGTTCGCGAGCGATGTCCGTTTCGCTCGGCAGCGCCAGCGCCTGTGCCCGGAAAGCGGGTTCAAGCGAAGCGTCGCCGACGATTTCGATCAGCGTTGCGATGAGGTCGGCGTCCGAGCGTACTTCTTGGCCGTTCTGCACGGCCTTGGTAGCGGCAATCAGCGCCGGCAAAGCGAGATCGGTAAGCGCCTGGAAACGGGCAAACATATCCGTCTCGTGCCGGGCAACCTGCACCAGATCGGCAGCACTCTGTTCGAAATGCAGGTTGATCGGCGCCGAGAAGCTGCGGTTGAGCGACAGCACTGGGCGCGATGAAATGCCGGAGAAGGAGAATGTCTGGTTGCGTTCGGTCAGATGCAGCACGCCGTCGCGGTATTCTCCGCCCGTGACAGCCTGCGGCTCGGCGATCTGGCCATTGTCGAGAATCAGTGCCAGCGAAAGCGGAATATGACGCGGTTGCTTCACCGGTTGGCCGGGCGTTGGTGCGACGGTCTGTTCCAGCGTCAGCCTGAAGGTCGCCTTGGCGGCATCGTAGGCGGAGGAAACGGAGACGAGCGGCGTGCCGGCCTCGGTGTACCATAGCGAAAACTGCGACAGGTCGCGGCCGCTGGCATCGGCAAAACTCTTGACGAAATCCTCAACAGTCGCCGCTTCGCCGTCATGACGTTCGAAATAAAGGTCCATGCCTCTCTTGAAGTCGTCTTCCCCAAGGATCGTGGCGATCATGCGGGTAACTTCGGCGCCCTTTTCATAAACGGTCGTCGTGTAGAAGTTGTTGATTTCGCGATAGGTATCGGGGCGTGGCGGATGGGCCAGCGGACCGGAATCCTCTGGAAACTGCTCCGATTTCAGGTGACGCACATCGGCGATGCGCTTGACCGGGCGCGAGCGCATGTCGGCGGAAAATTCCTGGTCGCGATAGACCGTCAGGCCTTCTTTCAGGCACAGCTGAAACCAGTCGCGGCAGGTAATGCGGTTGCCGGTCCAGTTGTGGAAATATTCATGCGCGATGATGCGCTCGATATTGGCGTAGTCCGCGTCGGAGGCAGTTTCCGGGTCGGCCAGCACGAATTTGTCGTTGAAGACGTTGAGACCCTTGTTCTCCATCGCGCCCATGTTGAAATCGGACACGGCGACGATCATGAAGATATCGAGGTCGTATTCACGGCCGAAGCGTTCCTCATCCCACTTCATCGAGCGCTTCAGCGCATCCATGGCATAGGCCGCGCGGGGCTCCTTGCCATGCTCGACATAGATCTTCAGCGCCACTTCGCGGCCGGAAAGGGTGGTAAACGTGTCTTCCACCACGCCGAGATCGCCGGCGACAAGCGCAAAGAGATAGCTGGGTTTCGGGTGCGGATCGAACCAGGCTGCAAAGTGGCGGCCTTCATCGTAATTGCCGCCGCCGAGGAAGTTGCCGTTCGACAACAGCAGGGGATTGCCCTCCTTCGCGGCGATGATCGTCACCGTATAAGGTGCCAGAACATCGGGCCGGTCCGGGAAATAGGTGATGCGGCGGAAACCTTCCGCCTCGCACTGGGTGCAATAAACGCCGTTGGTGCGGTAAAGCCCCATCAGCTGCGTATTGACCTGCGGGTTGATGTAATTGGTGACACAGATCTCGAAGGGCGTCTCCGCAGGCAGATCGCGGATCGTCAGGCTATCGGGCGTTGCGTCATATTGGCTTGCGGGAATGTCCACCTGATCGAGCAGCAGGCCCGAAAGCGTCAACTCGTCGCCATCGAGAACGAGCGGCGCTGACACATCGACGCCCTCTCGGCGATGAAAGATCAGACGGGCTTCGACCTTGGTATTCTTGGGGTCGAGTTCGAAGGTGAGATCCACCCGCTCCAGAACGAAATCGGTGGGGCGGTAATCTGCCAGGTGAACGATCTGGCCCGTGTCTGTTCGCATGACTGTTCCTGAATAACTTTGTCGTTGTCCTCCGGGCATCATGTCGTCATAAGGCCCGGATGTAAAATAGGTAGAGTATTCGTCACAATCATGTGCGCATCGGGAGGACGTTCTGTCCTGCCATGGAAGGCTTTGCCGGCCCTGCAGACGATCCTGCCGCTGCCGGACCTGCGGACCATGCCAGCAAATGTTGAACGATTGCTGAAATTGTATTTTATTTTCTTCAAATTTTAGCGCGTGTCGCTTTTGGTCTGATTCTCACGTCGCCATCAGGGCTGAAGGCCTGAACAATGGGGGTGAGGAGGCCACAAGCCGGGGAAAGCAATCCTGCGCCTCACCAGATCAACGGAATTCATGGGTAAATAACATTTTTTGTTGTAAAGCGCTTCGGGAATGCTCTAGCCTTGGGCAAATCCAATTCCCCCGCGTCGTCCTCCCCCGCATGAACAATCTCCCGATGGCGTGTTTGCGCAGCCGATATGAGTAACTGCCGATGAACGCCGAACCGACAAATCCCTTTCGGGGGATAAGCCTGAAGCTGATTTCGGTTGGCTTTTTTCTGGTGATGCAGACTTGTATCAAGGCCTCCGGTCCCGATGTGCCGGCCGGTCAGATCACTTTCTTCCGCTCCGCTTTCGCCATCATCCCCATCGTCGTTTATCTTGCCTGGCTGCATGCGCTAACGAGCGCGCTGCACACCAACAATCTCATCGGCCATTTCAAGCGCGGGTTTCTCGGCATTCTCTCCATGGCCTGCGGGTTTTACGGGCTGACGCTGCTGCCGTTGCCGGAATTCATCGCCATCGGTTATGCCTCACCGCTGCTGGCCGTCGTGTTCGCCGCCTTCATCCTGCGCGAGAAGGTGCGCATCTACCGCTGGAGCGCGGTTTTCGTTGGCATGATGGGCGTGCTGGTTATCCTGTGGCCGAAGATGACCCTGTTGCGTGAAGGCGGTTTTGCCGCGGGCGAGGGGCTGGGCGCGATTGCCGTGCTATGCGGGGCAGCACTTGGCGGTCTCGCAATGATCCAGGTGCGGCAACTGGTGGAAACGGAAAAGACGCCGACCATCGTTCTCTATTTCTCGCTCACGGCCACCTTGCTTTCGCTCGTCAGCGTACCCTTCGGCTGGAGCGCTCTGGATACCAAGCAGGCCGTGCTGTTGATCACCAGCGGCATTTGTGGCGGCGTCGCACAGATCTTCCTGACGGAGAGCTATCGCCACGCGGAGGTCTCAACCATCGCGCCCTTCGAATACAGCTCCATCGTTTTCGGGATAGCGGTCTCCTATATCCTGTTCGGAGACATTCCCACGCTCACCATGCTGATCGGCACGGCAATCGTGATTTTCGCCGGCATCTTCATCATTTTCCGCGAGCACCAGCTGGGCCTGGCGAGACGAGCGGCACGCAAGGCCTCCACGCCGCAGGGGTAACGCACCAAATTTGGCGGAGGTCGCAAACATGCGGCATCGTCGGCGCCAGAGCCGTTGTCGTTTCGGCGCCTAGTCCCGCAAATGCAAAAGGCGCCTTCCCGAAGAAAGACGCCAGCGCGCAATCAAAGATATAGACCGGTTTTACACCGGCCTGAGTGCTCTCAGCGCTCGCGGAAATCCGCAAAGACAGCTGCAGGACGTGTGACGCGAACCTGCTGCATGGCAGCACGTGCGGTCATCTGTTCGTTAGCGGCAGCGCCGAAACGATGGTAACCCTGACTGGAGCGAGGGCCGAGGCCCGCCAGTCGGAGCGTTTCAAAGCCGGAATGTACCGGACGGAAGCGAGTGGTCATTGCCTTGGTTCCTTAAACCGAATTCCTCCCAAGACACAGGCTGGCTTATCGCAGTGCAGCATGGATTCGGCAAGCAGGGTCAGCGCGCCGCTGTTATGCGTAATACGCATGGCTTTTTTCATACTTCATTTACTCTGAGTAAGAATCAGGCAATCAGCCTTCGGAGATTTTTGCCTGAAACGCCAATAAATCCTGCCATGCCAATGACTTACTGGCAGGTGCGTTTAGAAGTTCCTGCGGATGCAGGCTCGCCAGCGCCGGTAAAACCAGGTGCCCGGCTGCGACATCACGCCACTGTCCGCGCAGCGTATGGATCGTTCCGGTGCCGCCGAAAAAGAAACGTGCGGTCAAGTTGCCAAGAAGCAACAGGTGTTTCGGCTCCGCAAGCGCGATCTGGCGCTCGATGAAGGGGCGGCAAATATCCATTTCAGCCTGAGTCGGCGGGCGGTTGCCCGGTGGACGCCAGGGCACGACATTGCCGAGCATGATGCGTGCGCGGTCAAGGCCGATAGCGGCCAGCATACGGTCGAGCAGCAGCCCGGTCTTGCCGGCAAAAAGCTGGCCCTCGCGGTCGTCATCCGCATCCGGCATCGGGCCGATGACCATGACGGCGCAAGCAGGGTCGCCTTCGGTGAATACCGTGTTGCGGGCGCTGTTCTTGAGGTTGCAGCCGCTGAAACCCTCAAGCGCGATTTTCAGTTCGGAAAGCGACCTTGCGCTTTCAGCCGCAAAACGGGCAGCCGCCACGGCCTGTTCGTCCGGCATGGCAACATTCTGCTGAAGTGCCGGAGCAGGCGGCGCGCCTCTCGTCGGCGCGCTGCGACCTGCCGTCTGCCGCTGCGGAGCATCGGCACGACGCTCCGTGCCGCTGTCCATCTGGTGTGCGGGCGCAGAGCTTTCCTGACGCACTGCCGGTCGGGCAGGGCGGGAGGCGGCAAATTCGGCGAAACGGTCAACAGGTCCGTCTTCCAGCAACCAGTCCACGCCCGCATCCGCATGGAAATGCAGAAGCGCGGCGAGTTCGGCCGGGGAGAGGTCGTGAGCGGCGATCATGGGGTGAAATTATCCCATGTTCCCCGCCCGGGGAACCCGTAAATCACGCTGTCCAGCGCTGAATGTCACCGCTTTCGCCGATCATGGCCAAACCATGGGCAATCGAGAGCAACTCGCCGCCGGTTTCGATCCGGTCCGCGTCGAAACGACGGGTGAAAAGCTCGCGCACCGCCGGCACGAAGGAGGTGCCGCCGGTAAGGAACACCTTGTCGATTGCCTCAGGCGCGACTTGCGTCTTCTCCAGAACCTCGTCCAGCGCGCCCTCGATCTTGGCGAGGTCGTCGGCTATCCAGTTGTTGAAGTCGCTGCGCTTGACCATTTTGCGGCCGGCCTTGCCGAGCGGCGCGAAGTTGAATTCCGCTTCTTCGGCCGAGGAAAGCGCCATCTTGGTGGCGGAAATCGACTGATAAAGCGGATAACCCTCGTCATGCTCCACGAGATCGATGAAGAGTTCGAGCTTGTCCGGCTCCAGCGCCGAGCGCACCAGCGATTTCAGATCGGTGAATTCCTTCGAGGTCTTGAAGATCGACAGCTGGTTCCAGCGACCGAAATTCACGTAGTAGCCGGAAGGCACGTCCAGCACCTTGTCGAAGCTCTTGAACTTGCTGCCCTTGCCGATTTCCGGCGAAACCAGATTGTCGATCATGCGGAAGTCGAAATGGTCACCGGCGACGCCGACACCGGAATGGCCGATGGGGGTGGCGGAAAGCTTGCCGGCATGGGTCTCGAAGCGGATCAGCGAATAGTCGGTGGTGCCGCCGCCGAAATCCGCCACCAGCACATTGGCGTCCTTCTTCAGGCTCTGGGCGAAATAATAGGCGGCCGCCACCGGCTCGTAGACATAGTGGATTTCGGGAAAACCGGCACGCGTCAGCGCTTCGTTGTAGCGGGAGAGCGCCAGCGTCTCATCCGGATTGCTGCCGGCGAAACGCACGGGGCGACCGGCGATGACGGTCGAGACGTCGCTTGGCCACTCTGCGCCCGCATAGGTTTTCAGCTTGCGCAGAAACACGTCCATCAAATCCTCGAAGCTCTGGCGCTTGGCGAAGATCAACGTACCCTGGAAGAGCGGCGAGGCCGCAAATGTCTTGATCGACTGAAGGAAGCGGCAATCGCCCGCATTGTCGATGAATTGCCTGATGGCTGCGTGGCCCGCTTCCACGTGCAGGGCAGCCGCACCAAGGCCCGAATCCTTCATGAAGGAGAGCGCGGTGCGCATGCTGTCATCCGTGCCCGCGCTGCTGGTAAACTGCATGGAGCGGCTTTCGCCGCCGCCGTCGGAAAGAGCCATGACCGTGTTGGTCGTGCCGAAATCGAGGCCCAGTGCCCGCTTTTGCGTCATCGCCATATCCTTGTCGCCGATAGAAATGCTCGCCCGGCCCAAAGGCGGCCCGGCGTGAGAATAAGGGACGCATTTGGCATCCCGATGTCAGAGGAGGGCGGTTGATTGCACAGGCCCGGCAGAATGGCAAGCGCCACTTCTCGGTTTATTAAAACATTAGAATAAAGTAATTTTCCGTTATAAATACAGTTTTGCGATGCAAATTAAATATTTTTTCGCAATCGCAAAGTATAAATAAAGGCTATATCCTCAGGGAGCTTTCTTAATTGTAGCTGTCGCGTTGTAACCCGGAAGTCCAGATGTCCCGCAAGCAGGCATGTTCCGCCCTCCAAGATGTGCCGCCCGGGCCGGAGGTCCTCATTCGCGGCGACGTGGAAATTTTCCATTCCCAGCTTATGAACCTCATGGCGTCATCGCAGCAGGGTTATGCCCTTTTCGATGGCAGCGATGACTTGCGCTTTGCCAATGCGGCCTTCCGCGAGGCGCTGGGCATGGCTCCGGACGGTTTTCCGAACTGGATGGAGCTGATGCGCGGCGGGTATCGCAGCTCGACAGGAACGGCGGTCGAAACCACCGATTTCGAACTGTGGTTGCGCTCGGCGCGGACAAGGCGCGGCAAGTTGCCTTACCGCACCATCGAAACCAGCCTGAACGATGGACGCTGGATGCTGACGACGGAAACGACGCTGCCGGGCGGCTGGATGTTGTGTGTCGTGACCGATGTTTCCGAGCTTGGCATCCAGTTGCGCGATCTGCGGCAGGAGCGCGACAGGGCGCTGAAATCGGCGCTGAGCGACGAACTCACGGGCCTCGGCAACCGCCGCTATGCCATGGATATCCTCAACCAGATGCTTGGCCCCAACAAGGCGCAGGCGCTTGCGGTGATCATCATGGATATCGACCACTTCAAGGCGGTGAACGACCGTTTCGGGCATGCCTGCGGCGATCTCGTCCTTAAGGATTTCGCCACCCGGCTTTCCGCCGCCATCGGCCGGGACGATCTGGTGGGGCGGATCGGCGGTGAGGAGTTTCTGCTCGTTCTCAGCGGTTCGCGAATGCTGAGCGCGGAAAGCACCATGCAGAAGCTGCTGGCGACGTTGACCGAGGCATCGCCGCTGAGCGATGTGCCGGATTTCCGTTACAGCTGTTCGGCCGGCATTGCCTTTGCCGATCCCGGCGAGAGCGCGAGCGATGTGCTGCGCCGCGCCGACACGGCACTCTACGAAGCCAAGAATACCGGCAGAAACCGCTTCGTAGTCTACGGAGCGGCCTCTTGACCGCTCCGGCGTCTAACCGGCGTCAGTTCGATTTCGCCGCGCCGCCATCCACCCGCAGCATTGTGCCGGTGATGTAGCTTGCCGGAACCGAGCAGAGGAAAGCCCCGGCGGCGGCGAATTCTTCCACCGTGCCAAGCCTGCCTGCCGGAATGCTCTTGACCGAAGCCTCGCGGATTTCCTCCATGCTTTTACCCAGGCGCTTGGCATTGGCGCCATCCAGCTCGTCGATGCGGTCGGTATGGATGCGGCCGGGCAGAAGAAGGTTGGAGGTGACGCCGAAACCGGCCACTTCGCTCGACAATGTCTTGCTCCAGCCCACCAGCGCCCCACGCAGCGTATTGGAGAGCGCCAGATTGGGGATGGGTTCGAACACGCCGGAGGAGGCAACGGTCAGGATGCGGCCAAAGCCCTGTTCCTTCATCTGCGGCAGCAGCGCATTGGTGAGCGTGATGACGCGCAGCACCATCGACTGGAAGAAGCTCTCCAGCTTCTCGGTCGTGATCTCCTGCGCAAGACCCGGCGTCGGGCCACCGGTGTTGTTGACGAGAATGTCAATGCCGCCGAGCTTGTCGTTCACGGCCTGAACCATGGCCTCGACGAAATTGTCGTCGCCAAGATCGCCCCGCACCCAGTCGGCCTTGCCCTTGCCGAGTGCATTGATCGTCTTGCAGTTCGCGTCCAGCTTTTCGCTGCTTCTGCCAACGAGAAGAACATTCACGCCTTCATTCGCCAGCGCCGTGGCGATGCCCAGCCCAAGGCCGCGAGAGGAGGCGAGAACGAGGGCGCGTTTGCCGGAAATGCCGAGATCCATGGGTTTTGTCCTGTCTTGTTTGCAGCAGATCAAAGAATCGAAGCGTGACTACAGGCGAAAACCTTCCACAGTTTTCGCTATCCCGCTCCATCTGTGCTGTTTATAGGAAGGCGGCGCCCGCTTTTGAAGGTTAAATACGCGTCATGACCGAACAATCTCTGCTGAAATTCTCAATTGCCATCACGGTTCTTCTGGCCGCGTTCGGCATTGGTGCAGGCCTGTTTTCCGGCTCTTTCGCGGTGGTGTTCGATGGCGTTTATGCCCTGACGGATGCCTTCATGACGGTGCTGGCGCTACTGGTGGCGCGGCTGATCGCGGCTTCCGCCGCCCCACGGCCCGGTGGCCGGCTGGCAGAGCGTTTCACCATGGGCTTCTGGCATCTGGAGCCGATGGTCCTCGGCCTCAACGGCACGCTTTTGATGGGCGCTGCGATCTATGCCCTGATCAACGCCATCGACAGCCTGATGGACGGCGGCAGATCGATCGAGTTCGATTACGCCATCATCGTCACCTTCGTCAGCTTTGCCGTTTCGCTCGTCATGGCATGGTTCGTCAAACGCCAGAACCGCAGACTGAAATCGGCCTTCGTGGCGCTGGACGCCAAAAGCTGGCTGATGAGCGCGCTCCTGAGCGCGGCCCTGTTCCTCGCCTTCGCCATCGGCTACGGGCTGACGGGAACGGCGCATCAGTGGATCGCGCCCTATATCGACCCCACCGTTCTGGCGCTGGTCTGCCTCATCATCATTCCCATGCCGCTCGGCAATGTGAAGCAGGCGCTCGCCGACATCCTTCTGGTGACGCCGTTTGAATTCAAGCAGCATGTGGACAGGGTAGCGGCCGAAACCGTCGAAAAATTCGGCTTTGCCTCGCACTATTCCTATGTCGCCCGCGTGGGCCGAGGCCGCCAGATCGAACTCTTCTTCATCGTCCCGAAAAACTGGCCACCCCGGCGTCTCGAAGAATGGGACGCGATCCGCGACGAGATCGGCGATGCACTCGGCGGCGAGGGGACGGATCGGTGGCTGACGATTGTGTTTACGACGGATGAGGAATGGGCGGTTTGAATGGGATGTTTGATTTTAGCTGCTTGCGGTACTCATCCTGATTCGCAAGTAGAGGACTTTCGAAATTTTAGACAAAAAGAAATAGGTGCCCGAAAATCGGCGTTCTGAGCATTTTCCCGGTGCTAGTCGTTTCCAGGTAACGGCTGCGGCCTTTAGAACAGGCGACGGCTGATCGAAATTGAGCGAAAGCTCAAAGATAGCACACGGGAGACACCAAAATGAGCAATCAGATTGAACGTGCAGAAAAGTTTCGAAGCTTGCACATTCCGGGCGATCCCATCGTCCTTTATAACATCTGGGATGCAGGAAGCGCGATGGCCGTTGCCCGTAGCGGTGCGAAGGCCATTGCAACCGGAAGCTGGTCCGTTGCTGCCGCGCAAGGCTATTCGGATGGTGAGGAGATGCCGCTTGATGACGCACTGGCGGTCGTCGCTCGAATAATGAAATGCATCGATCTGCCTCTCACTGTGGATTTTGAAGGCGGTTATTCGAGTGATGCTGCAACGGTCAGGCGCAACGTAGGTCGTCTGCTCACCCTCGGTGTCATCGGATTGAACTTCGAGGATCAGGTGGTGCACGGGACGGGCCTCTATGATGTCGATTATCAGGTGGACCGGCTTCGAGCTATTCGCAGCGCTGCCGAAGACCACCGTGTCCCGGTCTTTATCAATGCGAGAACGGACGTGTTTCTCAAGGCAGATGAGGGCATCGATCATGCGGTCTTGCTGGATGAGGTGCTCGCTCGCGGGGCAGCCTATAAGGCGGCAGGAGCAGATGGTTTTTTCGTGCCCGGGCTAAAAGACAAAAAGCTGATCAAAGAAATATGCGACCGCACGACTTTACCGGTCAATGTTATGATATCGGGCGACCTGAAAGATATACGAGAGCTGGCAGACCTTGGTGTGGCCCGGATCAGTTTTGGCCCCACGCCATACATCAAAGTTGCCGGAGACTTGGAAAACAGCGCACGCGTTTTTGCCTGAAAGCAACTCTTGTACTGACCTGATCTCGTCATTGCTGAGGTCAGAGTCGGAAGAGCGGCGTTAGCCCGGCTGGGTCGGCCTTGGCGGAAAAACACTTTGCAGCTCGAGTTTTCGGCCGACTGGATGGCTGGGAGTGCGAGCTGCAATGAATGGCGGGAAGCGTCCTGACCGCCCTGGCGACTTAGGCTCGGTGCAATCCTAGGAATTGGCAATCCTTTGCCATCAAATAATGACAAACCTTGACGCCCACCCACTCAACTCCTATTCTCAATCTTACGTGCACGTAAAAGTAATAAAATACTCATCAGGTTGTCTGACAATTGAGTGGCGTGCGACATGTTTTGCCGCTATGGAAGCTCGACAAAGGCGTCGTGCTTTGCGAAGACAGGCTAGGGCGAATGTGTTGTCGCAGACTGACTTTTCGGCCAGTGCAGGCAACACGGTGCGAATGCCGGAAGCGGATATAACAACAGCCGGATGGGACCGGCGAGGTGAGAGGACAAGATGACGGAAGCGATGGAACTGCCGGAACGCGAAGCGATGGAATTCGACGTTGTGATCGTCGGTGCGGGTCCTGCGGGCCTTGCCGCCGCGATCCGTCTGAAGCAGGTCGAGCCGGAGCTTTCGGTCGTCGTTCTGGAAAAGGGTGCTGAAGTCGGCGCGCATATTCTCTCAGGTGCCGTGGTTGATCCCATCGGCATCGACCGGCTTCTGCCCGGCTGGCGTGAGGAAGAGGGGCATCCCTTCAAGACCGAGGTCAAGGACGACCAGTTCATGTTCTTAGGCCCTGCGGGCTCCATCCGTCTGCCGAACTTCATGATGCCGCCGCTCATGAACAATCACGGCAATTATATCGTCTCGCTTGGGCTGGTCTGTCGCTGGCTGGCGGAAAAGGCGGAAGCGCTCGGCGTCGAGATCTATCCGGGCTTTGCCGCCACCGAAGTGCTTTATAATGAAGAAGGCGCAGTGATCGGTGTCGCCACCGGCGATATGGGCATCGAGAAGAACGGTGAACCCGGCCCCGCCTTCACGCGCGGCATGGAGCTGCATGGCAAATATGTGCTGATCGGCGAGGGCGTGCGCGGTTCGCTCGCCAAGCAGCTGATTTCCAGGTTTGACCTTTCGAAAGATCGCGAACCGCAGAAATTCGGCATCGGTATCAAGGAACTCTGGCAGGTCAAGCCGGAACACCACAAACAGGGCCTCGTGCAGCACTCCTTCGGCTGGCCGCTCGGTTTCAAGACCGGCGGCGGCTCGTTCCTCTATCATCTGGAGGACAATCTCGTTGCCGTCGGCTTCGTGGTGCATCTCAATTACAAGAACCCCTATCTTTATCCTTTCGAGGAATTTCAGCGCTTCAAGACGCATCCGGCCATCCGCGACACTTTCGAGGGCGGCAAGCGCATTTCCTATGGCGCGCGCGCGATTACCGAGGGCGGTTACCAGTCGGTGCCGAAGCTGACTTTCCCTGGTGGCGCGCTGATCGGCTGTTCGGCCGGTTTCGTCAATGTGCCGCGCATCAAGGGCAGCCACAATGCGGTGTTGTCGGGCATGCTGGCGGCGGAAAAGATCGCCGCGGCTATTTCCGCCGGTCGCGCCCATGATGAAGTGGCCGAGATCGAGGCGGAATGGCGCGACGGCGATATCGGCAAGGACCTGAAGCGGGTGCGCAACGTCAAGCCGCTGTGGTCGAAGTTCGGCACGCTTGTTGGCGTCGGCCTTGGCGGTCTCGACATGTGGACCAACCAGCTATTCGGTTTCTCCGTTTTCGGCACGCTGAAACACGGCAAGACGGATGCGCAGAGCCTTGAGCCGGCCTCCAAACACAAGCCGATCGCCTATCCGAAACCGGACGGCGTTTTGACCTTCGACCGGCTGTCATCGGTGTTCCTGTCCTCCACCAACCATGAGGAAGACCAGCCGGTGCATCTTCAGGTGAAGGATATGGACTTGCAGAAGCGTTCCGAACACGACGTCTATGCCGGTCCCTCGACACGTTATTGTCCTGCCGGCGTTTATGAGTGGGTGGAGAAGGACGGTGAGGAGGTCTATGTGATCAACGCGCAGAACTGCGTGCACTGCAAGACCTGCGATATCAAGGACCCCAACCAGAACATCAACTGGGTGCCGCCGCAGGGTGGCGAAGGGCCGGTTTACGCCAATATGTGATGGTGATGCCGGTCTGCCGGCAACCTTCGTCTTGCCCGGGCTTGCCCCGGGCATCTGCAACCGATTGATTTCACGATACGTGGATGTATCCTCGCGACAAGCGAAAGGATGACGTCGCGTGCGCGAGGCATCGAAAGTCTCGTCCCCCCTAGTATTTGTGGATTGCCCTTCGATTTCTTACATATAGGATGTTGGGGTGTTGTAGCTTTGCATGGTCCATGGATTGTGGGTCAGGAATGCGGTAACGCCTTGAATGTGCATATGTTGCGTTTGGGCCGTCGCCCGGCGGCAGGAGTGATGGAATGTCCGGCTTTCAGAGGCTGAATATCGTGCGGAATACAAGGATCGTCGCCGGTCTGGCGGCAGGTATGGTAGTTGCCGTTTCGCTCAGTGGCAGCCCGCTGATGGCCGCCAGCTGCCGCGCCGACGCCATGGCCGGCATCGACTGGCGCGAATGCAACAAGCGCCTCCTGATGCTGGGCGGCAGCAACCTCGATTCGGCGATGCTTTACGGCACGGATTTCACTTATACGGATTTGCGCGGCTCCTCGCTGAAGGGCGCCAATCTTGAAAAGGCGAAACTCATCCGGACGGCTCTTGGAGAGGCGAACCTGCAGGGCGCCAACCTGACGAAGGTGGAAGCCTACCGCAGCGACTTTTCCGCCGCCGACGCCACCAGCGCAAAATTCATCAATGCGGAAATGCAGCGGACCAATTTCAACAAGGCCAAACTGGACGGCGCGGATTTTACCAAGGCTGAACTCGGGCGTGCCGAGTTTGAAGATGCCAGCCTGTCCGGCTCGAAGTTTTCGCTGACCAATCTGTCGCGTGCCAGCTTCCAGGGCGCAAAGCTCGGCGGCGCGGTGGATTTTGCCAACGCCTTCCTGCTGTTGACCCGCATAGAGGGGGTCGATCTTTCCGCCGCCACCGGCCTTGAGCAGAAACAGATCGACATCGCCTGTGGCGACGCCAAGACAAAACTGCCGAGCGGCCTGACGACGCCTGCCGCATGGCCATGCCCGGAAGATCCGGAAGACGATTGACCGGGAAGGGCGCGCTTTATCAGGCGCGCACCTCCCACTTCGTGTGACGTGAAGATCAAAAGCCCGAAAGCACGATCTTGCCCTTGGCCGTGTTGCTTTCAATCAAGGCGTGGGCCTTGATGAGGTTTGCGGCGTTGATGGTGCCGAAAACCTCGGTCAACGTCGTCTTGATCTTGCCGGCATCAACCAGTTCCGCAACGTGATTGAGCAGCTTGTGCTGTTCGATCATGTCAGGCGTCTGGAAAACCGCGCGTGCAAACATCATTTCCCAATGGATTGAAACGCATTTGCGCTTGAACGCCATGGCGTCGAAACCGCCGGCCGGATCGTCGATCAGCGCAAAACGGCCCTGCGGCGCAATGGTCGCCACGCTGTCTGGGGCGTGAATGTCGCTATGGGTGGTCGAGAATACGAAGCCCGGTGCACCAAGGCCAAGCGCTTCCACCTGCGGGGCAATCGGCTTGCTGTGATCGACGACATGATGCGCGCCGAGGTCTTTGGCCCATTGCATCGTTTCCGGCCGCGAAGCCGTGGCAATGACGGTGAGATCGGTCAGTGCGCGCAGAAGCTGGATGGCAATCGAGCCGACGCCGCCGGCGCCACCGATCACCAGAACAGCATTTGCCGCACCCGGAACGGGCTCTGTCACCCGCAGCCGGTCGAACAGCGTCTCGTAGGCCGTGATCGCGGTCAGCGGCAGTGCCGCCGCTTCCTCGAAATTCAGCGACTTCGGTTTGGCGCCGACGATGCGCTCATCGACCAGATGGAATTCGCTGTTGGAGCCGGGGCGGTTGATGACACCAGCGTAAAACACCTCGTCGCCGGGCTTGAACAGCGATACCTTGTCGCCGACGGCTTTCACCACGCCCGCCGCATCGAAGCCCAGCACGCGGGCAGCACCGTTTTCCGGCGCCTGGTTGCGGCGAACCTTGGTGTCAACAGGATTGACCGAAACGGCCTTCACCTCCACCAGAATATCATGCCCCGTCGCCTCCGGCTGCGGCAGGTCGAGGTCGATAAGGGCATCCGTTGCGGTAATGGGCTGGCTCGTCTTGTAACCGATGGCGCGCATGAACAGTCTCCTTTGCTTGTTTGCGTGCCTCTTACTTGATACATATGAACATCGATCGCAAGAATGCACATTTTGTGATGATACATACAAAAAGGATACTGTGATGTCGCGACCGCGCGCCAAGCTTACCGGCAATTTTCCGGGCTGCCCGGTGGAGTCTGCCTTGAGTTTTCTCGACGGCAAATGGAAAGGCGTGATCCTCTATCACCTCATCAACGAGGGCACCCTGCGCTTCAACGAGTTGCGCCGCCACATCCCAAGCGTCACCCAGCGCATGCTCACCAAGCAGCTGCGGGAACTGGAAGAGGCGGGCCTGATTTCGCGCACCGTCTTCCCGGTGGTGCCGCCGCGCGTGGACTATGCGCTGACGCCACTTGGCGAAACCATGAAGCCTGTGATCTCGGCGCTGAAAAGCTGGGGCGACGCCCATGTTGTGTGCAAGAACGGCGCGAAATACACCCTTCATCCTGAGCCTGCGGAGAAAGCAGCCTGAAAAATAACGGGTAAAACCAAGCCCTCCGGCACTTCATTTTCATGGTGCGATGCAACACGGATTTGCCCGGTTTGATGCATAATGCTGCGAATTCGATTCGCAGCAGGGACATCAAATCACATGAGCATCGGTTGGTTGGAGGCCGGATTTCTCGGCCTTTTGCAAGGACTTACGGAATTTCTTCCGGTTTCTTCAAGCGCGCATCTGAGGATAGCCGGGGAGTTTCTGCCCTCCGGTGCGGATCCGGGCGCCGCCTTCACGGCGATTACGCAGATCGGCACGGAAGCGGCGGTGCTGGTCTATTTCTGGTCCGATATCATGCGGATCGCCGCCGCCTGGCTCCGGCAGAACCTTCGCCTCGGACCCTATGACAAGTCCGATGCGCGGCTTGGCTGGCTGATCATCGTCGGCTCGGTGCCGATCGTGCTGCTCGGCCTGTTCTTCAAGGATGCCATCGAGCATTCGCTGCGCAATCTCTATATCACCGCCGTAATGCTGATTGTTTTCGGCATCATTCTCGGCGTCGCCGACAGGATCGGCAAGAAGCGCTACAAGCTGAACCAGCTGATCTGGCGTGATGGCATCCTGTTCGGTTTCGCGCAGGCTATGGCGCTCATCCCCGGCGTCTCGCGTTCGGGCGGCACCATCAGCGCCGGCCTGCTGTTAGGCTACACGCGCGAGGCGGCCGCACGATATTCCTTCCTGCTCGCCGTTCCCGCCGTGTTCGGTTCCGGTTTCTACCAGCTGTTCAAAAGCATCGGCGAGGAGAACCCTGTAGGCTGGGGCCAGACGGGGCTTGCAACCCTGATCGCCTTCGTCGTCGGTTACGCCGTGATCGTCGTCTTCCTCAAGCTGGTCTCCACCAAGAGTTACATGCCCTTCGTCTGGTACCGGGTGGTCATCGGGGTCATTCTTTTGGGACTTCTCGGAACGGGCGTTATCAGCGCTGGCGGTTGAGGGGTGCTTGCCCTGTCAAAAACGCTGCAAATGAAAAGGCCCGCTCTTTCGAGCGGGCCTTTTGTGTTTCAGAGCAGCGTGCCGCTGAGGATGACCAGCGCCACCGAGAAGTAGATGACGAGGCCGCTGACATCCACCAGCGTGGCGACGAACGGCGCAGATGCGCTGGCTGGATCCAGCCGCAGACGCTGCAGCAGGAATGGCAGCATGGAGCCGGCCAGCGAGCCGAAGGTGACGATGCCGACGAGTGCGGCAAAGACGGTGGCGCCCACCAGCAGCCAATGGTCGCCATAATCATAAAAGCCTGCCTGCTGCCAGATGGTCAGACGAAGGAAGCCGATGGCGCCGAGAATGCAGCCGAGCGTCAGGCCCGTCGGGATTTCCCGCAGCAGCACCCGCCACCAGTCCGAAAGCTTCAGTTCGCCGAGCGCCAGCGCCCGGATGATGAGCGAGGTGGCCTGCGAACCGGAGTTGCCGCCTGATGACATGATAAGCGGAATGAACAGCGTCAGCACGACGGCTTTTTCCAGCTCGCCTTCAAAATGCTGCATGGCGCTTGCCGTCAGCATTTCACCCAGGAACAGGGCAGCCAGCCAGCCTGCGCGCTTGCGGATCATGTCCGGAAAACCCATTGCCATATAGGGCTTGCCGAGTGCTTCCATACCACCGAACTTGTGGGCGTCTTCCGTGGTGTCGGCGATCATGGTGTCGATCACGTCGTCGACCGTGACGATGCCGAGAATGTGCGAATGATCGTCAACGACGGGAAGCGCCAGAAGGTCGTGCTTGCGGATGAGCCGGGCAACATCCTCCTGCGACATCAAGGGGCTGGCACAGACGATGCCTTCCTTCGATGCGACGGAGAGAATGGAGGCGCCGGCCTCGCCGGTCAGCAGGCGACGCAGCGTCACGACGGTGGACAGCGTTCCGTCCTGCGCCAGCACATAGATGGCATAGACCGTTTCACGCGACCGCTCGACGACGCGGATGTGCGAAAGGGTCTGTTCCACCGTCCAGTTATCCGGCACGCTGACGAATTCCGTGGTCATGATCGAGCCGGCGGTGCGCGGCGGATAACCCATCAGATGTTTGATGGAGAGCGCGGTCGTGCGATCCAGCCGGGAAAACAGCTTTGCGCGCGGCTCCTCGTCCATTTCCGCCATGACGTCGGCAACGCGGTCGTCAGACATCAGGTTGACGAAGCGGGCGGCCTGGTCAAGCGGAATGCCGGCAATGATGGCGGCTGCGTCATGCAGTTCCGGCCGGTCGAGAATGGCGACGGCCTTTGCCTGCGGCATGGCGAGCAGGGCGGCGACTGCCTCATGCGTATCGAGTGTGTTGAGGTGCTCGACGCGTTCTGCAATGGTGGTGGAACCGGCATTTCCGCTGCGGAGAAGACGTGCGGCCTTGCTGGCTCTCTGGGAGAGGGTGTGGAAGTTCATGATTGCTCACCTTTCCGTCGATTCGCCGATTACGACGAACGCGGTGGTGAGCCGACAGGTGCCGGATCAGTTCCCGTTCGCCGCTTTCGGCAAAGGCAATCGACTACTACTGTCGCTAGACATCAAATGATGCTCCGTTAAAATCCGCGCTGTGCCGGGTCACGGCCTGCGCGTAACGCCGTGTTGCGCCCGAAACCAAAAAGAGTCAAGCGAGCCGATCGTGAAATTTCCGTAAGGTTTATTGCAGGTGCCGGAACGGGTGTTCCGGCCGCTGAAAAACCGGCTTTCAGCCGGCTTTTGCGCGCCGTTCGACGGTGACGGACACAAGGAAAACGCCAAGCCCGAGAAGCGAAAGAACAGCGCCCACATAACCGGTGGAGGCATATCCATAGCCCATGGCGATGACCATGCCGCCAAGCCATGCGCCGAGCGCGTTGGCGATGTTGAAGGCGGAGTGGTTGGAGGCAGCCGCAAGCGTCTGCGCATCCGCTGCCACATCCATCAGCCGCGTCTGCACGGCGGGGCAGGCGGCAAAACCGCAGCCGATCAGGAAGACGCAGAGACACATCATGAACGGGTCATGCGCCGTCATGCCGAACACGGCCATGACCACCACGTTAAAGGCGAGCATGCCGCCGATCGTGCCGTTGAGCGAGATATCGGCCAGCCGCGAGCCGACCACATTGCCGACATTCATGCCGATGCCGAAGAGGGCGAGCACCATGGAGACGGTGGAAACCGGCATCATCGCGACATCGGTGGTGGTCTTGGCGATATAGCTGAAAACCGAGAACATGCCGCCGAAACCGACCGATGCGATGGCGAGCGTCAGCCACACCTGCACGCGGCGGAAAGCCCCGAGTTCACGCCAAACGCTGGCACCTTCCTCTACCCTGTCGCGCGGCTGGAACAGCCACAGCAGGGCGACGGTCAACAGCCCGATGCCGCCGACCAGCATGAAGGCCGCGCGCCAGGAAAGCATCTGCCCGAAGAAAGTGGCAAGCGGCGTTCCAAGCAGCGTGGCGATGGTGAGGCCGAGCATGACGCGGCCAACGGCGCGGGCACGTTTGTGGATTGGCGCCATGGAGGCGGCCACCAGCGCTGCAACGCCGAAATAGGCGCCGTGCGGCAGGCCGGTGATGAAGCGCAGCACGGTGAAACTCAGGAAATCAGGTGCGACGGCGCTCAAGATATTGCCGAGTGCGAAAAGTCCCATGAGGCCGAGAAGCAGAGTGCGCCGCGTCATGCGCGCAGCCAGCACCGCGATGATGGGCGCGCCGATGACGACACCCAGTGCATAGGCCGTGATGACGTAACCTGCCTGGGGCACTGTGACGCCATAGGTCGTTGCGACGTCAGGCAGCAGGCCCATGATGGCGAATTCGCCGGTGCCGATGCCGAAACCGCCGGCCGCAAGCGCCAGTTCGATGAGTGCGACGGCAAACGGCGTCAGTGCCACGGCAGGCCTTGCCGCAACAACGGTTTCACTCTCCGCCTCGAGGCGGGCTTCCGACAAATTCGAATGGCTCATTGCGACCTGAAAAGGGGGAGGACCCCACAGAAAAAAGGGCAAGACCGTATGGGAACGGCCTGCCCTGACTGGAGATGCGCGGTCATGAAAATGACCTTAAGTGATATCTAACATGAAATGATGCATTGCGGTAGAGCGATTCTCGGCAAAAGAGCATCTTCACGCGATGGTGTTTGGAACCCTATATAACCCCAAGCATTTACGCGCGGCTGCCTCACAGGATCAGGTTGGAAATATGAAGCTCATTGCAATTTTCAATCGTGACGGCGGCACCTTCCGCACCACGGATATGGATGCCTATTGCGACCACGCCCGCGAGGTCTTTTCCCGCGCCGGCCACACAATCGACTGCCGCGTGGTCTCCGGCAAGGAAGTCGTCGAGGAGATGGAACGCGCCGCCGATGAGCCTGATATCGAAGGCATCATTGCCGGCGGTGGTGATGGAACGATTTCGGCCGCTGCCGGTATCGCCTGGAAACACGGCATCGCGCTCGGTATCGTACCGGCCGGCACCATGAACCTGTTCGCCCGCTCGCTGAAGCTGCCGCTCGATATCCGCCACGTCCTGGAGACACTGGCGAATGGCGAGATCGCCAATGTCGATATCGCCAGCGCCAACGGCCGTCTTTTCGTCCACCAGTTTTCCGCAGGCCTGCATTCGCGCATGGTGCGCTATCGCAACAATCTCGCCTTCGCCTCCCGCCTTGGCAAGATCAAGGCAAGCGTCCGCGCCGCCATCAGCGTCATTCTCAATCCGCCGGTCTTCGAGGTGGAATATACGGTTAATGGCAAAACGCAGCGCCGCAAGGTGTCAGCAATTTCCGTCTCCAACAATGAATTCGGGCAGAACTCGCTTCTGGTCGCGGATAATGTCTCGGGCGGCCATCTCGGCTTCTATCTCACCGATCCCCTGCGCCCCTCGGGCGTGGCAAGGCTCGCTTTCGACATCCTGCGCGGCAAGCTGAAGGAAAACGCTGCGGTAACGGCCACGACCGTCACGGGTGTGGAACTTCATTTCCCCAAGAAGCGCCATGACGTGCGCTGCGTCATCGATGGCGAATTGCTGCCGATGGAGCGCGACGTGGCACTTGAAGTCCATGCCGGCGAATTGAAGGTGCTGGTGGGGCGAGGGGTCTTGGCGTAGCGCACCACCTCCATAACGCTGGAATCGAACCTGCTTAAAGGCAGCGGCGCATTTCTTCTCCCCGGCGGGGAGTAGAAACAAGCGGCAAGGCCGAGTCATCGTCTCGATCCCCCAAAAAACGCCAGTCTTGCCAAATCGAAGCCGCCCGGCCATGTTCGGTTGGGTGCGGCTCCGGAAGGCGCCGTCGTCTTTGCGGGAGTGCGATCTGTCATGAATGAAGTCTCCAAGCCGGTGTCCAACCTTGCCGCTATCGATGCCGCCCATCACCTGCACCCCTTTTCCGATATGGGTAAGCTGAACGCGAGCGGCACCCGCATCATCGAGCGTGCGGAAGGCGTCTTCATCTATGACAGCACCGGCAAGAAGTATCTCGACGCCTTTGCCGGACTATGGTGCGTCAATATCGGTTACGGACGCCGCGAGATCGCCGATGTCGTGCAGCGCCAGATGAACGAACTGCCCTATTACAACGCCTTTTTCGGCACTACGACACCATCAGCCACACTTCTGGCTCAGAAGATCGCTTCCCGTGCCGGGCCGAAGATGAACCATGTGTTCTTCACCAATTCCGGTTCGGAAGCCACCGACACCTGGTTTCGCATGGCACGGGTCTACTGGAAGGCGCTCGGCCATCCAACGAAGACCAAGGTGATCGCTCGCCGCAACGGCTATCACGGCTCTACGGTCGCCGGCGCTTCGCTCGGCGGCATGAAGTGGATGCACGAGCAGGGCAATCTGCCGATCGAGGGTATCGCCCATATCGGCCAACCCTATTGGTATGCGGAAGGCGGCGATCTCTCACCCGCGGAATTCGGCCTGAAGGTGGCCCGCGAACTGGAAGCGAAGATAGACGAGCTCGGTGAAGAGAATGTCGCGGCTTTCGTGGCGGAACCCATTCAGGGCGCCGGTGGGGTCATTGTGCCACCGGAAACCTACTGGCCGGAAATCGCCCGCATCTGCAAGGCGCGCAACATTCTGCTGGTGTCCGACGAGGTGATCTGCGGTTTCGGCCGCCTCGGTTCCTGGTTCGGCTACCAGCATTTCGGCGTGGAGCCGGACCTCGCGCCCGTCGCCAAGGGCCTGTCATCCGGTTATCTGCCGATTGGCGGGGTCATTGTGTCTGACCGGGTGGCGGAGGTGATGTTGTCCGAGGTCGGTGATTTCAACCATGGCTTCACCTATTCCGGCCACCCCGTCTGCGCCGCTGCTGCTCTGGAAAATATTCGTATCATCGAGGATGAGGGGCTGGTGGAACGGGTGCGGGATGATATCGGCCCTTATTTTTCGCAAGGCTGGAAAAGCCTCACCGACCACGAGTTGGTGGGTGAGGCAGTGAATGTCGGCCTCATGGGTGGCCTGCAGCTTGCGGCCGACAAGGCGACCCGCAGGCGTTTTGCCAAGCCGGATGACATCGGCACCGCCGTGCGCAACCATTGCCTGGCAAACGGCCTCGTCATGCGTGCCACCGGCGACCGCATGCTGGCCTCACCGGCGCTGACGATCAGCCGCTCGGAGGTGGACCAGATCATCGAGACTCTGCGCAAGGGGCTCGATCACCTGCGCGATACACCAGAGCATTTCCAATAAAAGCGCGTAGTTGTTTTACGTGCGGGAAATGCGACAAAAAACTCTAAGGGAGAAATGAAATGGCAGGACAGGAACATCACTATGCCGTTCAGGTGAAGTGGACCGGCAATCGCGGCAAGGGTACCTCGGGATACCGTGACTATGAACGCGACTACACGATTTCCACGTCCGGGAAAGCGGATATCGTCGGCTCTTCAGATCCCGCCTTTCGCGGCGATGCCTCCCGCTGGAACCCGGAAGACCTTCTGGTTGCCTCGCTCTCGGCCTGCCACAAGCTATGGTACCTGCATTTCTGCTCCGTCAACGGCATCATCGTTGAAGACTATGTCGACAATGCCGAGGGCACGCTGGTGATGGAAAAGGACGGCGCCGGGCAATTCAGCGAGGTGGTGTTGAAACCGGTCATCACCATCTCGAAGGGTGATCTTGCGCGGGCTGATGAGCTGCACCACGATGCCCACGACAAATGCTTCATCGCCCGGTCGGTGAATTTTCCCGTGCGTGTGGAGGGGACGGTGAAGGTGGTTTGAGACGGATGTAGTTGCTTCCCCAGCGCGCGTAGCGGATTATTTTGCTCGGCCCAAATTCAACGTCATCCTCGGGCTTGACCCGAGGATCCATAGTCGACCGGTGGTGGATCCTCGGGTCAAGCCGGAGGATGACGACGGAGAGGTTTCCAGCCTTTGCAGCGCCTCAAGGTGTCTGAGCAACATCACCACCTTGAGGACATGGATGCGCAAATTTACTGGAATGCCGTCTCGTAGAAGCTTCTGAGCTTGCGCGAATGCAGCGTTTCCGTTGGCATGGCGGCGAGTTTCTGCACGGCGCGGATGCCGATCTGCAGATGCTGGGCAACCTGCGTGCGGTAGAACTCCGTCGCCATGCCCGGCAGCTTCAATTCGCCGTGCAGCGGCTTGTCGGAGACACAGAGGAGGGTGCCGTAGGGCACGCGGAACCGGAAGCCGTTGGCCGCGATGGTGGCCGATTCCATGTCGAGTGCGATGGCGCGCGATTGCGACAGGCGCTTGACCGGGCCCGCCTGGTCGCGAAGCTCCCAGTTGCGGTTGTCGATCGTGGCGACGGTGCCGGTACGCATGATGCGCTTCAGCTCGAAGCCCTCGTAACCGGTGACTTCCGCAACCGCACCTTCCAGCGCCAGCTGCACTTCCGCCAGAGCCGGGATCGGCACCCAGACCGGCAGGTCGTCGTCCAGAACGTGATCCTCACGCACATAGGCGTGTGCCAGCACATAATCGCCAAGGCGCTGGCTGTTGCGCAGGCCGGCGCAATGGCCAACCATCAGCCAGGCATGCGGGCGCAGCACGGCGATATGGTCGGTGATCGTCTTGGCGTTGGAAGGGCCGACGCCGATATTGACCAGCGTAATGCCGGCATGGCCCTTTTTCTTCAAGTGATAGGCTGGCATCTGCGGCAGGCGGCCAAGCACCGCATCCGTATCCGGCCTGTCGCAACCGGCGGTGGTGATGATGTTGCCCGGCTCCACGAAGGCCGTGTAGCCTTCGCCACCATTCTTCATCAACTGCCGCGCCCATGCGGCGAATTCGTCGATATAGAACTGGTAGTTGGTGAACAGCACGAAGTTCTGGAAATGGCTGGCGCTCGTTGCCGTATAATGGCTGAGGCGGGCCAGCGAATAATCGATGCGCTGCGCGGTGAACGGCGCAAGCGGCGCGGGTTCGCCGGGCACCTGATCATATTCGCCATTGGCAATGAGATCGTCGGTGTTGTTGAGATCCGGCGTGTCGAAAAGATCGCGCAACGGCACGTCGGACAGCGAGGATGCCGCCGCCGCCTCGACATAAGCGCCTTCGCCAAAGGCGAAATGCAGCGGAATGGGCGTGGCCGATTCGGCAACCGTCACCGGAACGCCGTGGTTCTTGATCAGAAGCCCCAGCTGCTCTTTCAGGTAGTGGCGGAAAAGCTCCGGCCTGGTGATCGTCGTCGTGTAGACGCCGGGGGAGGTGACATGGCCGTAGGAAAGGCGCGAATCGACATGACCGAAAGTGGATGTCTCGAGGCTGACCTGCGGATAACAGGCGCGGTAGCGGCCGGTAATCGGCGCACCCTTGGCAAGTTCGGTGAAGGAGTTGATGAGGAACGCCGTATTGCGTTCGTAAAGCGCGGTCAAAGCCTCAACAGCTTCTTTCGGCTCCGTGAACGTCTGCGGCGCGAAAGGCTCGGGGCTGATGAAGGAGAAGGGCGGAATCGTTCGTTTTGCTATTGTCATGGCCCATTATAGGAGGCCTATTTCGACAGGCAAGCGACAGAAATACGAAGAAACTGAAAAGAAACGGAAAAATGGCTGCGGCAAAGGGCAGGCGGTGAAATCTCAGCCGAGCGCGCCGCGTTGCAGGCTCATCAGCAGCACGAAACCGGCGCCCTTTGATGCCGGGCGGGGATCTGCCTTGTAAACTGCAAGTCCCGCCACCGGGCCTAGAAAGATCGATGCCATCAGCACCAGTCTCAGTGCGGAAAACAGGCCGTTGGAAAAGCTCGTCGTCATCGGCCGGTCCCTTACAGCACGACGGGGCAATTGGCGGCGGGTGCCGGGCTGTGCTGGCAGGCAAGCGCCGCACCCGCATTCACCCGCTGAAAGCTGCGGTTGGGATTAACGACGAGCGAGGCGAAGGACATGGCGAAGATCGCCATGAGAAACGCGAAGATTGCCAGCCGGCTGATCAACTTTGTCATGTCCATTCCCCTTTATTGGAGTTCATGGACAGAGTTTTGCCACACTCGGACTGAACGGACCCTGAGACCCCGGTTCATATGGTGTTCAGGGAGATTAACGGGATACTTCCAGTGTGAATTAGGGCGGAGGCTGACTTCAGCGGCCTCAAATCGCCTGCTTTTGCATCACGCCGGAGAGGCTACCGCACGGGCTGTAAGTTCGTTGACGAGGCCATCGAATGCTTCGGGATTGGCGATGTCGACGATCGGGACTTGATGGTGTCGCGCGGATGCCAGCATTTCGGTATTTTCGCGCAGGGACCGCTCAATGAAGGCGTCCATGATCCGGCGCTGGCCCGCCGTCGCATCTTTATATCCTGCATGCGCGCGCATTCTGTCGGAGAGAAAGTCATTCTGTGCGTGAAGAAAGATCCCGGCTACCGTGCTGCCCAGCAGGGGCGCTATAAATTCCGGCCGCAAGGCCGCGCCCTCGAAGATGACGATATTGCCGGTGCCTGTCTTGCTGTCGATCAGCCCGCGCACAAGCGGCCAGATATTCTGGTGATGCACCTTCAGAAACCAATGGATCGTTTCTGCCGACAGCTGCCTGTAATATTCCTCCACAGGCGCGGGTATGCCCGGCCATGGCCTCCCGGGGTGGCGTGCCAGGCTGTCGGTTGAAATTGCCTCGCAGTGGAGCTTTTCGCTTAACAGGCCGGCTAGGGTGCTTTTGCCGACATGGGACGTACCCGAAATCAGGATTATGGAAAGGGTGGCAGGCATGCGTCGCTCTTAAGAGTGTTCGTTCGGGCCGCGACGATACATCAACGGATATATGCGTTACACACGACGTCCGTCTGCGACGACGGACAGGCTGTTACAAGCCTGTCCGCCGCATCTTATCTCACAACCGCGTCCAGGTCTGCGATTTGCACAGGATTTTCAGCACGCAGCCCTTCATGCTCAGCGAATTGCCGGAAACGGTGCCGGAGCCGCTATAGGTCTTGTCATTGGCGGGATCGGTAATATCGCCCGAATAGCTGTTTCCCTTGCCGGAAAGCTTGCCGATCTGTTTTCCCGCATGTTTGCCTGTCTTCAGCGTCACGCAGAAAGCTGCGCCGCAGGGGCCGATTACGGCTGTCTCGCCGCTCGCCGTCTTCCAGTTGCCTTCAATGGGCTCAGCAGCAAAAGCAAGGTTGCTGCCGATCAGCAGGCCTGCGGCAATCATCATCACACGCTTCATAAAAACTCCTCCGTCCATGTCGCGCTTTGTTTGCCCGTTTCGTCCTCCGCACGGGCATGCGGATAGTATTTGACGTTCACGTAAAAGGAAACAGAAAATTCCAGCTGCGAGACGGCATTTGCGTCGGTCAGGAGAGCGGTAGAGGGGCAATTCAAAAAACCGTTGTTTGGATCGTGGTGAATGAAGGGTTGAAATCCAATTCTAAAGTTTTCGTAAAATTCGCTCGAAAGTCCTTAATTTCCGCACCTCGTGATATTTAACAAAAACCCAATTTTACCAATCGTTTGCAGTTTGTTTGCGGCCCATTAATCATGCCTTTTAAGCGCCCGTTGAAAGCCTCATGACATATTGGGGTCATCAAAAGCGCAGGGAAAACCTGCCGGCCGGAAGAACAAAAAAGCCGCAAAAGACGGCAGTTCCAAAGGTTAGCCTCGACAAGAAGGCACTTGATGAAACAGGCGAGAAGACAGGGATTAAAACAATGGCACGCTTTGAAATTCGCGATATCGAAATGGCAGTTGCCGGTGGCGAAACCCGCGCCGACACCCTTTGCAATCTCGGCCTGGTCTATGCGACCGGCCGGGGATGCAAGGTGGATCTGGTCGCCGCCCACAAATGGCTCAACATCGCCGCGATCCGCGGATCGGAAAGAGCCGCTTCGCTGCGAGCAGATCTTGCCCGCAACATGACCAAGGCGGAACTGGCCGAAGCGCTGCGTGCCGCACGCGACTGGATGACGATGCACTGACGCACCTTATCCGCGACAGAATTTCCGGTCCGGTTCCCTCCAGTCCCGATGACCGGTACAAACGAAAGTAAACCCGAAGGGGAATGCGGCGAGGGCTTTGAAACGAGCTTTTGCGCTGACACATCAAACCGCGACCGGCAGGAACAAGGCCGGCGCGGTTTTCTTATGTCTGGCGATGTCGGTTGATGGAAAACGATTCGCGAACAGGGGTTTGTCAGAGGATGTTGAATCGATGCACGCAATGGTCGATCGCGCCATATGCCGCCTGGCTCGCCATCCTCATCCCTTTGTCTGCCACGGGGATCCAGCCGGCACACGTCCGTGTGGCGAAAGACTCCTCTCAGCCCAAGGACTTGGGCTGGCTGGATTCCTGTGACAAGAACAGGAATGAGAAGGCACGCGAAACCTCAACCCAGCGCCTTGATGACCTTCGGCAATGCCTGTTCAAAAAGATCAAGCTTGTCATCAGGTCCCACACTCACACGAATGCAGCGGTTGAGCGGCGCCACGCCCGGCATGCGGATGAACACGCCATGTTCCATCAAGCCGTCGACGATGGCGCGGGCGTAAGTGCCGTCGCGCTGGCAATCGATGGTGACGAAATTGGTTGCCGACGGCAGGGGCGAGAGGCCGTTATTGCGGGCAATCGCGGAAATGCGATCTCGAGCCACCGCAATTTTTCCAACGACGTCATGCAGATAGGCCTGATCCTTCAGTGCCGCCAATGCGCCGGCGACCGAAACGCGTGCCATGCCGAAATGATTGCGGATCTTGTCGAAGGCTTCGACATTGCCGAGCGTGCCGATGGCATACCCCACGCGGGCGCCGGCAAGTCCGTAGGCTTTCGAGAAAGTCCGCATGCGCAGGATGTTCGGCTGGCCGATAAGGGCGTCGATGCTTGGCACGGCGCTGGCAGGTGCGGTCTCGCAATAGGCCTCGTCCAGAATGAGCAGGCAGGTTTCCGGCAGCGCACGGGCAAAGGCCACGACCTCGCTTGCCTCCCACCAGCTTCCCATCGGATTGTCGGGATTGGCGAAATAGACCAGCGGTGCATTTTCCCGGATGACGAGATCGAGAAGCCCGTCGAGGTTCTCGTGATCGTCGACATATGGCGTGGTCACGAGTTTTCCGCCAAAGCCGTTCACATGGTAGTTGAAGGTAGGGTAACCGCCGAGCGAGGTGACCACCGGTGTGCCCGGCTCAACGATTAGCCTGACGATCTCACCCAGCAAACCATCGACACCGCCGCCAATGGCGATATTGCCACGCGAAACGCCGTGGTGGATGGCGAGTGCTTCCTTCAGTTCGAAATTTTCCGGATCGCTGTACATCCAGGTCTCGGCCGCCGCATCCCGCATGGCCATAAGCACGGATGGGGCAGGGCCGAACCCGCTTTCATTGGCGCCTATCCGCGCTTCCACCTTCAGGCCGCGGCCCCGCTCGATGGCTTCCGGGCCGACGAAGGGGACGGTTGAAGGAAGAGAGACGGCTAGCGGCGTAAGACGTGAGAAAGCGGACATTGGCTGAGATTTCCAGTACCTGTTTGAAAACCCGGCACACAATAGGTGCAAAAAAACCGGACGCAAGTCGCGCCCGGTTACCGGATGCCTGTTTTGGAACAGTTTTTTCCACCGTCGCGCCGTGAGAGAAAAACTCGGCCGCGAATCGGCCGATGCGGCTCAGACGCTGGTCTCGAAACTCAGCCTGCGCACATGGTGCAGGAATTCCGCGTCGATCAACATGTTGAATCCGATGGTGACCTTTTCCTCTTCCCTGCGGATCAGGTTGCAGCCGATCTCATCGCGAATGCCGAGAATTTCCAGATAGAAGTTGGTGGGCATCTCCAGATGCGGGCTGACCTCGATCTCTGCGCCGTAAAGCGAGATGCTGCGCACCAGGCAGCGCATGGTATCCTTGGCGCTGAGGTGATGCCCGATGAAGGTGATCTTTCCGGGCCGGTCGATCTGAAACTTCTCGTATTGCTCGTCCTGCGGGACGCTTTGACGGTGATCAATATGTAAAGCCATGACAACCTCCCGGATTGCCTTTTCCTGATGCCGATTTTAACGCGGCTTCCTTGCCAGTGCGTGAAGGAAATCCGCGCAATTGTCTGTTGTGCGTCTCGACATGGGCCAGACCGCCTGTCGGAAGCCGATGTTTCCCTTGAGGAAATGCATCCGGCTCCTTCCGGTTGCAAGGGTGTCGCAGTCTGGGGTGATAATGTGTCATGCTTGCACCGGGCTGGTGGCGCTGTACGGTTGACGCGGGCCGTACTTGGCGTTACGCCTGATCCCGCAATATGGCTTCGCAGGGTGCGGCAAATCTGCCCATTGGCGATTGTTCTGGGAGTGAAATGTGGCGGGAAGGCTGGTAATCGTCGGGGCGGGGCAGGCCGCTTTCGCGCTGGCGGCAAAGCTCAGGGCGCTGAAGGATGAGCGCCCCATCACCATCATCGGCTCGGAGGATGCCTATCCTTATCAACGGCCGCCACTGTCGAAAAAATACCTTTTAGGCGAGATGAGCTTCGACCGGCTGATGTTTCGGCCTGAGGAGTGGTACGCGGAAAACAATGTCGATATCCGGCTCTCCACCTTCGTGGAGGAGATAGACCGCGCTGCCAAATCCGTTCGCATGCAGGATGGCAGCACGCTTTCCTACGACAAGCTGGTACTGGCGACCGGTGCTGCACCACGCGAGCTGCCCGCCAGCATCGGCGGCGATCTCGAAGGGGTTCTGACCGTCCGCGACAAGCGCGATGCTGACCGGCTGTTTGAGGAAATGAAACCCGGCCGCAGGCTGCTGGTTATTGGCGGTGGTTATATCGGTCTGGAAGCGGCAGCCGTCGCCCGCAAGCTCGGTCTCGAGGTCACGCTGATCGAAATGGCCGACCGCATTCTCCAGCGCGTGGCGGCAAAGGAAACCGCCGATATCATGCGCGGCATCCATCAGGAGCACGGCGTCTCCATCCGCGAAAAGACCGGCCTCGTGCGGCTCGTCGGCATGGATGGCCTGGTGGCCGCTGCCGAGCTTTCCGATGGTTCGGTGCTTGACGTGGATTTCGTCATCGTCGGCATTGGCGTAACCCCGAACGATCGCCTTGCCCGCGAATCGGGCCTCGATGTCGGCAATGGCATCGTGGTGGATGAACACACCCGCAGCTCTGACAAGGATATCCACGCGGTGGGCGATTGCGCGTTGCTGCCGTGGCGGGGCCAGCTTGTGCGTCTCGAATCAGTCCAGAACGCGGTTGATCAGGCCGAGGTCGCCGCGCATGTACTGGCAGGCGCTGAAGTCGCCTATGATGCCAAACCCTGGTTCTGGTCGGATCAATACGAGGTAAAGCTGCAGATCGCCGGCTTCAACCTCGGTTATGACGAGACGGTGCTGCGGCCCGGCGCGCGCGAAGGCAGCTGGTCGGTCTGGTATTTCCGCGACGGGCGATTCGTGGCGGTTGATGCCGTCAACGATGCCAAGGCCTATGTTTCCGGCAAAAAACTGCTCGATACCGGCGCTGAGCCGGATCGCGCCATCCTGGCGGACCCGTCCGCCGATCTGAAATTACTGCTTTCCTGAGGACATCATGCCCGCTCCCGAAAATCGTTTCAAAACAGCCATCCACGCCGGCAGGCCGCAAATCGGCCTCTGGCTCGATATGGGTGAGGCCATCACGGCGGAAATTGCCGGAACAGCGGGTTTTGACTGGCTGGTCATCGATGGTGAGCACGGCCCGAACGATCTTCGCAGCATCATCGACCAATTGCGCGCTCTCGCTACATCGCCCGCCGAACCGGTGGTGCGTGTGCCCGTTGGCGAAAGCTGGATGATCAAGCAGCTGCTGGACGCAGGCGCCCGCACGCTTCTGGTGCCCATGGTCGATTCGGCGGCGCAGGCTGAAGCTTTGGTCAGTGCTATGCACTATCCGCCGCGCGGCATTCGCGGCATGGGGGCGGCGGTTGCCCGCGCCTCAGCCTTCAACACCATAACCGATTATGCCGACAGTGCGTCCGACAGCGTGTGCCTGCTGGTGCAGGCCGAAACGCGCGCCGCGATCAATGATCTCGACAATATTCTTGCGGTGGAAGGTGTGGACGGCATCTTCATCGGCCCGGCCGATCTTGCTGCGGATATGGGCTATCTCGGCAGGCTCGACGAGCCGGAAGTGCAGGCCGTAATCGAGGCAGCGATCGTCAAGATCGTGGCGGCCGGCAAAGCTGCGGGCATTCTTACCTTCAACGAGACCTTCAATCGCCGTTATCTGGAACTCGGCGCATCTTTCGTGGCTGTTGGCGCCGATGTCACGGAGTTTTCCAATACACTGCGTGCGCTCTCCAGCCGCTACAAGGGCGGCTCAGCGCCTGCGCCATCCAAATCCGGATATTGAGTCTTAGTCATCGTTGCTGGCGTTCAGCTTTTCCGGCGGAATGCCTTCTTCGCCGGAAGCGAGATAACCGTTATTGATGAGTGCGGCGCGGACGATGCGCTGGATAGCCTCATCCCTGTCAATGCCGTGATCTCTCGCGAAATCAGACAATGCCTCTTCAAGATCGCTGCTGAACACCATTTCCGCCCCCCGTTCGTCAATTCTCTGAAATATATGCGAACAGGCAAGGCGGAACGTATCCCGCCTTGCCTGAATTCTAGCCTCTAGTGCGGCAATCAACGCCAGCGATAAAGGCTGCTGTTCGAAGAACTCTGCTGAGTACCAGCGCCGACCGCATAACCGATCGCAAAGCCGAGTGCGCCGACGATCGTCAGCAGCGAGGTTGCAGTGCCGGGGTTTTCCTTGACTGCTTCCACAACGTTCTGGCCCTGGGCGCGCACATTGCTTGCCGCCTTGCGAACGCGGCCACGAGCCTCGTCCAGAAATTCGGATGCATCTTCACCAACGCCTTCCGCACGAGCGGAAACGGACTTGGAGAGAGACGAAATCTGCGAGCGCAACTCCGCGATCTGGTTTTCGATCGTATCTTCGACAACATTCAGTTTGGTCTGAGCCATTAGAACACCTCTTTTTGTTACCGAAGCCAGAACGTGCCGGAAGAGAAGAAGTTCCCCAATGGCCCGCAAAGTTTCGCTGGCGGGTGTTCGGCCAACAGGTTTTTCGGCTTCTTGGCGAAAAACCCTTGCATTCATTTTTTTAAAGCAATAATCAGGCCGCACCGGAGAGGTGGCCGAGTGGTCGAAGGCGCTCCCCTGCTAAGGGAGTATACGTCAAAAGCGTATCGTGGGTTCGAATCCCATCCTCTCCGCCATCAATTTCAATTAAGAGATTGATGGCACTGCGGAAATCGACCCGCGTTCTTCCGCTTCCCCATTTCCTTCCCCACTTTGAGCGTCGAATATCTGCGAACTTTGGTGAACAGCTGCGACCTTTATGCAATAGTTGCGCAGGTGTGAGCGGCGATGGACCGAATCGCAGTCAGCGCTTCGACATTCTCCAACATGGGCTACTGCTTGATGGAAGTGCTTCCTACTCTGAGCGACGAGCAACGAAATACGCTGTTGCAGAGTTTGATGGAAGTGGGCGTCTCTAAGCCAATTGGCTATCTGCCGCTGTACACGATCGAAAAGTTCTTACGACTTACACCGGAAGCTCTTGCCGACGCTGCGGCAAAGCTTGGTCTTGCAACGGTTCAGTTCGATGTGGCTGCCTGTTGCATCAAGAGCGGTGCACTTTATGCGTATCATCGGCAGGCGCTTGCGAGCCTTTTGCACGTAAATGCTCCTACCGTTCATGCCACTGGGCTACCGTTAGACCCGGATGAATTTGTATCTCACATCGCCACGAGGTGGTTTGATGAGCAACACCCAGGATATCCGGTCATCATCGCTGCTTTTGGCGACGAGGCTTGACGAGCGGCCAATCAGATCGTCGCGTGGCGGTAAAGCCCTTTGCCAACCCTTGCGCGAGTTTTCGTGACGTGCATTCTTGATACTAGGATGGGTGTGACATAGGGGGATTAGAGATTGGCGTTTGAAGACAAACCGATGGCTTCGGCAAGCCTCGAAAAGGATGGTGACGGTTGGCTTGTGGTGACTTTTAACATTGGTGGAAAAGCTCGCCGGGAACGTTTCTTTTATTCCAAGGCCGAAGCTGACGCCTATTTGCTGACTCAGCATGCGCTGGTTCGCGAAGAAGGAGCCGGCTGACGATAGTTACCGATCTTCCCCACTCATCTGAGTGGACAGACGGCGGCTCGAACCTCCCCTATTCGGAGTTTTACCGTGAGCGTGCAAGGCGCCGGGCGGCTTTGATTCCTTTTGATTAAATTCAAAGCCTCGCTTGTGCGTATGTCTCGATCTAGTGTCGTCTCGGCTGTAGCGTTCGACTTATGACTTTAAATTTGTGTTGAACGTCTCGCGGTCAATACATCATCCGCTACTGGTAGCGGTCGTGGTTTACGTCATCCATTTCCTGAGGGGTCGCAATTGGAAGCAGTCAGTGAAGAACGTCTTGCTGAAATGGGCGAACAACTCCGCAAATGGCAAGAGGCGGCCCTAGATAGATTGATGTCGGGGAACGATGGGCCGGTTCCGCCTTCGCCGGTTTTTACGGCAGAAGAAATATCTGCTTGGGGGGAGGCGTTCGCTGCAAACATAGAAGAGAGAATGGCATCGGCCTTTGGTGGGAGGGAGGCTTACGATAGACAAAAAGTTCAAGCCCAAGCGATTTACCAAGCTCAAGTAGAGGCGGACCGTTCAGTAGCACTTGTACGAACAAGTGTCGTTGAGGAGCATCTGCGTTTGGCGATCGAACGTCATTTTCCGGGTCTGGCTACGGACCCAAAAGTGATTGATCGTATATTCGATCCGATGAAGAACGGGCCACTCAGCACCTTCACTGCTCGCGTAGACGTAGCTTTTGCTCTGGGTATCATCGGGAAGGGTGCGTTGACTGCGCTGAAGAAGATTGCCGAGATTCGCAATCTTTTTGCGCATCGACTGGAGATAAACGCGTTCGACCATCCCGAAATTGTTAAACTGGTGGGGAAGCTTACGTACATCGATTTTGCGATAACTGGTCCAGATGATGAGGGTATCATTCATGTTTGGCAGCGCAATCCAAACAACGAGGTGAGGTGCGGCCTCGGGTATCGTGCAGTAGACAATCCGCTCAGCCAAAGAGGAAAATTCGAGCGAACGTGTGAGTTCCTGCAAAGAGCGCTTCGCGAGGCGCATCCAGCCCTGTCTCATCCCGATTTGCATGAAGGCGATACATCGTAAACCAATACGCATCTTCTGCGCGGTTGCCAATCTGCCGCGTGGCGGTCATTCTTCCAGCCTTAACCATCGCGGAGAATGTTTCTTCAATCCTTTGGCAGCATACTCGGCTCATGCAACGCGGGGTGGCTCATGAAGGGGTTTATGATTGCGGTTGGCATTATGCTCCTCGCCGGATCAGCAATGTCAGCAAACACGCCATGCAGCGGCAAGAAGGGCGGCATAGAGCGATGCCAAGGCGATACCTTCATTTGTATGGATGGGTCGGTCAGCGCCAGCAAGAAGTCCTGCATAGCCACGATGGGCAGTCTCGGAGTGATTGGGTCGGGAGCCGCTGATATGGTACCTACGACTTCAAAGGACTGTTCATGCCGTGGCGGGTCTTACTGCACCGGCCCGCGTGGAGGGCAATACTGCCTCAAAGAAGATGGTGGGAAAAGCTACCTCAGGAAGTAGCGCGCCGGCGCTCTACCAGTACCCTAAGTCAATCGTTGCGCCGCCGTTACATGCCGTGCATTCTTGAGTACTGGCGTAGGTAACTGTGGAGAACGAATGGCTGCACCAATGTCGAAAAGTGCGCTTCTTGCGCTTGATCACGACACGAGGGCATTCACACTTGTCGGTGGGTTTATGGGTTACTTCGCTCTCCTTGAGGCTGGGATCAACGGCGCTATGGGCGACGTGCTGGACGTCGAGCCGCCCAAGCTATCAATCATCACAAGAAACATGTCCCTGAATGACAAGATCAATGCGCTTCGGTCGCTGGTGAACTACTACGTCACTGACAAAGCCAAGGCAGACGAATTCGACAAATGGGCCGTGCGAGCTCGAAAGATTTCCGAAACCAGGAACATTGTTGCTCACACCGCCTTTAGAGCAAGCCCCAAAACTGACGGCGTAGAGTTTTTCACGATCGAGGCCAAGAAACACCTCAAATTCGCAGAAACGGACTGGACCGTAGAGGAATTCCTAGCTCGTATAGACGAGATCCAGACGGTCGATAACAACCTACGCTCCATCAAGAGCAGGATGTCTCTCCAGCGGATTGCGGAAGCTCTAATGAGGTCTCCACCTCGTGGCGCTTTCGGTGGTCTTTTCGGGTTAGGCGCCGCGCTAACCAGTGATGAAAAAAGCTAGAAGGTGTTCAGGTTCTCCACAGTATGGAGGCCCACAGGAGTTTGAGCCAAAAGAAAAGACCATACCCCTGAAGGTCGGCCAATCCTCTTGCGCCGGTTCATCGGTGGCCGTGCGCTCTCACAACGCATGATAATGGATGAAGACAACTGCATCAATTTTTGTGAGCTTTCTGGCAGCGCAGCGTCAATAAACGGAACTAGGCTTCCGTTATGCCTTCTCTCATTTTCCTCCAACGGAGTAAAAGTCGGCCGATGTCTGGGAACGCTTGCGATTTCAGTTTTTTAAGGTTCTAGACTGACTGGAAAAAAGCCGACGCTCGATTTTTCTACCCGGCATACTGAGTCAAAAAAAGCGGGAACCGGGATTTTTCAGCCCATGGACTGACGCAAAAAAGCCGGAACGTGGGTTTCACGCTTCCCACAACCTTCTGTTGACGCTAACATTCGCTAACAGGCAGCTCGCATCACGTTCGCATTGCATGTCGTGAAGCCACGAGCATACGGTCCAATCCGCCTCAATCAAATATCCGCAGGTCGGTCACCTTGCTCCCGAAAAACGCCTGTGGCTCTGAAGGCTCGAAGCCTCTTTCGTTCTCCTTGACGGAGACGCAGGCCCTAGCCTTTTCGTACAGGCTTTTCCAAGTCCCTGCTTCTTTCAAGTTTTGAAAAACGCATTCATCCCAGTAAGGGAACTCGAAATCAGACGAGCACCCAAAAGAAGTTCGATCGCTTCTGGCAGAGGTGAGGATAATTCTGCTCGCCCCTTTCATCTCGTCGTTGATGAATTGACCAGAGTAACAGGCCGAAATGAGGATGACGGTTTTTCGCTTAGGGCAACCGTCCTTCAAAAGCTCATTCAGTAACGAGGGGCCGACGTTTGAATTGGCCCGTCTGATAAAAACTCCCGCGGCTTTTTGGCCATGCGACGTGAAGTAAATAAGACAATTGCTTCTAGTCTGACCCCTAAGGCCTCTTATAGACGCAATTATATTGTCAGCGGTATTCTCGTGGACTCGCCGTCCTCCGTCTACGAGGCGGTCATCGTTAGTTAACTGGACTATCGAGGATGCCACTGGACTGAATTCTTGGGAAAGCTTGGCGCGTGCATTATCAAAGACCGCAATTTCACTATCACCTGAGATAGCTACTACCGCCCAATCAGTCGATGACGCTTTCTCAATGGTGAGGACCAACAACAGAACCGCATTCAACAAAGTCACAATCCCGCGCACGGCACACTCCACCTAGTCGTTTATTCAGCATGGCGCGCTTTAGCAAATTTTCAAGGTACGACGTTTGAAATGCCAATGTTTACTAGCTGGTACGCCTAACTTGTCGGGGGCAGTCGAACGCTGCGCCCTGGCGGTAGACCGTACCCAGAGGGCAGCGGTAGAACGCGCCGAATACCACTTGCTCAACAGGACCTATTTAACCGTCTGTGATTCAAGCACCGGATGCTCCATTTACTCTTCCTAATAAAAATTCTAGTTGAGTAGACTCGACTCCAATCTCTCTGCGTGTTTTTTGTAATCACGGGGACGTTATTGGGGGCTTTTTTGACAATTGTTTATTTGAGGGTGCTCGGCGCCCTATTCATTTCGTGCGCCTTGAGCGCATGCACCACGTCGCGTGAGGCATTTAACGCCAATCCGAAGTCGATCGATAAGCCGACGCTCTGTCGCACATATTTGCAAAGCCAAGATCCAGCGTTTCAGCAGGACCTCGCAAAAGAACTCAGCCGGCGCGGTGTGCAGTTCTATCAATGTCCAGAGATGGTTCGGAACCAGGATGCAGCGGCCGCAGCCCTGGTCGCCGTGGCGCTTGTGGGAACGGCTATCGCCGTTTGTGCGAACAATCATTGTGGAGGCGGGGGATACCCGCCGACACGCTACCCTGGCAATTGCTACTCCTATTATGACAGAGCAGCGGATGGCAGCCTTTGTGGACACCGCAGTGCGATGTCTCGACCGGGCGGCTATTACTAAAGATGAGGGGGGCGTTAATGCGCACAAAATTCCTGATTACTGCTTTCGTAGCGTTTCTTTCTCCGACCGCCAATTCGTTTGCGTGGGACGGCGTCGATGCTGCTAGCGGAAATGACGTTGAAATAGGGAGCGGTAATCTGGTTCGCCCAGGTAGCGATATCGAGGTTTATGATTACGGCTCCGGCTCGTATCGTGACGTTGAAGTCCAATCAATTAGACGCTCTGGGTCGTCCGTCGAAGTCGAAGTTTATGATAGTGAAAGCGGTGAGTACCGCACGTTCGAAATGGAGGACGAATAGCTGCATCCATCACGGGCAAGCGAATTTACCAAAAGTAGCATGAGCTCATCACAAAGGTATTAGCATTGACAAAGGTAATCGTTGTCGAAGGGATTTCCAGTTCTGGAAAGACGTCTTCCATCAGAAAATTTGCCGAGAACCATGGCATTTTCGCTCCATTGTCTCCGAGAGACTTTATTTTGGTAATAACCATTCAGAAACACGGAAAATCGCATAAGATTTGCGTGGTAACCGGTGGTGACAATCCGTCGATGATAAAGGCTGGTGTAGATTTCGGATTGTCGCAATCGGTAGACGTCATCGTCTGTGCTACGAAATCAAGCGGCGCTACGGTTGCGTATATGAATTCGCTCGTCTCCACCCATGGCCTCAACCGAGTTACCATTCCTACCAATTGGGTAGACCCTACTTTGAGCAGTCAAACGGCAGAGCATATCCGGGTGGCATCTGAAATAGATAAGAATATTCCGTAAGTAGGTCTGTCGCCCGCCGGCATCAGCAAATGCTACTGGCGGAATCGATCGGAGGAATGAGATGCAAGTCGTGCAGGAGCTTGAAATTGTGGAGGTCAGTCATGCACTCCATCCCACACGTCGCGTTGTCATCCTACAGAGGAAAGATGGCTTTTACAGCTGGGCGGAGCAGTATTACTATGTGTCGGAGGACGATGGTGACGTCGTAGCCGAAGGTTGGTGCACACTCCCCGCTGAAGGTATTTACGCGGACTTACGCGCTGCCGTGTTTGAGGGGCGTACCGCCTTCTCACGCCAGCATGGGATTCCTTAATGATATTCCTAGTTTCTGCCAAGGCGCATGGCAACGTGGTTTTCGGGCCATAGACTGACGCAAAAAAAGCAGGAACACAGCGCCTCATCGATTTTCACTAGCCGCTTGAAGCCGTCACACAACCTCTTGAATCCCGTAACGTGCTGGGTTCGATCGCATGTGAACTGATATAGCTAGGCGCCTAACCATGTGTCCGATTGGCATAATAAGAGCACAATCACTGTAGGGAAGATTGGTGTCGCCGTCTGCAAAAGCAAGTCCCATTGCTTTGCCATCTGAATCTCTGCTGAACTTCAATATCGCGTCGGTGTGGTATGGAGAATTGAGAACCTTTTCACCGGCCCAAATGGCGTAAGTGTGTGGTTCTGACGCCAGCGAGGTTTCATCGTGTTGGACTGAGAAGCCATAGCGAAGTAGCCGGTCAGATAGCAGGTTGTAGACAAGATGATATCCTGTGAAGACCAAAGTCGATCGCAACTCTCCGTTTGGTTCTCGCAGTGCCAGCGCCTGGCCCCGCGCTATCCGAGTTTTGAATGTATTCCTGTTTATCCCCAACAGTTCTGGAACGTTAGTTATGCTCGGCATTCCGATGTGCCAGTGCTCGTTGAGGTATTCAAAAGCTTGGATGTGCAGGTCGGTCGCAGCGTCGTTATTCATAGGGCACCTTATTAGGTTTCATTGAAACCAAAATGGTCTCAATGAAACCATCTGTCAAGATGCTCTATCAGTCACCCCTCTGGCCGTAAGGGCAATCTGTGTGAAGATGGCGTGCACGGTGCTTTCGTCGCAGTAGAAGTATGCTCGGCAGTCGCTGAGCCGGTCATGAACCCACCGCGTGAGCGTCAACACGTCATCGAACGTTGATAGCTGGTAGGCGAAGATTGCCGCCTCCATTCGCTCCACGACGGTCTTTGCATCCTGGCAACGCGCCTCTTGAGCGAGGTATTCGGGCGACGGGTCTACACGGAAGCCGGAAGGATCAAGGTCGAACAGTTTCCCCCATTCCGCGCTGTCAGCCTCATAGGCCAGTGTGTGAAGCTCGATGAGGTGAGAGAGCGTTACGTGGTCGGCGGTGTCGGCAAGGGCGGTGACGGTCGGGGTGGCGGCGGCAATGACGGCGGCCTTCATGAAGGTGCGGCGGTTCATTGTGATTTACCTTTCGGGCGATAGGCAAGCGCGCAGTGGGCGGCGCAGTAGGGTTTGCCGTCAATGGCGGGGGAGCCGCAAAACACATGCGGCTCGTGACGCGCGGGGGAAGTGAGGGGATAGCGGCAATCGCTGGTCTTCAGCAGGTGAAGCGGGCGGCCTTCGGCAAGAGCTTCCGTCATGCCTTGGTTCCACCCGGCATGTAGAGGCCGATGACAGCGCCAACGAGCTTGCTCTCCAGATAGTCGAAACTGAAGGGGCCTTCAGCCCAGCCGCCGCCCCATTGAGGCACCATGCCCTTGCGGTTTGCTTCAGCGGCAGTGGCAAGCCAGTCTTGGAACTCTGCGGGTGTCGTGGTCCTCATAGAGCCGACATGCCAGCGTGGTTCTTCACCGGCCTTTTGCCATGCACTGTGGCGGGCTTGGCAGACATTGCGCCGGTCGCCGATCCACTCGATGACATAGATATCGCCCACGCGGGGCGTCCGGTCTTCGGTGTCGATCACCACGACCTCCCCCGGCTCGATGAAGGGGAGGCTATGACGGTCCGTCACCTCGAAGGCGATGCAGTGCGGCGGCAGGGTCCGGTAGACGTTCAGCGTGTTGTGCTGTTGCGGTCGGTTGATGAGAGCATTCATATGGACACCCTCCCGCCCATGTCTATTACTTGCTGCACGAAGCGGGCCATCTCGCCAACAACGCCTTCGCAGCGAGTGAAGCTGTCCATATAGCCGGTCGCGTTGATGGCCTCTGCTTTGATGAGCAATCCTTCGGGACCGCATGCGGGTATCTTTGAAACATCACTGCATGCGGCGAAGAACTTTTCCTTGGCATCCTCGATACGGCGTTTTGCTGCCTCGACGCCGGCGGCCCTACGCAGTCGGGCGGTTTCCTTCTCATAGGTGCGTGCGAGCTCGACGCGCTGGCTGTATTCACGAATGTTGCGGTCAATGACTTCCTGCGATTGAGCAATAGCTTCGGGCGTCCTGCCTCGTGGCTTCCGTTGCTGAAAATCTTCCAGCCAGCTTTGGGCCTCCGTCGTCGTGATGATGGAAAAGCAGTCGCGCCGGTCAACCTTTCGGAACTGTGGTGAAAGACGCTTGGTGAGAGTTGAGCAATCCCGAAGGATGAAATTGCCGATAATGTCTGTTTCGCCTACCGCGTGCCCCATATGGCGGTCAGCCCCAGCTGGGCCAAGCAGTTCTTCGGGAGCGAGCGGCCACAGGTGCCGCCACTCGTCAGCTATCCACTCCAGCGCGTCCTTTGCATTATGCAATTCAGCCTGAGCATCCCGCAGGCGGGCATACGCCGCCAGCAGATCGGGGTTTTCAGCAATTGGCGCAGGCGCTGCGGCTTGGGCCTGAATTGCTGTTACAGCAACGCAGGCGCCAGCAGTGACGGGCAGAGAGGCGGCAGCAGCGCCGCCGAGGAAAGTTCTACGGGTCGTTTTCATGCCTTTGCCCTCAGATCGAACACGCCGAGCTTGGTCAGCATTACGGTGTGCCCAGCAGACGAGGAAGGCAGCACAACGGCCTGAAACGCGCCGTTCTGATAGCCGCTCAACGTTTCGGAGAGCTCCCACGACAGGCGCTCGATATGATCCACCGCCAGTTCATCCGGCTTCTGCCCCATGGGGTAAGCACCGAACCCAGTGAAAGCTTGCGGTCGCGGCGGCATGACATGGGCAAACCACGTTGCATCGTCGCAATCGTCCAGCGTGGCCGAAAGCTCCTTCATCAGACGGCGCGCCTTGGTCCACGGATGTTCCTCGGTACCGGGAATAGCAAAGCTGGCGTAAATGCCATGCTTGTTGGCCGTAACGTAGTCGATCATCAGATCGGGATTATCCCGGATGATTTTCACTGCTTCTTCAAGAAGAGCATCGATCCGCATCTTCGGGGATTGCACTTCAACGGGCATAGCTTCGCCAGCGGCCGGAATCGTGTTCGGCATGATGGTATCTCCTCTTTGTGGTCTGTCTGGTTCAGTGCGCCGTAAGGGCGACGATTTCGGATTTGATAGAAGCGCGACGGGCGGCAGCGCTGTAGCGGAATGAAAGCGTGTCGGTATCGGCCAGAGCGGCACGGAGAGCGCGAAGACGGCCACCGGCAGGTGTATCGGCCAGCGTGGCAACTTTGGCAGCTACGGCGGCTTTGGTGCGGTTCTGCTTGGCAACGCGCCATGCGGTCTTGAGGCAGGCCGAGAACGAGGCGTCCACAATGCCGTGCTCGATCTGCCATGCAGCGTACTGGCGGCGGATATAGCGGTAGCGCTCCCATGCATCAGACATGATTGCTGCTAGGTCGAATTTGGGCATGCCTTCGGCGGTGACCGGAACGGTGGTGTTCGGCATTGCTTTGTCCCTCAGAATTAACTATGTTGTACTTTAGGTATAACGAACGTATTGTATGGTGTCAACCATTAGGGTACGTTTATTATACGAAAAGTTACATTTAGGAGTTACGCATGATAACCGCCGCCCAGATAAAGGCAGCACGCGCCCTAGTAGGGCTTACGCAAGATGACATCGCGAAGGCCACGGAGCTTTCCGTTCAGACGATTAAAAGGATGGAAGGTGTTGGTACCGAGCGCAGCACCGCCGGCAACGTCGATGCCGTTAAGAAAGCACTACAGGCGGCTGGGGTGATGTTCTTAGAAGACGGCGAAGCAACGAGTGGCGGCCCCGGCGTGCGCCTTGCAAAGAAGCATGCTTGATGCCTCCAGTCTTCAACCCGCGCGACATGAGCCGAACCTCTGCCGGCAAGACCTACAACATGGTCAAGAAGAATACCCAGCCGCCAGCGGATCAAGGCGGGTGGATGGCTATCACTCGTGAGCTTCTGGAATCCGCAGCCTATCGATCGCTTTCTGTGAACGCCCGCAAGGCGCTGGATCGGCTGATTATCGAGCACATCTCACATGGCCGTTCCGAGAACGGTAAGCTTATAGTGACGCACGACCAGTTCTACGCTTACGGGGTGACCTTCAGCAGCATAGCCGATGCTCTGGACGAACTGGCCTACAAACGGCTTGTGAAGATGACGAAGGGTCGCGCTGGCAATGGCACCGCACACCCTACAGTTTTCACCCTTACCTTTGATGGCACTCATGACGGTGCACCGGCAACAAACGAATGGCGGCGGTTCACGATGGCAGAAGCCCGCTTGTGGTCTGAGGTGGTCAGAAAGCAACTGGCTGACGCACGCTCGAAACCGGGCAGGAAGAAAAAAAGCCCGCTACGTGATTCCGTAGTCCGCCCGCTACGGGTTCCCGTAGTCCGTCGCCAAAACGGGGAGTGACAGGTGGAAAATTGTCCTTTGTTTTCAATGCAACAACCGACTACGGAAACCCGTAGTGCTATATATACTCTGGTGAGGGAGTGCAGCGGATGAGCAATGACGCCGACAAGCTAACGCTGTTCACATGGAAGCAGCCGGAATGCAGGCTGATACCCTTTCCTATGGTCAATCGGATAGGTCGCATTAGGGATACTGCGGCCAAGATGCTCGACAAGCCGACGGAAAAGAGCGCAGAGCATTACCGCCGGCAAGTCGATGAAGCCATCACGGGCCAGCTAACAAAAATCGGCCTGTCGGGCGAAGCGATCGAAATTGAGCGGGCAGCATTCTGGAGAGCGGTTGGCGCAGAGATGATGTTGCGGCAGTCGTGAGTGGTGCTGCCGACAACTGATGGTTTGCTAGGCGAGCAACAATCAGAGGTTTCATAATCAATTAGCTTTCTAGGACTATTTGTCACTCAATTGAGTGAGGGGCAAATGCTGAGACAATCCACAATTTTCAAATACTGGGACACCGTTTGGTGTATCGCTGCCTCGAAACACGTGCAGGAATTCATGATTGGTTATACGAGGCGCCCGTTGAGGTTTCGCCAAGGTGAGTACCGACGAAAACATGGGTATCAATACTCGGTTGTACTGGCGAACGGCCTGACAAAAGACGAAGCCCATCAACTAGAGCAGTCAATTCAGGACCTGATCAAGTCGGATAAGCGGCTCAATATTTATCGAAAGTACAACCCTGAACGTAGAGATGGCCGCTACTATCCTAGTGAAGGGCCTACTAGTCAGCAGCAGTTGGACCCACTTCATTCCGTCTACATGGCTTGGTGGTGCGACGAATGAAACGAATTTTTTGTTTGGTTTTGATCGAGTGCGGTCTAAACGAGCATTGCCCTGCTAGCCCACGATCAGCGGAGGTCTGCCATGAATACGTTGGTTGAACGGTCGATGGAAAAGATCGACGAGGATGACCTGAATCGCTTTGCGAACGCGGCGCTAGAAAGGTTGGCAGAAATTTACGAACGAGCACCAGTCGCGGGACTATATCGCGATAGGCTGCTTATGCTCACTTTGGCTCAAGGTGGCGCACTGCACTTCTTGGATCAGAAGAATGGCCTGAAGGATATCGACGTTTGGGCGTTCTACCGCGGCGGCTTGGAGAAACCTTTCCCCTTTCGAGCCGTGTGGACTAAGGATTTTGGGCAATCGAAGTTTGGGAGAAACCCTCATGACGGTGGGTTTTCCGGGCGGAGAATGGACATTATCGGTAGAGCGGTTGAATGCCGCCCTGAGGATGATTTGATCACTCCAACAATGAGATGGCTGCATGGACACAGCAGATCGGCGTGGGCGCTCCGACAGAAGGCCGTGGTTTGCATTTATCCGCCCTCAGTCCGTGGGCGCGTTTTGATAAAACCCCAGTACTGAACTCCTTCTCTCGTCAAGACGGTGGAAATAATGTTTTTCTCCTACCTCGCTAGAATTATTGCTGCGCTTTCTTTGTTGATCGGCGTCTCCCAACTGCTTCTTGGAATATCTATAGGCGAGGGCCTGTTTCTCCCCTACGAGCAGGCGTTGGCGCGTTATGCACCGGGTTCGAAAAGCGCAGGCGCCGTGATAGATCGAGGCGTATATGCCATCGTCGTCGCAACAATTCTCGGAGCCGTGGCCGAAGTCAGCTTCCGTTTGAGGCAGATGCAAAGAGACCGGTGAGATGATCAGAGTTCTTTTCTCAATAGGTGCGGTTGCTGCGTTTACGTTATTTCCTGTTATTTTAACGGCTGGGCAAGGCGTATCTTGTGCATCGCTTATTGTCATTGATGGCGACACGATCAAATGCGACGGCCAAAACCTGCGGCTGCTGGGCGGCGGGGTGCCGTTCAAGTCTGGCGTGGATGCGCCCGAGATGGGAAGCCGCGCCAAATGCGACTATGAGCGGGATCTAGCGCTGAAGGCGAAGGCCAGGCTGAAAGAACTGCTGCTGGCCGGCGTGCCTCGCATTGAGGACAGCGGCGCGAGGGACCGGACGCAAAGCCGCCGACCGCTCGTCAACATCTACCTTCCCGATGGCCGGGAAGCGGGGCAGGTTCTCATGTCGGAAGGACTGGCGCGAGAGTGGCGTCCGAAGCATCACATTGATTGGTGCCACGGCGACGCTGTATAAGCCGTGGAATGACCAGCGAGAATTATGCCCGCATTCGAATCTATGAGCTGATCGATGGCGAGCCGCTATCTTCAATGCTCGATTTCCCGCTTTCGCATTTCGGGACCTGCCCTAATGTGGGTGACACACTCTGTCTCGATATGCCGACCACAAAATTCTATTCGGTCAGCCGCCGGTACTACGTGAGAATGAAGGGATGGGCGATTGTCGTCAGAGAGGTTCCAGCTTCCCCGCAAATAGACAGCGTCATGAGAGCTTGGAAAGAAGATGATGATTGGGACGCCGAGATAGATGCGGAAGAAGAAGCAGAGCGGCTAGAGGCGAGGCGGAAAGAAGACGAGCGTCGAAATCTCATATTCGGCAAACCTCCGAGCGAGTTTGCATTCGACTATTGGGAAGAGCCCATTATGCAGCACTTAGCTAAAATAGGCGTGAACAAGCCTGTCCGAGCGAGCGCGCTAAAAGGGCTGGGTGACAACACCCGTAAGAAACTTGAAAGACGTGGATTTATCGCTGTCCAGACGGGACAAGGCCAAAAAATCAATCATGTAGTCTCACTCACCAGCGCTGGCGCTCACGCTTGGAAAGCGCTTTTGGCCTACCGCAAGCGCGTTGAGGCCGCGAAGAACCATCGCTGATGGGTCAGAAGAGTAGCAGCAATCTATAACCGCTACGACAACGCCGATGAACCGCATCAAATATGCCAAATTCAGCAAAAGTCAGTCTTGAATTTTCATGCCAAATGTAGCATAAGTTAAGCGCTTGGTCTGGACCGAAAGGGGGCCGAGCGGTGCTAGTTAACAATAAAACCTACGGAGTAAGCCAATGCCCATTATTGCCAAACAAAACAGAGGAAATTTGAGCAATGAAAGACGTAGTATTTGTGGGAAGCAGTTTAGATGACATCAAGAATTTTCCCGAGGACGTAAAACGAGAAGTTGGATTTGCGATTTACACCGCTCAGGGCGGGGGAAAAGCAATTAACGTTACGCCAATGCTTGGCTTCGGCGGAGCTGGCGTGTTGGAAGTAATATCAAATTGCGACGGCGACACCTATAGATCTGTGTATACCGTCAAGCTTGGTGATATTATCTACGTGCTCCACGCTTACATGAAAAAGTCTCTGCGGGGTGCTAAAACTCCTCCTAAAGATATGAGGCTCATTAGGGAGCGCCTTAAGCAGGCTGAACAGAAACATTTCCAGGATTTGGAAACAGAGAAAGTTACGAAAAATGGTCGACAACAAACTTGATGACGTGAAAATCGTCAGAAGTTCGGGCGACATTTTTGCTGATCTTGGCGTCGAATTGGACGCCAAGGAGAAGCTCAAAATTGATATTGCCCGAAGAATTTCTGCTGCCATTGAGCAGCGGAAGTTAACACAGAAAGACGTGGCTAATATTCTGAAGACAGATCAGGCGAAGATTTCCAATATCACTCGTGGAAAATTGAAAGATTTCACCGTCGACAGGCTCGTTAATTACTTGATTGAGCTTGGGATCGATATTGATGTCAGGCTTGGTGAAACTCATGGTAACCGCCGCGGGAAATTGACTGTCAGTGCTTCCCGTGCAGCACGATATGGATGATGATCGGGACCGAATGCTTCTCCTCTCTCTATTCTCTTTGCGCTTGCCAACCAGGCAGGTAGGGCCGATGTGAAGCCCTCCTGCCGGGAGGGGTCCTTCTATCTTCCCTAAAGAGGGAAGATGTTTTGAGCAGCCTTAGAAACAAAGCCTTCTGTTAATTCGTAAGCGCGATTTTCGATGCGCCTAGACGGCCTCTTCAGGCGTAATCGCGCACG